>CAVPEV010000064.1:0-36184 GCA_963703555.1 uncultured Actinomycetota bacterium | reverse complement strand
CGCCCGACCATGTCCGCCCTCGAGGCGGAGCTCGCCGCGACCCGCCAGGAGCTCACGGCCACCATCGACGCACTCTCCGACCGGCTCGATCCCCGCGTCCGGGCGGCAGCCGTCATGGACCAGGGCCGCACGCTGCTGCGTGACGCGATGGGCACCGACCCGGCCGCCGACCGCGAGCGCCGCGGACGGGCGCGGGCCGTCGTCGGTGCCGTCGCAGCTGGCGCGGCGCTGCTCCTCACCGCGGCCCTGCGGCGGCGCTGAGCCGCCCGCCCGGCCGACGGCGGGTCAGCCGGATGGCCTCCGCTCAGCCGGATGGCCTCCGCTCAGCCGGATGACCCCCGGTCAGCCGGAGCTGTCCCGGCCCCGGCTCAGGCGGACCCGTCACGCCGGGGCACGTCCGGCTCTCCCCGCTGAGGTGGCACGCCGAGCAGTCGGCGCACCTCCGCCTCGTGATAGCGCCGGTGCCCGCCGGGAGTACGGATGGCGGTGATCTTGCCCGCCTCGGCCCAGCGGGTCACGGTCTTGGGGTCCACCCGGAACAGCGCAGCCACCTCGGCCGGCGTGAGCAGCGTGTCGGACGTGAGTGACGTGCCGGACCTGTGCGCTGAACCTGGCATCTCCGCCTCCTTCGGCCGGCTCCCGGCCCTCTGCACGAGTGGAAGCCCCTGCACCCACTCGCCGGCAGCCGGAGCCTGGGCTCCCGAGCGCCACCGATGACCAGTGTGGGCCCAGATCATCTGCACCGCACCCGGGCACCGCCGGACGTTTCGGACGCCGATACCGGGACATCTCGGACAAGCCGCACAGTACGCGCGCCGCCTGTCAGCCGGCCCGGGGACCGGGCAGGTGGTCCGATGGCCGACCGAGCATGTACGGTTGTCCTTCGAACAGACGATTCAGCACCCCGGGGCCGCACGTGTTGACGCACGGAGCCGCCCCGCATCCACGTATGAGGGGGTCGATGCCACATGGGGCGCGGCCGTCAGAAGGCAAAGCAGACCAAGGTGGCACGGGCGCTGAAGTACACGAGCCCGGAGACGGACTACCGAGCCCTTGAGCAGGAGCTGCGAGGGGACGGCAGCGTCGCGACGAACACGTGGTCCGACGACGACGGGGACGACACCGGCGGGGACGACACGCCGCTGCTGCAGGCCGGCCGTCCCTGACCGGGCGTCCTGACCTGCGGCTGCCGCAGCCGCAGAGGCTGTGCCACAGAACCGGTCAGGCCGTGCGGTAGGTCCCGCACAGTCGCACCGCCCCGCCGTGCACGCCCTTCGTTCCCGTCACCAGATCCGTGTCCGTCGCGCGGTCGAGGGGCCGGACCGAGCCCAGCGGCCAGGCCGGCAGGCCTCGGGCCGCAGCAGCGGCAAGAACCGGGCCGACCGCGCCGGGGTCGACCACTGCGACCATCCCGACCCCCAGGTTGAGGGTCGACTCGAGCTCGGGCCAGGGCACGCCGCCGAGCCGTTGCACCAGCGTGAACACCGGCGGCACCACCCAGGTGGTCCGGTCCACGTCCGCCACCAGACCGGCGGGCAGCACCCGCGCGAGGTTCGCGGCGAGCCCGCCGCCGGTGACGTGCCCGAAGGCATGTACCCCCAGGTCGACGAGCGCCAGGCAGTCCGCGGCGTAGACCCGGGTGGGCGTCAGCAGCGCGTCGCCGAGCGTCGTGCCGAGCTCGTCGACCTGCCGTTCCAGCCCCCACCCGGCCCGCTCGACGACCGCACGCACCAGCGAGTACCCGTTCGAGTGCAGCCCCGAGGACCCCAGGGCGACGAGGCCGTCACCGGCCCGCACCCGGTGCGCCCCGAGCAGGGCGTCGGCCTCCACGACCCCGGTGGCCGCCCCGGCGACGTCGTAGGCGTCCGGCGCGAGCAGCCCCGGGTGCTCGGCGGTCTCCCCGCCCAGCAGGGCCGTGCCCGCCGACCGGCACGCCTCCGCGATGCCCCGGACGATCGCCGCAACCCGCTCGGGCAGCACCCGTCCGCAGGCGATGTAGTCGGTGAGGAACAGCGGACGGGCGCCGACGACGACGAGGTCGTCCACCACCATCCCCACGAGGTCGTAGCCGATCGTGTCGTGCACGCCCATGGCCTGGGCGATCGCCACCTTGGTGCCGACCCCGTCCGTCGACGTGGCCAGCACCGGTCGCCGGTAGGCGACCAGGTCCTGCGCGTCCCACAGGCCGGCGAAGCCCCCGACGCCGCCGAGGACCTGCGGGCCGTGGGTGGCCTGCACCGCTGTGCGCATGAGCTGCACGGCGAGGTCCCCGGCTCCGGTGTCCACACCGGCACCGGCGTAGGTCACCGGCCCCCCGGGCGCAGTCACGGGTGCTCCAGGGCGTCGCCGGCGCCGGCGCCGGTCACCAGGGCGGTGAGCCCGTCGGCCGGGGCGCCCAGCGGCAACGTCCGCTGCTCCACCAGGTGTGTGCCCGTCCGCTCGGGCGGCGGCAGCTCGATGGGGTAGCAACCGGTGAAGCAGGCCGTGCACAGCTGGCTCGCCGGCTGGTCCGACGCGGCGACCAGCCCGTCCAGGGAGAGGTAGCCCAGGGAGTCCGCACCGAGCGAGGCGGCGATCTCCGCCACCCCCAGCCCGTTGGCGATGAGCTCGGCCCGGGAGGCGAAGTCGATCCCGTAGAAGCACGGCCACTGCACCGGCGGCGAGGAGATCCGCACGTGCACCTCGGCCGCGCCCGCCTCGCGCAGCATCCGCACCAGCGCGCGCTGCGTGTTGCCCCGCACGATCGAGTCGTCGACGACCACGAGCCGCCGGCCTCGGATGACGTCCCGCAGCGGGTTGAGCTTGAGCCGGATGCCCAGCTGGCGCAGCGTCTGGGACGGCTGGATGAAGGTCCGGCCCACGTAGGCGTTCTTGGTCAGACCCTGCCCGAACGGGATCCCGGACTCGGCCGCATAGCCCACCGCGGCCGGCGTGCCCGACTCGGGGACCGGGATCACCAGGTCGGCCTCCACCGGGTGCTCGCGCGCGAGCCGACGTCCCATCTCCACGCGGGCCGCGTGCACGGACCGACCGGCGATGGTCGTGTCCGGGCGGGCGAGGTAGACGTACTCGAAGACGCACCCGGCCCGGTCGACCGGCGCGAACCGCCTGGTCCGCAACCCGTCGATGTCCACCGCCACCAGCTCGCCGGGCTCGACCTCCCGGACGAACGATGCCCCGACGATGTCCAGCGCGGCGGTCTCGCTGGCCACCACCCAGCCGCGTTCCAGCCGGCCCAGCACCAACGGGCGCACGCCCTGCGGGTCGCGTGCGGCGTACAGGGTGTGCTCGTCCATGAAGACCAGGCTGAACGCGCCGCGCAGCCGCGGCAGCACCTCCAGCGCCGTGGCCTCCAGCGTGTGGTCCGGGTCGCCGGCCAGCAGGGCCGTGATCAGCGCCGTGTCCGTGGTGTTGCCGCGGGCGAGCTCGCCACGTGCGCGGGAGCCGTACCGCTCGGCGACCAGGTCGACGAGCTCGGCCGCATTGGTGAGGTTGCCGTTGTGGGCCAGCGCGACCGTGCCCGAGGCCGTCGGTCCCAGCGTGGGCTGCGCGTTCTCCCAGGTGCTGCCACCCGTGGTGGAGTACCTGGTGTGGCCGATGGCGATGTGCCCGGTCAGCGCGCCCAGGGCGGTCTCGTCGAACACCTGGGAGACCAGCCCCATGTCCTTGTAGACGAGCAGCTGCTCGCCGTTGGACGCGGCGATGCCGGCCGACTCCTGTCCGCGGTGCTGCAGCGCGTACAGCCCGAAGTAGGTCAGCTTGGCGACCTCCTCGCCGGGGGCCCACACGCCGAACACGCCGCACGCGTCCTGGGGACTCTTCTCGCCGGGGAAGAAGTCCTGGGTGAGCAGACCGTCTCCGCGGGGGGCCACCGCCCCATGGTCGCACACCGCCGGGTCGGCGATCCCGCCCGCTCGCGGCTCCTGCGACCGGGCGGCTCCTGCGACCCGGCGGCTCCGGCCGCTCGGGGGCCCTACCGGTCCCGGCCGGCCGATCCGACTAACGTGGGCCCGGCCGTCGGATGCGCAGGCGGCCTGAGCACACCCCGCCCGCAGCCGTGCGCGGGCGGCCCCGCAGAGGAGCACCATGACGGCCCACCCGCACCACTCCACGATCGGTTCGGTCCGCCCGGAGGGCTGGGTCTACGCGCGCGCACCGATGATCGTCTACTGGGAGGTCACCACCGCCTGCGGGCTGGCCTGCCGGCACTGCCGGGCCACGGCCATGCCCGACCCCGCACCGGGACAGCTGTCCACCGCGGAGGCCATGGACGTCCTCGACGCCATCGCCCGGTTCGGCTCCCCGCTGCCGCACGTCGTGCTCACCGGTGGCGACCCGCTGCGCCGACCCGACCTCGACCTCATCATCGCCGCCGCCGGTGAGCGCGGGATCGGCGTCTCGCTCGCCCCCGCGGTCACCCCGTTGCTCACCCGGGAACGCCTCGCCCAGGTGCAGCACGCCGGGGTGCAGGCCATCTCGCTGAGCCTGGACGGCTCCGACCCGGCCCGGCACGACGGCCTCCGCGGGGTGACCGGCACCTTCGACGCGACCATGCGGGCCATCGACCAGGCCGTCGAGCTGGGCCTGCCGGTCCAGGTCAACACGCTGGTCACCGCGCAGACGGCCGACGACCTCCCGGCGGTGTACGAGCTCCTGAGGACCCGTCCGCTGCTGGCCTGGAGCCTGTTCTTCCTCATCTCCGTCGGCCGCGGGACCCAGCTGGAGGAGCTGCGCCCCGGCGCGGCCGAGCGCGTCATGCGCTGGCTGTACGGGCTGTCCGGCGAGGCACCCTTCCCGGTGCGGACCACCGAGGCCATGCAGCACCGGCGCATCGCCGTCCAGCAGATGCGCCGACGGGGCATGCCCGACGCCGAGATCCTGACGACCCCGCTGGGACGCGGCTTCGGCGTCCGGGACGGCAACGGCATCATCTTCATCGCCCAGGACGGCACGGTGCTGCCCTCGGGGTTCATGCCGATGGAGCTGGGCAGCGTGCGCGCCGACGACCTCGTCGAGCTGTACCGCCACCACCCGGACCTGGTGGCGCTGCGGGACGTGGCCGGCTATCACGGGCGGTGCGGGCGGTGCTCCTACGCGCAGTGGTGCGGAGGCTCCCGGGCCCGGGCGTTCGCCTGGTCGGGCGACCCCCTCGGGGAGGACCCGCTGTGCCCGTACGAGCCGCACGCCGAGCCGCGCCGCGGCGTGCCGGCCGGCAGCAGCGTCTGAGCCGCCCGCGCCCTCGGTCAGCGGCGGCGGGTCCGGGTGGTGGCGGGGGCGGGTCCGCCGGTCAGCGGCGGCGGTCCGCCAGCACGGCGGCAGCGCCGCCCAGCAGCGCCCCCAGGCAGCCACCGGCGACCGCCATCACCGCACGAGCGGCACCTTGGCCGTCGAGGACCGAGATGAACGCCGTCCCGTCGGCGACCACAGCGCTGTCCCGCCCGGCGACGAGCGCCAGGACCAGCCCGACCAGCGCGCCGAGCACCGCCCCGGTGCCGATGAAGCGGCCCACGCGGGGCGCCCTGCGCACGTGCACCAAGCCGGCCACGACGACCGGCTCGTCGGGCGGTACGAGCCGCCGCTCGCCGCCGACCGCTGCCCCATCCTGGTCGACAGTCGCTGCGCCCTGCTCGCCGAGGGCCGCTGACCGCGCCACATCGGGGGCTGAGGGCCGCTGCTCCGCAGCGGCGGGCTGATCCTCTGGCACCCGGCGATGGTAGCCGCCGCTAGCCGCGCACACGGGCGGCCTGCAGCGGCAGCCAGGCGGACAGGTCCGCTCGGGCCCCGGACGCGTGCACCCGGCCGGCAGCGACCGCCTCCGCCCACCGCAGCTCTCCTGTGACCAGTTCCAACCACGTCTGTGGATCGGTCTCCACCACGTTGGGCGGCGTCCCCCGGGTGTGCCGAGGTCCCTCCACCGCCTGCACCGCGCCGTCCGGCGCCACGCGGACCTCCACGGCGTGCCCGGGCGCCAGCTCGGCCAGCTCCTCCAGGGTGAAGCGCACCGCGGTCCGGCGGGCGGCCACGGCTGCGCGGTCCACCCGCCAGGTGGCCAGCGCGGAGCGCCCCGCCGCCGGATCCGTCCGCCGCCGGACGACCACGGTCAGCCCAACCGGCCCGGCAGGGTGGCCCCGGACACGGCCCGTGCCTCGGCGAGCGGGATCGTGAACAGACCTGCCACGTCGACGGCCGTGCCGCCCGTCGTGCCCAGGCACAGCGCCGGCACGTCGTGCTCCGCGCACAGGGCGACGAACCGGTCCTCCGCGCCGGGCGCGACGGCGACGAGGGTGCGAGCAGTGGACTCCGCGCAGAGCACCTCGAAGGGTGTGACCCCGTCCCGCGCGCACACCCCGGCGAGGTCGACGCGCGCGCCGACGCCGTACCGCAGGCTGGCCTCGAGGAGGCTCTGCGCCAGCCCGCCCTCGGACAGGTCGTGCGCCCCGGCGGCCAGGCCGTCGTGCGCCGCCCGGACGAGCACGTCCGCGAGCCGCTGCTCCGCCAGCAGGTCCACCCGAGGGGGCACCCCGCCGAGGTGGCCGAGCACGACGTCGGCCCATGCCGAGCCGTCCAGCTCCGCGCGGGTGGTCCCCAGCAGGTAGACGGCCTGGCCGTCGGCCGTCCAGCCGGACGGCGTCACCTGGGCGACGTCGTCGACGACCCCGAGCACGCCGACCACAGGGGTGGGGTGGATCGAGGAGTCGCGCCGCCCCGGCTCCCCGGTCCCGTTGTACAGCGAGACGTTGCCGCCGGTCACCGGCACGCCGAGCACCCGACACCCCTCGGCCAACCCCTCGATCACCTCGACGAGCTGCCACATGGCGTCCGGGTCCTCCGGGCTGCCCAGGTTGAGGCAGTCGGTGACAGCCAGCGGGCGGGCGCCGGCGGTGGCGACGTTGCGGTAGGCCTCGGCCAGCGCCAGCTGGGCACCGGCGCGCGGGTCGAGGAGGGCGTACCGGCCGTTCGCGTCGGTGGCCAGCGCCACCCCCAGCCCGGTCGTCTCGTCCACCCGGATCACACCCGCGTCGTCGGGCTGGGCCAGGGCGGTGTTGCCCTGCACGAACCGGTCGTACTGGTCGGTCACCCACGCCTTCGACGCGAGGTTCGCCGAGCCGAGCAGCCGCAGCACCGTGGCGCGCAGCTGCTCCGGGGTCGACGGGCGGACCAGCTCGGCGCCCGCACCGGTGCTCAGGCTGTCCGCGACGAGCGCGTCCTGCCAGGCGGGGCGGGCGTACGGCCGGTCGTAGACCGGCGAGTCCACCGCGACCGTGGCGGGGTCGACGTCGACGATCCGGTGCCCGAAGTGGTCGATGGTCAGCCGGCCCGTGTCGTCGACCTCACCGATGACGGCGGTCTCCACGTCCCACCGTGCCGTGATCGCCAAGAGCTCGGCCAGTCGCTCCGGCCGCACCACGGCCATCATCCGCTCCTGGGACTCGCTCATCAGGATCTCGCCGGCGGTCAGGGTCGGGTCCCGCAGCAGGACCTTCTCCAGGTCGACGTGCATGCCCGCATGCCCGTTGGCGGCCAGCTCGGAGGTCGCGCAGGAGATGCCGGCCGCTCCGAGGTCCTGGATCGCCTCGACGACGCCCGCGGCGAACAGCTCCAGGCAGCACTCGATGAGGACCTTCTCCATGAACGGGTCCCCGACCTGCACGCTGGGCCGCTTGGACGGCGTGGTCGCGTCGAAGGTCTCGCTCGCCAGGATGGAGGCACCACCGATCCCGTCGCCGCCGGTGCGGGCGCCGAACAGGACGACCTGGTTGCCGGGGCCCGAGGCGTTGGCCAGGTGGATGTCCTCGTGCCGGAGCACTCCCACGCACAGCGCGTTGACCAGGGGGTTCCCCTGGTAGCACGGATCGAAGACGAGCTCCCCGCCGATGTTGGGCAGGCCCAGGCAGTTCCCGTAGCCGCCGACCCCCGCGACGACGCCGTGCGCCACCCGCAGGGTGTCGGGATGGTCCAGCGCCCCGAACCGCAGCTGGTCCATGACGGCCACCGGCCGGGCGCCCATGGCGATGATGTCCCGGACGATCCCGCCGACCCCGGTGGCCGCCCCCTGGTAGGGCTCGACGAAGCTGGGGTGGTTGTGGCTCTCCACCTTGAAGGTCACCGCCCAGCCGTCCCCGATGTCCACCACGCCGGCGTTCTGACCGATCCCCACGAGCAGGTGCTCGCGCATCGCGTCCGTGGTCTGCTCGCCGAACCGCGCGAGGTGCCGCTTGCTCGACTTGTACGAGCAGTGCTCCGACCACATGACCGAGTACATGGCCAGCTCGGCGGTGGTCGGCCGGCGGCCGAGGATCGTCCGGATCCGCCGGTACTCGCCCGCCGTCAGACCGAGGTCGGCGTACGGCTGGACGAGGTCGGGCGTGACCGCGGCGCGCTCGACGGTGTCCACCTGCGCCGAGGATACGGCGGACGACGGGTCAGGTGCAGGGGCAGCGCTGGTCATCGGATCCCTCGGGTGGTCGCCCGGACGCGTCGGCAGGACGCGGCAGCCGTCGGCAGCGGCCTCCAGGGTACCGTCGCCCGGGTCCGGGCCGTGGACTCCCACGTCGAGGCCGACCTGCACCACAGTATCCGGGTGATCCCGCTCGGCGACGACAACAGCAGGCGACGGACGGTCCCCTGGGTGACCTATGCCCTGGTCGCCGCGAACCTGTGGGTCTTCCTCGTCCTGGCGCGCGCGACGCCGGAGCACCAGCTGGAGCTGTATGCCCGGTTCGCCGCGGTCCCGGCCGACGTCGTGGGCCACCCGAGCGCCTGGCCCACGCTGCTGACCTGCACGTTCCTGCACGCATCCTGGGCTCACGTGCTGGGCAACCTGCTGTATCTGTGGGTGTTCGGGGACAACGTCGAGGACGCCATGGGGCACGGTCGGTACGTCGCCTTCTACCTGCTGTGCGGCGTCGCCGCAAGCCTGTCCCAGGTGCTCGTCGACCCGGCCAGCACCGTGCCCCTGGTGGGTGCCAGCGGTGCCATCGCCGGGGTGCTGGCCGCCTACGTCGTGGTGTTCCCGCACGGTGGGGTGCGGACCCTCATCGTCATCGTCCCGCCGTTCTTCCTGATCCGGTTCCTCCCGGCCTGGCTGCTCATCGGTGTCTGGGCGGGGCTGCAGTTCTTCAGCGCAGTCACCGCCCTGGGCGGTACGGCGGCGGGCGGGGTGGCCTACCTGGCACACGTCGGCGGGTTCGTCGTCGGCCTGCTCGCCTGCCGTGCGTTCCGGCGGCGCGGCGGGGTGGACCACCGGGTCCGCGCGATCGATGCGGGACGGCCGCCGGCGCGCTGGTGACATCAGGCTGCCGGCCATGCCGCCCGGCTTCTGCGGGATCTCCGCCGATGCCCGCTCTGTCGCTTCTGTCCGGTTTATGCCATGATGCCCGTATCAGCACTGACGCTGACTGTCAAGCCGACTCGACGGAGCCGGCTCCCGTGATCGCACCCCCCCAGAGCCGAGGAGGCCTCCCATCACCTCATCCCGACAGCGCGGCGACCTCGCCCTCGCCCCCCTCCCCCGACGACCCCGCACGGGTCGTGGAGTGGCCGATGAGGCGCACCACCCATCGACCAGGGCCGCCCGGCCAGCCGCTTGACACGGATTTGAGCTGTCCTCACCTGGAAGAAGGCTCACCATGTTCAAGAGATCGATCGGGACGGCCATGGCCGTCCTCGTCGCCGTCGCGGGGCTGACCGGTATGGCCCTGCCCGCACAGGCAGACGACGCCCCCGGCGCGCCCCTGCCCGAGCAGACCGCCCCGGTGCTCGCCGAGCCGGCGACACTTCCCGATCCGGCACCTGCCGCCGAACCCGAGCCGGTCGCCGAGACGGCGCCTGATCCAGCGGCAGGGGCTGACCCTGCAGCACCTGCGTCACTCGCCGCGCCCGACGCCGTGGCAGCTCCGATCATCGAGCCCACGCCCGCCATCGAGCCGGCAGCAGCGCCTGGTCCGGTCGCCGAGCCCGAACTCGCCGCCACCTCTGCGCCGAGGACGGCGGTCATCCTGGGCAGCCTGGCGTCGGCAGCCGGCGGCAACGGCAAGGACAACGACAACGGCAACGGTGACAAGGTCTTCGTCTGCAAGTACGTCGGCACGCCAGGCGAAGACGAGCGGCTTCAGACGGGCAACAACCCGATCTCGGTCAGCGTCAACGCGATCCCGGACTACCAGGGCGTCGGGTCGTACTTCGCCGATGCGCAGGGGCGCTCGTACGTCCTGGCGGAGGACATCGGCCAGCCTGAGCCGGACGTCTCGGAGTGCCCCGGTCTCCCCGTTCTCCCCGGGCGGGTGTGGGTCACCCCGACGCTGACCGTGACCCAGCCGGTGTGCACGCCCACAGCCACCGACCAGGTGATCACCCCCGGGGCGGTCACCGAGCCCAGCACCCCGCATATCACCTACACGATCTCCGGCGACTCGTGGACCGGCCTGGTCCCGGGCGACTACACGGTGACCGCCAGGGCTAACTTCCTCTTCTGGCTGGGCCGCCCGTTGCCCAGCGGATGGGAGCCTTCTGGGTGGCGTTTCCCTCACCTTGAGTTGATCCTCATCGAGGCGACGTATCAGGTCACGATCGTCAAGCCGGCCGACTGCGCCCCGGCGCCCGCCTGGGTCACCACGACGCTGGCCGTCACCCAACCGGTGTGCACCCCGACGGACACCGACCAGGTGATCACCCCCGGGGCGATCGAGCACCCGTGGAACGACGGCGTGGACTACACGATCACCGGCAGCTCATGGACCGACCTGGAACCGGGCACCTACACGGTGACCGCCACCGCACGGGACGGCTGGTACCTGTCCAACCAGCCCGACGGCTGGACACCGCAGGAGGACGGATCACTGACCTACCCGGTCACGATCGTCAAGCCGGCCGACTGCGCCCCGGCGCCCGCCTGGGTCACCACGACGCTGGCCGTCACCCAACCGGTGTGCACCCCGACGGACACCGACCAGGTGATCACCCCCGGGGCGATCGAGCACCCGTGGAACGACGGCGTGGACTACACGATCACCGGCAGCTCATGGACCGACCTGGAACCGGGCACCTACACGGTGACCGCCACCGCACGGGACGGCTGGTACCTGTCCAACCAGCCCGACGGCTGGACACCGCAGGAGGACGGATCACTGACCTACCCGGTCACGATCGTCAAGCCGGCCGACTGCGCCCCGGCGCCCGCCTGGGTCACCACGACGCTGACCGTGACCCAACCGGTGTGCACACCCACAGCCACCGGCCAGACCGTCACCACCGGCGCGATCGAGCACCCGTGGAACGACGGCGTGGACTACACGATCACCGGCAGCTCGTGGACCGGCCTGGTCCCGGGCACCTACACGGTGACCGCCACCGCACGGGACGGCTGGTACCTGTCCAACCAGCCCGACGGCTGGACACCGCAGGAGGACGGATCGCTGACCTACCCGGTCACGATCGTCAAGCCGGCCGACTGCGCCCCGGCGCCGGCGTGGGTCACCACGACGCTGACCGTGACCCAACCGGTGTGCACACCCACAGCCACCGGCCAGACCGTCACCACCGGCGCGATCGAGCACCCGTGGAACGACGGCGTGGACTACACGATCACCGGCAGCTCGTGGACCGGCCTGGTCCCGGGCACCTACACGGTGACCGCCACCGCACGGGACGGCTGGTACCTGATGAACCAGCCCGACGGCTGGACACCGCAGGAGGACGGATCGCTGACCTACCCGGTCACGATCGTCAAGCCGGCCGACTGCGCCCCGGCGCCGGTGACGCCGACGACCACACCGACCTCACAGGTCCTCGCCCAGGGGACCCCGCCGACCTACACCTCCCAGGTGCTGGCCGCCGGAACCCCGCCGACCCGGGCCCTGGCCTCGACCGGGGCGGACGTCGCCCCGTACGCCCTCGCCGGACTGCTGACTCTCCTTGCCGGAACAGGACTGTTCCTCCTGAAGAGGCGCTCGGACAGCTCCGACACCCAGGACACCCTGTCCTGACCTGACTCGCACCCACCCCACCTGAGGGCCGGCCCACCACGGACCGGCCCTCAGGCACGTCCAGGACGTCCACAGTGTGATTTCACCCGTACTCCGACCGGGTGACGGCCCTGTCCGATGTGTCCGGTTTGTGCGATGCTCCTCTGCGTCGGCCCTTCTGTCCGATTTGTCCGGTTGGCGCCCTGGGTCGGCGCGCTACCACGACCGACCTGGCACGGCCACCTCACGACACATCACCCCCCCTACATCTCCGGCGGAAGGGGCCGCGGCCGCACGCGCGGACGCCTGGACCGACATCTTCGACCAGGACGTCCACTGCACCGCAGCCGGGTGATCCACCAGCTCCGAAGGAAGGAGAACGACATGCACAAGCTCAAGCAGGGCCTCGCCGCCCTGCTCTCGGTGGCCCTGGTCGCCCTGGGATTCGTCGCCCTCGCCAACCCGGCGTCGGCAACCGTCAAGCCTGACGAGACCAACTACAACAGCACGACGTATTGGGAGGGTGTGTACCCCGGCACGACGTGCACCAAGGTCGACGACGACTGGCCTTTCAGCCCATACGGCTCGGTCACCGACCGCAACAAGGCCGTCACGCTCAAGGCGAAGGCCTCAGGAGCGACCGCCCTCATCGTCAAGGGCGGTTCCGTGGACAACGGCAGCGGGCCGGGGAACGTCGTGTATAGCAACCCAGTTGCCGGTAGGCCCTACTTCGCCCCGCTGAACAAGGGTGGGCAGCAGGCCGACGTCTCCCACTGGATCATCTGCATGCCGAACACCCCGTCCTTCGACCCGAACTGGCAGTACCCGGCACCGACCTGCGACGGCCTGACGGTCACCTACCCCACCGACATCCCGGCCGGCCAGGCAAACGACGTCAACATCAAGGTGAAGAACCTCGCCACGTCAGAAGTCAAGACCTTCAACTTCCACAACGGCACGGGGACGTGGTCGGGAGCTCAGACCTTTAATGTCACGGCCCGTACCGACTGGCCGGGCTGGACGTGGTTCCAGTACCAGTGGGTCCAGGTGGCTGGTACGAACTACCACTGGGAGGGCAGCGTCACCTGCGGCACCCAGCCCCCGGCTCAGCCGGCACTGGACGCAACGGCCGGCGTGACCGTCTCGGCCGCCGCCTGTGATGCACCCGGCGTCCCGAACTTCACCATTGCCAACGCCACGTGGACGACACCCGCGGACCGGACGGCCGGCGAGCACACCCGGACGGCACAGGCCAATGACGGGCACGCCTTCGCTGACGGGCCCACCGGCGGCTCCCCGACGAAGACGGTGACGTACACGATCGGGAAGCAGCTCGACTGCGCGACGCCCGTGACGCCGGTGGTCACACCGCAGGTCTGCACTCCGGCCGGCGCCGGACAGACGCTCACCGGAGGCACGATCAGCCTGCCGACGACGGAGCACGTCTCGTACTCCGCCCCGGCTGGCACGACGAACCTGGCACCCGGCAAGTACACCGTGACCGCCACCGCGGCCAACGGGTATGCGCTGAGCAACCTGCCCGACGGCTGGACCAGCACGAGCTCTACGACGGCGACGATCACGCTCACCATCTCGCCCGCTGACCGCTGCGCCGTGCAGCCCCCGGCCGTGGTCGAGCATGGACAGTGGGTCGACGGCGCCAAGGACTGCACGGCCCAGACGGTCACGCAGACCCGCACCGTCACGACGTGGACCTACACCTGGGACGACCAGACGCAGAGCTACGTCAAGGGTGAGCCGTCCGTGGCGACCGACTCCACGACGAACACGCGGCCGATGACCCCCCAGGAGCGCCTCGCGTGCGTCCCGGTCGTCACACCGGTTGCACCGGACTACACGCCGATCACCCAGTGCGGCACCTACGGCTCGATCACGCTCCCGACCACACCGGGCGTGCAGTACACCCTGATCGGGAACGGCACACAAGGCCACAACTTCGTGACGGCCACCCCGGAGAAGGGCTACCGATTCGACGGGCTTCTGCAGGTCAAGGTCTGGGAGATCAACCTCGGCTTCCACTACCCGTGCGCGGTCGTGGTCAGCCCGATCGAGGTCACCCAGCCGGTCTGCACGCCGACGGATACCGACCAGGAGATCACCCCCGGGGCGGTCACCGAGCCCAGCACCCCGCACATCACCTACACGATCTCCGGCGGCGCCTGGTCGAACCTGACCCCTGGCACCTACACGGTGACCGCGAAGGCTGACCACGGCTTCGTACTGGACCACCCGCTGCCCAGCGGATGGCACCGTCACTTGAACGGCACTGCGACGTATCAGGTCACGATCATCAAGCCGGCCGACTGCGCCCCGGCGCCCGCCTGGGTCACCACGACGCTGGCCGTCACCCAACCGGTCTGCACCCCGACGGACACCAGCCAGACCGTCACCCCCGGGGCGATCGAGCACCCGTGGAACGACGGCGTGGACTACACGATCACCGGCGGCTCGTGGACTGACCTGGTCCCAGGCACCTACACGGTGACCGCCACCGCACGGGACGGCTGGTACCTGATGAACCAGCCCGACGGCTGGACACCGCAGGACGACGGATCACTGACCTACCCGGTCACGATCATCAAGCCGGCCGACTGCGCCCCGGCGCCGGTGACGATCGTCTGGCCGACGGTCACCGGACCGACCTGCACCGCGGCGGGCGCCCTGCCGGCCCTGCCCCAGCAGGACGGGGTCACGTTCACCTGGAACGCCGAGTTCAACGGTCCGGGCACCTACACGATGACCGCCACCGCCCAGGACGGCTTCTTCCTGGCCGGTGACGGCGACTCGAAGGTCCGCACCCAGGACTTCACGGTCGCCGGCGCCATCGGCAACCAGGGCACCAACTCGGAAGCGCCCTGCTACGTGGCCCCACCCGAGCCCACGGTCACCACCAGCGCCGTGGCCGCCGCCGACTGCTCCTACCTGGTCACCACGGTCACCACGACCGTGACCACCAACCCGGTGTGGAACGCCACCACCGGAGCGTGGGACTGGGCCGAGCCGGTGACCACCACCGCCACCACCACCACCCAGCACACCGCGGCCACCCTGCCCACCGGGGTCGCCGCACCCACCGGGTGCTCCGCAGTCCTGGCCGAAGGGACCCCACCGACCTACACCTCCCAGGTGCTGGCCGAAGGGACCCCACCGACCTACACCTCCCAGGTGCTGGCCGCCGGGACCCCACCGACCGGTGCCGGAGCACTGGCCTCGACCGGGGCCGACGTCGCCCCGTACGCACTGGCCACGCTCCTGACGCTCCTCGCCGGAACCGGGCTGCTCCTCCTGAAGAGGCGCTCGGACAGCTCCGACACCCAGGACGCCCAGTCCTGACCTGACACGCACCACACCACCTGAGGGCCGGCCCACCACGGACCGGCCCTCAGGTGCGTTCCGCGCCGGCCCGGGCCCGGTGAGGCGCCCCCCGGTTGCGCTGTGCGCCGGCTGTGTGAGGCTCGTCCCAGCCCGGCGGAACGAGCCGTCGGGCGCGTCACGGGGGAAGAGGCTCACTGATGAGACGTCACACCGCTGTGTCCGCGCTGATCGGGATCTGTCTGGTCCCTGCCATGGCGACGGGAGCGACCGCCGCACCACCACCCACCGCGTCGAGCGTCGCGCCGACGGTCGGTGCCACTGGGGGCGGCACCGAGTTGACCCGGTCCGACCGGGCCGAGCTCCGCCGCTGGGCCGCCGACACCTGGACCTCGTTCGTCGCGATGACCGACGAGCACACCGGTCTGCCGGCGGACAACATCGAGGGCACCCTGTCCGCCGACACCCGCTCCGGCTACACGTCACCGACGAACATCGGTGCCTACCTGTGGAGCACCGTGGTCGCCGAGGACCTCGGCCTGGTGTCCGGTCACGAGGCTCGAGCGCGTCTGCGGCAGACCCTGCGCACCGTTGCCGGCCTCGAGCGCCACGAGCCGAGCGGGATGTTCTACAACTGGTACGACGAGGGAACCGGGACGAAGCTCACCGCCTTCCCGGACGGCGAGACCGTCTACCCGTTCCTGTCCAGCGTCGACAACGGCTGGCTGGCCGCGGCGCTGCGCGTGGTGCGCACCACCGAGCCCGCCGTCCGGCACCAGGCCGACAGCATCCTGCGAGACATGAACTTCGGGGCGTTCTACGACGCCCAGCAGTTCGGTGGCGAGCGTCCCGGCCAGCTGCGCGGCGGGTTCTGGGTCGACCCGCCCGCCGAGGGGCAGTGCTCCGTCCCCGGCCAGGTTGCCGGCTCGCCGGTGCTGTTCACCTGCAACCACTACGACATCCTCGACTCCGAGCCGAGGATCGCCAGCTACATCGGGATCGCCGCCGGGCAGATCCCGGCCGGGCACTACTTCGCCACGAACCGCACCTTCCCCGCGTCCTGCGACTGGTCCTGGCTCGAGCAGCGGCCGGTCGGCCAGACGCGGACGTACCTGGGTCAGCAGGTCTTCGAAGGGGCGTACACCTACCGCGGCATGCGGATCGTGCCCACCTGGGGCGGCGACATGTTCGAGGAGCTCATGCCGGACCTGTTCGTCCCGGAGGCTTCCTGGGGCCCGCGCAGCTGGGGGGTCAACCACCCGCTGGCCGTCCGGGCACAGATCGAGCACGGGATGATCGAGGCGGGATACGGCTACTGGGGATTCTCTCCGGCCAGCAACCCGTTCGGCGGGTACGGCGTGTACGGCGTCGACGCGATCGGGATGGACCCGGGCGGCTACCCGTCGGACCGCGAGCAGACCAACGTCGACGCCGGCTACCCGGGCTGCCGGGACGCGACCAACCCGAACCCGACGTTCGGCGACGGCATCGTCACCCCGCACGCCTCCTTCCTTGCCCTGCCCTATGCACCGCGGCAGGCGATGGACAACTTGCGCGGCATCGAGCAGAAGCTGGGCGCCTACGGGGCGGGCGGCTTCTACGACTCCGTCGCCGTCCGGTCCGGCACGGTCGCCGAGCGGTACCTCGCGCTGGACCAGGGGATGATCATGGGCGCCCTGGGCAACGTGCTCGCCGACGGCCTGCTGCAGCGGGCGTTCTCCACCCGGGACGTCCAGCAGCGGGTCCGGCCGCTGCTGGCGATGGAGGAGTTCGGCGCCGGCGAGGGGGTGCCCGGCACCGAGCCGTGAGGCCCGCTCCGGTACGGCTCAGGACACGAGTGCGTGCAGCACCGAGGTGAACACCGCGAGCCCGTCGGTCCCCGTCCGGGGGCCGACGGGCCCGTCGGGCCCGAAGCCCGGCTCCACCGCGTGCTCGGGGTGCGGCATGAGCCCCACCACCCGGCCGCGCGCATCCGTCACGCCGGCGATGTCCCGACGCGACCCGTTGGGGTTGGCGCCCTGGTAGCGGAACACCACCCGGCCCTCGCCCTCGAGCTCGTCGAGGGTGGCCTCGTCGGCCACGTACTGACCGTCCTGGTTCTTCAGCGGGACGGTGATCCGCTGGCCCGGCATGAAGTCCCCGGTCCAGGCCGTGGTGACGTTCTCCACGCTGAGCTCCTGCTCGCGGCAGACGAACCGGAGCTGCTCGTTGGTGATCATCGCGCCGGGCAGCAGGTGAGCCTCGGTGAGCACCTGGAACCCGTTGCAGATGCCCAGCACCGGCAGCCCTCGACGCGCCGCATCCACCACCTCGCCCATCACCGGGGCGAAGGCGCTGATCGCGCCGGCGCGCAGGTAGTCGCCGTAGGAGAAGCCGCCCGGCAGCACGACGGCGTCCACCCCGTGCAGATCGGCGTCGCCATGCCACAAGGGGACCGGGGTACCGCCGGCGAGCCGCACCGCGCGGGCCGCGTCGCGGTCGTCCAGCGTGCCGGGGAAGGTGACGACCCCGATGCGGGTCACTGCGTCACCACAGCCAGGTCGGCGACCCGCACCACGTCCTCGATCACGGGGTTCGACAGCAGTGTGCTCGCGGCCCGGGTCGCGGCGGCGATCACCTCAGGAGTCACCGGACCGTCGACCTCCAGCTCGAACCGCTTGCCCTGGCGCACCCCGACGAAGGTGCCCTCGCCCAGGCGGTGCAGGGCGGCCGCGACCGCCTTGCCCTGCGGGTCGAGGATCTCCGGCTTGGGCATCACATCGACGACCACTCGTCCCACGGGACTCTCCTCGCTCGGCGCACGACGGGGCAGCCGCCAGCGTACCGAGTCGACCGGGCCCGCCCGACACCGTGGTTCACAGGGCCCGGTGCGTCCAGCGGCCGGCGAGCAGCGTCGCGGCGACGGGCATGGCACGCAGCGCGTCCGACGTGCGCACCGGGTCGTCGCGGTCGACCAGCGCCAGCGGATCGGCATCGAGCACGGCCAGGTCCGCCGGGCCGCCGGGGGCCAGCGTCAGGGGCCGCCCGTCCACGGCCGCCGCCAGCGCCGTGACCAGATCGAGGCACTGCTCCGGGTGCCACGGTGCGCGCCCGTCCCGGGTCCGGGTCACCGCTGCGGCGATGGCCGCCCACGGGTCCAGCGGGGCGACCGGCGCGTCGGACCCGAGCACCAGCGGCACGCCCGCCCGGTGCAGCGCGGCGAGCGCGAACGCCCGGTCCGTCCGTCCGGGCCAGTACCGCTCGGCCACGTCGCGGTCGTCCACGGCATGCTCCGGCTGGACACTCGCCGTCAACCCCAGCGCCGCGAATCGCGGCACGTCGGCCCAGGCCAGCAACTGGGCGTGCTCGACGGTCCCGCGGGCGCCGGTCGCCTCGAACGCGTCGAGCACCAGGGTGACCGCGGCGTCGCCGATGGCGTGCACGGCGCACGTGATCCCGTGCACGCGCGCCCGGGTCAGGAGGGCCCGCAGCTCCTCCGGCGGGATGGACAGCACCCCGCGCGACGCGTCGGCACTCCCGGCGGCAGCCGAGCGTCCGTCGGCACTCTCGGCGGTGGCCGGGTACGGGTCGACGCAGTACGCGGTCCGCGTGTTCAGCGAACCGTCGAGGATGACCTTCAGCGACCCCTGCTGGAGCAACCCGTGCGTGCCGACGACCGTGTCACCGCTGTGCAGCCCCTCGCCCACCGGACGGTCCAGGGTCGGCGCCCACACGCCCGCCCGCACCCGCAGCGCGCGGGTGCCCGCCGCGACGCGGCGGCGCCAGGCAGCCAGGTTGTCGGCGATCTCATAGTCGACCACGCCCACCACGCCGCGTCGGGCGGCCTGCCGGGCGGCGTCGTCGACCCAGGCGTCTGCCGTCGCGGGAGCCACGGTGTCCAACGCACCGCCCCGCGCCATCCAGTCCCGCTCCCGCAGCACCGCGGGCCCGTGCGGGTCGGCGCCGACCCGGCGCAGGCCGGCGGTGGACAGCCACGCGGCGTGCAGGTCGCCCGACACGAGGACGACGGGCACCTCGTCGGCCACGGCGTCCAGCGCCTGCGCGGTCGGCCGGTCCGGCCACAGCCCGTCCCGGAAACCGGCGCCGACCAGTGCCTGGCCGGCCGGCGGCGGCTGGTCCCGCAGCCGGGCAGCGACCATCGCGACGGCCGCCGCTGCGCTGGTGGCCCCCGAGAGGTCCAGCCGACGCCGGGTCAGCGCCCACTGCGTCATGTGCGTGTGCTGGTCCCACAGCCCGGGGACGACGACCCGGCCGTCCAGGTCGACCCGTTCCGCCGTGGGACCTGCCGCCGCGCGGAGGTCGGGACCGACCCGATCGATCCGGCCGTCGCGCACGAGGACCTGCACCGGTCCCGGCAGGCCGACCCGACGGACGCCGGTGAGGAGCAGCGCCCCATCCGTGTCCCGCACCGTCGCTCAGAGCTCCAGCGCCCGGCCCGTGAGCCGTTCGAACACCTCGAGGTAGCGGGCCCGGGTGCGGGCGACGACCTCGTCCGGCAGCGGTGGCGGCGGCTGACCCCCGGTCCGGTCCCAGCCGGACGCCGAGGAGGTGAGCCAGTCGCGCACGGCCTGCTTGTCGAAGGACGGCTGCGGGCGGCCGGGCGCCCAGGCCTCCGCGGGCCACAACCGTGAGGAGTCGGGGGTGAGCACCTCGTCGCCGAGGGTCAGCAGGCCGGTGCCCGGGTCCGTGCCGAACTCGAGCTTGGTGTCGGCGAGGATGATCCCGCGCTGCCGGGCGATCCCCTCGGCTCGTGCGTACACCAGCAGCGTGAGCTCGCGCAGCCGGCCGGCGGTCTCCTGGCCCCACCGCTCGGCCACCACCGCGAACGGCACGTTCTCGTCGTGCTCGCCGAGCGGCGCCTTGGTCGCCGGGGTGAAGATCGGCTCGGGCAGCCGCGACCCGTCCACCAGACCAGCCGGCAGCCGGATACCCGTGACCGCGCCGGTGACCCGGTACTCGGCCAGCCCGGAGCCGGTGAGGTAGCCCCGGGCCACGCACTCCACCGGCACCATGTCCAGCCGGCGGCAGACCATGGCCCGCCCCTGGACTGCTCGCGGCACGTCGGTGCTCACCACGTGGGTCGGCACCAGGTCCGCAAGCTGCTCGAACCACCACAGGCTCAGTTGCGTGAGCACCGTGCCCTTCCCGGGCACCTCCGGCGACAGCACGTGGTCGAAGGCGCTGATCCGGTCGCTCGCGACGACGAGCAGCACGTCTCCCAGCGCTGTCCGCGCGGCCCGACCCGCGGCAGAGCCGTCCGGGGTGTACAGGTCGCGCACCTTGCCCGAGGACCGGTGCGCCCAGCCGGGCAGTGTCGGCGCGCCCACCGATGGCGTCATGGCTGCTCCCCCGGCCCGGCGCCGGCCCGGTCGCCGACCCCGGCACCGCCCACCGCCCCCGGCACGGCGTCGAGGTCTTCGCCCCGGGCCGCCCGCAAGGCGATGTCCGCCCGGTGGTGGGACCCGGCCAGGCCGATCCGCGCCACCCCGGCGTAGGCCGCAGCGCGCGCCGCGACCAGGTCCGCTCCCGTCCCGACGACCGAGACCACCCGACCCCCCGCCGAGACGAGCATCGGCGCACCGCCGGCCGGGTCGGCCGCCAGCGCCGTGCCGGCGTGCAGCACGTGCACACCTGGCACCGACTCGGCCTCGGTGATCCCGGTGACCGGGTCCCCGGAGCGCACCGGTCCCGGGTACCCGTGGGCGGCGATGACCACGGTCACCGCTGCCTCGTCCCGCCAGCGCAGCGGCGCCAGCTGCGCCAGCCCACCGGTGGCCGCCGCCAGCAGCACCGCGGCCGGCGGCGTGGCCAGCCGGGCCAGCACCACCTGTGTCTCCGGGTCGCCGAACCGGGCGTTGAACTCCACGACCCGCAGCCCGTGCGAGGTGAGCGCCAGCCCGCAGTACAGCACCCCGACGAACGGGCTGCCCCGCCGGGCCATCTCCTCGACGGTCGGCCGCGCAACCCGGCCGACCACCTGGTCGACGAGGTCGGGGGGTGCCCACGGCAGCGGGGAGTACGCGCCCATCCCCCCGGTGTTCGGCCCGGCGTCACCGTCCAGCGCCCGTTTGAAGTCCTGCGCCGGCGCCAGCGGGAGGACCGTCGTGCCGTCGGACAGCACGAACACGGAGACCTCGGGTCCGTCGAGGAACTCCTCCACGACGACGCGACCGCCCGCACGTCCCAGACACGCCGTGCCGTGCGCGAGGGCTTCGGCCCGGTCCGCGGTGACGACGACACCCTTGCCGGCGGCCAGCCCGTCGTCCTTGACGACGTACGGCGCACCGAAGGCGTCCAGCGCGGCGGGCAGGTCGGCCGGCCGGTCGACGACCACTGCCCGCGCCGTCGGCACCCCAGCGGCGGCCATGACCTCCTTGGCGAACGCCTTCGACCCCTCCAACCGGGCCGCGTCGGCCCCCGGGCCCAGCACCGGCACACCGGCCGCGCGGATGGTGTCGGCCACGCCGGCGACGAGCGGCGCCTCCGGGCCGACGACCACGAGGTCCACCCCGAGCCGCACCGCGAGCCGGGCCACCGCGTCCCGGTCGGCGAGGTCCACCGTGTGGTTGGTGGCCGGACCGGCGGTCCCCGGGTTGCCCGGGGCGACGTGCACGGCGTCCACCTGCGGGTCCAGCCGCAGCGCCCGGGCCAGGGCGTGCTCACGCCCACCGGCGCCGAGGACGAGGACCTGCACGGTCAGCAACCCTAGCGGCGGCCGTCTCAGCCGAGCAGGTCGTGGCGCAGGATGGTCGCCTCCCGGCCGGGACCGACGCCGATCGCCGAGACGCGGGTCCCGGACATCTCCTCCAGGGCCAGCACGTACCGCTGGGCCGCGGCCGGCAGGTCCGCGAACTCGCGGGCGCCGGTGATGTCCTCGTCCCACCCGTCGAGCTGCTCGTAGACCGGCCGGGCGTGGTGGAACGCGCCCTGGTCGGTCGGCATCTGATCGACGCGCTGCCCGTCGACGTCGTAGGCGACCGCCACCGGCACCCGCTCCCGGCCGGTGAGGACGTCCAGCTTGGTGAGCACCAGGTCGGTGAGCCCGTTGACGCGGCTGGCATAGCGGGCGACCACGGCGTCGTACCACCCGGTGCGCCGGGGCCGGCCGGTGGTCGTGCCGAACTCACCGCCCCGGGCGCGCAGCCACTCGCCGTCGTCGTCGAACAGCTCGGTGGGGAAGGGGCCCTCACCGACCCGGGTGACATACGCCTTGGCCACCCCGATGACCCGGTCGATGCGGGTGGGCCCGATCCCGGCGCCCGTGCACGCACCGCCGGCCGTGGCCGAGGAGGAGGTGACGAACGGGTAGGTGCCGTGGTCGACGTCGAGCATGGTGGCCTGACCGGCCTCGCAGACGACCGTCCTGCCCTCGTCGAGCGCGCGGTTGAGCACCAGCGGCGTGTCCGCGACCAGGGGACGTAGCCGGTCGGCGTCGCGCAGCAGGGCGTCCATGGTCTCGTCGACCGTGATGGCGCGCCGGTTGTACACCTTGACCAGCAGCTGATTCTTCTGCTCCAGGGCCGCCTCGACCTTCTGCCGCAGGATGTGCTCGTCGAACAGGTCCTGCACCCGGATGCCGACCCGGCTGATCTTGTCCGCGTAGGTGGGCCCGATGCCCCGGCCCGTCGTGCCGATCCGGCGGTCGCCGAGGAAGCGCTCGGTGACCCGGTCCAGGGTCCGGTTGTACGGCGGGATGATGTGCGCCGCCGAGGACAGCAGCAGCGTCGAGGTGTCGACGCCCCGGGCGGCCAGCGCATCCATCTCCTCGACGAGGACCTCCAGGTCGATGACCACGCCGTTGCCGATCACCGGGGTCACCCCCGGGGTGAGGATGCCCGACGGGATCAGGTGCAGGGCGTACCGCTCGCCGCCCACCACGACGGTGTGCCCGGCGTTGTTGCCGCCGTTGAACTTGACGACGTAGTCGATCCGGGAGCCGAGCTGGTCGGTCGCCTTGCCCTTGCCCTCGTCACCCCACTGTGCACCGAGCACCACGACCGCGGGCATCGTCCACCACGTCCCCTCTGCCTGCCGGTCGGGTACCGCACCGGGTCGGGTGGCAGCAGCACCGCGGGAGACGGGCGGCAGGACCCCGTTCCCCCGGCAGGGTATCGAACGGTCGGCGCCGCCCCCCAGCCGGAGGAGTTGACCGGGACCACCTCGGATCGTCTAGCGTGCGCAGCAGGTCGGCGCGGCCGCGCGGACAGCACCACGGGGGGGCGACGGGTGCCCCGCAGGAAAGGAGTGCTGTGAGCGACGCCAACAGCCCCACGGCGCACGGTCCCGACGAGGTCGACGGGCCGCCCGACGCGGACCTCGGCGGATCGGCGGTACCCGACCCCGGGACCTCGGTCGCCGGTGTCGCCGCTCCGGCCGTCGGGCCGGTGCCCGAGCCGGGCGAGCCGGGAGCTGTCCAGGTGATCCTGCAGCCCGGGCGCACCCGGATCGTGCTGTCGGGGGAGGTCGACGCCGATCTCGGCGCAGATCTGCAGGAGGCGACCGCCGAGGCCGAGCGAGCCGGTGTCCCGATCGAGGTCGACGCCCACCACGTGACGTTCATGGACTCCTCGGGCGTGGCGTTCCTCGCCCGGCTGGCGACCCGCAGCGGGCAGCCGGTCCGCCTGCTCCGGGTGCCGCCCACGGTGCGCTTCCTGCTCGAGGCCACCCGGATCGGCGAGCTGCTGGACATCGCCGACGACGACACCGACTGAGCCGGCTCGGTGCCGGCCGAGCCCGGCTCGGCTGCTGCGGCGTGTCGGGCTGCTCAGACCATCCGGTGACCCGCGGAGCCCAGCTGCTGGCAGGCCTGGACGATCCGGGCCGCCATGCCGGCCTCGGCCAGCCTGCCCCAGGCCCGAGGGTCGTAGGCCTTCTTGTTGCCCACCTCGCCGTCGACCTTGAGGACGCCGTCGTACTGGGTGAACATGTGGCCGGCGACCGGGCGGGTGAACGCGTACTGCGTGTCGGTGTCGATGTTCATCTTGATGACCCCGTGCGAGACGGCCTCGGCGATCTCCTCGGGGGAGGACCCCGAACCGCCGTGGAACACCAGGTCGAAGGGCTTGGGCTGGCCCACCGCGTCGCCGACGACCTGCTGGATCTCGCCGAGGATCCCCGGCCGCAGCTTCACGGCGCCGGGCTTGTACACGCCGTGCACGTTGCCGAAGGTCAGCGCCGTGAGATAGCGGCCCTTCTCGCCCGTGCCGAGCGCACGCACGGTCGCCAGGCCGTCGGCAGGCGTCGTGTAGAGCTTCTCGTTGATCTCGGCGGCGTGGCCGTCCTCCTCGCCGCCGACCACACCGACCTCGATCTCGAGGATGGTGCGTGCCGCCTGGGACAGCTCGAGCAGCTCCGTGGCGATGACGAGGTTCTCCCCCAGCGGGACCGAGGAGCCGTCCCACATGTGGGACTGGAAGGTCGGCAGGCCGCCGGCCCTGACCTGCTCGGCCTCCAGGGCCAGCAGCGGGCGGACCCAGGAGTCGAGGTTCTGCTTGGCGCAGTGGTCGGTGTGCAGCGCCACGGTCACCGGGTAGTTCTTGGCGACCTCCCGCGCGTAGGCGGCCAGCGCCAGCGACCCCGCCACCCGGTCCTTCACCGTCGAGCCGGAGGCGTACTCGGCCCCGCCGACGGAGACCTGGATGATGCCGTCGCTCTCCGCCTCGGCGAAAGCCTGCAGGGCGGCGGTGACCGTCTGGGAGGAGGTGACGTTGACGGCCGGGTAGGCGAAGCCGCCTGCCTTCGCCCGGTCGATCAGCTGGACGTACACCTCGGGGGTTGCGATGGGCATCGATAGTTCTCCTGCACCTGGGAAGGGGTCTGTCTCGCCGCCGAGTCTGTCACGGCAGGGCCGCTCGGCCCCAGGGACGTCCTGCCCATCCGTCCGGGACGTCGGTCCCTCGCGGGCGGGTCGTCCTTCACGGGCTGTACCCAGGTTCTCCCCGGCCTCGTCCCAGCCGGGTGCGTATTCTGGGGGAGTGCTGACCTCGGCCCTCGCGGCCATCCTGCCCGCAGTCGGGACCGTGCCGGCGCTCGGGCCCAGCTTTCTGAACCCCGACCACCTCATCTCCTCGTTCGGCTCCTACGCCATCCTCGGCATCGCGATCGCCGTCTTCGTCGAGACCGGGCTGCTGTTCCCGTTCCTGCCGGGCGACTCCTTGCTGTTCACCGCCGGCGCGCTCGTTGCGCAGGAGTCCCTGCACTTCCCGCTGTGGCTGCTGTGCCTGCTGCTGTTCGCCGCCGCGTTCGCCGGGGACCAGACCGCCTACCTGATCGGGCGACGAGGCGGGCGTCGCCTGCTCGACCGCCCCGACTCGCGGTTCTTCAAGCGCAAGTACATCGAGCAGACCAACGACTACTTCACGCGGTACGGCGGACGCACGATCGTGATCGCCCGCTTCGTGCCGTTCGTGCGCACCTACGCGGCGGTGGTCGCCGGGGTGGCACGGATGCCCTACCGGACCTTCGTGTCGTTCAATGCGGTCGGCGGCCTCAGCTGGGTGGTCGGTGTGACGCTGCTGGGCTACGCGCTGGGCAACGTGGCGTTCGTCAAGGCCAACATCGAGATCCTCCTGGTCCTGGTGGTCGCCCTGTCCCTCGTGCCGATCGCCGTCGAGGCGCTGCGTGGTCGGTCCCGTGCACGGTCGGCCCGGGCCGGCGCGCGCGCCGAGCCGGACGTCGCCGTCGGGGCCGAGCAGGCCGATACGCTCGAGTCGTGACCCGCGACATCCACAGCTGGCTGTGCGACATGGACGGCGTGCTGGTCCATGAGGGCACGGCGATCCCCGGCGCGGTCGAGTTCGTCCGCGCCCTGCAGGACCGCGCCCGCCCCTTCCTCGTGCTCACCAACAACTCCATCTATACGCCCCGCGACCTCGCGGCCCGGCTCGCCGAGGCCGGCATCGACCTGCCGGAACCGGCGATCTGGACGTCCGCCCTGGCCACGGCGCAGTTCCTGGTGGACCAGATGCCCGGCGGCTCGGCGTACGCGATCGGGGAGGCGGGCCTGACGACCGCGCTGCACGAGGCCGGCTACACGCTCACCGAGACCCGGCCCGACTTCGTGGTCCTCGGCGAGACCCGGACGTACTCCTTCGAGGCGATCACCCGCGCGATCCGGCTCGTGCAGTCCGGCGCGCGGTTCATCGCGACCAACCCGGACGTCACCGGGCCCAGCGCCGAGGGCGACATGCCCGCCACCGGCGCCGTCGCCGCGATGATCACCGCGGCCACCAGCCGCAACCCGTACTTCGTCGGCAAGCCGAACCCGATGATGATCCGCTCGGCGCTCAACCGGATCGACGCGCACTCCGAGACCACCGTCATGGTCGGTGACCGGATGGACACCGACATCGTCGCCGGCATCGAGGCGGGCCTGGAGACCTACCTGGTGCTCACCGGGTCCACCCGCAAGGCCCGCGACATCGAGTCCTTCCCGTTCCGTCCGACCCACGTCGTCGACTCCATCGCGGACCTCGTCGCGCTGGTCTGAACCCACGCCGGAGGACGTTGGTCCCCGCCTGAGGCCCTTCGTCCCGCGCCGAGGACGCCGCCGACAGCAAGGCTCAGCCCATGGACCGGGATGCGCTGACGGCACTGTTGCGCCGCGCGAACCCGTGGTGGCAGGCGCGTGAGCGGCTCGCCTGGGTCGACGACGACCCCGACCTCACGGAGCGCGCCCGACACCCCGTCGACCACCCCGACGCGCCGACCGGCGGGCTGCTGGCCGACGTCGCGCGGACCCGCCGGCCGGGAGACGTCACGCTCGTCGTCGGACCGCGCTGCTCGGGGAAGACCACGGCCGTGAAGGACCTCGTCCGGCGGGTGCTCTCCGAGCCCGGCAGCGCGCTGGGCGGCGTCGTGCTCGTCCCCGTCGAGGCGGACGTTCCCGGCCAGGGCCGGCCCGACCTGCCCCGCTCCGACCTGCGCCGGATCCTCACCGCCCCCCAGATGTACGGGGTGCCACCGGGCGACGGCCCTCGGCTGTGGGTGGTCGACGAGCTCACCAGCGTCGACGCCTGGTCGCTGCTGCTACGGGAGGTCTCCCCCGTGCTCCGGGCCGACGAGCTGGTGGCCACCGGCTCGGTCCAGGAGGACACCCCGTGGGCTATGCAGTTCTTCCTCTCCGACCACGGTCGCCGGGCCGGGGCGGTGCACCGGGTCGGGCCGCTCACGCTCGCGGAGACCCTGCTGGCCAGCCCTGGGCGGCCCACCCGCACGCTGCGCACGGAGTTCCTGCACCACGGCGGCTTCCCCCGCGCGATCGCGGAGTACCGGGACACCGGCGCGGTGAGCGCCGCCCTCATCCAGCGGCTGCACGCCGGCATCCGCCACGACGTCGACCCGGCCGACACCGGTGAGGAGGTGCACCGGCTGCTCGTCGCGCTGTCCTGCCTGGGCGGCTACCCGCACGACCCGGCCGAGATCGCCCACCGGATCGGCTACAGCCCGTCAGGCGTGCAGCAACGCCTGCACCGGATGGGCGAGGCCGGTCTGGTCCGCGCGGACCTCACCCTGGCCGACCCGCTGCTGCACTGGCTACCGCACCTGCACGACCCGTCCTTCCCGGAGCCGGACCTCGCGCGGGTGGAGCTCAGCGTGCGCTGACCGCACCGGTGCGCGGGTCGGCCGCGGTCACGCCAGACCGAGGTCCGCCGGCCCGAACAGCGCGTGGTAGGGCACCCCCAGCGCCTCGATCCGTTCGCGGGCGCCGGTCTGCCGGTCGACGATCACCGCGACCCCGCGCACCTGCGCGCCCGCCTCCCGCGCCGCCTGCAGCGCGGTGATCGGCGACGACCCGGTCGTGGAGGTGTCCTCGCAGATCACCACCCGCCGCCCGGCGAGGTCCGGGCCCTCGATGCGTCGCTGCATGCCGTGCGCCTTGGCCTCCTTGCGCACCACGAACGCGTCGAGGTCCTGCCCGCGGGAGGCTGCGGCGTGCAGCAGCGCCAGCGCCACCGGGTCGGCGCCAAGGGTGAGGCCACCGACGGCGTCCACCTCCGCCGTGCCCAGGCCGACCTCCTCCAGGCGGTCGAGCAGCACGTGCCCGACCAGCGGGCCCCCGCGGTGGTGCAGGGTCACCCGCCGCAGGTCGACGTAGTAGTCGGCCGCCCGGCCCGAGGACAGGGTGACCCGCCCGCGCACGACGGCCAGCTCGACGATGAGGTCCCGCAACTGGTCGCGCGGGGCGGCGGCGGGGCTCATCGCGGCAGCTCGATCATCCCCCGCAGCCGGCCCAGCGCTCGCACCGCGGAGCGCGGGGCGAGCCGGGCCGCGCCGACGGCGAGCCGGTACCGCACGCTGGGCGTCGACAGCACCGCGCCCCGCCGCACGTCGGCGAGCGCGGTGGCGACCACGTCCTCCGGCCGCAGCCAGGCGATGCTCGGATAGGCGCCGACGTCCAGGTGCGCCCGCGAGTGGAACTCGGTGCGCACGAACCCGGGGCTCAGTGCGGTGGCCGTCACCCCCGTACCGGCCAGCTCCACGGCCAGGCCCTCGGTGAACGAACGCACCCAGGCCTTGTGCGCGGAGTACGTGCCGGAGGCCAGCAGCGCGGCCACCGAGGCCACGTTGAGCACGGCGCCCCGGCCGCGCGGCACCATGGCGCCGGTCGCGGCGTGCGACAGGACGAGGACGGCCCGGACCATGACCTCGAGGGCCCTCTCCTCCGCAGCGAGGTCCCCACCGACGAACCGCTGGCCGAGGGCGTAACCCGCGTTGTTCACCAGCAGCCCCACCGGACGCTCGTCGGCGCGCAGCCGGTCCGCCACCCGCTCAACGTCCGCGCGATCGGCCAGGTCCGCGCGGAGCACCTCCGCACGAACCCCCGCGGCGGCGTGCAGCTGAGCGGCCAGCCTGGTCAGGCGCGCCTCGTCGCGGGCGACGAGCACGACGTCGTGCTGGGCGGTGGCCAGCTGCCAGGCGAACTCCAGACCCAGACCGGAGCTTGCCCCGGTCACCAGTGCGGTTCCCATGACGCCACCCTACGGATGCGCCGGCGGTTGTCCCAGCCCGGCGGTCCCGGTGCCGACCGTGCGCCGACCCCGGTGCGACCGGCGCCGGGTAGCGTGCCGTCCATGCGTCTGGCGACCTGGAACGTCAACTCCGCACGGGCCCGGGTGGACCGCGTGCTGACCTTCCTGGACCGGACCGGTACGGATGTGCTGGCGCTGCAGGAGACCAAGTGCACGGCCGACCAGTTCCCCCGCGAGCCGTTCGAGGCGGCCGGCTACCAGGTGGCGGCCGTGGGGACCAACCAGTGGAACGGGGTCGCCGTGGTGTCCCGGGTCGGGCTCGCCGACGTGCAGGCAGGCTTCCCGGGTCAGCCCACCTGGGGCGACGAGGCGGTCGACGAGGCGCGGGCGCTGGCCGCCACCTGTGCCGGGGTCCGGGTGTGGAGCCTGTACGTGCCGAACGGCCGGGAGATCGACCACCCGCACTTCACCTACAAGCTCGCCTGGCTGGACGCCCTGCGGCGGGCCGCGGCGGACTGGCTCGCTACGGATCCGCAGGCGCAGGTGGCCCTGGTCGGCGACTGGAACGTCGCCCCGCTGGACACCGACGTGTGGGACATCGAGGTGTTCGCCGGACACACCCACGTGACGCCGCAGGAGCGCGCCGCGTTCGCCGCGTTCGCCGACGCCGGATACACCGAGGTCACCCGCGTGCACGTGCCCGACGAGCACGTCTACACGTACTGGGACTACCAGCAGCTGCGGTTCCCGCGCAACGAGGGCATGCGGATCGACTTCGCCTGGGCGTCCCCGGCGCTGGCCCGCCGGGTCACCGGCGTGGCGATCGAGCGCGTCGAGCGCAAGGGCAAGGGCGCCTCCGACCACGTCCCGGTGGTCCTGGACATCGACTGAGGCCGTCGCCGGTGGGGTCCTGGCCGGCGCCGCGCCGCCTGCCGCGGACCCGGCCGAGCCGTCGCCACCCGTGGCTATCCTCATCGGGACCCTGCTGCTCCTGACGAGGAAGTCCCGCCGTGAACCTGTTCGACGTCGAACGCATCCTGTCCGAGCTCACCCTCGAGGAGAAGGCGTCGCTGACGTCCGGCCTCGACTTCTGGAACACCCAGCCGGTCGAGCGCGCCGGTGTCCCGTCCGTCACCGTCACGGACGGGCCGCACGGGGTGCGCCGCCAGGCGGGTGGGGACAACCAGCTGGGCATCTCCACCAACCTGCCGGCCACCTGCTTCCCGACCGCCGCCGCGCTGGGGTCCAGCTGGGACACCGAGCTGGTGCACCGGGTCGGGGAGGCGCTCGGGCGGGAGGCCCGGGCCGCGCAGGTCGCCGTGCTCCTCGGCCCGGGCATCAACATCAAGCGCAGTCCGCTGTGCGGGCGCAACTTCGAGTACGTGTCCGAGGACCCGGTCCTGTCCGGCGAGATCGGCGCGGCGCTCGTCGACGGCATCCAGAGCCAGGGCGTGGGGACGTCGCTGAAGCACTTCGCGGCGAACAACCAGGAGTCGGACCGGATGCGCGTGTCGGTCGACGTCGACGAGCGCACCCTGCGGGAGATCTACCTCGCCGGGTTCGAGCGGGTGGTCCGCCGGTCCGAGCCCTGGACGCTGATGTGCTCCTACAACCGGATCAACGGCGTGCACTCCTCGCAGAACCCCTGGCTCCTCACGCACGTGCTCCGCGAGGAGTGGGAGTTCGACGGCCTCGTGATGTCCGACTGGGGAGCGGTGCACGACCGCGCGGCCGCGCTGGCCGCCGGGCTGGACCTGCAGATGCCGGGCACCGGCGGCGCCACCGACGCGGAGGTCGTCGCCGCGGTCCGCGCCGGCGCGCTGGCCGAGGAGGTCCTCGACCAGGCGGCGCGCCGCGTGCTGCACCTGGTCGCGCGGACCCTGCCGGCGCCGGCCGACCCGGCGGACGTCGACCTGGACGCGCACCACGCGCTGGCCCGGGAGGCCGCGGCCGCCGGGGCCGTGCTGCTGCGCAACGAACCGGTGGACGGCGCGCCGCTGCTGCCGCTCGACCGCACGCGGGCGGCCGACGTCGCGGTCATCGGGGAGTTCGCCCGGACCCCGCGGTACCAGGGCGCCGGCTCTTCGCAGGTCAACCCGACCCGGCTGGACGACGTGCTCACGCAGCTGCGGGCAGCGATCGGCACCGAACCCGCCTTCGCCCCGGGCTTCACGGTGGACGGCGGACCGGCAGGCGACGACGAGGCCCTGCGCGTCGAGGCGGTCGAGCTGGCCCGGCACGCCGGCACCGTGCTGGCCTTCCTCGGCCTGCCCGCGCCCGCGGAGTCGGAGGGCTACGACCGCACGACCCTGGACCTGCCGGCCAACCAGCTGGCCACCCTCGCCGCGGTCGCCGCGGTGAACCACCGGGTGGTGGTCGTGCTCGCCAACGGCGGCGTCGTCACGGTGTCGCAGTGGCAGGACCAGGCCCCGGCGATCCTCGAGGCGTGGCTCGGCGGCCAGGCCGGCGCCGGCGCCGTGGTCGACCTGCTGCTCGGCGTGCGCAGTCCGTCGGGCCGGCTCGCCGAGACGATCCCGCACCGGCTGGTGGACACCCCGGCGTTCGGCAACTTCCCGGGCGAGGCGAGCCACGTGCGGTACGGCGAGGGTGTGCTCGTCGGCTACCGCTGGTACGACACCCGGCAGACGGACGTCGCCTACCCGTTCGGGTTCGGGCTCAGCTACACGACGTTCGCCTGCACCGGCGTGACCGCCGAGCTCACCGGCACGGGGTCGGAGCTCGGCGTGCTGGTCCGGGCGACGGTGACCAACACGGGTCCGGTGGCCGGCACGGAGGTCGTCCAGGTGTACGTCGGGGACCCGCAGGCGGCCGTCGTGCGACCCGCGCGGGAGCTGAAGGCGTTCGCGCGGGTCCCGCTCGACCCCGGGGAGTCCCGGGAGGTGTCGTTCGCGCTCACCGCCCGGGACTTCTCCTACTGGCACCCCGGGCTGCGGCGCTGGGTGCTGGAGGGCGGGCAGTTCGTCGTGTCGGTCGGGTCCTCGTCACGCGACCTGCACGGCCAGGTCACCGTCGACGTCGTCGGGGAGCCGCTGTGGGGCGAGCTCACCGAGTGGTCGACGGTGGCGGAGTGGCTGGCGCACCCGGTGGGCGGGCCGATGGTCGCCGCCCTGCTGGCGGCCCAGGCCGCGGCGATGCCCCTCGACGAGGCCGCGATGTCGATGGCGGGGGACATGCCGCTACGAGTCGTGGCCCGGTTCGGTGTCCCCGGCCTCGACCCCGCTGCCCTCGACCGCCTCGTCGCGGCGGCAGCTGCGGCCGCGACCGGGCAGGCAGTGGGCGCCGGCCCGGCCGAGCTGCGGGCGCCCGTGGCCTGACCGCGGGCCGCCTGACGGTCCGCCGCCTGACCGTCCGCCGCCGCGCGCCCAGGCGACGGTCCCGACCACGACGCCGAGGCCCACCACGGGGGCGACGTAGCGGCGGAATCCCAGCGTCACCCGCTCGACCACCGGGGTGAGCCCCACCACCCGACCCGGGACGTAGGCGAGCGTGAGGACGCCCAGTCGACCGAGCAGCAGAAGATCCAGGGCGGACGGGCCGACCAGGGCGAGCGGCGCCCACACCATCGCGTCGTACCAGGGCAGCGAGTAGGGAGCGGTCACGGCCCAGGCCACCGCGCCCGCCAGCGTGGCGCGCACGACGTCGGCGGTGACCGCGTCCGGTTGTGCCGCAGGCAGCGCGGCCACCCGTCGCCAGGCCAGCACGGACAGCCCGGCCGCCAGCGCCAGGGCGATCCAGCTCACCGGGACGGGACCGGCCTGGCCCGGGCCGTCGCCGATCCAGCGGACCACGGCCCGCCACGGGGTAGCCACCGAGGTCATCCGCGCGCCGGCGGCCAGCCGGTCGAAGGCGTGCGGGCCGGCCCAGGCGTAGGCGGGCACCAGTACCGCGGCGGCCCCCGCCACCCCGAGGGCGGCCGAGCGCGTCCGGCGGGCTCGCGGCGCCAGGCGCAGGCCCCACAGTGCGGCCGCCCCGACGATGGCGTAGGGCAGCTTCGTCCCGACCGCCGCGCCGAGCAGCGCACCGGCCGCCAGTGGCCGCCGGGCGACCAGGGCGATGGCACCCACCGCGAGCGCCGTCGCCAGGACGTCGACGTGCGCCCCGAGCACGAGCAGCCCCAGCAGGACCGGGTTGAGCGTCCACAGCACCGCCACCCTGCCGCGCCGCCGCGGATCCGCGCCCGCCAACCGGTCGAGCAGCAGGGCGACCGTGAGGAAGCCGGCTCCCGAGACGAGCTGCCACAGCCAGACGGTGAACCGCAGCGATCCCCCGCCGGCGACGGCCACGGCGGCCTGCACCGCGGTGGCCACCGGCCCGTACACGCTCGGCGCCGCCTGCCATGGGGGCTGCACCGCACCCGCCACGGGGTCGGTGCCACCGCGCCAGTCGCCCGGCGCGAGCCGATAGGGATCGTCCCCGGCGGCTGCGATGCGACCGTACGCGAGATAGGACAGGTGGTCCGCCGAGCCGGTCGGCGGCACCGAGGTCAGCACCACAACGGCGACGAGGGCCGCGACGGCTACGGTGCGCGGGGCCGGGCCGCGCCCGGCGGCCAGGTCGAGCCGACCCAGCAGGATCCCGGCGACCCCCAGCGCGTACGCCGCCACGAGCACCGCCGTGACGAGCGCAGACGACGGGTGCGCGGCCAGGTCCCACGGAGGGGTCCGCGTCGGCGCCCCGAGGCCCGGGGTCGACGCCGAGTCGCCCAGCACCGCCACGCCGGCCAGCAAGCCCACGGACGCGCCGGTGCAGGCCCAGGTCACGGGCCGCAGGCCCGCCCGGCCGGGACGGACCGGCCGTGCCGTCGCCCGCATCACGCGGCGAGCCTAGAGCGAACCACGGGGCGGGCGCGCCCCCCGCACGCCTTCCCCCGCCCGGCAGGACTGGCCCGCCCGGCAGGGCCTGCCCCACCTGTCAGGCCGGCGTCGCGACCGACCGCTGCGCGGTGACCATCAGCCCATGGGCGTCGGGCCCCGCGTCCACCCGCACGGTCTGGCCGTCGTGCACCTCGCCGGCCAGGAGCATCCGGGCCAGCCGGTCGCCGATCTCGCGCTGCACCAGCCGGCGCAGCGGCCGCGCGCCGTACGCGGGGTCGTAGCCCTCGAACGCCAGCCATTCCCGCGCGGCGGGGGTGACCTGCAGGGTCAGCCGACGGTCCGCCAACCGGGCAGCCAGGTTGGCGATCTGCAGGTCGACGATCCTGCCGAGCTGCTCCAACGAGAGCGGGTCGAACAGCACGATGTCGTCCAGGCGGTTGAGGAACTCCGGCTTGAACGCCTGATGCACCGCGGCCATCACGGCCTCCCGCTTGGTCTCGGCGCTCAGCGTCTGGTCCACCAGGTACTGCGACCCGAGGTTGGAGGTCAGCACGAGGATGACGTTGCGGAAGTCCACCGTGCGCCCCTGGCCGTCGGTGAGCCGGCCGTCGTCGAGCACTTGCAGAAGGATGTCGAACACCTCGGGGTGCGCCTTCTCCACCTCGTCGAGCAGCACGACGGAGTACGGCCGACGCCGCACGGCCTCGGTGAGCTGGCCGCCCTCCTCGTACCCGACGTAGCCGGGAGGGGCACCGACGAGCCGGGCCACGGAGTGCTTCTCCGAGTACTCGGACATGTCGATGCGGACCATGGCGCGCTCGTCGTCGAACAGGAAGTCCGCGAGCGCCTTGGCCAGCTCGGTCTTGCCCACACCGGTCGGCCCGAGGAAGAGGAACGAGCCGGTCGGGCGGTCCGGGTCGGAGATGCCGGCCCGAGCCCGGCGCACAGCGTCGGACACGGCCTTGACGGCCTGCTCCTGGCCGACCAGCCGGGCACCGATGACCTCCTCCATGCGCAGCAGCTTGCCGGTCTCGCCCTCGAGCAGCCGACCGGCGGGGATGCCGGCGATGGCAAACGGGCCTTCGCCATTGATCGTTGACCATCGACTATCGACGACGACGAGTACGAGAGACACCCAACTATCGACTATCGACTATCGACGACGATTTCGATTACGAGTACGAGCACGATGTGACCGTCGCTCGGTCATCCCCCAACGCCGTACTGGGGGCAACGATGAACGATGAATCCCCCATGACGTATTGGGGGAAACGATGAACGCCGTTAACCCCTGCACCTGCACGATCATGAAAGAACTCAACGTCGGCCTTATCGGCCATCAGTTCATGGGCAAGGCCCACTCGAACGCGTACGACAATGTCGCGAGTTCTTTACGCTGAAGGCGAAGCCGGTGATGAAGGTTGTCTGCGGCATCGGGCCTGACGTCCCCGCGTTCGCTGAACGGTGGGGCTGGCAGGAGAACACGCAGAACTACAAGGAAGTCGTCAAGCGCGATGACATCCGCCTCGTCGACGTGTGCACGCCGACAAGCTGCATGCGGAGATGGCCATAGCGGCCGCGGAGAACGGCAAAGCCGTCCTGTGCGAGAAGCCTATGGCGATGAACGCCGCGGAGGCGAAGCAGATGGTGGCTGCGGCGAAAAAGAACAAGGTGCCGACGCTGGTATCGTTCTGCTACCGGCGCGCGCCGGCGGTGACGTTCATGAAGCAGATGATCGCGGCGGGCAAGCTGGGCGCGCGTACCATGTCCGCGCGCAATACTTGCAGGATTGGATCATGAACCCGAAATTCCCGCGCGTGTGGCGGCTGGTGAAAGCGATCACCGGCAGCGGTGCGCATGGCGATCTCAACGCGCACACTGTTGACATGCGCGCTACCCTTGTCGGCGACATTGATGAAGTGGTCGGCATGACCGAAACGTTCATCAAGGAGCGGCCGCTCGAAACCCCCAGCGCCGGCGCGGGCCTGCGCGACAAGAAGGGAAGCAATAAGATGGGCGTGGTGGATGTTGACGACGCGTTCGCGTTTTTGGCAAAGTTCTCCAATGGCGCCATGGGCACGTT
>CAVPEV010000063.1:0-23886 GCA_963703555.1 uncultured Actinomycetota bacterium | reverse complement strand
GTCCAGGTAGGTCATCTCATCGGCGCCCCGCAGCAGTGCGGGCACTCGCACCGCCAGCGCGGTCAGCAGCCGCGAGGCGATCGCGTCCAGCTGACAAACGTGCCCGAACGTGTACCCGCGCAGGTGGGTGCCCAGCGTCGTAGCAGCCCGCACCTCGCTGAACGCCCGACCCATCCCGCCGTGGCGGACCAGGTCCATGTGGCTGATGCTGTCGGCCCCAGCGACCATCCCGGCCACCAGCGCGCCCACCTTCACATCGGCGTTCGCCCCGGCGCTACCTGCGACGGTGACGTGCTCATCGACCAGATCCGACAGCCCGGCGGATTCCGCGAGCACCATCACCGGCACCAGCCCACCAGCAGCGATCAGGTTGTCATCGTCGAACTCGGCGGAAAAGTCATGGGAAACTCGCACTACCGGTGCTCCTGTTCCTAGCGGCTGGGCGCTCTCGACAAGTTCCATTCTCGCAGGTCACAGGAGCATCCGGCCCTCACGACCCGCACCTCACGCCAACCCGGCCGGCGGATCCAGGCTCAGACCCCGTACACCCAAGAGCCCGGCTGGCACATCGCAGGCTCCGGCGGCAGTCGGCCTCCAGCTCGCGGGCCCCCGGGCGCGGGCGGTGACGGCGCAGCCTTGACGACCCAACAACCCGGCGCTAAGGCTCGGCTGCCTAAGCCCGCCCACCGAAGCCCGGCGCCAGTGACGAAACTGGAGCTGACTTGGGTGAGCAGTCGGAACGCCCGCCACGGTGCTCCACCGATGCTTCGCGCTGACATCCGGTGCGCCGCTACACGAAGTTCTCAGCGGACCGACAAATCGTCGCCGCGCGCTGGCTGTCACCCGCCCGCGACGTACGGCTCCCGGCTGGTCGACGCAGCGCCCGCAACCCCCAATCACATGCGTCCTGACGCGAAGATTCGGGCTCCACGGCGCTGACCAGTAGGAACGCGCGGGCATTTTCGCGCACCACAGTGCGCCCCGAAGTGGGCGCCCAGGCTGACCTGCTGACATGCAACCTCTCCGAGGCCGTGCTACTCTCACGAGCACGGGGGCCAAGGGGGACCTCGAATGACATGAATCGAAGACGATGAAGTCTATCCAACGGCTGGTAGCTGTGATCGTAACCGTCGCCATTTCAGCCGTCCTGTTCGGCGTTCCGGCAAACGCGGCTCCTGGTGATAAGCCTCCACTCGACGCCGCAGCGGCCGCCGCGTTCGCTGCTGCGGCAGAGGGTGACACGACCCAACTGGAGGCGTTGATCAATGGCCCGGACTCGGCAGAGGTCCAGGACCAGTTGAGGGCGTGGCTCGAATCGCGCGGGCAACTCGCGGACCTGCCCACGGCGCCTGACCCGCTCACAGTGCCCGAGCCTGCGCCGCTGTCCGAGCCGGGGACCACCGACTCGGCACCTGCCACTCCGGAGCCCGGAGTGGCAGGCCCGTCGCTGGATGCCGCCGCAGCGAGCGCCACCTGCGGCGGCTACTACGAATGCTTCTGCCAGTCGTATTCGGGTGTCACGATGGGATGGTACAACAAGATCGTCCTCGCGTGCCACGGCTATCTCGACACCTACATCTCGGGCCGCCACGTTTCGCACACAATCCCTGATCTGTTCCCTCGCAGCTCGGGCACGATCTCGCTTGGGTGCGCGCTCGCCATTGCCGGGACGATCACGGCCGTAATGTCGATCCCGATCACGGCTGGCGCGTCCGCTTATGGTTGGGCGGTATGGGGTAGCGGCACCTTCTTCTCAGGCGCCGACCTAGTCCTCAGTTGCTAGGAGGCGCGATGGCCAACTCGACTCCCGGAGGCACGCTCGGCTGGTGGCGGCTCGGACTGCTCCAACTGTCCCTCGTGATCGCGACCGCCGGCCTCCTGGCATCGACCGAGCGATGGACCCTGCCCATCTGGATCGTGGCCGCTGTCATTCAAGCCGGGATCCTCGGTGAGGCAGCCCGCGTCTGGCGCAGAGGGAGAGCCGACCAGGAACAGGCCGAGTAAGGGTGAGGGCCCCGTCACGCCGATGGGGCCCTCACTGCTGTCCGGGAGTATCGCGAACGTCCGAGGCAGCGTCCGGTCGAGTCAGCGCAGCGCCGATCCCGCCGGTGTCGACAGACGGCGCACCGGCCGGGGCGTTCGTCGCGCCGGCATACGCTGGACCATCACCGGCCTGGACCCGAGGTTGTCCTGGTCTTGGTGGGTTTTGGGGTGGTGGTCCCCTGCCTGAGGCCTGCCGGATGGTAGGCCTCAGGTGTTCCGCGAAGAAGACCGGGAGACAGGGGACCGCTGTGGGTAAGAAGTATCAGTCGAGGGTGACCGGGACGAGTGGGCTCGCCGTGCCCGAGCAGGTGGGTGTGGCGATGGAGGAGGTCGCCGCCGACATGGGTGGGGGACTGGCGGCTGTCGCGGTCGGTGTCGGCTGCGGGTGATCGCCCGGCTGATGGAGGCGGACGTGACCGCGGTGTGCGGGCGGCGCAGCCGGCACGATCCGGACCGGGCCGCGACCCGGCACGGCACCGGGGCCGGGTCGGTCACCCTGGGTGGTCGGCGGGTGCCGATCAGTCGGCCGCGGGTCCGGGCGGTCGACGGCGCCGGCGAGCTGCCGGTGCCCGCCTACGACCTGTTCAGCGGCACCGGGCTGCTCGCCAAGATGGCGATGGGGCGGATGCTCGGCGGGCTGTCGACCCGGCGCTACCCGGTGGGGCTGGAGCCGGTGGGCGATGCGGTCGGGGAGGCGGCCAGGTCGACGGGCAAGTCGGCGGTCTCGCGCCGGTTCGTGGCGATGACCGAGACCGCCCTGGCCGACCTGCTCGGCACGGACCTGACCGGCCTGGACCTGGTGGCGGTGCTGATCGACGGGGTCCACGTCGCCGACCACCTGCCCGAGAAGCTGTACGGCCCGGTCACCGAGCGGATGCGGGCCGCCTACCACGCCGACTCCGCGCTGCAGGCCCAGGCGCTGCTCGTCGCGCTGGTTAGGGAGCTGGACAAGACCCACCCCGGCGCCCCGGGCAGCCTGCGCGAGGGGATGGCCGAGACGCTGACCGTGCTCCGCCTCGACCTGCCGCCCACGCTGGCGCGCACCCTGCGGTCCACCAACGCGATCGAGTCGATGACCGGCATCTGCCGCGTGCACACCACGAACGTCCAACGGTGGCCAGCCGGGCAGATGGCACTGGCCTGGTGCGCGGCCGGGATGGTCCAGGCCAGCAGCCAGTTCCGCCGCGTCAACGGCCACCTGCACCTGCCCGCCCTGCGCACCGCGCTGGAACGGGAACGGCACGTCGCCGCCACCACTGTCGGTGCCGACTGCAACACTCAAGACGTGAGCACAGCCTGATCCTCACCGGGCCGCCACCGAAGTTCCACGGAACCCGGGACATCCTCCCTGGACCCCGTCCTGGCCCTACGCGCCGTCAAGCAGTCCGGCCGCGAGCACATCCTCTGGCCCACCGCGACCCCGACACCACCAACCTGACGCACACCCCCGTGGGGTGGGTGACTGCCCGGGTGTCACCGGCGCGTCCTACCCTGGCGACGTGCCCTCCTCCCCCGCCCGGCCCATCGCCGGAGCCCTGGTGCGCGACCACACCATCACCGTTCCGGTGGACCGGGCGGCCCCGGACCGCTACCCGCCGATCGAGGTCTTCGCCCGCGAGCTCGTCGACCCGCGCCGGGACGGCGAGGACCTGCCGCTGCTGCTCTTCCTGCAGGGCGGCCCCGGCAGCATGGGGCCGCGTCCGCTGGTCACGGGGTGGTGGACGACTGCCCTGGCGACGCACCGGGTGGTCCTGCTCGACCAGCGCGGCACCGGCCGGTCCACGCCGGTGGACGGCGCTCGCATCGCGTCGTTCGACGACGCCCGCGCCGCCGCCGACTACGTCGCCTGCTTCCGCGGCGACGCGATCGTGGCCGACGCCGAGGACCTGCGGCACACCGTGTACGGCGGGCGCCGCTGGGCCACCCTCGGGCAGTCGTACGGCGGCTTCCTCACCCTCATCTATCTGTCGCGGCACCCCGAGGCGCTGACCGCCTGCTACGTCACCGGTGGCCTGCCCGGTGTGCAGGCGGACGCCGACGAGGTCTACCGGCACACCTTCGACCGCCAGCGGGCGCGCAATGCGGAGCTCCTCCGCCACCACCCCGACGACGTCGCGCTGCTCGGTCGACTGGCCGACCGGCTCGCCGTGGGTGACGTGACCCTGCCGGACGGGGACCCGTTCACCGTCGAGCGGCTGCAGACGCTGGGTATGCCGTTCGGCATGAGCACCGGCCTGGACGGGCTGCACTGGCTGCTGGACACCGCGGTGGCTCGCCCAGGCTCCGGCGGGCCCGTCGAGCCGTCGTCGGCCTTCCTGGCAGCGGTGTCCCACCAGACCGGGTTCGCCGACGGTCCGCTGTACGCGGTGCTCCAGGAGGTCGTCTACCACCAGGGCCCGTGGGCCGGTGGCTGGGCCGCCCAGGCGGAGCTGGACCGTCGCCCGGAGTTCGCGCGCGGGGCTCGCCCCCTGCTGCTCACCGGCGAGGCGTTCTTTCCCTGGATGTACCGGCAGGTCGCAGCCCTGCGCCCGTTCCAGGCGGTGGCCGAGGAGCTGGCCGGTCCGCGCGAGTGGCCGGTGCTGTACGACGTCGACCGGCTGGCCGCCAACGAGGTGCCGGTCGCCGCGGTGCAGTACTACGACGACCCGTACGTCGATCTCGACCTGGCGCTGGGCACCGCGGCGGGCCTGGGCAACGCCCAAGTCTGGGTGACCAACGAGTACCTGCACGACGGCCTGCGCCTGGCCGGCGACGTCATCCTGCCCCGGCTGATGGACCTGGCCGCGGGCCGGCGGACCGTGACCGGGCGATAGGGCCGCCCCGGGCGGCTCACGCGCGCAGGTCGAACCCGATGTCGAGCACCGGGGCGGAGTGGGTGAGGGCGCCGACGGCCAGGTAGTCCACCCCGGACTCGGCGACCTCTCGGGCCTGCTCCAGCTGCAGCCCGCCACTCGCCTCCAGCCGCACCCGGCCGGCCGGCTGTGCGTCGGCAGCTCGCACCAGATCCACTGCCTCCCGCATGGTGGCGATGTCCATGTTGTCCAGCAGCACGAGCGTGGCCCCGGCCTCGACCGCTTCGCGGACCTGCGCCAGGGTGTCGCACTCCACTTCGGTCGGCAGGCCGGGGGCCTGCCGCCGCACGGCCTGGAGCACGGCGGTGATCCCGCCGGCCGCCGCCACGTGGTTGTCCTTGATGAGGGCGGCGTCGCCGAGGCCGAGCCGGTGGTTGACCCCACCTCCCGCACGCACGGCGTACTTCTCCAGGGCTCGCAGCCCGGGCATCGTCTTGCGCGTGTCGCGGATCGCGGCGTCGGTCCCGGCGACCGCGTCGACCCACCGACGCGTGAGGGTGGCGACGCCGGACAGGTGGCACAGCAGGTTCAGTGCGGTGCGCTCCGCCGTCAGCAGGACACGAGTGGGACCTGATGCCGTCAGCACGTCATCGCCCGGGAGCACGCAGGCTCCGTCCGGGACGACGAGGTCGAGCGCGACGGACTCCCCGCCGAGGATGTCGAGGACGGCGGCCGCCACGGGCACGCCGGCCACGACCCCGTGACGTCGTGCGACGAAGTCACCCGTGGCCCGGGCCCCCGCCGGCACGGTGGCCTGCGTGGTCACGTCCGGCCCGAGGGCGAGATCTTCGTCGAGGGCGCGCCGGACCACCTGGACCACGGCAGCGGGATCCAGCCCGGCGTCGACCAGCGCCTCGGCCACCGTGGTCCGCAGCGCGGCGGGCGGGATCGAGCCGGTCACGCGACGGCCTCGGGGCGGTCCACGCTCAACCGGACCGGTGCCACGGCCGAGCCCCCGTCGGCGAGCGTCAGCTCGATGTGGGTCAACCACTCCGGCCGCGGCTCGGTCACGTCGGTCCGCCGATGGCACCCACGGCTCTCTGTGCGGGCGAGGGCTGCGGTGGTGACGAGAGCGGTGACCGTGTGCAGGTTCGTCGCCTCGACGTCTGCCCGCGTCGGCAGCCCCACGCTCGCGTCCACAGCGTCCACAGCGTCCACAGCGTCCACAGCGGGCGCTGCAGTCGCGGCGGGGCTCACCGCGGCCAGGTGCGCGAGCAGTGCCACCAGGTCGGCCGGGTCGCGCAGCACTCCGGCGTACCGCCACGTCAGCTCGGCCGTGCGACGACGCGTCGCCGGGTCCACCGAGCACCCGGATCGGCCGGCGTCGGCCGATGCACGTGCCGCGGGTGCCGCGGACGATGCCGCAGGCCGCCCGCCCGCGTCGGGCAGCCGCTGCGTCAGGGCGACTCCCAGCCGCCGGCCGGCGACGAGGCCCTCGGTGATGCTGTTCGAAGCGAGCCGGTTGGCGCCCTGCACGCCGGTGCAGGCCACCTCCCCGACCGCGTAGAGACCGGACACCGACGTCCGGCCGTCGAGGTCGGCCCGCACCCCGCCGCAGGAGTAGTGCGCCGCCGGCGCGACAGGGATGGGCTCGGTCGCGGGGTCGATCCCCGCTGCGCGGCAGGCGGCCATGATCGTGGGGAAACGGCGCTCCAGGCGGGCGCGTCCCAGGCCGGTCGCGTCGAGCCAGAGGTGATCGTCGACCCCGCCGGGGGCTTCTCGCATCCTCGCGTGCATCGTCGATGCGACGACGTCACGCGGAGCGAGGTCGGCGAGCGGATGGGCCCCGAGCATCACCCGAGATCCCGTCGCGTCGACGAGAACAGCTCCCTCCCCCCGGACCGCCTCCGAGATGAGGAACGCCGCGGGGCTCGACCCCACGCCCACCGACCCCGCGCCCACCGACCCCACGCCCACCGACCCCACGCCCACCGACCCCGGAGCCGGCGCACCCGTCCGGACCGTGCCGGGGGTCCACAGCGCGGTCGGGTGGAACTGCACGAACTCGACGTCGGTCGCCATCGCGCCGGCCCGGACGGCGAGCGCCAGCCCGTCGCCGGTCGCCACGGCGGGGTTCGTCGTCACGAGGAACGCCTGCCCGATGCCGCCGGTCGCGAGCACGACCGCGCGGGCTAGCACATGCCCGATCGAGCGTCCGGCGCCGGTGTCGTCGGTGAGCAGGACGCTGATCCCGACGACCTGGCCATCGGCATCGAGCAACGCATCCAGGGCGACGGCGTGCTCGAGCACGTCGACGCCCGACCGGGGCAGGGCGGCGAGCAGGGTGCGGGCCACCTCGGCGCCGGACGCGTCGCCACCGGCATGCACGACGCGACGCGCCGAGTGGCCGCCCTCCCGGGTGAGGGCCCGTGCCCCGGTGCGGTCCAGGTCGAAGCACGCACCGAGCTCCTCGAGCCGGGCGATCGCCCCTGGCGCCTCGGTGACCAGGGTCTGCACGGCGGTCTCGTCGCACAGGCCCGCTCCGGCGACCAGCGTGTCCTGCACGTGGGCCCGCACCGAGTCGGCAGGGTCGAGCACGGCGGCCAGGCCACCCTGGGCCCAGGTCGTCGACCCGTCCGGCAACCGGTCCTTGGTCAGCACGAGCACGCGCCGGCCGCCGGCGGCCGCGGTGAGCGCGGCGGACAGGCCGGCCGCCCCCGACCCGACGACGACCGCGTCGTACTGCTCGGTCCACGTCGGAGCGGGCACGTCGAGGTGACGTACCACCGGTGGCGAGGGCACCCTCAGGGTGGTCACCGGCGGCTCACCCCCGGACCCGGGGACCCAGTGCCGATGGCGACCATCTGCTCGACGGCGGCGCGGGCGCGGTCGGCCACGGCCGGGTCGACGGTGACCTCGTCGACGCCCTCCCGCAGGCAGCGCAGGAGCTTCGCGGGCGTCGTCATCTTCATGAACCGGCACACCGCCTGGGGGTTGACCGGCTCGAACCGGGTGTGCGGGTTGGCCTGGCGCAGCTGGTGGAGCATTCCGGTCTCCGTGGCGACGAGCACGGTCGATGCGGTCGTCCGCCGAGCCTGCTCGAGCATGCCGCCGGTGCTGAGCACGTGCGTCCGCTCGGCGGGCAGGTCGCCGGTGCCGGCAAGCCACAGCGCCGTGCTGGCACAGCCGCACTCGGGGTGCACGTAGATGTCGGCATCCGGCTCGGCGGCCACTCGGGCGCGGATGTCGGCTCCGGAGATGCCGGCGTGCACGTGGCACTGTCCGGACCACACGTGGATGTTGTCCCGACCGGTGGCGCGCCGGACGTGCGCGCCGAGGAACCGGTCGGGCAGGAAGAGCACCTCGGTGTCCTCGGGGACCGAGCGGACGACGTCGATGGCGTTGGAGGAGGTGCAGCAGATGTCGGACTCGGCCTTGACCTCGGCGGAGGTGTTGACATATGCGATGACCACTGCGCCGGGGTGCTCGACCTTCCACGCCCGCAGCTGGTCGGCGGTGATCGTGTCGGCCAACGAGCAGCCTGCGGCGGCGTCGGGGATGAGCACGGTGCGGTCCGGCGCGAGGATCTTGGCCGTCTCAGCCATGAAGTGCACGCCCGCGAACACGATCGTCGAGGCGTCGCTGGCGGCCGCGATGCGCGACAGGGCAAGGGAGTCGCCGACGTGGTCGGCGACATCCTGGATCGCCGGGGCCTGGTAGTTGTGCGCCAGGATCACCGCGTCCCGCTCCCGAGCCAGGCGGTGGACCTCGTCCCGCCAGTGGGCCCACTGTGCCTCGGACCACCGCGCCTCGCAGCCGGATGCGTCGGGCGACGGCGCCTCGGGCCTTGCGCCCGCCGACGAGTGCGGGCCGGGCCGCAGCTTGTCGCGGTGCGCCGCCTCGGCGGGGGATGTCGTCATGGGTGCCTCCTGGTCAGTTATCGCCTGATAGTCGAAAACCGCTGGGAGGCACGATAGCATTCCCGCTGTGGTGGCGGCAGTGATCAGCACGGGAGGGATCGTGACGGGCGAGGCCGAGCGCTACCGGCACGAGGCGCTCGGTGTGGTGCTGCAGGTTCGGTCCCGGCGCCTGCAGGTGCTGCTCGCGGCACGTCGGCGCCCGCCGTACCAGGGCTGCTGGGCTCTGCCCGGCGGCCCGCTCGCCGCGCACGAGACCCTCGCCGAGTCGGTCGCCCGCTACCTGTCCGAGAAGGTCGATGTGACGCAGATCACATACCTGGAACAGCTGGAGACGCGCAGCAACCCGGCGCGCGACCCCAGCCAGCGTGTGGTGGCGACGGGCTATCTCGGCCTGGTGCCCTGGGACGTCGACCCGCACGTGCCGGAGGACGCCTGCTGGTACCCGGTAGACGACCTGCCGGCCACGGCGTACGACCACGGATCGATCGTCGGCTCCGCGGTCGAGCGGCTGCGGGCCAAGCTGTCCTACACCAACGTCGGCTTCGCGCTGGCTGCGGCCACGTTCACGATCTCCCAGCTCCGGGCGGCCTACCGGGCGGCGCTCGATCACGACGTGTCAGCCACCAATCTGCAGCGGGTGCTGCTGCGGCGCGGGCTGCTCGAGCCGACCGGGCAGCTGGCCCCGCCAGGACGAGCCGGGGGACGGCCCGCGGCGGTGTACCGGTTCCGGTCGCGCGAGCTCGAGGTCACCGACCCCTTCGCCATCTTGCGCCCGCCCGCGGGGCAGCCGAACTAGACGGTGGCCGAGGCCCTGGTCCCCTGGCGCCGGCTGCGCGACAGCGCAACCATGCCGCGCCTCTACCCCCCGACCACCCGCACGGCAGGACCTCGGGTCGGCTGCGGACAGGGTGAAGCGGGCCGCCCAGGTGCTCGGCGCTGCTCGCCGGGGGACGGCCGCCTCGCGCAGGCGCGGGCCTGGGCCGTCTGCTGAGATCAGGCGTGGGATGCAACCATCCGACAATCGGACAAATCTGGGCAAACCGTTTACGCGGAGGCCCGTTTGCGGGACCATGACTCATGGCCGCGCCCCTGCCGGCCGATGATGGAAGTGCCTGGCGATGCGCGCTTCGTGGTGACTGGGCCCGGTCTCTCACGAGGTGGCAGGGGCGGCACGTGCCGCGGATGCCTCACCGGACGGTAGAAGGGGACAATCATGGACAAGTGGCGGATCGTCAAGGACAGCGTCGTCGTTCGCATCGCTGCGAGCGCTGGCACGCTCGCCGCCGTCGCCGCGCTGGCCGGCGCCGGCTTGAAGTGGGACTGAGCAGAACAGCCAACGGCGGGACCGGGCCTGGCGGCCTGGTCCCGCCGTCGCATCTACCGGCCTTCGTCGCCGGGGTGTCCATCCTCGGGCTCGCAGGCGCTGCGTTCGCGATCACAAGGACAAGCTGGACCGACGTCGGCTCCCACCAGCCAGTGGGCGCGATCCTTTTTCTTGCCGTCGCGGCGCTCGTGGGCGAGGTGCGACCGCTGAGGTTGCCGGCGGCTGACGAGCACAAAGAGGCCATCTCCACCTCCACTGCGTTCATCCTGGCGCTCCTCGCCCTCGGCGGCCTGGGCGTGGCCCTGGTCGTCCAGCTGGTCGTGAGCCTCGCGGACGACATCCTCAATCGCCGCGGGCCCATGAAGACGGCGTTCAACACCGCGCAGTATGCGCTGAGCGTGCTGGCGGGTCGCCTCGTCTTCTCGGCTCTGACCGGGCTGCCGTTCTTCGGCGGACCCGTGGCGGCGGACGCGGAGCTCCTCGGACCGCTGCTGGCCGGCGGGGTGGCCATGGTCGCCGTCAACTGGCTCCTCGTCGGTGCCGTGGTCTCCATCGCCTCTTCCCAGCCGCTTCGCCGCGTCCTCGGGGCGAACGGTTTGCCCATCGTGGTCGCTCAGGTCGTGCTCCTGAGCATCGGGGTGGTGGCCGCCCGGGTGGCGGCCGACGGGGTGGGCTTCGTCGCACTGCTGTGCGCGCCGGTCTTCGCGGTGTACCTGACCACCGCAGCGGCACTCCGGCAGGAGTACCTGGCCAACCACGACTCGCTGACCGGCGTCGGCAACCGCAACCGGCTCTATGGCGAGCTGAACGCCGCCCTCACCGCCGTGCACGGCGCCACCGACCGTGGCCCGGGCCTGGTGCTGCTCGACCTGGACCATTTCAAGGACATCAACGACACCCTCGGGCACCCGGTCGGCGACGAGCTCCTGCGCCGGGTGGCCGAGCGGCTCGGCACCGCCGTCGGCGCCACCGCCCGGGTCAGCCGCCTGGGCGGTGACGAGTTCGCCGTCGTCGTGCACGGCGGGCTCGCCGCCAGCCAGGAGCTCGCCCACAGCCTCCTCGGCGCCCTGGAGGCACCGGTGCGGGTCGGGGACCTGGAGCTGCTGGTCCGGGCCAGCGCGGGGGTGGCCGTCGCGCCGCAGCACGGGATCGACGCATCCAGCCTCATGAAGAACGTCGACATCGCGCTGTACCGGGCCAAGGTGGACCGGGACCGCACCACGACCTACTCCCCGGAGTTCGACGTCAACTCCGTCGAGCGGCTGCAGCTGCTCGCCGACCTGAGGACCGCCATCGACACCGGGCAGCTCGCAGTGGTCTACCAGCCGCAGGTCGGCCTGGCCGACCGCCGGATGGTCAGCGTGGAGGCCCTCCTGCGGTGGCAGCACCCGACGCGGGGGGACGTGCCGCCGGAGAGCTTCATCCCGCTCGCCGAGAACTCCGGACTCATCGCCCGGCTGACCGCCTACGTCCTGGACACCGCGCTGGCGCAGCTGGCCCTGTGGCGCGCCGGGGGCTTCCACCTGCGGCTGGCGGTCAACCTGTCGGCGCGGCACCTGTCGGACCTCGCGCTGCCCCGGCAGGTCTCGGAGGCGCTGCGACGGCACGACGTCCCTGCCGACGCCCTCGTGCTGGAGGTGACGGAGACCGGGATCCTCTCCGACCCCGCGCGTGTGGACGTGGTCATCGCCACGTTGCGGTTGCTCGGGGTGGCGGTCTCGGTGGACGACTACGGCACCGGCCACGCCTCGCTCAGCTACCTCAAGCGCCTTGAGGTCGACGAGCTGAAGATCGACAAGTCGTTCGTCAGCGACATGGGCCGCGAGGGCCACGACTTCATCATCGTGCGCTCGACGATCGCGCTGGCCCTGGACCTCGGGCTGCGGGTGATCGCCGAGGGCATCGAGGACGAGGAGACCGCCCGCACCGTCCAGGACCTCGGCTGCGCCATTGGTCAGGGCTTCCACCTGGGCCGGCCCACCGACCCGGAGCACATCCGCCAGCGGTTGGTCGCCGAGCGGCCGTCGCCGGTCCCGCGGCCCCGACGGGGGGGCTGACCGTGCTGCTGCTGGCCGTGTGCCTGATCGGTCTGCTCTCCCCGTTGGTCGCGGGCCGCTGGCCCGCCGGGCTCCTGCTGCACCGCTGGCGCGGGACCTGGTTGATCTGGGCCACCCTGGTGCTGCAGGTGATCGTCGTGGAGGTGCCGCTGCCCGGGGCGCTCGCCCCGGTCCTGCACGTGGCGACCTACGTCGTCGTGCTCGGCTTTCTCTGGGTCAACCGCGGGCTCCGGCACGTCCTCGTGGTCGCGGCCGGCGCGGCGTCCAACGGGCTGGCGATCGCGCTCAACGGCGGCGTGCTGCCCGCCTCGGCCCGCGCCGTGGCAGCGGCCGGCATCGACGCCGACTCCGCGTTCGCCAACTCGGACGTCGTGGCCGACCCGGTCCTGCCGTGGCTGGGCGACGTGTTCGCCTGGCCCGCGCCCCTGCCGCTGGCCAACACGTTCAGCGTGGGCGACGTCCTCATCGCCGTCGGGGTGGTGGTCACCGCGTGGACCGGGACCCGCAGACTCCGTGACGCGGGAGGGGCCGGGACGCCGGACGATGGTGACGCCGAGGCCGGGACGTCGAGCGATCTCGACGTCCCGGCCGCCGACGCGGGTGCTCCGGAGCGGGCCGATCCTGCCGCCCGGTGAGGCCCGGGCCCCGGGAGACTCTCAGGCGTCGATGGCGCTCATGTCCGGGTAACGGTCGCCCGTGGCGGCGCCGATCGGGATCGCAGCGTCCAGGGTGGCGAGATCCTCCGGGGTGAGCTCCACGTCGACGGCGCCGACGTTCTCCTCGAGGTAGGCGATCCGCTTCGTGCCCGGGATCGGCACGACGTCCGGCCCCTGGGCGAGCACCCACGCGAGCGCGATCTGCCCGGCCGTGACGCCCTTGCCGGCGGCCAGCGTCCGGACGGTGTCCACCAGCGCGAGGTTGGCCTGCAGCGCGTCGCCGGCGAACCGGGGGTTGTTGCGGCGGAAGTCGTCCGCGGCCAGCGAGTCGGCCGAGGTGATCGTGCCGGTGAGGAACCCGCGGCCCAGCGGGGAGTACGGCACCAGGCCGATGCCGAGCTCGCGCAGCAGCGGCAGGATGTCGGCCTCGACGTCGCGGGTCCACAGCGAGTACTCGGTCTCCAGAGCGGTGATCGGGTGCGTGGCGTGGGCCCGGCGGATGGTCGCGGGGGACGCTTCCGACAGCCCCAGGTAGCGCACCTTCCCGGCGGTGACCAGCTCGGCCATCGCGCCGACCGTCTCCTCGATCGGCACGGTCTTGTCCACCCGGTGCTGGTAGTACAGGTCGACGTGGTCGACGCCGAGCCGCTTCAGGCTCGCGTCCGCCGCCTGCCGCACGTACTCCGGCCGGCCGTCGATGCGGCGGGTGCCGTCGGGGTCGGTCACGTTGCCGAACTTGGTCGCCAGAACGACCTCGTCGCGACGGCCGGCGATGGCCCGGCCGACGAGCATCTCGTTGGTGAACGGCCCGTACATGTCTGCGGTGTCGAGGAAGGTCACACCGAGGTCGAGGGCGCGGTGGATGGTGGCGATCGACTCGGCGTCGGTCGTGGCGCTGGTCGTGTAGAAGGCCGACATGCCCATGCAGCCGAGGCCCATCGCGGAGACCTCCAGCGCGGTGCCGTTCGCGGCGCTGCCCAGGGTGCGGGTCGGGAGGGTGTGCGGTGTTGTCGTCATGGTTCGAGCCTGCGCCTTCGAGTGCGCTCCAAGTCAAGTCGCACGACGGGGTCGTGGTCCCGGTCGGGCGACCAGCGCCGGTGCGCCGGGCAGGGCTACGCGGCGCTGTCGGAGGCGGTCGGATCGACGCGGCATGACGCCGGATCGACGCGGCCCTCGTAGAGGGCGATCTTGTGCTCGATGGCGGCGAGGTTCTCCTGGACGGCCGCGAGCTGGGCGAGCACACGCTCGCGGTGGGCGCGCAGCAGGGCGAGGCGCTGAGCCTCGTTGCCGTCCCCGGCCCGGCACAGCTGCGCGTACTCCTGCATCTCGCGGATCGACATGCCCGTGGCGCGCAGCCGGGTGAGCAGGACGATCCACGTCAGGTCGCCCTCGGTGTACCGGCGGTGGCCGGCCGGGGTGCGCTCGACCGGCTCGAGGAGCAGCTCGTCGCGCTCGTAGTAGCGAAGGGTGTGGGTGGTCAGGCCGGTGGCGTGGGCGGCCTCGGCGATGCTCAGCGTGTGCGGTGCGGTGGAGACGGACATGTCCTGAGCATGGCCCAGGGAGCCGGTGCCCGCTCGCTCGCTCGGGGACGCCCGCCGGTCAGCTCTCGGCGATCGGCCGCTCCAGCCCGAGGAACGCGCCGAGCTCGGCGAGCCGCTCGGGGGTGCTCGGCAGGTAGTCGGTCAGGCCGGTGCTGCGCACGACGACCGCGCACCACTGCGCGCGGGAGATTGCGACGTTGACCCGGTTGCGGTTGAGCAGGAACTCCATGCCGCGCGGGACATCGTCCGGCGCGGAGGCGGCGGTGGTGACCAGGACGACCGGCGCCTGCTGGCCCTGGAACTTGTCCACGGTGCCGACCCGGGTGGCGTCGAGGCCGGCCGTGTCCAGCGCCCGGCGCACCGCCCACACCTGGGCGTTGTACGCGGCGACGACGAGCACGTCGGCAGGGGCGAGCGGACGGTCGATGCCGGCTGCCGGGTCGGTCCAGCGCCGTCCGACGAGGTCGCGAACCTGCTCGACGACGACCTCCGCCTCCTCCGGGGACATCACCGACCGGCCGGTGTGGGCGACCCGTAGGACCCGCACCCCGGGCGCGACCCCGTCCAGCCGGCGCTCCGCGGTGCACGGCTCGGCAGCGAGCCGGCCGTCGTAGGACAGCCGGGACACCACGGCGCACAGCGCGGGGTGCATCCGCCAGGTCGTCGGCAGGAAGTAGCCGAGGTGGTCGGGCAGGGTGTCGTGACCGGTCATGAGCCAGCCGAGCGCCGAGCGGTCCACCGGCTCGGGGTGCGTGCCGTGGCTGACCTGGGGCAGCTGCTGGGGGTCGCCGAGCAGCAGCAGCCGCGGAGCGGCGGCGGACACGGCGATCGTCGGCGCGAGCGAGAACTGCCCGGCCTCGTCGACCACGACGAGATCCAGCCCCTCGGCGGGCAGCCGGCCGGGGTGGGTGAGGTCCCATGTGGTGCCGCCCATGACGGCGCCGGGGTGCAGGGCGGTGGACCCGGGCTGCACGGCGGTGGCCGCGCCGTGGGCGGACCAGAACTGCGCGGCGCGCTGGGCGGAGGTCAGCAGGGTCCACGGTCGTGGCTCGGCGGAGCCGGCCGCCGGCTTCTTGGCGACGTGGGCCGGGTCCACGCCGGCGGCGATGACGGCGCGCAGCATGTGCTCGACGACCTCGTGGGACTGGGCGACGACGCCGATGCGCCATCCGGCCCGGACCAGGTCGGCGATGACCTGAGCCCCGATGTGCGTCTTGCCGGTGCCCGGTGGCCCCTGGACGGCCAGGTAGGAGTGGTCCAGGTCGGCCAGCGCAGCGGTGATCGCCTCGGCGGTGTGCTCGGGGCCCGCCGGTCGGGGCAGGGTGGCTCCGCTGGCCAGCCGCGGGGGCAGCCGGCGCAGCAGGTCCAGCGCCGGGTGGTCGGGCAGGTCCGGCAGGCCGGCGGCCACGGTGCCGGCCAGCGCGACGAGCGCGTCCCGGATGGTGCCGGGGTCCGGCGGGCGGCCCGGGGTGAGGGCGATGGGCAGTGCGTCGTGCTCGGGCACCCCGGTGGGTAGCCGCTCGGTGACGACCAGGATGGTGCGTTCCCCGTCCGGCGCGGGTTCGACGGCCTCCACCGTGGAGCCGGCCGACCACCCACGGTGCCCGTCCGTGCTCCCGCTCATGCCGGGCGGCAGCGGCGGGTCGTAGATCGCGAAGCACTGGTCCGATCCCATGCGCAGGTCGCTGCCCGCCTCCAGCTGCCCGGTCAGGTGGAGGGTGCGGCGCAGCACGCGAGCCCGGGGTGGCCGGTGCCACGCCTGGACGACCTCGGCCTGCTCGACGTGGAACGTGTTGCGCTGGTCCAGCCATTCGTCCGGGTCCGAGGTCAGTCGGTCGAAGTGCGCCCACCAGAACGGTTTGTGCTCGCGCCAGAAGTAGTCGGTGGCGGCGGCCAGCAGCGCCACGGCCTGCTGGTCCGGGGTCCGCATCGAGGGGTCTCCGGCGTAGGCCAGCAGGGTCGCGGCCACGGTGTTGGCGTCGGGCGACGTGCCGACGTCCTCGGGGCCCGACGTTCCCGTCGCGCTTCCTCCCGTTGCGCTTCCTCCCGTTGCGCTTCCTCCCGGCAGCGCCCCGAGCGCCGCGCCGCGGGCCAGCAGCCAGTCGCGCAGGCGCAGGGTGGAGACCACGTCGTCGCGGTTGTAGTCGGCGATCTGGTCGATCTGCGCCCGCCAGGCGGCGTCGTCCCCGGCGTCGCGGGACGCGCACGCCTGCGCATAGGCGGTGACCGAGCCGGTGGCGGTGGTGACCTCCCCGCTGCGCTGCTCGTCGCCGGTGAGGTAGAGGGTCTCGACCTTCTTCAGGGAGTACGACTCCTGGCCGATGCGCAGCCCGGCCCGGACGGTGGCGTACAGGTCGACGAGGACCCCGTGGCGCAGCAGGTCGTCGACCGTCTGCTCCCCCACGCCGTGCCGGCCGGCCAGCCGCAGCAGGGCGCTGCGCTCGTAGGCGGCGTAGTGGTAGACGTGCATACCCGGGTGCGCGGCCCGGCGTGCGGTCACGTAGTCGAGGAAGTCGACGAGCGCCTGCCGTTCCTCGGCACGGTCGTGCGCCCAGAACGGCCGAAACACCGGGGCCGCGTCGCCGACCGGGGGCTCGACGACTCCGAACAGGTACTCCAGACCCCAGGCGTCGGTCGGGTCCGACGCGGCGGGGTCCAGCCACAGCGGGTCGCCCTCGAAGTCGAAGAAGATGTCCCCCGGGTCGGGTTCCGGCAGTCGCGCGATCGCCAACGGATCGATGATCTCCCAGGTCACCGCGGTGGGCCGGGTGCTGCGCTCGGCCTCCTGGGTGACCTGCAGCCGGGCCTGCCGGCGCAGTGCGTCCCACGTCGAGCGGGCCATGACGGGCCCTGGCGGACCGGATGCGGCGCCTGCCTGATCGCCGGGTCCATCGCCGCCGGTGCCCGGCCTTCGGATCACGGGTGGGTCGTCACCGGCCGCGGCGAGGGCGTCGATGGTCGTGATGCCCGCGGCGGCCAGCCGGGCGCGCTGGCTGCTGCGCAGGCCAGCGACCAGGAGCACGTCGCGGTGCGCGCGGACCTCCGCCTGGCACACCTCGCAGCTGCCGCAGGCGCGCAGGCCGGGCGCCCCCCACTCGGCCGGGGCCTCGGCGGCGCGGTGGGCGTCCACCAGCTCCTCCAGCAACCGGCGGCGCTCCCGGTACACCGGCAGCAGGTCGCCCAGCCGGTGGCGGGACTCGGCGCGGTTGCCCAGCACGAGCACCGCGTCGGGCGCGGCGGGCACGCCGGCGCGGTGCAGCTGGTCGGCATAGGCGGCGAGCTGCACGAGGGCCGGCACGCGGGCATGCCGGGCGAGCTTGGTGTCCACGACGGTCCACACCCCGGCGTCGTCGCGCAGCAGGAAGTCCGCCCATCCGATGAACCGGCCGTCGAAGAACCCCGCCTGGTAGACGACATCGGCGCCGGTCCGCAGGGTGGCCAGGGTGCGCACCTGCACGTCCTCCCAGGCCGCCCGGAGGGCGGCGGCCGGGGAACTCGGGCGGGCGATCATGGCGACGCCGGTGCCGGAAGTGGCGTCCCACCGGCCGACCCGGGCCAAGTGGGCGTCGAGGACCTCCCGCTCGTGGCGGTCGCCGAGCGCGGCGACGCGGGTGAGCATGTCGTCGACCGGGGTCGGTACCGGCTCGGCCCGGCCGAGCAGCGCGTCCAGGTGCCGGGCGAGGGCGAACTCGCAGGTGGCGGCCGCGGTGAGGTCGCTGGGGCTGAGGGCCAGCGTGCCGTCGTCGAGGAGGATCATCGCGCGGCGCTCGAGGGGGCCACGACGCTTGAGGGGACCACGGTGCTCGAGGGGCTCATGGTGCCCGGGGTGGTCACGGCGCGAGCGCGCACGGGTGCGGCGAGGACATCCGCCGTCGTGGGCGGCGGCACGGCCGCAGGGCTGAGCGTCATCCGTGACCCCTTGGTGGTCGGGTGGTGAGGCCGACTGTAGGGGGAGCCGCTGACATGTCAGCCCGCCTCGTCCCCGGCCCCCGGCGTGGCCCGGGACTGACCGCGGAAGTCGGTGTCCACCGGGGCTCGGCAGCAGCACCGACGCGACCACCGTCGGGCCGGTGGTGGACGGTCACGGTTCCCGCGGCGAGCGGGGTGACCCGGGCTCGTCGCCTCGCGGAGGCCAACCGGATGGCACGCGAGCGAGGAGCTCGCCGGTCTGGCACGCCGGCTGTGGCGCAGTGGATCGCGCTGCGGGATGGCGGTGAGGTGGGGGCGTCGCAGATCAGCGGGTGCACCAGGTCGTCTCGGCGAGCCGCTGTGCCGGCGTCGAGCTGGACCGTGGCCGGATCAAGGACGAGTATTACCGGCTCCTGGTGGCCGTCCCGGCAGACGGTGCGTGGGGGGCGTGGTGCGCTCCATGATCGAAGGGGTGCGCGTCACGTCGCTGCGCACGCTTGCCCTGCTGGGTCGGATCAGCCCGGCCGAGGCGGACCTGGACGCCGACGTCAGCGCCGCGCCCGGCACGGCCGACGTCGCCCTCGTCGCCGTTCTCATGGAGCGGCCCTACGTCCGTACGTGCGTCACCCAGGACGACGCCCTCGCCGTCGTGCGCGGGCGTGTCCGCGCCGCGGACCAGATGGCGCGCACCCCGGCCTCCCGCTGCCGTTGGAGGTCCGGTACGACGACTACGCCGTCGACATCGCCGAGAACCGGATCCTGCGCATCGCGCTGCACCGCATGGCCCTGGTCCCGCGGATGCCCGACTCGCTGGTGCGGCGGTTGGCTCACCTCGGCGCACGTCTGGATGGGGTGCAGGTGCTCGCCCCCGGGGCGCCTGTTCGGGCCTGGGCGCCGAGCCGGCTCAACGCCCGCTACCAGCCCGCGCTGCGGCCGGCCGAGGTCGTGCTGGCGGAGACCAGACTGACGACCTCGGCCGGGGGGCAACCTGTGGCGTCGTTCGTCGTGACCATGGCCGCCGTGTTCGAGGACTTCCTGACGGCGGCTGTCCGGGGGGCCGCGGCCGGTTCAGCCCGGGTCGCACCGACGGGCAGCGCCGCACGCACCTGGACGTCGCCGACCGTGTGGAGATCCGGCCCGACATCGTGCACGTGGTGGGGGATCGCCCGGTCGCGGTCATCGACGCGAAGTACAAGCTGCCCGGAACGGGTGGTGAGTCGCCGACCGCCGACCTGTACCAGATGCACTCCTACTGCACGGCGCTCGGTCTGGCCCGGGGCCACCTTATGCGGGCTCGCGTGCCGAGGGGGCTCGCCGGGTGCAGCACCTGGTGCGGCGGACCGGCAGCACGGTCGTCGTCTGGCCGCTGGATGTGACGAGGTCGCCCGCCCACCTGCTGCGTCAGGTCGAGGACCTGGCTGGCGTCGCCGTGCCGCGCCGGGTGCCCCGGTGAGCACTCGCGGGAGCCCTTGTCAAACCCGACCGGCCCGCAACCCGTCGGCTTGCTCCTTCGCCGGATCCGCCGGGCACGTCAGTGGCCGTCACGCCCCGGCGGTACCGTGACCCGGTCGGGCCGCGGACGTCCCGACGACCCGTCGCATGGAGGTGGCATCGTGGCCGGCACTCTGGTCAGGGAGGCAGCACTCGATCTGCTCAGGGAGCAGACCATCGAGCTCCCCTCCTGGGCGTTCGGGAACTCCGGCACGCGGTTCAAGGTGTTCTCCCGGCCCGGCGTGCCGCGTGACCCGTGGGAGAAGGTGGCCGACGCCGCCCAGGTGAACCGCTACACCGGCGTCGCGCCGAGGGTGTCCCTGCACATCCCCTGGGACACCGTGGAGGACTACGGCGCGCTCGCCGGGTACGCCCGCGACCTTGGCATGATGATCGGCGCCATCAACTCCAACGTCTTCCAGGACGACGACTACCTGCTGGGCTCGCTGTGCAACGCTGACGCCCGCATCCGGGCCAAGGCGGTCGACCACCACCGTCGGTGCATCGACATCATGGGCCAGACGGGTTCGACCGACCTGAAGATCTGGCTCGCCGACGGGACCAACTACCCCGGGCAGGACGATCTGCGCTCACGTCAGGAGCGGCTTTCCGAGAGCCTGGCCCAGATCTACGCCGCCCTCCAGCCCGGCCAGCGGATCATCCTCGAGTACAAGCTCTTTGAGCCGGCCTTCTACGCCACCGACATCCCCGACTGGGGCACCTCGCTGCTGCACTGCATGCAGATGGGGGAGAACGCGAAGGTGGTGCTGGACACCGGCCACCACGCCCCCGGCACCAACATCGAGTTCATCGTCATGCAGCTGTTGCGGGTGGGCAGGCTGGGGGCGTTCGACTTCAACTCCCGCTTCTACGCCGACGACGACCTCATGGTCGGCGCCGCGGACCCGTTCCAACTTTTCCGGATCATGCACGAGATCATTCGGGCGGACGCCCTGCGGCCGGACTCGGGCGTGAGCTTCACCCTGGACCAGGCGCACAACCTCGAACCGAAGATCCCCGGCCAGATCCGCTCCGTCATGAACGTCCAGGAGGCGACCGCCAAGGCGCTGCTCGTGGACCGCGACGCGCTGCTGGCCGCCCAGCAGGTTGGTGACGTCCTGGCAGCCCACGCGATCCTCATGGACGCCTACGACACCGACGTCCGCGGCATCCTGGGCGACCTGCGCGAGGAGAACAACCTGGACCGCGACCCGATGGCTGCCTTCGCCCGCAGCGGCTACCTGGAGAAGATCGCCGCCGAGCGGGTGGGTGGGACCCAGGCTGGCTGGGGTGCCTAGCCCGGCGGGAGCGCCTGGCCCCGTGGGCGCGCCGCGCGGAGGAGGGCTCCCAGCCGAGGGGTACGTCGCCGCGGTGGACCTGGGCGCCTCCAGCGGTCGTGTCATCGTCGGGCAGGTGTCCGCGGACGGCGTCCGCATGCACGAGGTACATCGCTTCCCCAACGGGCCGGTGTCCGTGCTCAACAGGCACCGGGTCACCCTGCGGTGGGACATCCTCCGCCTACTGGCAGGCGTCGAAGAAGGCCTGCGGCGGGCGGTGGCGTTCGTCGCGGAACGCGACGCGGCCCTGCTGTCCATCGCAGTCGACACCTGGGGCGTGGACTACGGGCTGCTCGATGCCGACGGAGAGCTCATCGGCAACCCGGTCCACTACCGCGACACCCGCACCGAGGCAGCCGTGCGGGCCTACGCCGACGTCGTGCCCTCCGAGGTCCAGTACCAGCGCGACGGACTCCACCCCCAGCCGTTCAACACCGTCTTCCAGATGGTGGCCTCCTGCCGGGAGCAGGCCTGGCGGACCGCGACCGACGTCGCCTTCCTCCCCGGCCTCATCGACTACTGGCTCACGGGCGAGGTCCGGGCGGAGGTGACCTTCGCGTCCACGACGGGTCTGCTCGACGTCCGGCAGCGCCGGTGGAGCCAGGACACGGTGGCCACTCTCCGGGAGCACTTCGGTCTGGACCTGGACGGACGCCTGCCGGAGTTGGTCGAGCCCGGTGCCCTGGTAGGCCGGCTGGACCGGCGCGTGGCACCGCTGCTGGGTCTCGACCCGGACGGGCGGCTCCCGCTCGTGCTCGCGGCGGCCAGCCATGACACCGCCTCGGCGGTCGTCAGCATGCCGGCCCGCTCCGAGCGCTTCGCCTTCATCTCCAGCGGCACGTGGACCATCGTCGGGCTGGAGCTGCACAGCCCTGTGCTCACCGAGCAGGCGCGCCTCGCCGGGATGAGCAACGAGCTCGGGCCCGACGGCACCGTGCGCTTCCTGCAGAACGTCATGGGGCTGTGGCTGCTCAACGAGTGCATGCGTGAGTGGGGTCTCGGCGCCGACGCCCTGCCGTCGCTCATCCAGGCGGCCGCCGCGTGCGAGCCGCTGCGCAGCCTGGTGGACGCCCGGGACGTCAGTCTCCTCCCGCCGGGCGGAATGCCGGACCGTCTCGCTGCCCTGGCCCGGGCCGGCAGCCACCCGGAACCGCCGGACCGCCCCGCCATGGTGCGATGCATCCACGACTCGCTGGCGCTGTCTTACCGGATCGCCATCGAGGAGGCCCAAGACCTGTCCGGCACGACCGTCGACTCGGTGCACCTCGTGGGCGGTGGCGTCAAGAACCACCTCCTGGCCCAGCTGACGGCGGACGCGACCGGGCTGCCGGTGGTCGCTGGACCGGTCGAGGGGGCGGCGCTCGGCAACGTCCTCATCCAAGCGAGGGCGCTGAACCTGCTCGCGGGCAGCCTCATGGATCTGCGGAAGGTGCCGCTGGTCGGCGACGAGGTCCGCACCTACCTGCCCTCGGGCGATACGTCGCGCTGGAGGGCTGCGGCCCAGCGACTTCCACGTTAGCCACGAAACGAAAGCACGTCGCTTCCTGTTTCTTCCGTTTCCTTGACGTTAGCCACCGATGCTTCCATCGTTGTGCCGAGCAGTCACGGCCTGGAGCAAGGAGGCTCACGTGGACTCCCTCCCGGGGGCGTCTCGGCAGGAGACGGTGCGTCGGACGGTCGAGCGCCGGGGCCAGGCGACGGTGCACGAGCTCGCACACGAGCTGGGTGTCTCTACGGTCACGATCCGCAAGGACCTGGCGGAGCTGGAGCGCCGCGGGGTGCTCCGCCGTGTTCACGGCGGGGCCGTCCGCACGGAGGCCCAGGACGAGGGCTCCTTCGCCTACCGCCTCCGCCAGGCCCCGGAGGCGAAGGCCGACATCGCCCGGCGCGCGGCGCGGTTGGTCGCCGACGGCGACAGCATCTGCCTCGACTCGTCCACCACCAGCTACTTCCTCGCCCAGGAGCTCCTCGAGCGGCGCGAGCTCGTGGCGGTCACGAACGGCCTGGCAACGGCGACGCTGCTGCTGGACCACTCCTGGGCGACCGTCTACATCGCCGGCGGCATCCTGCGCAGGTCGTCCCGCTCCACCCTCGTCTCCTCCGCCGTCCGGGCAGCCCCGGTCGGCTTCTCCGGCACCGTAACCAAGGGCTTCTTCAGCCTCAACGCGATCGACCCCACGGTCGGCCTGTCCGAGGTCTCGCTCGACGAGGCCGAGTCCAAGCGAGCCCTGGCGACCGCCTGCGACCAGGTGTACGTCCTGGTCGACTCCAGCAAGTTCACCGCCCTGGCGTTCCACCCGTGGCTCACCACCGACCGGATCTCCGGCCTGTACACCGACGAGGGTGCCACCGAGGAGCAGCTCGCACCCTGGCGGGCCATGGGGATCCCGATCAATCGCGGTGATGTTCGCCGCAGCGACCTCGGACGGGCAAACAGCCCCGTCGCCCCGTGAGGCCATTCATCCATGTCGAACCTTTCACAGTCAGGAGAATCACGTGCGAAAGACACCGATTTCGCGGATCGCCATGGCAGCCGTCCTGGCGACGCTGTTGGCGGCACCGGCGGCGTGCAGCAGCCGCAACCAACCGGCTCCCGCATCCACCGGGGGGTCGGCAAGCGGGAAGGCGATCACCGTCGCCTTCGTCCCCAAGATCCAGGGCATCCCGTACTTCGAGGCGATGAACACGGGCGGCAAGAAGGCGGAGTCCGCGATCCCTGGCCTGAAGTGGGTGTACCAGGGGCCGACCACCGCTGATCCGGCGGCGCAGGCGGACATCGTCCGCTCGATGATCCAGCAGAAGGTCGACGTGCTCAT
>CAVPEV010000062.1:0-28339 GCA_963703555.1 uncultured Actinomycetota bacterium | reverse complement strand
CGACAGAGGAGCGTGCTCCAAGTGCGGCGACACCTCCCGGCTCCTTGGCGTCCCCTGCGGTGCCTGCGGCGCACCGCCTGGTGCGGCCGAGGTCAACGTTCAGGTTCAGCGACGGCGATGTTTCTCTGGACGGGTACGTGCCGTCCTGACGGAGGACCCTCCACCCGAGGAGGTGTGTGTGAATTCGTATGCCGTGCTTGGTGCGATGTTCCGACGTGTCGGCGACGACCTCACGGACCTGCTAGCCGCGCTTTCCCGGGTCTCGCACGCCACGACTGCCTTCGCCGCGCCGCCTGTCCGTGGGTCGCAGCACCATGTACGAGCTCATCAACAGCGGCGCGATCGAGACCGTCCACATCGGGCGGCTGCGGCGCGTGCCCGCCGACTGCCTGAGCGACTTCGTCGAGCGGTGCCGTCGCGAGCAGCGCGCGCAGGAGCCGTGACCCGATGGGCACCCGGGCCGGGAACCAGCGCTCGTCGATCTTCCAGGGCAACGACGGGCGCTGGTACGGCGTCGTGACGATGGGCAGCCGGCCCGACGGCTCGCCCGACCGGCGCAAGCGCACCGGCGCCACGCGGGCCGAGGTGGTCCGCAAGGTGCGCGAGCTGGAGCGGCAGCGGACGGACCATTCGGCGCTGCCGGCGGGCCGGTCGCCGCGGCTGGAGAGCTGGCTGACCGAGTGGCTGAGCGCGACGTCGCTCCGCGTGCGGCCGAGCACCCTGTCCGGGTACACGGTCGACGTCCACCGCCACATCAACCCGGCCATCGGCAGGCACCGCCTCGACGCGCTGCAGCCCGAGCACGTCGAGCACCTGTACGCCGCGCTGCTCGCGAGCAGCCTCAACGCCGGGACCGTCCACCACGTCCGCAGGACGCTCAACAAGGCGCTCAACGACGCGGTCCGACGGCGGCGCCTCCCGCGCAACCCCGTAGCGCTCGCCCACACGCCGCGGTACGACCCGCCGGAGATCGAGCCGCTGACGGTCGGCGAGGCGCGGCGCATCCTCGTCGCGGCGGAAAACGAGCCGAACGGTGTGACCTTCATGCTTGCGATCTCACTCGGGCTGCGGCGCGGCGAGGTGCTCGGGCTGTCGTGGGCCGACGTCGACCTCGATGCCGGCCGACTGCAGGTGCGGCGGCAGCTGGAGCGCCGGAACTGGAAGCACGGTTGCGCTTCCCCAGGCCGCTGCGACGAGATGCCGTCGCAGTGCCCGCAGCGTCGGGACGGCGGGCTGGTGCCGGCCGAGCTCAAGACCAAGCAGTCACGCCGAACGCTGCCCCTGCCGGAGCCGCTGCCTGTCGCGCTGCGACAGCACCGCCGCCGCCAGCGAGAGGCGCGTATCCGCGCCGGGACGCTCTGGCGCGACTGCGGTCTGGTCTTCACGACGGTGATCGGGCGGCCCGTCGCGCCGCGCGACCGCTCGCTGCACTGGACGGCCTTCCTCGAAGGGTTCGGCATCCGGCCGGCACGGCTGCACGACGCGCGGCACGCGGCGGCGACGCTGCTGCTGGTCCAGGGCGTTGACCAGCGCGTGGTCATGAGCATGTTCGGCTGGACGTCGCCGGCCATGACGACGCGCTACCAGCACGTCGTGCCGGAGCTCGTCGAGGAGGCCAACCGGCGGATGGGCGAGCTGCTCTGGGGCTCGTAGCTCGCCGCTGGCCAGTTGGCGGCGGGCTGGCACGTGGTCCTCGCCCAAGCCGGGCCGATGACTAAAGGTCCCGCCAGAGTCTGCCGATCTGGTTACAGTTGCGGTATCACTTCACGTTCTACTCGAAGGGCGGGTCATGTACGAGGGTCGTGAGGTCTACACCAACGCCCCGCTCGCCATCGTGACAGCAGAGATCCGGTTCGGCTATGAGCCTCGGCTCCGGAACGACAGCGCCCGCGATCGGTTCGCGGAGGCGGTGCGCGGAGCGTTCCCTCGACTGTCGGCGGAACAGGCCCTCACCTTCACGGTGTCGGGTCCCGACGGGGCGCGGCGGACAGTTGAGCCACAGGTCCGGGCGACGCGGGCCGATCAGCAGGCGACCGTGTCGCTGAACGCCACAGCGCTGAGCCTCTCGATGTCGGGGACGGCGTACGTGGACTTCGACGCCTCCTTCGCGCCGTTGATGGCTGTCGTCACGAACGCCGTCCGTGAGGCAGCAGGAGACGTGCCCGTCCAGCGTCTGGGGCTCCGGTACATCGACGAGGTTCGCCCGCCCGTTCCCGCGGTCGGCAGCGACTGGTCCGCATGGATCAACAGCGAACTCCTGGGGGCGACGAGAGCTCTAGGCGATCCGGTAGCCGCGCACAGGTCGACGACCACCTTCGCGCGGGGCGCTGGGCGGACGGTGACGTTCAACGCGGGTCAGTTCGACGGAGGCTCCGTCGTCGACGTGACGCTTCCGTTCTCGACCAAGCGCGACACGCCGGGACGGCTCTTCGTGATCGACGTCGACAGTGCCTGGGAGCCTGAAGAGCACACACCGCTGGATCCGCCCAGGGTCGCGGAGATCCTCGCCGATCTTCATGCACCGGTTGGTGGCGTGTTCCAGTGGTCGATCACCGATGCAGCGCGAGCGTTGTTCCGTCAACCGAGGGAGGAGTCATGATCGAGACGCTGACGAGTCCTGCGGCGATCCGCTCAGCTCCGAGTCGGTCGCCCGGTACTAGTTGGGACAGCATCAGTGAGGAGTGGCAGGGGCTCGGAGCACAGTACAGAGCCGACAGGCAGGAACACGTCGGCCGAGGCGCGACCCTCGTGCGGAACCATCACCAGTCCTACGAAGACGTCTTCGAGGCCGAGACCCAGACTGCAGTCCGGATGACAGCCACCGAGCTGCTGTCGGAGCTGGCAACTGGATTCGGGCTCGCTTGGTCAGACCTCGCGAGGATGGTGTCGGTGTCGGTGCCGGCGATCCGGAAGTGGCGGCAGGACGGAGGGGTGAGCCCGGAGAACCGACTTGCTCTGGCACGGGTCCTCGCATTCCTTCGCGTCCTCCGTGACCGGCTTCACATCGCAGACCCTGTCGGGTGGCTGGGTGTGCCTCTTGCGGAGGGGTACACGGTGAGTGTCCGCCACCTTTACGCCGTGTCGGCTGTCCCGCAGCTGCTCGACTTTGCGGCTGGCAACATCTCGTCGACCGTGCTGCTCGACCGCGCCCGGCCGGACTGGCGAGACGAGTTTGCGACCACCGACATCGTGGTGACGTTCGAGGATGGTCTCCCGGCCCTTGTCCCGCGCAGGTAGGCGCGATGGCGGGACACAGCCTCGATGAGCTCGCACCGACAGCAGACCTATACGACTACCGCGGGATGGTCCCGGCATGGTTGCCGTACCAGCAGGGCGACATCTTCCGCGAGGTTGAACTGCCCGGAGCCGCGGCTGGCTTCGTCATGCTCTTCCTTCATCCATGCTCGATGCGTCAGGGCACCCGTCTCCGCGACCGACTCACGGTCGTGCAGGTCACCGTTGCATCGCCACGCAAGGTGCTCGACGAGCCCGGGCAGTGGGCGGGTCGGAACAAGGTCATGCCCCTGCCCGACCTGCTTGCCGACGGCGCCTCAACGCACATCGCCGACTTCATGGAGATCGGGACGGTGGAGGCTGCTCGGCTGCCTCGGACGTCGAGGGTTGCACAGTTGTCCCTCGCTGGCCGGCTCCTAATGCAGCAGCGGATCGTCTTCCATCTGACTCGGTACGCGCCACGACTCGACGACCTAGAACGAGCGACGGAGTCCGTGGAGCTGGAGGCTCAGCAGCAGGCCGACTGGGTGCAGGCCGGATGTGGTGGCGACGACCTAACAGCGGCGACACGCGTGGACGAGCTCGAGGCGGAGTTCCAGGGCTTCCTCGGCGACGGCAGCGAGGGCTCGACGCGGGCCGTGCTCTACGGCCCGACAGCGTCACAGGCGGTTCGTCTGATCCAGCAGGAGATTGCCGTCCGGTACCCGCCCGCTGGTGCTGGGTAAGGCGACTGCGGGCGCTGGCACGGAGCGACGTCGGCGGGGAACTGCTACCAAAACTGCTACCGCCGCCCCGCCGGCCACCCGCGCCCTCCTACGACGAAGGGCCCGCCACCCACGTCACCGCAGGTCACGGGCCCTTCGCTCGGCGGAGGATGGGGGATTCGAACCCCCGAGGGTGTTGCCCCAACACGCTTTCCAAGCGTGCGCCATAGGCCACTAGGCGAATCCTCCCGGCCGCACGAGGATACCGGAGGCTCGGCAGGGCCCGCGCACAGACCGGGGCGCGGGCCTGCAGCGCCCCGGGCGGTGCGGGCGAGGTTCGCGCGGCGCCCTGCGCCCTGCCTCCCGCTCAGTCGGCGGTGGCCCACCTGTGGACGGTGCCGTCGTCAAGGACAAGCATCCCCGAGGTGCCGTGCAGCTCCTCGGCCCACTCCACGGCTCGGTGCCCGCGCACGACGGCCGCGGTGGCGAACACGTCCGCCCACAGGATCGACGGGCCGATGACCGTGGCGGACAGCACGGCAGCGGCTGGCACGCCCGTCGACGGGTCGACGATATGCGTGCCGCGGGCGGCGGTCCCCGACGTGGCGATGGCGGCGTCCCGCAGGTCGATGGTGGCGAGCACCTGGGTGCGGTCGCATGGGTCCTCGATGCCGACCTGCCAGCCCGGCCCCTGCGCGGTGTGCACCAGGACGTCCCCTCCGGCGTCGATGGCCCAGTCGAGGTCGCCGATCCGGCCGAGCAGCGCGCCGGCCCGACCGATCGCCCAACCCTTCACCAGGCCGGTCGGGTCGAAGTGTCGCTCGCCGGGGCGGCTCCACCGCCACGCGTCGAAGCTGCCGCGGGTGCGCTCGAGGGCGGTGAGGCACAGCCGGTGCACCTCGCGCACCTCGGCCGAGCAGTCGCTGAGGTCCAGCTCGCCGCGCTGCAGCCGGGACACCTGCGAGTCGGGCCGGTACGTGCTGAACGTGACGTCGACGCCACGGAGCAGCCCGAACGCCGCCGTGACCGCGGCCTGCGCCCGTTCGCCGTGCGCGTCGGCGCCCCGGACGTGGATGCTGATCGGCATCCCCATGATCTGCTCCACCCAGGCGCGGCGCGGCATCCCGGCGGCGTCCGGCTGGCCCGCGGCAAGCCGTCCCGGGACGGTGGGCGCGGTCATGAGCCGAACGCCTGGTCGATCGCGCTCTGCAGGGACTTGGCGTAGCCGCTGCTGGTCACGGTGGCCCCGGAGACCAGGTCGATCTTCGCGCTCTGCCGCTGGACGACCTCGTTGTTGAGGACCGGGAGGGCGTAGGAGTTGATGATCTGGTCGTTCCGGTTCCCGTTGGGCTCCTGCAGGGTCTGGGCCGACGTGATCTTCCCGGCCTGGACCACGATCCGGACCTGGACGGGTCCCCACCGGGTCTGCGCGACCGCGCCGTCGAACGTGCCGGACACGGTGGCCTTGGTGGACGACGACCCTGCCGTGCCGGCGGAGGCACCCGGGCCGGCGGGCGTCCCGGCGCTCGCCGAGGCCGAGCCGGGGAGGGCGCCCGTGCCGGCACCCGTCCCCGCCGCGGTCAGCGTGCGGTTGGTGCTGGTCGGGTAGGCCATCAGGAGCACGAGTCCACTAATAGTGGTCATGATGGCGACGACGATGCGTTTCATGGGTGACCTACCAGGAGAAGTTCTCGACATGAAGGGCGGTGGGCGGCACGCCGGCGGCGTGCAGGTCGGCAACGACGGCGGCCGACCACGGGACGGGCCCGCAGACGTAGACGTCGTGGTCGTCGAGGTCGGGTACGAGCGAACGGATGGCCAGCGGGCCGCGGATCCGGCCGAACTGCTCGGGCAGCCAGGGTGTCCCGGTGCGGCTGCGCGGCCCGGCGAGCTGGAGATAACGCAGCCCGGCGTGCTGGATGAGCCAGTCGATGTCCGCCTGCAGAGGCACCTGCTGCCCGGCGCTCAGCCGGTGCACGAGCGTGGCCGGCTGGCCGTCATAGGCGTGCTCCTGGAGGATCGCCAGCAATGGCCCCAGGCCCAGGCCTCCGGCGAAGACGGCGATCCGGGACCGCGTCCTCGCCTGCGAGGTCATCCGCCCGTACGGCCCCTCGAGGAGCACTGGCGTGCCGGGCCGCAGGTGCGCGATCCGCTCCCCGTCGTCGCCGTCCGTGCCGACCGTGATCCGCAGGCCGGCGTCGCTGGGCACGGCGGACAGGGAGACCGGGTGCCCGCGCGTCCAGCCCGGCCCGGTGACGAACCGCCAGATGAAGTACTGCCCGGCAGCCACCCGGAGCCGGTGCAGCTGCCGGCCGGTCATGTGCACGGACACGGCGCCGGGGACTTCCGGGACGACGGCCGACACCTTCAGCCGGTGCCGGCGGGACAGCAACGCCGGCCTTGCCACCCGGAAGACCAGCACGCTGCCCAGCGCCAGCAGGTACAGCACCAGCCAGTACGCGCTGGCGAACGGGCGGGCGACGAAGTCGGTGCCGGTCCACAGCTGGTGCGGCAGCGAGAGTGCGAGCCCGAGATAGGCGTACAGGTGCAGGAGGTGCCAGGACTCGTAGCGCAGCCGCCGGCGGGCCACCCGGTAGGAGGTCAGGACGACCAGGAAGACCATCGCGGTGCCTGCGGTGGCGAGCAGCATCCCCGGGTAGGTGGTGAGGATCGACCAGCCGGACGCGAGCGCCGAGGAGCCGTCGGCCAGCGACGCCCCGAGGATCTCCGCCCCGATGTGCACGATCAGCAGGCTGAACGACGTGAAGCCGATCCATCGGTGCCAGGCGGCCAGCCGGTCCTGCCCGAAGGACCGTTCCGCCCACGGGATCCGGGCCATGCCCAGCACCTGGAGCAACATCGTGGTGGAGGAGAGCAGCCCGGACAGCCGGCCCAGCGAGAGCAGGGCGTCGGCGGGCGAGCCGGCCGCCGCCTGGATGCCGCCGCCGGACACCCACAGTGCCACGGTGATGAGCACGAGGGACCAGGTGATCACGCCGACGGCATCCGGCCACCAGGGGGCGCGGGTGGGGGGCCGGAGCCGACGAGGGGCGCGTGCGGCCGGGTGGCCGGATCCTCGTGATGCGGTGGCCCGCGGGGGGCGACCGGTGGCGGTCCTGGCGCTCATCGAGTGACTCCGTACGTCGTCCTGCGTACCGGTGTTCCGGCAGCACCCCTGACGATGGAGCCCGGCCCTGGGAGCATGCTGGGAGATCGCCGTGAGGGGCACGTGCGTTAGGCTTTTCGGCGACCCCTCGTGCGGCGTCATCCTGCTGAACTCCCCCAGGGCCGGAAGGCAGCAAGGGCAGGTGGGCTCTGACGGGTGTGCGGGGGGTCCTTGCGTGTCCGGGTGTCGGTGGTGGCGCACCGCGGGCGACGCACCGCAGCCGCCCGTGCTCAGCCGGCGGTCGGTGGGCGCACCGGCCGCCGGTGAACGGTGAATGCGCGGATCACCCCCTCGGTGACCGGACGAGGCGGCGGACCCGGGCGGCAGCAGCGTTGGGGCTGAGACCGACCCGGCTGCCCAGCGCACGGAACGACAACCGCGCATTCGCGGTCAGCTCACCGAGGATCGCGCCCTCAGTCGAGTCCGTGAGCTCGGCGGCCTGGCACCTCGTCCTCGCCGGGCTCGGCACGTGGTTCGGGGCCCGGGCGGACGAGCGGGCCCGCGGCCGGCTGTCGACGGCCGGCTCGGCGGTCGTGATCGTGCTCGCGGTTCTCGCCCTCGTGGGCTGACTCCACCGGAGGCGTGGGTGCCGGCATCTAGAGTTCACGGGGTGACGACAGCCCTCTACCGGCGCTACCGGCCTGACACCTTCGCGGAGGTCATCGGGCAGGAGCACGTCACCGGGCCGCTGCGCCAGGCGCTGCGCAGCGGGCAGATCAACCACGCCTACCTGTTCAGCGGGCCTCGTGGCTGCGGGAAGACGACGTCCGCGCGCATCCTCGCCCGCTGCCTGAACTGCGCCGAGGGCCCCACCGACACCCCGTGCGGGCACTGCGACTCGTGCGTCGAGCTCGCCCGGGGCGGCCCCGGCAGCCTGGACGTCGTGGAGATCGACGCGGCCAGCCACGGCGGCGTCGACGACGCCCGGGAGCTGCGCGAGCGCGCCACCTTCGCCCCGTCCCGGGACCGCTACAAGGTCTTCATCCTCGACGAGGCCCACATGGTCTCCCCGCAGGGCTTCAACGCCCTGCTGAAGATCGTCGAGGAGCCGCCGCCGCACGTCATGTTCATCTTCGCGACGACGGAGCCGGACAAGGTCATCGGCACCATCCGGTCGCGCACGCACCACTACCCGTTCCGCCTGGTGCCGCCGGACATCCTCGCCGACTACCTGGAGAAGATGTGCGCCGCCGAGCACGTACCGGTCGGTCCCGGTGTGCTCCCGCTGGTGGTGCGTGCCGGGGCCGGGTCCGTCCGCGACTCGTTGTCCGTGCTCGACCAGCTCATCGCCGGGTCCGGGCCGGAGGGGCTGCGCTACGACGCGGCGGTCGCGCTGCTCGGGTACACGCCCGCCGCGCTGCTCGACGACCTCGTCGACGCCCTGGCGGCCTTTGACGGAGCGAGCGCGTTCCGGGTCGTGGAGCGGGTCATCGAGACCGGCCACGAGCCGCGCCGGTTCGTCGAGGACGTCCTGGAACGGCTGCGCGACCTCATCGTGCTCGCCGCGGCGGGCGACGCTGCGACGGCTGCGCTGCGCGACGTGCCCGCCGACCAACTGGACCAGATGCGGCTGCAGGCCGGGCGCCTCGGCGTCGCGCAGCTGTCGCACAGCGCGGACCTGGTCAACGACGCGCTCACCGAGATGACCGGTGCCACGTCGCCGCGCTTGCACCTGGAGCTGCTCGTCGCGCGGCTGCTGCTGCCCGCCGCGGACAGCCGCGCCTATGCCAGCCGGCTGGAGCGGGTGGAGCGGGCGCTCGGCGCCGCGCCCGGTGTGCATGTCGGGTCGGGGCCGATGCCCGGGCCCGGCGCGGGGCCGGTCCGGGACGCCGGCACCAGACCTGCGGGAGTCCCTGCTGCGGACGTGGCGGGGGAGGATCCCCTGGACCTGGCACCGCCGTTGGTGGACGAGCCGGGCGATGAGCCGGTCGCGGTCGTGGGGCCGTCAGACGGTGCGCCGGCCACCGGCGCGCCGTCTGGCGACGTGGCCGGTCACGACGAGACGGAGCCGTCCCGATCCGCGCCGCCAGCACGCACGGACCGGGACGCCGTGGACCAGCCGAGCAGCGCCGTCGGTCCGGCGACACCAGCCCTGCCCGCGAGCCCTGCGCCGGGGGAGGCCGCAGCCGCCCAGGACACCGAGGTGCTGCGGCGCCGCTGGCCCGAGGTGCTGGAGACGGTGGGCCGGCTGCGCAAGGCGACCCGGGCGCTCGTCGACCCGGGGAACGCGCAGGTCGCCGGTCTCGACGCGACGACGCTGCACCTGGCGTTCGGCTCGCCCGGGCTGGCCACGACGTTCCGGACCGGCACGCATGCGGACGTCGTCGCGCGAGCCGTGCGGGAGACGCTCGGCTTCGACGTGCGGGTGGAGCCCGTCGTCTCCGGGGGCCCCGCGACCGGAGCGTCCGCCCGGGCAGCGACCACCCCGGCGGTGCGCGCCGCGACGCCGGGCGCGATCAGCCCGGAGCAGGCGGCCGCGTCCTGGGACGGGCCGGTGGACGCTGCTCAACCGGCGCCGGCGCGGCCCGCCGAGGGCTCGGCGCCGCCGTCCGCCGCACCGTCCGGGACCGGCCGCGCGGCGGCGAGCACGGACTGGCCGGACGACGCATCCCCAGACGACTCTCAGCCGGCCGGCTCCGGCCTGACCGGCCCGCCGCTCATCGTGCAGATGCTCGGCGGCCTGGTCATCGACGAGCAGGTGGACGGTGAGCCGGAGTGACCGTCGGCGGGCGGACCGTCGGGTGCGCTGAGCCCGGCCCCGCGTGGCGACCGCTGCCTGCGTCCCCCCACAGGGTGAACCCGTAGGCTGGACGGGTGTACGAAGGCGCGGTCCAGGACCTGATCGACGAGCTCGGGCGGCTGCCCGGGATCGGTCCGAAGAGTGCCCAGCGGATCGCCTTCTACATCCTCGCTGCCGACCCGGCGGACGTGCGCCGGCTGTCCGATGCGCTCACCCAGGCCAAGGAGCGGGTCCGGTTCTGCGTCACCTGCGGCAACGTCGCCGAGGAGGAGCAGTGCCGGATCTGCCGGGACCCGCGGCGGTCACCGACGGTGCTGTGCGTCGTCGAGGAGGCCAAGGATGTCGTGGCGATCGAGCGGACACGGGAGTTCCGGGGCCGCTACCACGTGCTCGGCGGGGCGATCAACCCGATCGCCGGCATCGGTCCGGACGACCTGCGGATCGCCCAGCTGATGAGCCGGCTGGTCGACCGCTCCGTCACCGAGGTCATCCTCGCCACGGACCCCAACGTCGAGGGGGAGGCCACCGCAACCTACCTCGCCCGGCTGCTCGTGCCCATGCAGCTGACCGTGAGCAGACTTGCCTCGGGTCTGCCGGTGGGCGGGGATCTGGAGTACGCCGACGAGGTCACCCTGGGCCGCGCGTTCGAGGGCCGGCGGAGAATCAGCGCATGACCGGCCAGCGACACCCAGGAGCCCGGGAGGCGACCATGACCAGTACCGCCGAGGACACTGCGGACCACCGCGAGCTGGCCCGATCGGTGGCCATCCAGGCGCGCGCCTACCTGGCCACGATCACCGAGGTCGGTGCGGGCACCGAGCCGGCCGCGGCCGTCCCGTTGCTGCTGCTCGCGGTCTCCGACCTGCTCGCCGCCGGCGCGCGACTAGGTGCCGTCGTCGACGTGGTCCCGCCGGACCGCTTCGAGCCGGACCTGGGGCTCGATCCGGACGTGGACCCGTTGCGCGCCTCGCTGGCCAACGCCCTGGAGGGCATCGACGAGTACAGCGAGGTCGTCGACCCGTTGCTGGGCGTGGAGGTCACCGGCTCGACGCTGTCGGGGGACCTGTCCGCCATCGCGGACGCGCTGGTGCAGGGCCTGCGTCACCACGAGGCCGGTCAGGAGCTCGAGGCGCTGTGGTGGTGGCAGTTCTCCTACCTGTCGACCTGGGGTGAGCGGGCGTCGAGCGTCCTGCGCACCCTGCAGGTGCTCCTGGCCCATGCGCGCCTGGACGTCCCCGACGACGTGGCGACCGAGGCGGAGTACGACGCGCTGCAACCCTGACCGGGAGCGCCGGTCAGGCGACCCGGGTGCCGCGGGCCAGCCGCCGCTGCGGGATCCGCAGCCGCTGGACGGCGACGCCCAGCCCGGCGGCTCCGAGCACCAGGTGGGTGAGCATCCCCCAGGGCCACACCGCGCTCCGGTCGGTGTCGCGCTCGAGCAGTGCCCGGTCCTCCGGCGTGAGCTCGGTGCTCCCGGCCGGGCCGGCGCCGTCCGACACCAGGAAGCCGGCACCGGAGCACCAGTCCTCGGCCGGGGCCGGGCCGGACCGGGCCGCGCGCACGGCGTCGCGCAGCGCACCGAGCGGTTCGGCCGTCACACCGGTGGCCGGGTCCGGCGCGGCCGGCAGCCCCGCACCGTCTGCCACGAGGGCGAACGGGTTGACGGCCAGCAACCACCAGGTGCGCTCGGTGTGCGGGCGGTCCAGCTGCACGGTCTGCCAGGTGCACCGCCCGGGGCCTTCGCTCCGCGGCATGTACTGCAGCACCTGCACGTCCTCGGTCTGTGTCACCGACGGCAGGGTCACGAGGAACAGGACCGGCGCCAGCGCGGTCACGGCGGCCACCGTGGCGAAGGTCAGCACGGTAGATCCGGCCGGGCGGGCGACGAGGGCCGACCAGCCCACCCCGACGGCGCACACCGCGAGCAGCACGAGGGCGATGAGCCCGACGACACGCAGCAGGACGGCGACGGGGAGGTCGCCTCGGACCAGGCCGATGACCAGGAACGGCACGCTCACCGCGAGGAACGCCAGCGCCGCGGCCCAGGCCGCGAGCAGCTTGCCCACCGCGATCTCCGCCGGGCTGAGCAGCGTCACCTGCAGGATGGCCAACGTGCCCGCGGTCCGGTCCCCGTTGATCGACGTGGCGGCCAGCGTCGGAGTGACGAGCAGCCCCAGCCCGAGGACCAGCAGGGTCACGGCGGCGAACAGCACCCGGCCCGAGGCCTGGCCGCTGTCCTCACCATCGACCATGCCGGTGGACAGCGCTCCGGAGGTGAGCAGGGTGAGCCCACCGACGACGACCAGCCAGACGACGAGCGCCACGACCCAGCGGGTGGACCGGACCCGCTGACGCAGCTCCAGGCGCACCACGGTGCGTACACCCTGCCACGTCAGCCGCCAGGTCCCGCCGGCCGGTGCCGGCGATGGCGACGGTGGCGATGGCGACGGTGGCGATGGCGACGGCGACGGTGGCGACGGCCGTGCCGCACCGGGGTCAGGTGCATCGGCCGGCTGCATCGGCCCGGTCCGTGCGTCGTCGCTCATCGCCGCTCCTCGTCGAGGGCGAGGTAGGCACGCTCCAGGGCGCCGGACGCCGGGCCGACGCCGGTGACCGGCACGCCGGCGAGGACCGCGTCGTGCACCAGCCGGGCCGCTACCTGCTCGTCGGTCACCGGGACCAGGACGCTGCCCGGCCGGTCGGCGCTGCCCGGCATCTCGACGCCGTCGACGCCGTCCGTCGCGGCCGTGGCGCCCGCACCGACCTCGGCGTCGGGCTGCCAGGCCACGCCGGCGGCGGTGAGCCAGGAGGTCAGAGCCGCCAGCGACAGGGCGCGCAACCGCCATGGCGCCCCGGCCGGCCCGTCGGCGGGAGCGGTGACCGTGTGGCCGGCGGACAGGAAGACGACGTCGTCGGCCATCTCCTCCAGCTCGGTGAGGACATGGCTGGACACCACGACGGTCGCGCCGTCCGCCGCGAGCCCGCGCAGCAGGGCGCGCAGCTCCACGCGGGAGCGCGGGTCGAGCCCGCCGGCCGGTTCGTCGAGCAGGAGGACGTCCGGGGCGTGCACGAGCGCCCGTGCCAGCCCGAGCCGCTGCTTCTGTCCCCGGGACAGCACGCTCGCCGGACGGTCCGCGAGATCGGCCAGGTGCACGGTGTCCAGCAGCCCGTCCACCCGTGTCCGGGCGGTGTCGGCGGGCACGCGGTACGCGTCGGCGAAGGTGTGCAGGATCTCCCGGGCGGTGAGCGAGTCCCACGTGCCGAACATGTCGGGCATCCAGCCCGTGCGGGCTCGCGCGGCGATGCCGTCGGCCACCGGGTCGAGGCCGTCGACGCGCACCTGGCCGGCGTCCGGCACCAGCAGGCCGGCCAGCACGAGCAGCAGCGTCGTCTTGCCCGACCCGTTCGGCCCGACCAGCCCGGTCACCCGCCCGGGGCGGGCCACGAGGTCCGCGCCGGCCAGCGCCCGGACCGTGCCGAACGAGCGGTGCACGCCGCGCGCGACGACCCCGGCGGAGCCGGTGGGGCGGTCGTCGTCCGGCACGTGCCCACCGTAGGGCCGTCGGGCACGTGGGCGCGAGCGCGTGGTACACCTGCGCGCGTGTCGACCGCCGGGGTGCTGGACATCTCCGGCCTGCACGTGGCTGCGGCCACGATCGTGCTCCTCGTGCTCGCCGGGTTCGCGGCAGGCTGGGTGGACGCCGTGGTGGGCGGCGGCGGGCTCGTCCAGCTGCCCGTGCTGCTGCTGGTCCCCGGCATCGGCCCGGTGCAGGCACTGGCCACGAACAAGGTGGCCGGCCTCCTGGGCACGTCGGTGAGCGCCGCGACCTACCTGCGCCGGGTGCGCCCGGACCTGCGGGTGGCGGCCGTCATGGCTCCTGCCGCCGTGCTCGGCGCAGCGGGCGGTGCGGCGTTGGCGGGGTCGCTGCCGCCGTCCGTCGTCGAGCCGGTCATCCTCACGGCCCTGGTGGGCGTGGGCGCCTACGCGCTGGCCCGCCCGTCGGTCGGTCGAACGGCGACGGCGCCGTCGTGGGGGCGTCGCACCCAGGTCACGGCGGCCGCCCTGGGCCTGGTGATCGGTGGCTACGACGGCATGGTGGGACCGGGCACCGGGTCGTTCCTGGTCATCGCGCTGGTGGGGGTCCTGGGTCTGCGGTTCCTCGAGGCCTCCGCGCAGGCCAAGCTGGTCAACGCGGCCACCAACCTGGCCGCTCTGGTCGCATTCACCGCGCAGGGCGCGCCGCTGTGGCGGCTCGGGCTGCTCGTCGGCGCGGCCAACGTCGCCGGGGCCTACATCGGTGCGCGGACGGCGGTCGTCCGCGGCTCGGGGTTCGTCCGGGTGATCTTCCTCGTCGTGGTCGCCGGGCTCGTCGCCCGGGTCGGCTGGGACGTCCTGGCAGCCGGCTGACGGGCGCCGCCGGTGGCAGCGCGCCCCGCCGCTCTAGACTTTCGCCCGTCCCTGTGCCGGCAGGCGGCACGTCGACCGCCCGGCGGTGCCATCGCCCCGCGGCGCCATCGCCCCGCGGCCTCACGAGCCGGAAGCACTCCCGTGGCCCTCATCGTGCAGAAGTACGGCGGGTCCTCCGTCGCGGACGCGGCCAGCATCAAGCGCGTCGCGGCCCGGATCGCCGACGCGCACCGGGCGGGTCACCAGGTGGTCGTCGTGGTCTCGGCGATGGGGGACACCACGGATGAGCTCATCGCCCTGGCCCACCAGGTCACCCCGCTGCCGCCGGAGCGGGAGATGGACATCCTGCTCACCGCGGGGGAGCGGATCTCCATGGCGCTGCTCGCCATGGCCATCCACGACCTGGGCTGCACCGCCAAGTCGTTCACCGGCCAGCAGGCCGGCGTCATCACCGACGAGACGCACGGGCGGGCCCGGATCATCGACGTCACGCCCAGCCGCATCACGGCGACGCTCGCCCAGGACGCGGTCGCCATCGTCGCCGGGTTCCAGGGTGTCACCCAGGACACCAACGACGTGACCACGCTGGGCCGCGGCGGCTCGGACACGACCGCGGTCGCACTCGCGGCGGCCCTGGGCGCGGACGTCTGCGAGATCTACACGGACGTGGACGGGGTGTTCACCGCCGACCCCCGCATCGTGCCCACCGCCCGCCAGATCGACCGCATCTCCTACGACGAGATGCTCGAGATGGCGGCCAGCGGCGCCAAGGTGCTCATGCCGCGGTGCGTGGAGTACGCCCGCCGGTACCGGGTGCCGGTGCACGTACGGTCGTCGTTCAGCACGCGGACCGGCACGCTGGTCACCGACGACCCGGCCGACCCGGCCGACGAGGGAGGCAGGACCATGGAGCAGGCGATCATCGCCGGCGTCGCCCACGACCGCAGCGAGGCGAAGATCACCGTCGTCGGCGTGCCCGACGTACCCGGCACGGCGGCACGCCTGTTCGAGGTGGTGGCCGAGGCGGGCGTCAACATCGACATGATCGTGCAGAACGTCTCGGCGGCGCAGACCGGGCTCACCGACATCTCCTTCACCCTGCCGGCGGCCGACGGTGCGGCCGGGCTGGCCGCGCTCGCCGAGCACGAGCAGGAGATCAGGTTCCGCTCGGTGCAGTACGACGACACGATCGGCAAGCTCTCGCTCATCGGTGCCGGGATGAAGTCGCACCCGGGCGTGTCGGCCACCTTGTTCAAGGCCCTGTACGAGGCCGACATCAACATCGAGATGATCTCCACCTCGGAGATCCGCATCTCCGTGGTCACCCGCGCCGACAGCCTGGACGCCGCGGTGCGGGCCGTGCACACCGCCTTCCACCTGGACTCCACGCAGGACGAGGCCGTGGTGTACGGCGGGACGGGCCGGTGACCGGCGTGCCGGGGACCGTGCCGGCCGGGCCGGCCGGCCTGCGCGTGGCGGTGGTCGGCGCGACCGGGCAGGTGGGCGGCGTGCTGCGCCGGCTGCTGGACGAGCGCGGGTTCCCGGTCGCCGCCGTCCGGTTCTTCGCCTCGGCCCGGTCGGCCGGCCGGCCGCTGCCGTGGCGGGGGACGCAGGTCGTGGTCGAGGACGTCGCCACCGCGGACCTGGCCGGCATCGACATCGCCATCTTCTCCGCGGGGGGGGCCACCTCGCGCGCGCAGGCACCACGGTTCGCCGCCGCCGGCGCGCTGGTCGTGGACAACTCCTCGACCTGGCGGATGGACCCGGACGTGCCGCTCGTCGTGTCCGAGGTGAACCCGCAGGCGCTCGACCACATCGGCAAGGGGATCGTGGCGAACCCCAACTGCACGACCATGGCCGCCATGCCGGTCCTGAAGGTCCTGCACGACGAGGCCGGTCTGCGGCGGCTGGTGATCTCGACGTACCAGGCGGTCTCCGGTGCCGGTCTGGCCGGCGTCGCCGAGCTGGCTGCCCAGGTCCGGGCCGCGGTCGGGCAGGACACCGTCGGGCTGGTGCACGACGGCTCCGCGGTGGCCTTCCCGGAGCCGGTGACATTCCCCCGGCCGGTCGCGTTCGACGTGGTCCCGTTCGCCGGGAACCTCGTCGACGACGGGTCGGCGGAGACCGACGAGGAGCAGAAGCTGCGCAACGAGTCGCGCAAGATCCTCGGCCTGCCCGACCTCCTGGTGTCCGGCACGTGCGTGCGGGTGCCGGTGTTCACCGGCCACTCGTTGAGCATCAACGCCGAGTTCGACCGCCCGCTGTCCCCGGCCCGGGCCACCGAGCTGCTCCGGGACGCGCCGGGGGTGGCCCTGGTCGACATCCCCACGCCGCTGCTGGCCGCCGGGCGCGACCCGTCCTACGTCGGGCGGATCCGCCGGGACGAGGGGGTGCCCGACGGCCGGGGGCTGGCGCTGTTCGTCAGCAACGACAACCTGCGCAAGGGCGCGGCCCTCAACGCCGTGCAGATCGCCGAGCTGCTCGCGGGTCGGCTCACCGGCCGGGCCGGCGCCTGACGCGCCCCCACGCGCTTGACGTACCCCCGGACGCCGGACGCAACCCGGTGCGACGAGCGCCCCCCACGCCGGGGGCGGGAGCTAGGCTGCGGGTCGAGCGCCGCTCGTCCGGAGGTGGGAAGGAGAGGGCCATGTTCAAGGTGAGCGTCATGTACCCGAATTCTGAGGGGTGCACGTTTGACAGGGAGTACTACGTCGGGACGCACATGCCGATGGTCCGGGACAAGCTCGGGAAGCTGTTGACGGAAGATGCCGTCGACGCGGGCGTCGGTGGCTTGGAGCCCGGCTCCAAGGCCCCCTTCGTGGCCATCGGGCACCTCTACTTCACCACCGAGGAGGACCTGCAGGCAGCGGTTCCGCTCCTCGTCGAGGCCACCGCGGACATCCCGAACTTCACCAACGTGCAACCCGTGGTGCAGGTCTCCCAGGTCCTCGGGTAGGCCGGGTGCAGCACCGCGCCCGGCACCGGCGCAACCGCACCTGCGCAGGGTGGGTCGTGCCCACCGGTGGTCGTGGTGGTCGTGGCGGCCGGCCGTGTCCGCCCGCACATCCGACCGGGCGTCCGGCTGTGCACGCAACCGTCGATGCGGCCGGCACAACGCGCAACGAAAGCCCCCGGGCCCTCGGCAAGGTGATGTGAGCGCTGGCGGTCGGGGACGGGGTGCTGGGGTTCTGGGTCGTGCTGCGTGAGGTGTTCCCCGCCACCCGCGGGCAGCGGTGTTGGTTCCACACGATCGCCGACGTGCTCAACTGCCTGTCCAAGTCGTCCCGGCCGGGCGTGGAGCCGGCGCCGGCCCAGATCTGGGGCGCCGAGGACCGCGACCATGCGCAGGCCGTCGCCAGGGCTTGCGCGGCCGAGTACGGCGTCAACCGGTCCATGGGCCGCCGCGACGACCAGCGACGACCCGAGGTGCTGCCGGCCTCCTTCTACCACCCCGCGGAGCACCGGGTGCACCTGCGCACCACCAACCCCATCGAGTCCGCCCAGGCCCGGTGGCGTGCCGTGAACGCGCCCCACCTCCTCGCGCTGGTCTGCGCCGGAGCCCGCTTCGGGAAATGCGTCCTGGTCGAACGACGCGGCGAGCCATCCGCCGGATCGGGAGGCAACCGGCAACGCGCATGGCACGCACATCAACGGGTCTTGACCATTCTTCACACCACGCTACCCTGAGGCTTGCCGCGTGAAACCCACCGCGTGTCCGCCATCAGGGGTCAAGCCCCTGTCGACCTCCCGCTCAGGCTCCGGCTCGCGCACTATCCCTAGTTTGCGAAGCGAGTCCTCGTTCATCTGTACCAACAGATGTGGCGGTCGTAGCCCCCCGGGGGCGTGCCCACCCTAAGCGTGCGCGAACCTCTCCCACCGCCACGCGAGCATCTCCCGGTCCGGGCGATCCACCTGGCGCGCGGGCAGCGTGATCGTCCGGCCGTGCATCTCCTGCAGACCGTGCTTGAGCATCGGCCCGTCGACCTCCGCGAGCACCTCGCGGTTGATCGACACCCGATAGTCCGGACTCACGCCGAGCATGTTCTGGTCGTAGGCGGCGTGGTGGATCTTGCACAAGGCGAGGCCGTTCGGCGTCGTCGGGATGCCGAGCGGCTCCCCGTCCGGCACGATGTGCGCGGCGTCGAGCAGGGCGCCGTGGCGCAGCGAACACACCGCGCACCTGGTGTCGTATGCGAGCAGCACCCGGGTGCGGAACGCGGGCTGGTGCAGGCGCTGCCTGGCCAGGTGCCGGGCGTAGGCGCGCTGCGGCTCGGCCAGGTCCCGCACGTCGCCCATGAACCGGAACGCCTCGTCCATCGCGATGATGAACGTCCGCTCCTCGGGGTGGTCCGCCACCACGTACACCGGCAGCACCGGCGTGTAGTAGTTCGCGACCTCCTTGCGGAACAAGATCAGCGGCAGCCCGGTCTCCAGCGCGGCGCGCAGCTTGCGGTTGTCGCCGGCGAACGGGTCGCCCTTGCGGTACGCGTAGTGCAGCAGACCGTCGTCCGACTCGACGTCGTCGTAGGGGCCGTTCGCGGCGGAGACGATCGACAGGGTCGACGACAGCTCGGCCGGGTTGCGGATCCCTCGGGAGAAGTCGATCAGCGGCAGGTCACGGCCGCCGACGGCGAAGGTCAGCAGCTCGTCTCGGTTCACGTACCCGCCGTTGGCCTCGGCACGCTCACGCACCCAGTCCATGATCGCCTCGCGCAGCGCGCGCTCGACGGCGAGGTCCATGGGAGGAGCTCAGCAGGTCGGGGCCGGCGGGGCAAGGGCTCCGCGCTGCAACTTCTCAACAAGGCGACCGCCCGCGCGCTGCACGAGCGCGCCAGACGCCTGCCCGACGCCAGCCGTTCGGCCACGACTATGGCGACCGTCGTGGTCCCGATCGCGGCCTCAGCTTCTAGCCGGGCTCTCGGCAGGCTCCGAGCCCGCCGAAGACCAGGGGTGATTTCGGGGTGATTCTCACAGCCAGCGCCAAGAACCACATCGGTGAAAGACGGAAGGCCCCTGGTCTGACCAGGGGCCTTCCTCTGCCTTCCGCGGTCGGGGTGACAGGATTTGAACCTGCGGCCTCTTCGTCCCGAACGAAGCGCGCTACCAAGCTGCGCCACACCCCGGTGAAGCCTGGTCAGGATAGCCGAGGTGGTCCGGTGCGACGAAACCGGGTCATGCGCACCCGCGCCAGGCGACCGGCGCAGCCTGGTCGCCACCGGCCCGACCCTGCGTGCTCAGCCGGCGGCGACCAGGGTGAGCAGGGTGGCCTCAGGCCGGCAGGCGAACCGGACCGGTGCGTAGGGCGACGTGCCCAGTCCTGCCGAGACGTGCAGCCACGTCGACCCGGCACCACCCAGCCGGTCCGGACGCGGTCCCGGCCAGCCGTGCAGGCCCTTGGCGCGGCGGGTGTCGAGGTCGCAGTTCGTCACCAGCGCCCCCCAGAACGGCACCGCCAGCTGCCCGCCGTGGGTGTGCCCCGCCAGCATGAGGTCCACGCCGTCGTCGAGCATGGCCTGCAGCACCCGGCGGTAGGGCGCGTGCGTGACACCCAGGTGCAGGTCCACCGGGGCGTCGGTCCGCGCGTCGTCACGGCCCCCGGCGGCCGGGAAGCGGTCGAGGTCGAGGTGGGCGTCGTCGGTGCCGACCAGGCTGATCCGGCGCCCGCCCACCGTCACGACGTCACGATGGTTCGTGAGGTCCGTCCATCCTGCCGACCGCAGCTCCCGGCGGAGGTCGCGCCAGGGCAGCTCGGTGGTTGCCGTCGGGCGTGACGGGCCGGTGTCTTCGCGCAGGTACCGTGCCGGGCTCTTGGCCCGGGGCGCGACGTAGTCGTTCGACCCGAACACGAACGCACCGGGCCGGCCCAGGTGCGGCTCGAGCGCGCGCAGGAGCAGCGGCAGGCTTTCGGGGTCGGACCAGTGGTCCCCGGTGTCGACCACGAGGTCGGCACCGAGGGAACCCAGGTCACGCACCCAGTCCGCGGTGCGGTGCTGGCCCGGGGTGAGGTGCAGGTCCGACAGGTGGAGGATCCGCAGCGGTGCCTGGCCGCCGGCCAGCACCGGCACGGTGACCTCCCGCAGCGCGTACCAGCGCACCTCCACCCCCGCCCCCCAAGCGAGCGCGGCAGCTCCGGCCAGCGCCGCGCCGCCAGTCACGCGGGTCAGCGCACGGGCCTCCTGGCGCACGATGGCGGTCCTCAGGGACGCCGCGGTGGGGGGTCGGTGCCGGGATTGCCCTGGCCGGTGTTGTCCACCGGACCGGTGGACTGCGGGGGCGCGCCCCCCGCGGGCGGTGCTCCGCTCGACACGGTCAAGGTGACGACCGCACCGCGGTATGCCGATCCCGACGGGCTCTGCTCGGCCACCGCCCCGGCCGGGACCGTCGACGTGACCTGGTCCGGGGCGACCGTCACGGCGAACCCGGCCGCCTGCAGGGTGGCCGTCGCCTGGTCCAGCGGCGCGCCTACGACCGACGGGACCGGGATCTTTGCGCCGTAGAGCTGGGTGTCGTCCGGCGCCGCGAACCCGGGGTTGTCCTGCCCGGCGAGCGCGTCGGTCATGAAGCCCTTCCAGATCGGGGCGGCGACGTCGGAGCCGTAGACCGCCCGGTAGGTGCGCCCGTTGATCGTCACCGCGCGCATCGGGATCGTGCCCTCGGAGTGCCCGACCCACACGGCAGTGGCAAGCCTGGGCGTGTACCCGACGAACCAGGTGTCCTCGTTGAGGGTGGTCGTCCCCGTCTTGCCCGCGGCGGGGAACGAGGGGGCGCCGACCGACCTGGCCGTGCCGGTCCACACCTTGCTCAGCGCGAAGTTCACCGCGTTGGCGATCTTCGGCTCGAGCGCCTGGTGACAGCCGGCCTCGGGGACCGGCAGCGGGTTGCCGTCGGCGTCGGTGACGGACGTGATGGCCACGGGTGCGCAGTAGGTGCCGCCCGAGGCGAACGTGGCGAACGCGGCTGCCATGGTCAGCGGGGCCACCGAGTTGGAGCCGAGCACGTTGGCGGGGACCGGATCGAAAGGACCGTCCCCGGAGCGCCCGCCGGCCTTGTGGACACCCAGGTCCGCGGCACCGTTCATGATGTTGCACAGGTCCAGCTTGGTGGCCATGGCGATGTAGGCCGAGTTCACCGAGTTGCGGGTCGCGTCGAGCACGCTCATCACCCCGCCCGAGCCCTCGGAGTTGCTGAACGGGTAGGTGCCGCCCCCGATGTTCCAGCACGACGCGGTGAAGGCGCTCATCGGGTACTGCATCTTGCGGCCGTCGATCGTCTCGTTGAGGCTGTGGCCCTGTTTGAGCCACTCCACCAGGGTGAACGGCTTGAACGTCGACCCCGGCTGGAAGCCGGAGGCGCCGCCGTAGGCGTTGTCGGTGCTGTAGTTGACCGCCGTCTCGCGCGGGCCGTGCTGCTGGGTGCCGTTGTACGTGCGGTTCTGGGACATCGCGAGGACCTTGCCGGTGCCTGGCTCGACCACGTCGATCGCGGCGGCCACCCCGGACGGGTCGTCGACCGGCACGGCAGCCTTGACCCGCGCGTCCGCCGTGGTCTGCAACCGCGGGTCCAGCGTGGTGTGGATGGTCAGGCCGCCGCGCATCAGGAGGTTGCCGCGGTCCTGGGGGGTGGCGCCGAAGACCGGGTCGTTCGCGATGATCTTCGTCACGTAGTCGCAGAAGAAGCCCGCGCCCGCCAGCGCGTCGTCGGCGGCCATGCAGGTGACCTTCGGCTGCTGGACGTGCAGCGTGCTCGGGAGCGGCGTCGCTCGCCCGGTCGCGTACTCCTCGTCGGTGATGTAGCCCTGCTCGTGCATGAGACCCAGCACCACGTCTCGCCGGTTCGCCGACTCCTCGGGGTTGCGCGTGGGGTCCCACTTGCCCGGGCTCTGGGTGATCCCGGCGATGGTGGCCGCCTCCAGGTAGGTCAAGTCGGCGGCGTGCTTGCCGAAGTAGCGCTGCGCCGCTGTCTCCACGCCGTAGGTGCCGATTCCGAACTGGGCGATGTTCAGGTAGGCCTCGAGGATCTGGTCCTTGGTCATCGTCTTCTCCAGCGAGATCGCCAGCTTGGCCTCGCGGAGCTTGCGTGCGTAGCCCTCCACCCCGTTCGACGCCCGGGCTGCCTGCAGGGCCGCCGCTGGGTCGTCGGCGCGCTGCGCGGCGTCGATGAGGACGTTCTTGATGTACTGCTGGGTCAGCGTCGAACCGCCCTGCAGGTCCCCGCTGGCGCTGCGGACCGCGGCCCGGGCCAACCCCGCCGGGTCGATCCCGCCGTGCTCGTAGAACCGGCGGTCCTCCGTCGCGACGACGGCGTCCCGCATCATCGGTGCGACCTGGTCGAGGGGGACCACCACGCGGTTCTCCAGGTAGAACTCGGCCAGCACCGTGCCGTCGGCCGCGAGCATGGTCGACTTCTCCGCCAGGGTTTGCTGCGCCAGCTCGCTCGGCAGCTCGTCGAAGACGGTGCTGGCGACCTTCGTCCCGCTGGTGGCCATCGCCACACCGGGCAGCGTGAGACCGGCGAGCAGCAGGCCCCCGACGACGGCGGTCACCACGAAGGCGACCAGCAGGCCGGACGCCTGCAGCACGGTGATCTGACGCCCGCGGCGTGCAGGGGACTCCATGGCCGTCCAGGGTACGGGAGCGTCCGGCGTTCGTCGCCGGCGGTCGGAGCCTGTGCCGGGGAGCTGCACCGGACCTGCACAGACCGCGGGGCGCCCCCGGGCGGGCGAGCTGCGCCCCGCGCGACCCTTGCTGGTGCTCGCGGCGAGTGGTTAGCCTGCCGGCAGGACGTGCTCGTGGGTGCGCCGCCGCTGGGGTCCGTGGCACGGGCCCGCCGGGGCCGGGACGTGCGGACCGGGAGGGACCAGACGTGCAGCGTGGCGACGGCGGGTGGGTCGTCCGGGCGGCGTGCGCGGGCGGTCGGGTGGAGCCCGACGGCCTGTTCGTCGAGGGGGCGGCGCAGCGGGCGGCCCGGGTCGTGTGCGAGCAGTGCCCCGTGCGCCTGGACTGCCTGGCCGACGCCCTGGACAACCGGGTGGAGTTCGGTGTCTGGGGTGGCATGACCGAGCGGGAACGGCGGGCCCTGCTCCGGCGTCGCCCGGGCGTGCGGTCCTGGCAGGCCGAGCTGCGCACCGCCGGCTCCCCGGCGCGGGTGGCCCGCTAGGGTGACCCGCATGGCGACCCGCTGGGAGTATGCGACAGTCCCGCTCATCGTGCACGCGACGAAGGCCATCCTCGACCAGTGGGGGGAGGACGGCTGGGAGCTCGTCCAGGTGGTCCAGGGGCCGGACAACGGCCTCGTCGCCTACCTCAAGCGTGTGCGGGACCAGGGATGAAGCCCAGCGAGCGGCTGGCCGAGCTGGGTGTCGAACTGCCCGCCGTCGCTGCGCCGGTGGCGGCCTACCTGCCTGCGGTACGCGCCGGCACCCTTGTGCACACCTCCGGTCAGCTGCCGTTCGTCGGCGGGGTGCTGCCGGCCACGGGCAAGGTGGGCACCGGTCCGGGACTGGTGGACCCGCAGGCGGCGGCCGGTCTGGCGCGCCAGGCTGCGCTCAACGCGCTGGCCGCGGCGGCCGCGGCGGCCGGCGGCATCGACGCGATCGTGCGTGTGGTCAAGCTCGTGGGGTTCGTCGCGAGCGACCCGACCTTCACCGGTCAGCCCGCCGTGGTCAACGGCGCGAGCCAGGTGCTGCAGGAGATCCTGGGCGACGCCGGCGTGCACGCGCGATCCGCGGTCGGGGTGGCGGTGCTGCCGATGGACTCGCCCGTCGAGGTGGAGATTCTCGTCGAGGTCATCTGACCGACCGCGGAGGCCTACCGCGCCCGACGCTCCAGGCGGCCCGCGTCGAGCAGGACGACGGCCCGGCCCTCCCGGCGCAACCAGCCGCGCGCGGCGAAGTCGGCGAGCGCCTTGTTCACCGTCTCCCGCGAGGCGCCGACCAGTTGCGCGAGCTCTTCCTGGGTGAGGTCGTGGGCCACCCGGATGCCGTCCTCGACCGGCTCACCGAACCGGGTGGACAGGTCCAGCAGGGCCTTGGCCACCCGGCCGGGGACGTCGGAGAACACCAGGTCGCCAAGGGCCTCGTTGGTGCGACGCAGCCGGTGGGCCAGGGTGCGCAGCAGGGGGAGCGCGACCGCCGGGTTGGCCCGGATCCGCTCGGCGAGCGTCTCGTGGGCCAGCTCGAGCACCTCGGCGTCGGTGATCGCGGTGGCGGTCGCGGTCCGCGGGCCGAGGTCGAACAGGGACAGCTCGCCGAACATCTCGCCGGGGCCGAGCACACCGAGCAGGTTCTCCCGGCCGTCTGTCGACCGCTGGCCCAGCTTGATCTTGCCGGTCCGCACGACGTAGAGGCGGTCGCCCGGCTCACCCTCGTGGAAGAGCGCCTCCCCGCGGTGGACCTGCACGGGTGTCATGGTGGTCAGCAGGCTCGCTGACGTGTCACGGTCCATCTGGGCGAACAGCGGGGCCGAGAGCACGACGTCGTCCTCCACCGGAACTCACCCTCCTGGCCCGTACCTACCCCTGCCCGCGGCCCAGTCTGCCCCATCCGGGCAGAACCGGACCGTGCGCGGTACCGCTCGGTCCACCGCCCGCGCGGGGTGGCAGGACGGCGAGGCCGCGCACGAGGACCTGCACCTGCGCGTCGGTCGCCGCGTCGATCGCCGCGTCGAGGCGGGCCAGGTAGGCGACCATCTGATCGTCGAGCGTGCGCAGTGCGGACAGCTCGCCGGCCTCCTGCGCGGCGTCCGCCAGGCGCAGCGCGTGCACCAGGCTGCGGTGGTCGGGCGCGTCCCGGGCGGCCGGGAGACCGAGCAGACCGGGGTCGATGCCGATCGGGTCCGGTGGGGCGATCGCGGCGACGGCAAGGTCGATCCGGCCGCGGACGAGGCGACGCCAGCGCTGCACGCGGGCTCGCTCCGTGCGCAGCACCCGACGCTCGGCGCCGAGGGCTGCCGCCTGCTCGCGTCGCGGCTCGGCTGGCATGGTGGTCTGCGTCCCTCCGGGCGGCCGCAGCGTGTCCTCGGGTCGCGCACTGCGTGTGGAGGCTGTCTCGGTCGGCTGTCGTGCCGACTTGAGGGTCGCGTCGTGGTGTCACCCGTCCGACCGGGCCGTTCACTCCTCCGGGTGGTGGGTCCGCCGGTCCGGTCGGGCGACCCGGCGCTGCCGTCGACGGCCTACGCTGCACAGATGCGACGCTGGGAGCAGGAGACCCCGCTGGCGCGGGTGCGCCGGGCCCGGCGGATCAACCGGGCGCTCGCCCTGCGCTACCCCGAGGCCCGGTGCGAGCTGGACTTCGGCACCCCGTTGCAGCTGCTCGTGGCCACCGTGCTGTCCGCGCAGACCACGGATCGCGTGGTCAACCAGGTCACGCCCGAGGTGTTCGCCCGCTGGCCCGACGCCGGTGCCCTGGCCGGCGCCGATCGGGCCGAGCTGGAGGAGGTCCTGCACCCGGTGGGCTTCTACCGGGCCAAGGCGCAGGCGCTGCGCGGGATCGGGCAGGCCCTCGTCGAGCGGTTCGACGGCGAGGTGCCGCCGCGGATGGCCGACCTCGTCACCCTGCCCGGGGTCGGGCGAAAGACGGCCAACGTCGTGCTCGGCAACGCCTTCGCCATCCCAGGCCTGCCGGTGGACACGCACGTGCTGCGGCTCGCGCTGCGGCTCGGGCTGACGACGTCGGCCGACCCGGTGCAGGTGGAGGCCGACCTCACCGCGCTGTACCGGTCGAGCGAGTGGACCATGGTCAGCCACCGGCTGATCTTCCACGGGCGACGCACCTGCTTCGCCCGGCGCCCCGCCTGCGGTGCCTGCCCGCTCGTGCCCGACTGCCCGTCCGCCGGCATCGGCGAGGCCGACCCGGTGCTGGCCGCCGCCCTGCTGAAGGGCTGATCCGGGCGGTCTCGGGTGGTCGGCGCGGTCGGGTCCGACCGGGTGGTGGGCGCGGTCGGACCGGTCAGGCAGGGTCAGGTCAGGTCCCGGGTGACCTCCGGCAACCAGCTCCCCAGCACGTCGGTGATCAGCGCGGGGGCCTCCTCGGGCAGCGCGTAGCCCACGCCGGTGAGCAGCTCGTAGCGCAGCCGCAGCCCGGGCCGCCGGGCGAGCGCACCGTGCAGCGGCGCGCTGAGCGCCGGACGGCAGCCGTCCAGCGCACCGTGCACCTGCAGGGTGGGCACTCCGGGCGCCGATCGTAGCCGCGCCGCGTGCCGGTGGCCGTCCGGGCGCACGCCGGAGCGGACCAGCCAACGCACCACCTCGAGGGCGGAGTGCGCGGCGAACGGCACCTGGGCGCCCCGCCGGTACACCTCGGCGACGTCGGGCGGTGGCCAGCCGGGCCCCCCCCACTCGCGCAGCAGGTGGACGACGAGGTCGGCGTGCATCGCGGCGCGCTCGGGCAGCCCGGGGACCTGGGCTGCCAGCAGCCGGCGCCAGGCCGTCGGGCGCAGGTCGCGGCCCGGCCGGAGGCCGGTCTGCAGCGGGTGGGGGGCGGACAGCGCGGCCACGGCCACCGTCACGTCGGGATGGTAGGCGGGCATCGCCCAGGCGACGTCCCCGCCACCGATGCCGTGCCCGACCACCACGGCCCGCCGCGCACCGAGGGAGCGGATCACCCCGGCGACGTCGTGGGCGAGGGTCGGCACGTCGTAGCCCTGCGGCGGCTTGTCCGACGCGCACGCGCCGCGCAGGTCCATCGCGGCCACCCGGTAGCCGGCCGCTCCGAGCGCCGGCAGCTGGTCGCGCCACTCCCACCAGTGCTGGAACACCCCGTGCAGGAGGACGACGAGCGGCGCGTCGTGGTCGTCGGGACCCGCGACGGCGACGTGGAACCGGGCCGCGTTCGCCGAGACGAAGCGGTGCTGCCACGGTCCGTCCACGAGCAGGCTCGAGGCATCGACGGTCATCACCGAACAACCTACCGGTCAGGGCCCGGTGGCCACCCGGCCCGTGGCGTGCTGGCGGTCCCGGATCGCCAGGGCCACGCCGCCGAGGACGGCGGCCACCGCGGACCCGGCGAGGACCGCGACCTTGATGTGCTCGTCGTGCGGGCTGCCCTCGCCGAAGGCGAGCGCGCCGATGAGCAGCGACACGGTGAACCCGATCCCGCCGACCAGCCCGATCGCGACCACGTCGGGCCAGTGCAGTCCCTCGCCGAGGGTGGCCCGGGTGAACCTGGCAACCGCCCAGGTGGCCAGCACGATGCCCAGGGGCTTGCCCAGCACCAGCCCCAGCGCGACGCCCTGGGCCACCGGGTCGGCCAGGGCGTCCCCGAACGCCTGGCCGGTCAGCGTGACCCCGGCGGCGAACAGGGCGAACACCGGGACCGCGAAGCCGGCGGACACCGGGCGCCAACGGTGCTCGAACCGTTCGGACATGCTTCGCGCCTCGTCGGGCCGGGTGAGCGCCGGCACCGTCATCCCGAGCAGCACGCCGGCGATGGTCGCGTGCACCCCGGACGCGTGCATGAAGGCCCAGGCGGTCACCGCGAGCGGGACGAGCACCGCCACCGGCGTCCTGCGGGCCTGCACCAGGGCCCCGAACACCGCGACGACGACGACGGCCGCAGCGAGCCACTGCACCGGCACGCGCAATCGAGACCTACACCCAGGCGCTCATGGACCTGGGCGCGACCGTATGCACGCGCGCCAATCCGGCCTGCGAGCGCTGCCCCGTCGCCAAGGAGTGCGTCGCGCGGCGCAGCGGCCGGATCCACGAGCTGCCGGCGCCGCGCAAGAGAAGACCGCTGCCGGCCAGGAATGCCACCTGGTACGTCTTCCTGCACCAGGGCTCGGTCTTGCTCGAGCGGCGGTCGAGCACGGGAATCTGGGGAGGGCTCTGGGCTTTTCCCGAGGGCCCTTCGGGCGAAGTCAGGTCTTTTTGCAGGAAGAATTTTTCAATTGAAATCGCCAAGGCGCAAAAGATGCCGGTGATCGAGCACGGCTTCACGCATTTCAAGCTGCGGGTACGGCCGATTCGGTGCGACGTACGAAAAATTCTCGCCCCTGCCGAAGCGCCGGGCCGCATCTGGCTGGACGTGGACGACGCCGTCCGCGCGGCGGTTCCGGCGCCGGTAAAGAAATTACTGCTGGAATTGAACGGCC
>CAVPEV010000061.1:0-10531 GCA_963703555.1 uncultured Actinomycetota bacterium | reverse complement strand
TACAAATGTTTCATTCATATCTGCTCTATAACCAAATCCACCAGCTTGATTAATGTAATCCATATAAGTCCAATTCGGATTGAAAACGATATTACCGGGATTATTCACTCGCCCTTGGACATTGATATAGTTCTTTTTTGTTGGAACAATTATCGAATCCTTGTTATATAAAGTTATATTTTGATCTGACTCACATCAGTAATGGCTTTCTGAACATCTATTGCCATTACTCCCCTCTTTTCTCTCACACGTGATTGAAAATATCTCGTTTCAAATTCGGACATTTCTGTGTATAAGGAATTCTGTATAATCTTTCCATTTCTAAATCAGTTTTTTCGGGATTCCTGCTGCTCCGAATAAACTCTATATCAGGAATTGAAGCTCAACTGTAAATCCTGCACATCTTCAAATCAAATCAGACAGTCTATCTTTGGTTTCTACAATAGCATATTTACCTGGATAGAGTACTTCTCCACTTATAATAACATCTGGTTAAGCAATTAACAAGAAATGGAATTTTAATTTTTTTTGTACTAACTCGTTAGGGTTCATATACTACCGTCGTCGACGGCGGCCGAGGCCGGCCGGCTCCCGCCACGGATGTCGTCGTGGTGGCGCGATCACAGGCCGCCGTGCCTGCCTGGTGCACTGCCATGCTCGACGTCGAGCGTGGCGAGCTGCACCTGCGCAGCGGACCGGCCGCCAGGGTTCCGCAGCACGGGGTGACCGCCGGTACCGCCGAGCACATCGCTCGGCGACTGGCGGGCCGGTGCGCCTCGGACGCCACCACCCTGCCCGAGCAGGTGTCGCTCGGGTCGCTGCCCGACATCCCTCCGCCGGATCCGGGCGCCATCCAGGAGCGCTGGTCACGGCGCGACCCGGGCCTGGCCACGATCCTCGGCGCCGGCGCCGGCGGCCCGGTGTCCGTCGACCTGGTCCGCGACGGTCCGCATGTGCTCGTCGCGGGCACGACGGGAGCCGGAAAGTCGGCACTCCTGCAGACCCTCGTCCTGGGTCTCGCGCTCGGCCACGACCCCGGCCGCCTGGCGCTGGCGCTCATCGACTTCAAGGGCGGAGCCGGCTTGGGGCCCTGCGTCGACCTCCCGCACGTCGTCGGGCGGGTCAGCGACCTCGACCCGGCCCTGGCCGGACGAGCGCTGGCCGGCCTGCGCGCCGAGCTGCGCCGCCGCGAGCGCGTGCTGGCGGCCGCCGGCGCGTCGGACCTCTCACAGCTGTGGGCCGCGCACGATGCCGCACAGGACGGCTATGACGCGGAACCAGGCATGCGGCACGCGGGACCGGCTGCGCACGGCGCGGGACCGGCTGCGCACGGCGCGGGACCAGGCACACACGCGCCACCCCCGCCCCGGCTCGTCGTGGTTGTCGACGAGTTCCGCGCGCTGGCCGACGACGTGCCCGACGTCCTGCCCGGCCTTCTGCGCATCGCTGCCCAGGGGCGCTCGCTCGGCATGCACCTCGTGCTGGCGACGCAACGCCCGGCCGGCGCGATCGGACCGGACGTGCGGGCCAACGTGTCCCTGCGCATCTGTCTGCGCGTCACCGACGCCACCGAGTCCATGGACGTGCTCGACGTGCCGGACGCCGCGCGCATCCCGGTCCACCTGCCCGGGCGGGCAGTGCTCCGCCGTGGCACCGCGCCGGCCGAGCCGCTGCAGGTCGCGCACGCTCGTCCGGCGTCCCCGGCCCCGGTGCGCCCGCTCTCATCCACCCTGCCGGCCACCGGCGGCGGATGGACGCTGCCGCAACGGCAGACCGACGACGACGCGCGCACCTGGGTGGCGGCGGTGCGCGCGGCTGCCCGCGGCGCCACACCGCCCACCACGCCGTGGCTGCCCGAGCTGCCGGAGCAGGTGACGCTCGCCGAGCTCACCCAGCTCCAGCGGGCCGGCCAACCCCCCGACGGCACGCCCCCGGGCTCTGCCCGCTGCGCACCCTCCGTGGAACCGCCGTTGCTCCTTGCCGACCGTCTTCCGCTGGCGCTCGCCGACGTCCCCGACGAGCAGAGCCGCGCCGCGCTGGCGTGGGACCCGCGAGACGGTCATCTGTTGGTGCTGGGCGGCGCACGGTCGGGCCGGACGACGACCCTGCGAACGCTCGCCGTCGGCGCGCTGGTCCGCGGCTGGCACGTCCACGCCGTCGGGTTCGACCCCCGAGACGTCGGCCGCCAACCCCGGAACGCTGTCGACCCCCGGAACGCTGTCGACCCCCGGAACGCTGGCGACCCCCGGAACGCTGTCGACCCCCGGAACGTCAGCGAGCCGACCGCCGCCGGGCGCTCGGACAGCTTCCCGCTGCCACCGGCCCCGGTCCAGGCCCCGGTCCGGGTCCCGGTCCCGAGCAGGCCGGCGGACGCCGAACCGACCGCGACGCCGTCCGGCAGCCCGCCCCTCGTCTGGCCGGGCACCGTCGTCGGGCTCGACGACCCGCGTCGCCTGGCCCGCCTCCTCGCGCTCCTGGCAGCGCGCGCTCCGCGCAGTACACCAACGCTGCTGCTCGTCGACGGTCTGGAGCAGACCCTCGACCTGCTCGCGACCACGGGACGCGGCAGGGCGAGCGACGATCTCCTCAGCCTGCTGCGCGAGGGCCGGTCGCAAGCCGTCGCGGTCGTCGCCGCCGGCGCACCCTCGGCCCGCACGCTCGCCCAGGCGTCGCTCTTCGGCGACCGCCTGGTGCTCTGCTCCGGGGATGCGGTCACCGACACCCTTGCCGGTGTACCCGCCGGGCTGGCGGGCGGACGACGTCGGCCCGGGCGTGGCGTCCATCTGGGCGCCCACGCCGCACTGGCGTGCCAGGTGGCACTGCCCGGCCCGCCGGACGAGCCGCCGAGCGGCTCTTCGTGCGCCGCTCCACCCGACGCCGGCGCGGCGACCGCGGTCGGCAACACCGTGGCGGCCGCGCGACGACTGGCCGGCGACACCGCCCTGCGTCTGGTGCCGCTGCCTGACCGCGTAACGTTCGCCGAGCTGACCGGCACAGCTCCTGCGGACCCCGGCCGTGACCGTGCCCGAGGACCCGCGCCCGAATCGGCGGAACGACCGCTCAGCCTCCGATGCGTGAGCGTGGGCCGTGGAGACGACGACGGCGGTGTCCTGGGCCTGGACCTGACCGCCGGCGCGCTCGTCACGGGGCCGGCCGGGTCGGGGCGCACCACCGTGATGGCCATCCTGGCGGCCGGGGCTGCCCGGACGGCCGACGCTGGTCCGGTGCTTGCCGTCGTCGCCGGGCCGGGACCGCTGGCGACGGCGCCCGGTCTTGCCCGGGCCGTTCCCGCCGAACAGCTCGGCGCGCTGCTCACGGAGCTCGCCACAGCGCCCCGCTCCGCGAACAGCCCGCCCGCCGCCGGCAGCCCGCCAGTCGCTGGCAGCCCGCAAGTCGCTGGCAGCCCGCAAGTCGCCGGCAGCCCGCAAGTCGCTGGGAGCCCGCAAGTCGCTTCGGACAGCTCCGGGGCCCCCGCGAACAGCCCTCCTGCCGACGCCGGCCGGCCGCCCGCCCTCGCGAACGGGCCCCTGCCCGTCCTGTTCGTCGACGACATCGACCTGCTCGACCGTCTGGACCCCCTGGCGTTGGACCAGCTGGCCAGCCTCATGTCAGGTCACCTGATCCTCGTCGCCGCCACGACGACGGGTCATGCGGCAGGCGCCTACCGGGGACCTGTGGCCGTCCTCCGGGCCCGAGCGCGGGGTGTTGTGCTCTCCCCGGCCGAACCCGGTTCGGCCGAGGTGTTCGGCGTTCCTCTGGAGACCGTCGTCGATCCACGCAGACCCCGCGCTCCAGGCCGCGGCGCCGTCCAGCACGGCCATCGTCTGGCCCCGGTACAGGCCGCCGAGCCGGACTGGCCGAGCTGAGGCGCATCGGATCAGGCCCGTGGACCGTCCGGACCCCCGTGGTCGCCCGGACCAGCCCGTCACCCCCGTGGTCGCCCGGACCAGCCCGTCACCCCCGTGGTCGCCCGGACCAGCCCGTCACCCCCGTGGTCGCCCGGACGACGGGCGGCAGGACCAGCCCGACCCCCGTGCCCAGCGCGACCACGAGGACGGCGATCGACCAGCCGGTCGGCTGCGCCCTCACCCACCCCGCTGCCATCACCGCCAGCAGCACCTGCCAGGTCATGACGGGCGCCCGGGCCCACCGCCGCCCCTGCCGGAGCCCACGCGCAGCGGCCAGCAGCAGGCCCGCGAGAGCCAACGAGAACACGCAGAGGAACACCGTCGCGCTCGCCAGCTCGGTGCCACGGACCAGCTCGAGAGCGAACGCGATGCCCAGGCCGACGAGCACGGCCGCTTCCAGGACGACGAGCAGCACGACGGCCCAGACGACGACCGGCCGCCGGTCCTCGCTCGAGGGCGCCGACTCGGTGGACGACCCGTCAGTCACGACACGACCCTATGCGGCCGATCGACGCGCATGGGCGTGCGGCAAACCGAACCACCAGTGGCGGACCGGGCCCCGTGCCGACCACCGAGCCGGAGGCGGGCGCGCGCGGCCCCGATGTGTGACGTAGACCTCAGCGTCGCCCACGCGCAACCAGGCCGTAACCCTTGCGTGGTGTGGCACACAGGTGTGATTCTTGTCTCCAGCAGTTGTTCGTAACCGTGTGGACGAGCCGTCCCCGTGCTGAGCACGGCTGATGGTGGCGCGTCCGCGTCGACCTGCAGTCCCCACCGGGGCAGGGTCGTGTGTACAAGGAGATGCCATGGACTGGCGCCACCGCGCTGCGTGCCTCGACGAAGATCCCGAGCTGTTCTTCCCCATCGGTAACACCGGACCTGCGCTTCTGCAGATCGAGGAGGCCAAGGCGGTCTGCCGTCGCTGCGAGGTCGTCGATATGTGCCTGAAGTGGGCACTCGAGACCGGGCAGGACGCTGGCGTGTGGGGCGGGCTGTCCGAGGATGAGCGTCGCGCGCTCAAGCGTCGCACGGCTCGTCAGCGCCGCGCGAGCTGAGGAGCAGCGCACCCTGCACCCCGGGCCTCGCCTGCTATCCGCCGCTGCGCCCCGGGGATCGCAGTTGCACGTGCAGCACCACCTCGGTGCCTCCGGCCGGCCGGGGCCTCCACTCGATGCTGCCGCGCAACTCGTTGGTCACCAGCGTCGAGACGATCTGCGTCCCGAGCCCGGTGCCGACCCCGGCGCCGGGCGGGATGCCGACACCGTCGTCCGCGACCTCCACCCGCAGGTCCAGGCCGTCCCGCTCGACGGTGATCTCCACCGTCCCGCCACGGTCCGACAGGCCGTGCTCGACGGCGTTGGTGACCAGCTCGGTGAGCACCAGCGCCAGCGCCGTGGCATCCTCCGCCTGGACCAGCCCGAAGCTGCCGTGCACCTCGGTGTGCACGGTCATCCCCGCCGAGGCCACGTCGGCGGCCAGCCGGAGGCTACGGCCGATCAGCTCGTCGAACTCGACCGTCTCGTCCACCGTCTGTGACAACGTCTCATGCACGAGCGCGATGGTGTCGACCCGGCGCATGGCTTCCTCGAGCGCGTCCCTGACCTCCTGGTGCTTGCTGCGCCGGGCCTGCATCCTCAGCAGCGCCGCGACGGTCTGCAGGTTGTTCTTCACCCGGTGGTGGATCTCCCGGATGGTGGCGTCCTTGGTGAGCAGTTCGCGCTCGCGCCGGCGCAGCTCGGACACGTCACGGCAGAGCAGCACCGCACCGGTGCGCCGGCCGTGCTCGGTCAGCGGCACGGATCGTAGCGAGAGCGACACGCCGTGGGCCTCCACCTCCGTGCGCCACGGAGCCCGACCCATGAGCACGAGCGGCATCGACTCGTCCACGGGGGTGCGGTCCTCCAGCAGCTCCGTGGTGGCCTCCGCGAGCGACCGTCCGACCAGGTCGCCGAGCGTGCCGAGCCGGTGGAAGGCGCTCAGCGCGTTCGGGCTGGCGTAGAGCACCTCGCCCTCGCTGTTGAGCCGGATGAGCCCGTCCGCGACGCGCGGTGCGCCCCGGCGCGGGCCCGTCGCTGCGTCGGGCAGCGGGTACTCGCCCCGCGCGACCATGGCCAGCAGCTCGTCGGCGGCATCGACGTAGTTCAGCTCGAGCCGGCTCGGCGTCCGCACCCCCCCGAGGTTGGTCTGCCGAGCGATCACGGCCACCGCGTGCCCGGCCCGCACCACCGGCACCGCTTCCTCGCGCACCGCGTAGGAGCCGAACCAGCGAGGTTCCCGCGACCGCTGGGGCGCGACCTCGCCGAAGCAGCGCTGCAGCTGCGGACGCTGGCCGTCGGGCGGCCGGGAGCCGACGATGTCGTCGTAGTGGACGGTGGCGCCGGTGCTCGGCCGGCACTGCGCGATCGCGACGAAGTCCCCGTCCGACGTGGGCAGCCACAGGACGAGGTCGGCGAACGCCAGGTCGGACACCACCTGCCAGTCCCCGACCAGGAGGTGGAGCCACTCCAAGTCCTGAGGGTCGATGCTGGCGTGGCGCATCGCCAGCTCGGTCATGGTGGACACGCCTCCAGCGTAGGTGCGGGCAGCCGGCCGCCCGGCCTCCGCCGGACGTCGGGCCGGGACGTCGTGCGTCCGCACGCCGCCATCCACCAGGTCCTCGGTCGGCAGCCGGTGGATCGCGGCCAGTACCCTCGTCTGATCGCCCGTCCTGAGGACGGGGACGAAGGGACGACTCCACGTGCACCTCCAGATGGCTTTCGACATTCCCACCGGCCTCCGAGCGGCGGCCCGGATGCTCGCCGATCCCGACTACGTCGCGGCCAAGGTGCGCGCCAGCGGGGCATTCGACCAGCAGGTCGACGTCGTCGGGCCGGCGCAGGGCGCCTTCACCGTGACCACCCGCCGATCACTGCCCACCGACCACCTCCCCGCCCGGGCTCGCGGCATCGTCGGCGCCAGGCTCGACGTGCGGCACGTCGAGGCATGGGAGGCACCCGCCGACGACGGCTCTCGGGTCGGCACAGTGGTCGTGGAGATCGTGGGCGCGCCCGTGCGGCTCACCGGGACCACGCGGCTTGCCGCCGCCGGCCCGGGGCCCGCCGACGCGACGTCACGCTCCCGGCTCACCTACCAGGGTGAGCTCCGCGCGACCGTCCCGCTGTTCGGGTCCGTCGTCGAGGATGCCGCGGCGCAGGCGGTGCGCACCGCCCTCGGCGCAGAGGAGGCCGTCGCCATCCGTTGGGTGGCCGACCACCCCACCACCTCGCCCGGCTGAGCGCGCCGGGACGGTTCCGGCGCGGCCGCAGCCCGTCGTCTGCTCGATGCGCACCGCCGCGTCGACGCCCCGCTCACCCCCGCGTCGACGCCCTGCTCACCCCGGCGTCGACGCCTTGCTCACCCCGGCGTCGACCTCCTGGCCGCCGGCGGCCTGGCGGTGCTCGCGGCCTGGCGATGGTGCTCCCGGCCTGGCGGTGCTCCCGGCCTGGCGGTGCTCGCGGCCTGGCGGTGCTCGCGGCCGGTCAGGGTCGTCGCAAGCCCGTCCTCGTCCCGGCGTCACTCGTGCTGCGCGCCCGCCTGTGACCGCCGAGGATGGGGGGATGGACACCATCCCCACCCTGACCCTGCCCGGCGGGCGCATCCCGGTCCTCGGCCTGGGCACCTGGCGGTCCGAGGGCTCGGCCGCCGAACGGGCGGTGAGCATCGCGCTGCAGCTGGGCTACCGCCACGTCGACACCGCCACGATGTACCGCAACCAGGCGCAGGTCGGGCGGGCGCTCGCGGCGGTCGGCATCGACCGCGACGACGTCTTCGTCACCACCAAGCTTCCCCCGGAGCGCGCCGGACGGGAGCGCGCGACGCTGCGCGAGTCGCTGGCCGAGCTCGGGACCGATCACCTGGACCTCTGGCTGGTGCACTGGCCGCCGAACGGCGAGGCGACGCCGGCGACCTGGGAGCAGCTGATCGCCGCGCGGGACGACGGCCTGGTCCGCTCGATCGGCGTCTCGAACTACTCCCTCGACCAGATCGACGAGCTGGTCCGCACGACCGGCGAGGCACCGGCGGTCAACCAGATCCCCTACGGCCCCTCGAACCACGACCCGGCCCTGCTGGCCGGCCACCGGGACCGCGGTGTCGTCGTCGAGGGGTACAGCCCCTTCAAGCGGACCGACCTCACCGACGCCACCCTCGCCGAGGTCGCGGCCGCGCACGGCGTCACACCGCGGCAGGTGGTGCTGCGCTGGCACATCCAGCACGAGGTCGTCGTCATCCCGAAGTCGACCCATCGCGACCGGATCGCCGCCAACCTGGACGTCTTCGGGTTCACCCTCACAGACGAGGAGATGGCGCGGGTCGACGCTCTCGGCGGGCGGGCCCGTGGCTAGCCTGCCGAGCATGACCGATACCACCGGCTCGACCACCCTGACCGGCCAGACCGGCACGGCGGGCGCGTCCGCCCTGTCGACCGCGCGCGAGCAGCTCGCGGAAGCCGTGCGCATCCTGGGCTACGACGACGGCCTGCACGCCATGCTCGCGACACCGCGCCGGGAGATCCACGTCGCCGTCCCGCTGCGTCGCGACGACGGTCGCATCGAGCTGCTGGCCGGCTACCGGGTGCAGCACAACATCTCCCGCGGCCCCGGCAAGGGCGGCCTGCGCTACGCCGCCGGTGTGGACATCGAGGAGGTCCGCGCGCTGGCCATGTCGATGACCTGGAAGTGCGCGATCGTGGACCTGCCCTACGGCGGGGCCAAGGGCGGCGTGGCGATCGACCCCCGCCACTATTCGCAGGCTGAGCTGGAGCGGGTGACCCGTCGCTATACCAGCGAGATCCTGCCGCTCATCGGCCCGGAGCGGGACATCATGGCGCCGGACATCGGGACCACCGAGCAGACCATGGCCTGGGTCATGGACACCTACTCCGTCAACCGCGGCTACACGATCCCCGCTGTCGTCACCGGCAAACCGCTGACCATCGGCGGCTCGCTGGGCCGCTCGACGGCGACGTCACGGGGCGTCGTGCACATCGCGCGGGCCGCGCTGGCCGACGAGGGTGCCCGGCTGCAGGACGTCACCGCCGCCGTGCAGGGGTTCGGCAAGGTCGGCTCGCACGCCGCCCGGTTCCTGCACGAGGCCGGGGCGCGGGTCGTGGCCGTGAGCGACGTGGACGGCGGCGTGCAGGCCGCCGACGGCCTGGACATCCCCGCCCTGCTCGACCACGTCGCACGCACCGGTTCCCTGGCAGGCTTTCCCGAGGGTGACCCGATCGACAACGACGCGCTGCTGCGCATGGACGTCGACCTGCTCGTGCCGGCCGCCGTGGAGGGCGTGATCGACGCGACGGTCGCCCGGCGGGTGCGCGCGCGCTGGGTGGTGGAGGCGGCGAACGGCCCCACGACCATCGAGGGTGACCGAGTGCTGGCCGAGCGCGGCATCACCGTCGTCCCGGACATCCTCGCCAACGCCGGCGGGGTCGTCGTGTCCTACTTCGAGTGGGTGCAGGCCAACCAGGCCTACTGGTGGACCGAGCCGCAGATCGAGGAGCGGCTGGAGCACCGCATGCTCGATTCCTACGCCGCGGTCGCCGAGCTGGCCCGCGCGCAGGGCTTGAGCCTGCGCGACGCGGCGCTGGTCATCGGCGTGCGCCGGGTCGCCGAGGCGCACCTCATCCGCGGCCTCTACCCGTGAGCCGACGGCCGGGCCCGTGAGCCGACGGCTGGGCCCGTGAGCCGACGGCTGGGCCCGTGAGCCGACGGCTGGGCCAGGACATCCGTGCCGTGCCGGGGCACCCGTGGCGGTGGGCCAGGCTCAGGGCTCCAGCGGCTGCCGGTTCGCCCACTCGCCGAGCGACTTCACCGCCTGGTAGCCGGGGAGCGGCACCGTGGCGTGTCGATCGGCGTCGAACACCGTGTCGCCGGCGCGCGTCTCCTTCACCGAGCGCACGCTGGCCACCACGTAGCCCACCTCGCCGGCGCTGAGGGCTGCGGTGGGAACCTGTCGGAGTTGGTTGTACCCGACTTCGTCCACGTCGTACACGGCGTCGTTGGTGCCAAAGGTGATGCGCATCCCCTTCTTCAGGGTGCCATCCACCACGCGAACACTCGGAATCGCGCCGCGGTACCTGTCGTAGTACGAGTCGTACACGAGCGCGCGCAGGGCAGCCGTCGGGTCGCCCTTGGGCGGCGGCACCTTGGCGACGACCTCCTCGAGCAGTTCGGGAATGCCGATCCCTTCCTTGGCGCTCACCAGGAGGATGTCCTCGGGCTTGCAGCCGAGCAGGCCGACCACCTCTTCGCGCCGCTTTTCCGGCTCGGCGCCCGGGAGGTCGATCTTGTTCAGGATCGGGATGATCTCGAGTCCCGCTTCCATGGCGAGGAAGAGGTTCGACAGCGTCTGCGCCTGGATTCCCTGCGACGCGTCAACGACGAGGATGGCCCCTTCGCAGGCCGCGAGCGAACGCGACACTTCGTAGGTGAAGTCCACGTGCCCGGGCGTGTCGATCAGGTTGAGGCCATGGCCATGGCCAGGGGCCATGGAGGGGGGGGGGGGGGAGAGAGAGAGAGAGAGAGAGGTTGGGGTTGGTGGGTGGGGGGGGGGGGGGGGGGCCATGGTGGTGGTGGCCATGG
>CAVPEV010000060.1:0-13021 GCA_963703555.1 uncultured Actinomycetota bacterium | reverse complement strand
TCGGCCGATGACCAGCGCCCTGATGGCCAGGGTGGAGTTCGGCCGGGGTGCGGGCGAGTACGGCATCCTCGGCTCGGTCATGGCGATCGGGTCGCTGTCCGGCGCCCTGCTGGCCGCCCGGCGGGAGCGGCCACGGGTGCGGCTGGTGATCGGCGCGGCCATCGCCTTCGGGCTGACGACCGCCGTGATGGCCGTCATGCCGAGCTTCTGGACCTTCGCGCTGGCGAGCATCCTGGTCGGGCTGGCCTCGCTCACCCTGCTCACCGCGGCGAACACGACGATCCAGATGACCACCGACCCCGCGGTGCGCGGCCGCGTCATGGCGCTGTACATGATGGTGCTGCAGGGCGCCACTCCGATCGGCGCGCCGCTGGTCGGCTGGGTCGGTGAGGTGCTGGGACCCCGGTGGTCGGTGGGGATCGGTGCGGTCGCGGCGCTCCTCGTGGCCGGCGGAGCCACCGGCTGGGCGGTACGGCACTGGCACCTGACGGTCCGCTACGCCGTGCGCGGCCACCCGCGGCTCGTGGTCACCTACCCGAGCCCGGCGCAGCTGCTGGACCCGGGAGCCGAGCAGCCGCAGCCCCGGCGGCAGGTGGCCGCCAGGCAGGTCGTCCAGGGCGCCCAGGCGGCCGAGGCGGGGCACGCGTCCTCCGCCGCCTGACGGCGCCCGCCCGCCGCCCCCGCGGGGCCGGCGCGGCGGGCGCGCCCGCCGGGACCCGTGCGTCAGACGCCGGGACCCCGTGCGTCAGACCAGGTGCGTCACAACGTGGTCCACGCACGCGGTGAGCGCGCGCACGTCATCGGGCTCGATCGCCGGGAACATCCCCACCCGCAGCTGGTTGCGGCCCAGCCGCCGGTACGGTTCCACGTCCACGATCCCGTGGGCGCGCAGCACCGCGGCGATCGTGGCAGCGTCCACCGAGGCAGCGAAGTCGACGGTGCCCACCACGGTGGACCGGGCAGCAGGGTCGGCGACGAACGGCGTGGCCCACTCCCGCTGTGCCGCCCACCCGTACAGGTGATCGGCCGAGGTCCGGGTGCGGTCCGCCGCCCAGGCGAGGCCGCCCTGCTCGAGCATCCAGTCCAGCTGCTCGGCCATCAGCAGCAGGGTGGCGATCGCCGGCGTGTTGAGCGTCTGGTCGGCGCGGCTGTTGGAGGCTGCGGTGGTCAGGGAGAGGAACTCCGGGACCCAGCGGCCGCCGGCCGCCTCCACCCGGGCGGCGCGCGCGAGCGCCTCCGGCGACACGAGGGCGATCCACAGCCCGCCGTCCGAGGCGAACGACTTCTGCGGTGCGAAGTAGTAGACGTCCGTCTGCATGACGTCGACCGGCAGGCCGCCGGCGGCGGAGGTGGCGTCGACCAGCACGAGCGCGTCCTGGTCGCGCGAGCCGGCGACCCGCAGCACGGGGGCCATGACGCCCGTCGAGGTCTCGTTGTGCGGCCAGGAGTAGACGTCCACCCCGTCCTCCGGCGCCGGCAGCGCGAGGGTGCCCGGCTCGCCGGACCGCACCGACGGGTCCGCCAGGAACGGCGCCCGCCGCGTGGCAGCGGCGAACTTGGCGCCGAACTCGCCGAACACGGCGTGCTGCGCCCGGCGCTCCACCAGGCAGGCGGTGGCCACCTCCCAGAAGGCGGTCGTGCCCCCGTTGCCCAGCACCACCTCGTAGTCGTCGGGCAGGTCGAAGAGCCGGGCCAGGCCCTCCCGGACGCGGTGCACGAGGGTGCGGACCGGCGCCTGCCGGTGCGAGGTCCCCAGCAGCGTGCGGCCTGCGGCGGTCAGCGCCGCCACCTGCGCCGGGCGGACCTTGCTCGGGCCGGACCCGAACCGGCCGTCCGCCGGCAGGAGCTCGGCGGGGATCTGGATGTCGGGGATCGCTGCCACGCAGCGAGGGTACAAGCGGCGGGGCGGCACGGGAGCACGGCCGGGTCGCGACGGGCTGGGCAGGACCCGGACCGGCGGACCGTCCACCAACTAGCCTGGGTGCCGCGAGCGACGAGGACCGGAGGCTGGCCCGTGACGGATCTGATCGATACCACTGAGATGTACCTCAAGACCATCTACGAGCTGATCGAGGAGGGCATCACCCCGTTGCGAGCCCGGATCGCTGAGCGGCTGGACCACAGCGGGCCGACGGTGTCGCAGACCGTCGCCCGGATGGAGCGGGACGACCTCGTCGTGGTGTCCACCGACCGGCACCTGCAGCTGACCGCCCTGGGTACGGACAGGGCGATGCGCGTCATGCGCAAGCACCGGCTGGCCGAGCGGCTGCTCATCGACGTCATAGGCCTGGACTGGCAGCACGTCCACGAGGAGGCGTGCCGCTGGGAGCACGTCATGAGCGAGGACGTGGAGCGTCGCCTGGCGGCACTGCTGGAGCACCCGCAGTCCGACCCGTACGGCAATCCCATCCCGGGGCTCGCCGAACTCGGCGAGCCGGCTGCCGCGGAGCCGTTCCTCGACGGGGTGCGGCCGTTGCTCGACGTGGTGGAGCAGCACGGCCCCCAGCCGGCGGTGCTGCGCCGGCTCGGCGAGCCGGTGCAGTCCGACGTCGAGCTGCTCGCACAGCTGGACGCCATGGGACTGCGGCCCGGGGCGGCGGTCGTCGCGGAGCGTGGACCTGGCGGGATCGCCCTGCGGCTGCCGGGTGCCGACACCCGCCTGGACCTGCCCGGCGACCTCGCCCGGCACATCTTCGTCGCGGCAGCCGCGGAATGATCCGACACGCCACCGAGACCGGAACGTGACAATCGGGGCCACCGTCCGCTACGGTCGGGACGCTCGACGGACAGTCAGCCGTCGAAGCCCTCGCCCGGTATGCCGAACCCTGCCGCCGCCCGAGGTCCAGTCGAGACGTGGCAGGGACGGGGGAACCACTTCGGGCACCGCAGTTCGGTGCCCTCGGGGTGAAGCCGTGCGGCGGTCGCCGACCGCTGTACGGCCGGGTGCCTCCCACCCGAACCCGACAGCTCACCTCGCAGGCACCGGGAGAGGCATCGCGTGTCATCGAGCACCATCACCGCCCGCCACCGTTCGGCGCACCGCCCCGTCACTCCGCTGACCGGGCTGGCCACCGCCGCCACCCAGTCGATGAGCGTGGTGGGCCGCCGCACCGCTGTGGTTGCGGCTTCGTCAGGTCTGGCCGTATCGATGGTCTCCGCTCCCGCGGTGGCCAGCCCCGCCGACGTTCCGGCCTCCGTGGACGCCTCGAGCCTCGCTGCTGACGCTCGCACCGCCCTGGAGACCTCCCCGGTCGTCACCGCGCCGGTCGATGCTGCGTGGTCGTTCGACGCTCCGGCGGTCACCGCGGTCGAGCCGGCCCCCGCGCCCACGGTCCGCCGCGCAGCCGCAGCGTCGCGATCGGTGACGCGCACCGCCGTGCCCCAGGCCGTCGCAGGCAACGCCGTGCTGGAGATCGCCTCCCGCTACGTCGGTGTGCCCTACGTGTACGGGGGCTCCACGCCGGCCGGTTTTGACTGCTCGGGGTTCGTCTCCTACGTCTACGCCCAGCTGGGCATCTCACTGCCGCACTCGTCCGAGGCCTACCCGGGCATGGGGACCCGGGTGTCGCGGGCGGACGCCCGGCCCGGGGACATCATCTGGAGCCCGGGCCACGTCGGCATCTACGCCGGCGGCAACACCCAGATCGATGCGGCAAAGCCGGGCACGACCATCCAGTTCCGGTCGATCTGGCAGAGCTCGCCGGTGTTCATCCGGATCGGCTGAGCACAGCACCGATCGGCCAGGTCGCCGGGCCTCTTCCGGAGGAAAAGGCCAAAGACTGACCAAGACTGTGCCAGGCTGGCGCCGTACGATGCGCACGGGACAGCACGGCAGATCCTTGGGGGTACGCGATGCGGCACGACGGACCGGTGCTCGTCGGGGTCGACGGATCGGAGTCCAGCCTGCACGCGCTGGAGTGGGCAGCCGCTGAGGCGGCGGCGATGCGGCGCCCGCTGCGGGTGGTGTGTGCCTACTCGCTGCCGTCCTTCGCGGCGGCCTCCCTCGACGGTGGGTATGCGGCACTCGACGACACCGCGATCCAGGAGGGTGCCAAGGCGATCCTGGCCGGTGCGCGTCGGCACCTGCCCGCAACCGGCGTGGAGGCGACCACCGAGTTGGCGACTGGCGACGCGGCGGCTGTGCTCGTGGAGATGTCCCGGGAGAGTTGCCTGGCGGTGGTCGGGACGCGAGGCCGGGGCGGGTTCGCGGATCGACTGCTGGGCACCGTGTCGTCCACGCTGCCGGCGCACGCGCACTGCCCGACGGTCGTCGTGCCGTGGCACGGGGAACGTCGTGGCGCGAGCGTGCCGACCAACCCGGACGTCGAACAGCGTGTGCTGCCGGTCCGGCGGATCGTGGTGGGGGTGGACGGCTCCAGCCAGGCGGAGATCGCGCTGCAGGTGGCGATCGAGCAGGCCCGCGCCTGGGGCGCGTCGCTCACCGCCGTGACCGGAGCCCCGGTGGCGACCGCCGCCGGACTGCTCGCCTGGCTGCCTGCGGCGATCGACCACGAGCAGGTGCTGGCGGACGTCGCCGAGGGGCTGAACGTCGTGGTGGACCGCGCCCTGGCGGGGGACACGTCGCTGACCGTGCGCCGGCTCGTGCTCGACGGCACGGGTGCCGAGCTGCTCACCGAGTTCTCCACGGCCAGTGATCTTGTCGTGCTCGGTTCCAGGGGCCGCGGCGGGTTCACCGGGATGCTCCTGGGCTCCACCAGTCAGACCGTCCTGCACCACGCGGCCTGCCCGGTGATGATCGTCACCAGCCGATGCCTTCACGGCGCACCCGGGGGCCAGTCCGAGGGGCAGGCCCAGGTCAGCGACGCGAGCGCGAGCGCGACCGGGACCGGCGATGCGGGCCAGGTGGACGGCGTGACGTCCGGTGAGCCCGCGGGCCAGGTGGACGGCGTGACGTCCGGTGAGCCCGCGGGCCAGGTGGACGGCGTGACGTCCGGTGAGCCCGCGGGCCAGGTCGACAGTTCGGCCGGACCCGACGGCGCGCAACCGTCCGGCGGCTGATTCGCTGAGCCTGGGAAGAGGCTCCGGTCACTCTGACCCCTCAGGTCCCACCCGCCTTGTGCCGATGTCATGGCCGAGTGCCGTGCGTCGACGTCAGAGGGGGCACCGGTGGTCGCCGACCGGAAGATGCCAGCGGTGGTTGCGCCTCGCGCGACCGTGCAGCCGGGAACCCGCTTGCCTGCGGGGCCTCGGATCGACACCGTCCCGACCCAGCGGGGGATGCCGGGGCATGAGGTCGGCGTTCCGGCAGGAGCGCCCGCACCGTCCGCACGCCCGGGTGCCCGCCGACGCGGCCTTGTGGTCGGGCTCACCAGCGGCCTGGTCATCGCGCTGGCTGCCGGCCTCGTGGCGCGCGCCGAGGGGGACGCCCAGGCGGCGCAGCAGGCCCGGGTGGAAGCGCGGATCACCTCGGTAGCCGATGCTCGCCAGGCGGACGTCACGCAGGTCGGGAACGAGGAGGCGACGTTCCTCGGGACCGTCATGCAGGCGGCCGACGAGCGAGCCGCTGCGGCAGCCGGCACGGACGTCAGCGCCGCCCAGACCGCCCTGGCCGCCGCACCGCACGCTGGTGCGGCGGAACGTGCCGCGCTGCAGCAGGCGATCGATGCCGCTGCCGCCGCCCGGTCCGGCCTGGGGTCGGGTACGAGCCGTGCCGGCCTGTTGGCAGCGGCCACCGCCCTGGCCGGGCCGGCGCAGGCCACCGCAGCCTCGGAGCAGGCGTGGCAGGCCGAGCAGGCCAGGCTCGCGGCCGAGGCGGCTGCCCAGGCGGCCGCGGCACAGGCCACGGCTGACGCCGCCGCACGCCAGGCGGGCTCCGCCCCGGTGGTCCGCCGCGCGCCCGCCGCGCGCGCTCCGGTCGTTGCGCGTCGATCGACGCCCGCCCCGGCCGCTGCACCGGCACCGGCGCCCGCCCCGGCATGGGCTCCCGGCGTGCAGGCATACGGCATCGGTGGGCTGGGCGCAGCCCTCAACTCGTACCGGGCGAGCAACGGCCTGCCGGCCCTGCGGGTGGTCGGGTCGTCGAGCCTGCAGAACCACGCCGCGGACATGGCGGCCGCGGGCAGCATCTGGCACAGCGGGCACGACAACATCGTCGGCTGGGTCCAGCCGGTCAACGACTGGGCGATGATCGACGCCTACGCGCACTCCGCCCCGCACGACGCCTGGCTGAAGTCCGCGACGTCGACGGTGGCCATCGGCGCTGTGACCATGAACGGCCGGCTGTACACCGCGATGTCGTTCAGCTGAGGCGGGGCCTGCCGGAGCCTTGCGCCGGCGGCCGGAGCTCCCGGGCGGCCCGCCCTAGCGCCAGCCGCAGCATTGCGGTGAGGACCGGGGCGAGCAGCGCCGCGGTGGCCCGGGGGAACGGGCCGACGAGGTGCACGTCCTCCGTCCAGGTCACCGCCGACGCGGCCGAACCATCCGCAGCCACGTCGATGCGGGAGCTGCCGCGCAGCACGGGGCCCAGCTTGGTGAACACGGCGACGCCGGGGCCGGCCCCCGGACCGGCACCTGGCGGGTCGAAGCGGTCGATGCGCATCCGGTCGACGACCCCTGGCGCCCCACGGCGGGCTCCGGGCCCGGACACCGCGGTGACCTGCGCACCCAGCTCCGGCGGGTCCCCGCTCACCCGGGTGAGCGGGATCCAGCGGCCGTGCTGCCTGGCATCCACCAGGAGCAGCCACGCCTGGCCCACGGGCACGGGAAGCAGCCGGGTGGCGACGGCGGTCACGGGAGCACCCCGGCGACGGCCGCGGTCACGGGAAGCTCTGCGGTGGCGGGCCGAACGCCGTTCGCGCTCCGTCGATCACCTCCCGGGCCAGTGCGCGCCCGCCGGTGACGCCGATGACGGCGCCGATCCCGAACGGGAGGATGCGGCCGATGACCACGCCGGAGTGCCGGGTCAGCTCGTGGCGCAGCAGCCGGCGGCCGAGCGTCCGGTTCACCCTGGTCACCGTGCCGGCGGGCAGCCGGGTGAGCAGGGTCCGCGCGACCTGCGAGCCGGAGACGTGCGCGGACCCCGCGACGACCTCGGTCCCCTCGCTGCCGAGCAGGCTCGCCATGAGCAGGGCCCTGCGCCGGGGCAGGTCCTCGACCTCGATCCCGTGCACACTGGCCACCGCGAGGACGAATGCGGCGGAGGCCGCCAGGTACGCGGCCACATCGCCGGTCGTCAGGACGACGGCCGTGCCCGTGCCCACGCCGGGCAGTGCCGCCGATGCTCCCACGGCACCGCCCGCGCCCTCCAGCACGTGCAGGTATTCGCCCTCCAGCACGGCGATGACCTCGGCTGGCGACGCGTCCGGGTGCCGCCGGCGCACCGCGGCGACATGGGCGTGCAGCCGGCCGGACGGGATGGCGACGGCACGGTCCAGCGCGACCTCGAGGAGCGCAGCCGGAGACCGCGGAGCGAGGACCCTCATGGATACTTCCTCATGCGCAGCCCCTCACGCGAGCTGCCTCACGCGTCGACGACGGTGACATCGACGCTCGCACCGGCCTTGAGCGTGCGGGCCACGGTGCAGTGCTGGTCGATGGCGCGGTGCACGACGGTGAGCAGGCGCTCCCGTTCCGCCGCGTCGAGGGAGGACATGTCCACGATGAGCTGCTCGGTGAGCGCCGGAATGCGGTCCTCCACCGGGTCGCTGGCGCCCTGGACCCGAACGGTGATCGCCACGTCCGGCCCGAGCCGCCGGGCGATGGCTGAGTCGGCGGTCATCCCGCCGCAGCCCGCCAGCGCGATCCTCAGCAGTTCGCCCGGGGTGAAGGCGGCCCCCGCCTCGGCCGGGCCGATCAGCACCTCCGCTCCGCGTGAGCTGCGGCCGACGTACTGCCGGGGACCGGTCCGTTCCACCCACAGCTGAGTCGGTTGGTCATCGCTCATCGCGGCGGCGGCAGCATCGCGCAGGGGAACGGACTGGTCGGCAGGGTCGTCGGGCATGGGCACGATCCTCGCACGCGGGTCCGACACCCGCACAGACGCGCGGTCGGCCGCCAGCTGACGGATCGGCCGTTGGCCGTGCCTCCCCGGCGCGCAAGGCCGCACGGATGCTTCGGGCCAGGGCGACGAGCGCCCCGGTGGCTAGGCTGGACACCGCAGTGGTGGACGGCTGATGCCAGCTGCCCCCGCGCCTGTAGCTCAGGGGATAGAGCACCGCTCTCCTAAAGCGGGTGTCGGCAGTTCGAATCTGCCCAGGCGCACAGAGTGTTTGTGCAGGTCAGCGCCATGACGACTGCGATCGGCGCCGTCGGTGCGACTGGTCCAGGGGTGGCGTGGTCAGTGAATGGTCAGTGGGCTGCGACTGCCCGGCGACGCGCCTGTCCGATGATGGGTTCGCCGCGGCGATGACGCGAACGATGGCGCCGGTGGCGATCTGACGCAGCGCAACAGCCGGTGCGCGGATGCCATGGACACTGCTATTTCGATGGCGGTATGGTTGTGTCCATGGACGTCGAGCTTGCGGAGGCCGCCCGGATGATGGGCGTCTCCGCCGTCCGCGCCCGGCAGCTGGCGCGGGAAGGCCGGCTTCGCGCCCGTCGGGTCGGCGGTCGGTGGCTGGTCGATGCGGCCTCGGTGCCGAGCGCGCCCCGGAGAGGCCGGCCCATGAGCCCTCGAATTGCTTGGGCTCTGGTGGAGATCAGCCGTGGCGGCTCGGCGGACTGGATCGAGCCGAGGGAGTCGTACCGGTTGCGTCAGGCGCTCGACCGACTGGTCGCCGACGGCGAGCCCGAGATGCTCCTTCGGTCCTGGCTGGCGTCGCGCGCCGAGCGGGAGCTCCTGTCGGCATCGGAGATCGCCGCGCTCCGCGCCGACCCGCGTCTGGTCCTCTCGGGCCTGTCAGACGAACGTTCCGGCCTGTCGGCAGCTGCCACCGTGGAGGCTTACGTCCGGGCTGAGGACGCGGATGCGGTCCGCCGCGATCACCTCCTGGTCGACGCCGGGTCGAGCGCCAACGTCGTCCTGCACGTCTCACCGCTGCTTCCCGACCGACCCGTACCTGTCCTGCTGCTGGCCGCCGATCTCGCCGAGCACGACGGGCCGCGTGAGCTCGCTCGCGCCCGAGAGCTCATCGCTGACTGGGCAGCGTCCCGATCGGGTGCGGTCGCATGAGCGTCGTGATGCCGCCGATGACCCGTGGGCAGCGGGAGGCGTGGAGCGGGCTCCTCGACCTGTCCGAACGCCACCCAACCGGGTGGACACTCGTCGGCGGCCAGATGGTGCACCTGCACTGCATCGAGCGCGGCGTCGCGCCGACGCGCCCGACCGACGATGTCGACACCGTCCTCGACGTCCGAGCTGAGCCGGGCGCGCTGCATTCCTTCACGACCGCGCTCGTCGACCTGGGATTCGCTTCGACCGGCGAGTCCTGGGAAGGCCACCAGCACCGCTGGCGGCGCGGCGAGGCGCAGATCGACGTGCTCATCCCGCGGCATCTGGGGGAGCGGGCCGCGGGGCGACGGGGCGCGTCTGGAGGGACGACGATCGAGACGCCAGGCGCCCAGCAGGCACTGGACCGGACGCAGACCGTCGAGGTCGTTCTCGACGGGCGCAGCGGCTCCGTGCGTCGGCCCAGTCTGCTCGGCGCGCTGGTCGCGAAGGCCGCCGCTCACTCCGTCGTCCTCGATCGAGCCAGGTCTAGGCACCTGGTCGACTTCGCCGTGCTGACGACCCTCATCCGGCCGAGTGACGCTGTGGGCCAGGCCGGCCGACGTGACCGGGAGCACCTGGAAACGATGCTTGCCGCGCTCTTGGCCGATCGGCGGACGTGGGCTGGCGTTGACGGAGCCGACGACGGCATCGCGCGGTTGCGCCTCGCGCTCGCACCGGCATCGACAGCCCGCGCTGTGGAGGCGGACCCGTTCACGCGGAGGCTGGGCTCTGACCCTGGGTCGTGGAGACGCTGAATCCATCGGCAGGGACCTCTCGGCGAAGGCCGGCACCCGAGGCATCGACGTGTCGGCGGCGCCGATGACGGCCAGGTCGAGCGATGACGGGATGACGGCGAGCGATGACGGGTTGCCGTCAGACGGGCTCATCGCAATCCAGGGTGTAGTGCGGGTCGGCGTGTGAAGTCTCAGGACTTCGTGGACGGTCCTGTCTCTGGACTTCGTGGACGGTCGGGTTCATGACTTCGTGGCCACTTGACCTGCGTGCTCGTCTCGGGCATGGACTTCCACCATGTGCCCGCCGATGTGCGGTGGGCGATAGCGAACTGGCCTGAGGACACCGAGCGCGGTGCCGTGATGCGCTTCTGCGAGCGGCACGGCATCAGCCGTTGCGTCTTCTACAAGATCCGCGCCCAGGCCCGCGAGCTGGGGCTGGTCGGCGCGACCGAGCCGGGCTCACGGCGCCCGCACCACAGCCCGAACCGCACGGACCCGGCCGTGATCGAGCACGCGCTGGCGGTGCGCACCTGGCTCGTTGAACAGGGACTGGACGCCGGGCCGCTGTCGGTCGCGGGCCGGATGCGCAGCAGGGCCTGACGGCGCCGTCGCGGGCGACCCTCGCTCGCGCGTTCGCGGCCGCCGGCCAAGACGATCGCCGCCCTGCAGTCGCTGGTCGACGAGTTCGACCGGTACTACAACCACGAACGCGGCCACCAGGGGATCGGCGGGAAGACCCCGGCCGAGGCATGGGCCGCCACGAAGCCCGCCGCCGAGCCGACCGCCGAACCCCGAATGCCGCAGATCCCGCCCTTCGCGCGCACCCTGACACCGAGCGTGGCCAACGCGAGCCCGAGCCCGAGCCCGATGCAGGCCACCACCACCACGCCTGGCCAACGCAGCAGGACACCGCTGGCCCTGCATCCGGCCGAACGCCTCATCACCGTGAGGATCAAGAAGAACGGTCAGGTCAAGGCGTTGAGCTGCCTGTTCTACGTCAGCACGAGCCGGGCCGGGGAGCAGGTGCACGTGCTGTGGAACGAGCAGAGCGTGGAGATCTTCACCCACGACGGCGAGGCCCTCATCGCCTACCCGCGCCCATCGACGACCGGGCTCTACTACGGGCCGCGGACCGCGCGGCAAGGCACCCCGATGAAGACCACCGGGCAGAACCCTTCAGCGGGGATCAGCGGGACCGCACAACGGACCGTCTCCAAGGGCGGATACGTCGGCGTGCTCGCCTCCACGTTCTACGCCGGCTACAAGCGACGCGGCGAACAGGTCACCATCACCTGGGACGCGAGCACGGTCACGATCACGGACGCCGGCGGAACGACCATCGCTACCTATGCCAAGCCCACCGAACGCCGCAGCTGGCACGGGCCCGCCCAGACGAAGCCCTCCACGAAGTCATGAGACATGCCCATGTCCACGATGTCCCAAGACATGACCGTGCACGATCTCCTGAGACATCACATGACACAGGCCCCGGTGTCGTCCGGGGTGGGCGCCGGTTCCAGGGCCGGGGGTCGGGCGGGGTCGTGGGGGCAGGGTCGCGGCCGTCAGCCTGGGGCGAGGTCGGCTAGGAGGCCCACCCCGGTCAGGGTCAGTGCGGACCACGGTGATCGGGAGGACAGGTGCGGCCGGGTCCGTCGCCCGGACCGGGCGAGGGTGGCCGCGATGGTGAAGATCCGGTAGCGCAGCTTCTTCGGCTCCTATCGGCGGGCCTCGGCCACGCCGAACGTGAGCATCTGCATCCAGGCGGTGATCTCGGCGGTCAACGCCACCACCACAGCCAACCAGATCCGGTTGGTGTTGAAGGAGGCCAGTGGCAGGTTGGCAAGGCCGGTGGGGGTACCTCCCGCTTGCGGGGGAGCTTTGGGGATGCGGATGCGGTCTTCGCAGCGGGCCCGGCGCCGGTGGCGCAGCTGCAGGTCGGGCAGCTGGCCGCGGACGGTGTTGGTCGCGAACGCGGTGATCCGCATCCCGTCGACGTCCTCGAAGCGCAGCTGGGCTCCGGGGTGGGGTCGTTCCTTGCGCACGATCACGCGCATGCCCGCCGGCCCGCCGGCCAGGTCGACCAGGTCGGTGAGCTCGGCGACCCAGGCGCCGTCGCGGATGTGGTCGTGGGCGTCATACGCCGGTGTCCAGACGTGCTCGGGGATGCGCCTGAGCAGGTCAGGGGTGTTCTCCGGGAGCGTGAACCCGACCGAGTAGGCCAGGCGGCGACCCGTGAGCCAGTCGATGACCTTGTGCGTGGACCCCGCCCCGACGATGCGCACCAGCACGGACTTGCCGGCCCGGCCCCCGGGCAGCTGACGCAGTGCGGCACTGATCACCGCGATGTGATCGGTCGCGGTGGGGGCACCTCCCGCCCGCGCAGCGGGCAGGGGGAGTCGGCCCGGCGTTGCCCGGGCGCAGCGCGATCGCCAATGGTTCGCTGGTCCCAGCGGCGCCGTGGTCGAGGAACGCGCACAACGGGTGAAACCCGAACCCGCGCTTGACCGTCGGCCGGGCCTGCTCCTTCTCGCTGTGGGCGGTCACCAGGGTGGCATCGACATCGACGACCAGCGGCTGGCGGGCATCGACGCCGTGGTCCGGGGCACCGGTCCCGGCCGCAGCCCAGACCCTGCAGCGGGCGTCCGCCCTGGCCCGGTCGATCGCCGCCAAGACCTTGTCCGCGTCCCCCGCCAGGCGGGCGATCGTGCGCGAGGCGGTCGGGTCCGAGGCCACCGGACCGAAGACCGCCGGCTCGGCACGCACCACCGCCAGGTCCGCGCAGGTGTCCCCGCCCAGGGCCAACGTCAACGCCAGATCCAGCAACACCTTGGCCGGGTCATGGGTCGCGTTCGCCGGCCGCCACGGCGCCAACGCCGCGGACAGCCCCACGCCCAGACCCGCGGCCCGGACCGTGGAGGTCAACAGCACCCCACCGGCCCGACCGACCGCGCCCCGGCCGGTGGTGTCGACGCTGAACCGCGGGTAGAACCCGGTAGTCTTCTTCACCTGGAAGGTGCTCCTCGAACTGTGCTGAGATGTCCCTCGCAAGACACCTCATCGCAGGTTAGGAGCACCTTTCACGTCCGCGGCACGCACGGCCCGTGAAAACTCCGGGCTA
>CAVPEV010000059.1:0-15079 GCA_963703555.1 uncultured Actinomycetota bacterium | reverse complement strand
ACCACCATCACCACCGTCGGCTATGGCGACATGTATCCGGTGACGGTTACCGGCAGGGTGATCGCCGTGCTGCTGATGATCGGCGGCATCAGCCTCATCGGTGTCATCACCGCGACCGTGGCCTCGTGGATCGTGGAACGCGTGTCCGAAGAGGACTCCGCCAACCGCGCCGCCACGGCTTCCCAGATCGACGATCTCCGCGACGAGATCCGGCAGCTGGCCGTGCAGTTGCAGATGCGGCAGGACGACCGTGAAGGAGCCTGGTCGCGCCGCTGACCGCCCCGGCAGGTTTGGTCCATACTGAGCCGGTGGTGGGCGGAGACGGTGAGTCGCTGTCCGATGCGGACGCGCGCATCCTGGGTCTGGAATCGCCGGCCATCACGGTTCACACCCTCAATCTGATGGTGCTCGAACCAGCAGATCGGCCGCTGGACTTGGACTGGCTGCGCAGCGAGGTGCGGCGGAGGACCTCCCGCGGATCGCCGGCATGGGCTTCGATGTCGTCTACCTCACGCCGGTGCACCCGATCGGCAGGAGCTTCCGCAAGGGTCGCAACAACTCGATGACCTCCGGAGCCCGGGTACCTCGGTCGCCCTATGCCATCGGCTCCCCCGACGGCGGTCACGACGCGATCGAACCGACGCTGGGCACGTTCGCCGACTTCGACGCGTTTGTGGCCCGGGCCCGCTCGCTGGCCTGGCCGACCTGGCGCTGCAGTGCTCCCCGGACCACCCGCGGGTGCACCAGCACCCGGAGTGGTTCGCGCACCGGGTGTCGTCCGTCGCCTACGCGGAGAACCCGCCCAAGAAGTACCAGGACATCATCGATCGCCGAGCTTCGACGAGGACCCCGAGGGCCTCGCGGCCGAGTACTCCGCCGCGTGATCGAGGGGTGGATCTCCCATGGGCGACCTTCCGGGTGGACAACCCGCACACCAAGGCTACCGGCGCGGCCGTCGTGACGCCTGCGCCGCGACCACCCGGACGTGCTGTTGCTCGGCTCCCACCCGCCCGGCCACGGCCGCGACCTCGCGCGCATCGGGTTCCACCAGTGTACATGTATTTCGCCTGCAGGTAGGAACCGGAGCTCAGCGGCCGAGGTCTCGGGAGCATGCTGGCTGCGGCCAGCTTCTGGCCCACGACCCATGACATCCTCACCCCAGCACGGCGGCATCGCGGGCTTCGCCATCCGCGCGGTGCTCGCTGCCCTCGGCTTCCCGACCTGGGGCATGATGGTCTTGCCCGTGGAGAACGTCTCGCCCGCCCCGGCGCGGAGGAACAGATCGACAACGAAAAGTACGAGTACAAGCTCCGGGACTGGGCAGCCGTGGACACCATCGGCATCGCGCTCCTGGCGAGTGCTGACCCGGCACGCCCATCCCGCACTGCAGCAGCTGCGAACCCTCACCGTGCGCCGACCAGCGACGACGCGCTGGTGTGTCTGCCCCACGTCGACGCCGAGCACTCGCCCACCGGCCGCGCCGACACGGTGCTCGTCGTCGTCACCATCGACCCGCACCGCACCCGGGAGGGCACGGCTCTACCTGGACGACGACGACACCTTCGTGGCCCACGACGTGCTCTCCCACGAGACCTACACTGGGCTCGGACCTACGTCCGGCTCGACCGTGGTGCGCTGTGCCCACGTGGTGCACGTGGAGCACACGTGAGCACGCCTGCGCGCCCGCCCGTCGAGACGGTCGGTCCTCGCCTCGAGCCCACGGGCGCTGCGCGCCCCGCAACGCCGCGAGCCCCAGGTGCCCACGCCGGCGTGCCGGGCCTTCACGCCGGACACCGAGTGTACCGCACCGCGGTGTCTACCTGGTCATGATCCGATCCTTCGCCGACACCACCGGGGGGGCAGCGGTGACCTGCGTGGACTGGCGGCCCGACTGGACTACCTGCAGTGGCTCGGCGTGGACTGCCTGTGGCTGCCGCCTTCTACCCCTCCCCGATGGGCGACGGCGGCTACGACATCGCCGACTACACTGCGGTGGCCTCCACGTACGGGTCGATGGACGCTTCCGTACCTCGTCGAGGCCGTGCACGCCGGGGCATGCGGATCATCGTCGACCTCGTGCCAACCACACGAGCGACGCCCACCCGTGGTCGAGACTACCGTTCGGACCCGGACCGGCCCTACGGGGACTTCTACGTCTGGCGCGACGATGCCACCGGCTACCAGGACGCCCGGATCATCTTCGTCGACACCGAGACGTCGAAGTGGACGTTCGACCCGATGCGGCGGCAGTACTTCTGGCACCGACTTCAGCCACCAGCCGGACCTCAACTTCGACAACCCGCGCGTCGTCGACGCCATGTTCGACGTGGTGCGGTTCTGGGCCCGGCTCGGGGTCGACGGCTTCCGGCTGGACGCCGTCCCCTACCTCTTCGAGGAGGAGGGCACCAGCCGCGAGAACCTGCCGCGCACCCATGAGCTGGTGCGCCGGCTCCGGGCCATGGTGGACGGGGAGTTCCCCGGTCGTGTGCTGCTCGCGGGCCAACCAGTGGCCCGAGGACGTCGTGGACTACTTCGGACCCGAGGACGAGCCGGAGTGCCACATGTGCTTCCACTTCCCGGTGATACGACTCTCCTACGCGGTCCGGGACCAGCGCCGCACCGCGATCGTCGACATCCTCGCCGACACGCCGGCGATCCCGGCCCGGGCGCAGTGGAGCACCTTCCTGCGCAACCACGACGAGCTCACCCTGGAGATGGTCTCGACCGGAGGCGCGCGTCGATGTACCGCTGGTACGCCCCGGATGCGCGGTGCGCACGAACATCGGCATCCCGTCGCCGGCTGGCTCCGCTGCTGGACAACGCCCGCAAGGCCATCGAGCTGGCGCACGCCCTGCTGCTGTCCCTGCCGGGCAGTCCGTGCCTGTACTACGGCGACGAGATCGGCATGGGCGACAACATCTCGCTGCCCGACCAGACGCCGTGCGCACCCCGATGCAGTGGACGCCGGACCGCAACGCCGGGTTCTCCACCTACTGGCTGGTCATGTCCGCATGACCACGTGGTCGGTGGTCCCCGCAACCGCGCGACGCAGCACCGTCCGGCTGGTCGCCGGCCGCCGGGCCGGCGGTGGTTCCCCCTCCCGCCCGATCAGCCACGACGTCGGCGGCGTCACGCCCGCCCGGCGCCGAGGCGAGGTGCGCATCCTCCTGGTCGCGCCAGCGCCCGTCCAGGTGCCCGACGCTCCGGCCGCTGCCCGCCGCGCGGCCTGCCCATGCCTGCCCGCACGGCGCCGACGCTGGTGCGCTGGTGCGGCCTGCGGAGAAACCTGCCCCTCGTCGTCGGCGTGCTGGCGGTGCACCGACCCCGTTTGCAGGTCCGCGACGGGTGCGGCGAGGCGGCCTTCCTGCGACTGGCTGGCCGCCGCCGCCGGCCCGGGGCGCCGCGGTCGAACTCCATCGCGGGCGCGGGCGCTGACCGGGGAGCAGTCGAACACGCTCCGTGGCTGCCGCCGAGGCCACGTCGGCGGCCCGGCCGCGGGAGTTCCCCAAGGTCTTCCGCACGCTCACGCCGGGCGACAACCCGGACGTCGACGTACCCCGCGCGCTGGCGGCGGCGGGCTGGCCGCACGTGCCTGAGCCGTTGGCCTGGCTGTCGGCCACCTCGCCCGAACCGGACGGCAGCGCCTCCGGTCACCTGGCCGTGCTGAGCCGGTTCATCCCGGATCGCCAGGACGGCTTCGAGCTGGCGTGCGCCATGGCGCGCGACGGCCGGTCGTTCGCCGACCTGGCCCGCGCGCTGGGCGCTGGCCGGCATGCACGCCGCGCTGGCCCTGGCGCTGCCGGTGACGGCCGGCGCATCCGCCCGGAGGCCCCGCCGCCGGTCGACCAGGACCGCGCGGGCGGCGGCGCTCTCGGCCACACGCTGCCGCCGCCGGCTGGCGTGGGCCGTGCAGAACGAACCCGCACTGGGCCGGTACGCCCCGGCGGTCGAGGCGGTTGCCTCCCGGGCCGCGGCGCTGACCGCCGTCCCCGCCCCGCAGCGCATCCACGGCGACCTGCACCTCGGTCAGGTCCTGTGGGCCGAGCGCACCTGGTCGTGCATGGACTTCGAGGGCGAACCGCTCCTCGCGGACCGCGCCCGGCCCGACCTCGCGCCTGCGGGACGTCGCCGGCCTGCTCCGTTCCCTCGACTACGCCGGCGCGGTGGGTTCGGCTCGCCCGGGCTGGGTGGACCGAGGCCCGCGCGGCCCTGCTGACGGTAACGGGCTCCCCAGCGGCCCGGCGGACGGACCGGCCCGCCAGGTCCTGCGTGCGCTCGAGCTCGACAAGGCTCTCTACGAAGCCGCTCTACGAGGCACTGATCGAGATCCCGATCGTCGGGATCGAGCGGCTGCTCGCCACCGATGGTGCCGGATGACCGACGCGGGCCCCGAGTCGGTACCGGCCCGGCACGATCTCCTGCAACCGCCCCCGCTCGATGGTTGGGTATGACACATGAACAGCGCCGACGCCCGTCCCCCGTTCCGGTCGACCCGCCAGCGGCTCGGCGCAGTGCCGGCGTCGCGTACTACCCACGCGTCCTGGCCCGCACCCGGGTGCTGGGTCGGCGACTGACGGCAGTGCCCCCGCTGGCGGACTCGGTCGTCGTGACGTCGCACCCGACCGCGTGGCCCCTAGCCACCAGCAGCGACCGGTGTCTGGGTAGCGGTACTGCCGGGCTGCCTGTGCCAGACTACCGCCTCACGTCACCTACGCCGGCGCCACCACCCGCCAGGACGACCCCTACCGCTCTCCGTGCCGACCGTGGGCGAGCTCGACAGGCACCTCATCCGTGAGGGTGCGACGACGCAGCGGTTGTGGACCGGCGCCGGCGCCACCGTGCAGCTATCCCAGCGTGCTGGTCGAGGTGCACGGGCCGTGTGGGCGCCCAACGCGCGCGCCGCTGTCCGGGTGGTCGGCGACTTCAACAGCTGGCAGGGCGCCTCGCATGCCATGCGCTTCCTGGGCGACTCCGGGGTGTGGAGATCTTCGTCCCCGGGGTCTGCCCGGGCACCCGGTACAAGTTCGAGGTCCTCGGCCAGGACGGCTCCCTCCGCCAGAAGGCCGACCCGCTCGCGAAGGCGACGCGGTGGCCGGAGGCACCTCGGTCGCCTTCGCGAGCGGGTCGGCCTTCTGGCGGAGGGAGCCGTCCTGGCCGAGGACCTCGAACTTGTACCGGGTGCCCGGGCCGACCCCGGGGACGAAGATCTCCCACACCCCGGAGTCGCCCAGGGAGCGCATCGCATGCGAGGCGCCCTGCCAGCTGTTGAAGTCGCCGACCACCCGGACGGCGCGCGCGTTGGGCGCCCACACGGCGAACGCCGTGCCGTGCACCTCGCCCAGCACGCTGGGATAGCTGTGCACGGTGGCCCCGAGCACCGTCCACAACCGCTCGTGTCGCCCCTCACGGATGAGGTGCCTGTCGAGCTCGCCCACGGTCGGCAGGAAGCGGTAGGGGTCGTCCTGGCGGGTGGTGACGCCGGCGTAGGTGACGTCGAGGCGGTAGTCGGGCACCTCGGCGCCCGGCAGTACCGCTACCCAGACACCGTCCTGCTCGTGCCGGGCTGGGGCCACGCGGTCGGGTGCGACCACGACGACCGAGTCCGCCAGCGGGCGCACTGCCCGGATCGTCACCGACCCAGCACCCAGGTGCGGGCCCAGGACAGCGTGCGGGTCGTACGCGACGCCGGCGGCGACTGCGCCGAGCCGCTGCGGGTCGACCGGAACGGGGGACAGGGCGTCGGCGCTGTTCATGTGTCATACCCAACCATCGAGCGGGGGCGGTTGCAGGAGATCGTGCCGGGCCGGTTCGACTGCGGGCCCGCGTCGGTCATCCGGCACCATCGGTGGCGAGCAGCCGCTCGATCCCGACGATCGGGATCTGGATCCAGTCCGGCCGGTTGCGCGCCTCGTAGACGGCTTCGTAGAGAGCCTTGTCGAGCTCGAGCGCACGCAGGACCTGGGCCGGTCCGTCCGCCGGGCCGCTGGGGAGCCCGTAGCCGTCCAGCAGGGCCGCGCGGGCCTCGTCCACCCAGCCCGGGCGAGCCGAACCCACCGCGCCGGCGTAGTCGAGGGAACGGAGCAGGCCGGCGACGTCCCGCAGCGCGAGGTCGGGCCGGGCGCGGTCCGCGACCGGCAGGAGCGGTTCGCCCTCGAAGTCCATCACGTACCAGGTGCGCTCGGCCCACAGGACCTGACCGAGGTGCAGGTCGCCGTGGATGCGCTGCGGGGCGGGGACGGCGGTCAGCGCCGCCAGCCGGGAGGCGACCACCTCGACCGCCGGGGCGTACCGGCCCAGTGCGGGTTCGTTCTGCACGGCCCACGCCAGCCGGCGGCGCAGCGTGTGGCCGAGAGCGCCGCCGCCCGCGCGGTCCTGGTCGACCGGCGGCGGGGCGCTCCGGGCGGATGCGCCGGCCGTCACCGGCAGCGCCAGGGCCAGCGCGGCGTGCATGCCGGCCACGACAGCGCCCAGCGCGCGGGCCAGGTCGGCGAACGACCGGCCGTCGCGCGCCATGGCGCACGCCAGCTCGAAGCCGTCCTGGGCATCCGGGATGAACCGGCTCAGCACGGCCAGGTGACCGGAGGCGCTGCCGTCCGGTTCGGGCCAGGTGGCCGACAGCCAGGCCAACGGCTCAGGCACGTGCGGCCAGCCCGCCGCGGCCAGCGCGCGGGGTACGTCGACGTCCGGGTTGTCGCCCGGCGTGAGCGTGCGGAAGACCTTGAGAACTGCGGCCGGGCCGCCGACGTGGGCGGCCGGCAGCACCACGGAGGTGTTCGACTGCTCCCCGGTGAGCACCCGCGCGCGATCGGGTTCCACCGCGGCGCCCGGGCCGGCGGCGGCGGCCAGCCAGGCTCGCAGGAAGGCCGCCTCGCCGCACCCGTCGCGGACCTCGACGGGTGGGTCCGCCAGCACGCCGACGACGACGGCCTCCGCAGGCCGCACCAGCGCACCCGCGTCGGCACCCGTGCGGGCCGGCGTCGCAGGCCGGGGCGCCGCGGCGGGCAGCGCCCGGAGCGTCAGAGGCACCTGGACGAGGACATCGGCGCCGGCGCTGTGGGCGCGGACCAGGAGGATGCGCACCTCGGCCTCGGCGCGCGGGTCGGCCAGCGTGACGCCGCCGACCGCCTCGAACGTCGTGGGCTGATCGGGCGGGAGGGGGAACCACCGCCGGCCCGGCAGCCAGCCGGCGACCAGCCGGACGAGTGCTGCGTCGCGCGGTTCGGGGACCACCGACCACGTGGTCATGCGGACGTCACGACCAGCCAGTAGAACTCCCGGGCACCGAGGGTGAAGGTCCATGCACCGTCGGCGTCCAGGGACGGGAAGGGCGCCCCGCCGAACACGTCGGTCACCCGTGCACCCTCGCCACCGGGTACGCGGACCCGGCTCGCCCGTGCCGTCGCGGCCAGGTTGACGACGACCAGGATGGTCTCCTCCGGCGAGCGGCGCAGGAAGGCCAGCACGGACTCGTTGTCGCTGTCCAGGGTCTCCAGGTCGCCCAGCCCCAGCGCGGGGTGCGCCCTGCGCACGGCGAGCATGCCGTGGATCCAGTGCAGCAGCGACGCCGGCTGCGCGAGCTGCGCCTCGACGTTCGTCGAGCCGTAGTGGTAGGCGAGCGACTGGACGACCGGCAGGTAGAGCTTGCCGGGGTCGGAGGTGGAGAACCCGGCGTTGCGGTCCGGCGTCCACTGCATGGGTGTGCGCACGGCGTCGCGGTCGGGCAGCCAGATGTTGTCGCCCATGCCGATCTCGTCGCCGTAGTACAGGCACGGACTGCCCGGCAGGGACAGCAGCAGGGCGTGCGCCAGCTCGATCGCCTTGCGGGCGTTGTCCAGCAGCGGAGCCAGCCGGCGACGGATGCCGATGTTCGCGCGCATCCGCGGATCCGGGGCGTACCAGCCGTACATCGACGCGCGCTCCTCGGTGGAGACCATCTCCAGGGTGAGCTCGTCGTGGTTGCGCAGGAAGGTGCTCCACTGCGCCCGGGCCGGGATCGCCGGCGTGTCGGCGAGGATGTCGACGATCGCGGTGCGGCGCTGGTCCCGGACCGCGTAGTAGATCCGTGGCATCACCGGGAAGTGGAAGCACATGTGGCACTCCGGCTCGTCCTCGGTGCCGAAGTAGTCCACGACGTCCTCGGGCCACTGGTTGGCCTCGGCGAGCAGCACACGACCGGGGAACTCCCCGTCCACCATGGCCCGGAGCCGGCGCAGCAGCTCATGGGTGCGCGGCAGGTTCTCGCAGCTGGTGCCCTCCTCCTCGAAGAGGTAGGGGACGGCGTCCAGCCGGAAGCCGTCGACCCCGAGCCGGGCCCAGAACCGCACCACGTCGAACATGGCGTCGACGACGCGCGGGTTGTCGAAGTTGAGGTCCGGCTGGTGGCTGAAGAACCGGTGCCAGAAGTACTGCCGCCGGATCGGGTCGAACGTCCAGTTCGACGTCTCGGTGTCGACGAAGATGATCCGGGCGTCCTGGTAGCCGGTGGCATCGTCGCGCCAGACGTAGAAGTCCCCGTAGGGCCCGTCCGGGTCCGAACGGGACGCCTGGAACCACGGGTGGGCGTCGCTCGTGTGGTTCAGCACGAGGTCGACGATGATCCGCATGCCCCGGGCGTGCACGGCCTCGACGAGGTCACGGAAGTCGTCCATCGACCCGTACGTGGAGGCCACCGCAGTGTAGTCGGCGATGTCGTAGCCGCCGTCGCGCATCGGGGAGGGGTAGAACGGCGGCAGCCACAGGCAGTCCACGCCGAGCCACTGCAGGTAGTCCAGTCGGGCCGCCAGTCCACGCAGGTCACCGCTGCCCCCTCCGGTGGTGTCGGCGAAGGATCGGATCATGACCTCGTAGAACACCGCGGTGCGGTACCACTCGGTGTCCGGCGTGAAGGCCCGGGGCGCCGGCGTGGGCACCTGGGGCTCGCGGCGTTGCGGCAGGGCGCGCAGCGGGATCTGCCCGGTCGTGGGCTCGAGGCGAGGACCGACCGTCTCGACGGGCGGGCGCGCAGGCGTGCTCACGTGTGCTCCACGTGCACCACGTGGGCACAGCGCACCAGCGGGTCGAGCCGGACGTAGGTCTGCCGACCCCAGGTGTAGGTCTCGTGGGAGAGCACGTCGTGGGCCACGAAGGTGTCGTCGTCCGCGGGGACGCCGAGCGCTGCCAGGTCCAGGTAGACCATGCCCTCCCGGGTGCGGTGCGGGTCGATGGTGACGACGACGAGCACCGTGTCGGCGCGGCCGGTGGGCGAGTGCTCGGCGTCGACGTGGCGGGAGAAGCACACCAGCGCGTCGTCGCTGGTCGGGTGCACGGTGAGGGTTCGCAGCTGCTGCAGTGCGGGATGGGCGTGCCGGATCTCGTTGAGGCGCCTCGCCAGGAGCGCGATGCCGATGGTGTCCACGGCTGCCCAGTCCCGGAGCTTGTACTCGTACTTTTCGTTGTCGATCTGTTCCTCCGCGCCGGGGCGGGCGACGTTCTCCACGAGCTCATAGCCGGAGTACATGCCCCAGGTCGGGGAGCCGAGGGCAGCGAGCACCGCGCGGATGGCGAAGCCCGCGATGCCGCCGTGCTGCAGGTACGGGGTGAGGATGTCATGGGTCGTGGGCCAGAAGCTCGGCCGCAGCCAGGCGCCCTGCTCCCCGGAGACCTCGGCCAGGTAGGACTCCAGCTCCTCCTTGGTGTTGCGCCAGGCGAAGTACGTGTACGACTGGTGGAACCCGACCTGCGCGCGAGCGTGAGCATCATGGCCGGGCGGGTGAACGCCTCGGAGAGAAACAGCACGTCCGGGTGGTCGCGGCGCACGTCGGCGAGCAGCCGCTCCCAGAACGGCAGCGGCTTGGTGTGCGGGTTGTCGACCCGGAAGGCCGTCACCCCATGGGCGATCCACACCTCGATCACGCGGCGGATCTCGGCGTCGATGCCCTCGGGGTCGTCGTCGAAGTTCAGCGGGTAGATGTCCTGGTACTTCTTGGGCGGGTTCTCCGCGTAGGCGATCGGACCCGTCCACCCGGTGCGCGAACCACTCCGGGTGCTGGTGCACCCACGGGTGGTCCGGGCGAGCACTGCAGCGCCAGGTCGAGGGCCACCTCCATGCCGAGCGAGCGGGCCCGGGCCACAAACGCGTCGAAGTCGGCGAACGTGCCCAGCGTCGGTTCGATCGCGTCGTGACCGCCGTCGGGGGAGCCGATGGCATAGGGCGACCCGGGGTCCCCGGGCTCGGAGGTCATCGAGTTGTTGCGACCCTTGCGGAAGCTCCTGCCGATCGGGTGCACCGGCGTGAGGTAGACGACATCGAAGCCCATGCCGGCGATCCGCGGGAGGTCCTCCGCCGCGGTACGCAGCGTGCCCGAGCGCCAGCTGGCCGTGGCGGCGTCGTAGGTGGCCCCGGCCGAGCGGGCGAACATCTCGTACCAGGCGCCGGCGACCGCCAGCGGCCGGTCGACCACCAGCGGGTACACCGGGGAGGGCGAGAGCAGGTCCCGCAGCGGGGTCCGTGCCAAGGCGGCACGGACCTGGCCCGCGACGCCGTGCGCCAGCCGCTCGTCGGGGGGGCGGCGGGTGTCCAACAGCGCAGCGGCGGCCTCCCGCAGGACCTCGGCGTCGACGGTCGGCATGCGATCCCGGTCGCGACGATCCGCTGCCCGCTGGAGCAGCCGGGCGCCCGTGAGCAGCATGAGCTCCACGTCGATGCCGGCCTGGACCTTGATGGTCGCGTCGTGCAGCCACGTGGCGTAGGGGTCCGCCCAGCCGTCGACCCGCAGGCCCCAGGCGCCCGGCTGGTCCGGTACCAGCCGGGCCTCCCACCGGTCCAGCCCTGGTTCGACGAGCGTCATCCGGACCTGGCAGCGATCGGTCCGGTCCGGACCGACCAGCACGGCAGTGGCGGACACCGCGTCGTGCCCCTCGCGGAACACCGTGGCACGGACCGGCACGACCTCACCCACGGTCGCCTTGGCGGGCCACCGGCCGCCCTCGACCACCGGCGACACGTCCACCACGGGGATACGGCCGATCGGCGGCCCGGCGGGCCCGCGCACCCCTCGGCGCGAGCCGCGGTGCGCGGCCGCGCGGGGGGAGGCGGGGGAGGTGCGGCCGGCGGCCGCGGGCGACGTCGGGCTCACGGACCGAACCTATCCAGTCGCGCCGCGAGCGGCATCCGGCCGCGCGGGCGGCTCGTCGAAGGGCGGAGGGCTGATCCGCGCGGGCCGGACGCGGACCGGGTGCCGTTCCGGGCTCGCCGTGTAGACCCGGATGCTCAGGCCGTCGACCATGACGGCGTCGCCGGCCTGCGGGTGCAGCGCGCCATTGACAGCCGCAGTGCGGCGCTCGTCCGGGTGCTCCCAGGTCGAGTCCCAGACCAGCTCCCAGCGGGACACCCCGAGGCCCGGTCCGACGGCGACGGGCACCGGGTCGAGCGAGCCGTTGATGACGATGAGGACTGAGGATTCCGGCTCCGTCGGCGTGGACGGGGCCGTCCGGGCCATCTGCAGCGTGCGGACGGTGAAGTCGAACCACCGGGCCTGGTCGAGCTCTGTCCCGTCGGCGCCCAGCCACACGAGGTCACGCGGCCCGCCGGCAGCACCGGGCCGCCCGGTGTAGAAGCGGCTGGTCCGCAGCGCCCGGTGCCGGCGCCGCAGCCCGAGCAGGTGCTGCGTGGTCGCAAGCAGGTCACGGCGCCAGCCGGGCATCCGCCAGTCCACCCAGGAGACCTCGTTGTCCTGGCAGTAGGCGTTGTTGTTGCCGTGCTGGGTCCGACCGAGCTCGTCGCCTGCCACGAGCATCGGCGTGCCGGCCGCGAGCAGGAGGGTCGCGAGCAGGTTGCGGATGGAGCGTCGGCGCAGCGGCAGGATCTCCAGACCGACCGAGTCCTGGCGGACCGGCCCCTCGATGCCGTGGTTCCACGAGCGGTTGTCGTCCGTGCCGTCCCGGTTGTGCTCGCCGTTGGCGTCGTTGTGCTTGTGCTCGTAGGTGACCAGGTCCGCGACGGTGAAGCCGTCGTGCGCGGCCACGTAGTTGATCGAGGCGACCGGACTGCGCAGCAGCGGAGGGTCTGAGTGCCCGAAGATGTCCACCGACCCGGCTAGCCGGGTGGCCAGCTCACGCACCCGCTCCCCAGGCATGCCCTGGGCGGCGCGGCTGGGTTCAGCCAGCCAGAAGGACCGCACGGCGTCCCTGAACCGGTCGTTCCACTCGGCCATCGGCGGCGGGAACTCCCCGGTCCGCCACCCACCTGGGCCGAGGTCCCACGGTTCGGCGATGAGCTTGAGGCCGTCCAGCGCCGGGTCGGTGGCCAGCCCGACGAGGAACGCATGGTCGGAGGAGAACCCGTCCGACCCGCGGGCGGTCGTCACGGCCAGGTCGAACCTGAACCCGTCGACGCCCACCTCCTGCGCCCAGTAGCGCACCGAGTCCGTTGCCATGCGCACCACGGCGCGCCGGCGGAAGTCGAGCGTGTTGCCGCAGCCGGTGAAGTCGACGAGGGTCGCCGGCGTGGAGCCCTCGTGCAGGTAGTAGACGCTGTTGTCCAGCCCCCGCCAGGACAGGTGGGGATCCTCGACCCCGCCCTCGCAGGTGTGGTTGTAGACGACGTCGAGGATCACCTCGATGCCCGCCGCGTGGAGGGCGTGCACGGCGGCCCGGAGCTCGTCGAGCACGGCACCCGGTCCTGCGGCCCGGGCTGCTGCCGTCGCGTAGCGCGGTTCCGGGGCGAAGAAGCTCAGCGTGTTGTACCCCCAGTAGTTGGTCAACCCCCTGGTGACCAGGTGGGGCTCCGGGGCGGAGGCCTGGATGGGCAGCAGCTCCAGCGCGGTGATGCCCAGGCCGCGCAGGTGCGCGACGGTGGCCGGATGGGCCAGCCCCGCATAGGTCCCGCGCAGCTCGGGCGGCAGCGACTCCATCCGGTAGGTCAGCCCGCGGACGTGCGCCTCGTACAGCACGGTGTCCGACCAGGACACCCACGGCCGGTTCGCCGCAGGGTCCAGCCCAGCCGTCGGTCCGTCCAGGACGACCGCGTGCGGGACGTACGGCAAGGAGTCGCGCGGGTCCGCCGCGCCGAACGGGTCGCCGCGCAGCTGGTCGTCCACGACGTGCCCGTACACCTGCGGCACCGGCGTGACGCGCCCGAGCACTCCCCGCGCGTACGGGTCGAGCAACAGCTTGGCGGGGTTGTACCGGAGCCCGGCGGCCGGGTCCCACGGCCCGTGCGCGCGGAAGCCGTACCGCTGGCCGGCGCCCACGTCGGGGACGCGGGCGGAGAACACCCCGAGCTTCGGCCCGGCCAGGGCGATCCGACGCTCCTGCCACCCGTCGGGCGTCTCGTCGATGAGGCACAGGTCGACGCCGGTGGCGTGCGAGGCGAGCACTGCCACGTCGACGCCGCCGTCCCGCAGGTGCACGCCGAGCGGTACGGGACGGCTCGGGCGCTCGGGCGCCACGGGCAGAGACCTCACGGACCCATTGTGCTTGGTGCGGACAGCTGTGCGTGACAGTGCTCGCCGACGCGCCCGGACGCCTCGTCGGGACAGCTCCGCGCGCTCCGGCGGTGCTCCGGCCCGGGCCGGAGCGGGCGGGCCGCGCGGGGTAACGTTCGCCAGCGTGAGAATCGTGGTCTGCGTCAAGCACGTGCCGGACATCCAGTCCGAGCGCTCCCTCGGGCCGGACGGCCGGGTGGTGCGCGACGGGGGTGACGGCACGCTCAACGAGCTCGACGAGAATGCGGTCGAGGCAGCGGTGCAGATCGCCGAGCAGCACGGCGGCGAGGTCGTCGCTGTGACGATGGGCCCGGCAGCCGCCGAGGATGCCGCCCGCCGCGCGCTGCAGATGGGTGCCACCGAGGCCGTGCACGTGCTCGACGACGCGCTGGCCGGGTCGGACGCGCTGGCCACCGCACAGGTGCTGGCGGCGACCGTGCGCCGGCTCGCGGCGCCGTCGCCGGTGGACCTGGTGGTCACCGGCATGGCGGCGCTCGACGGCATGACCTCGGTGGTGCCGGCGGCCCTGGCCGCCCTGCTCGATCTCCCGCAGCTCACCCTGGCGCGCCGGGTGGATGTGGCCGACGGGGTGGTGACCGTCCGACGCGAGATCGACGACACGATCGACGTGCTTCAGGCACCGCTACCCGCACTGGTGTCGGTCACTGACGCCGCCAACGAGCCGCGCTACCCGAAATTCGCCGGGATCATGGCGGCGCGCAAGCGTCCTGTCACCGTGCTCACCCTGGACGACCTGGGCATCGATCCGGCCACGGTGGGCACCGCCGGCGCACGCACCCGGGTCGTCGAGGCCGCTCCTCGCCCACCCCGCGAGGACCGCGTCCTGCTCACCGACGACGGTGACGCCGGCCGCCGGCTCGCCGCCTACCTCGTCGAGCACCAGCTCGTCTGACCACACCGCCCGGAGAACCCCGGGTCGACCTGGGAGCCGCCATGCCGGACACCCCCGTGCTCGTCCTGCTCGACCACCACGACCTACCGGGTGCGCCGTTGCGCGCCGGCGTGGCCGACGTCCTCGCGGCTGCGCACGCGCTCGCCGCCGGGGCCCCGGTGCACGGGGTGTGGGCGGGCGACGCGACGCAGGTCCCGCTCGCCGAGCTGGGCCGGGCGGGCGTGTCGCAGGTGCACGTGCTGACGGCCGACGCGGACCTGCGCCTGACGGCGCCCCTGGCCGAGGCGGTGCGCCAGGTCGTCGCGGACACCGGGACCGAGCTGGTGCTGGCGACATCGACGTTCGCGAACAAGGAGGTCGCCGCCCGGTTGGGGCTGGCGATCGACGCGGGCGTGGTCACCGACGCGACCGGTCTGGAGCGTGTCGACGGCCGCCTGCTGGTCACCAAGACGGTGTTCGCCGGGACGTGGACGACGCGCGTGGAGGTGACCGTGCCCCGCGCCGTGGTCACGGTCAAGGCCGGTTCGGCGGTGGCGACGCCGGTGGCCGATCCGGTGGTGCCTCAGGTCACCGAGGAGGTCGTGCAGGTGAGCGACCGGGCACGGCAGGTGCAGCTCGTGGAGCGGACCGAGCGCGCGGTGGGCGGGCGGCCGGACCTGGCCGCCGCTCAGGTGAGCAATACTCGAACCAAGGAGCCATAACA
>CAVPEV010000058.1:0-3787 GCA_963703555.1 uncultured Actinomycetota bacterium | reverse complement strand
CCGAGCAGCTGATCTACACGGGGCGGGCAGGCAGCTGGCTCATCATCCCGAGCCTCGAGCCAACCTGAGGCCGAGGGTGCCCGCTCCAACGTCGACGATGATGGCGAAGGGCGGCCGCATCGAAGCGCCTGCGGCGGCCGGCAGCCGGAAGCGACCAGCCTGGATGCCGGCCGAGGGACACGGTCAGGGGACCAGCAGCCACCCGGCGCATTCCCGCTGCACCGTGCGCCAAGCGCTGATCCCTGCCAGAGTCATGGGTGCTGAGCGCGAACTGAACCGGCGGCTACGGGCAACACCAGTGCGATGGACCAGGAACCGGACGCTGCGCTGATCGCAGCCTCGATCGACACGCCGGTCGCGTTTGCGGCCCTGTTCGACCGTCACTACGACTTCGTCCATCGCTATCTCGGGCGGCGCGTGGGGCTCGACATCGCCGACGACCTCGCTTCCGAGACTTTCACAACGGCGTTCCGGGTGCGGGCCCGCTACGACCTCGCGCACGACGACGCCCGACCGTGGCTGCTCGGGATCGCGACCAACCTCGTCCGGCATCATCGGCGGGCCGAGGTTCGGCGTCTTCGGGCGTATGAGCGCCTCGAGGTCGAGCGGGCCGAGGGCATCGACGAGGCGCTGGTCGCCGCGCGTGTCGACGCTGCAGCCGAGCGGCCTCGGATCGCTTGGGCCCTCGCTCGAATCCCCGACGGCGATCGGGATGCGCTGCTCCTGCTCGCATGGGCAGACCTCACCTACGCCGAGATCGCGATCGCGCTCGACATCCCGATCGGGACCGTCCGGTCTCGCATCCATCGCGCCAGTCGTCGACTTCGTGAACTGCTTGACCCCAGCGGGCAATCACTGTTTGCAGACACCATCACCGAGGTCATCGCAAGCGATGGATGAGATCGAGCTTCTCCGATGCGTCGGACGCGACGTTCCGCCGCCTGACGCGACGGCCAAGCAGGCAGCACGGACGGCCTTGATCGAGGTGGCGACTGAGGCCGCCGCCCGACCCAGACTCCGCTGGCCTCGTCTGGTCTTGCAGCGCCCGCGGCTGCTGATTTCAGCGGTGGTCGTCCCCCTTGTGGTTGTCCTCGCGCTCGGTGTCGTGCCATTGGGCAACCGGCCAGACCCGGCGGCTGCCGCCGCGCTCACCGCGGTGGCCGACGTGGCCGCAGCACTCCCGGCCGCGCCGCTGGATGGCTATCGGCACACGAAGTCGGAGGGCGCGTGGCTCGTGGGCGAGGGTGGTTGGCCCGACCACCCGAACGGGATCTGGGCACTGGTTCCGGTGACCCGCGAGCTCTGGGTCAAGCCCGACGGCTCGGGCAGGCTCATCGAGACCCGGGGCGAGCCGATCTGGTTCGGACCGGCGGACAAGGCCGCGTGGGTGGCGTCCGGGTCGCCCCTCCCAAGCGCTGAGCACACCGACGTCCGCTTCGGTGCCTCGCCGGCCGGCTACGTTCCCGGGACGCCCCAGGTCTGGCCCGGCAGCCTCCACTACGAGGATGTGGACGCGCTGCCGACAGATCCCTCTGCGTTGCGCCAGCTGATCGACCAGCGCGCCGCGGCTGGCGGCGGTTCCACGGACTACGAGCGGTTCACGATCGTGGGCGACCTGCTCCGCGAGACCGTCGGCACACCGCAGGTTCGGGCTGCGCTCTACAGGGTCGCGGCCGGCCTGGGAGGCGTCGAGTTGATCGGCTCGGTGACCGACCGGGCCGGGCGGACGGGGACCGCCGTGGCGATGACGAGTGACCAGTCGAGCCGCGGGCTCGAGCGGCGGGTCCTGATCTTCGACCCCAACACGTCGATGCTGCTCGAGGAGCAGGACGTGCTGCTGCACCACGTGGACTGGCTGGACGCCGATCCCCCCATCGTGATCGGCTACGCGACTTACCTCGTCTCCGACATCGTCCCGACAATCCCGTAGCCGCGGTCCGTCAGGACCCTCGGCGACCGCGTCGAGCGAGAGCAACCCTGGGCAGCGGCCCGCCACGGCCGCTGCCCATCCACGCGCCTGGATGTAGCACCGCAGGCGTATAGACCGCGCCAGCCGCCCCATCGACGATTCGGGGGTGAAGCTGTGCACGGTCTGTGGTGTCGTCACCAGCCGCGCAGGTAGCCGCTGCAGCGAGCACGCCCGGCAGTCCAACCGCAGCAGGCACAACGCCCTCTACAGCACGCGGGCCTGGCAGCGGCTCAGCGCCCGCGTGCTTCGTGCCTGGCGAGGCGAGCACGGCAACTGGTGCCCTGGCTACCAGCGCCCCGCTCATCTCGCGGCCGACCTGACCGTCGACCACATTGTCCCGCTGGCGGCTGGCGGTGCGCCGTTCGACATCGGCAACACCGCCGTGCTGTGCCGCTCGTGCAACTCAACGAAGGGTGCGTCGACCGACCGGGGCAGGGTAGCCCATGTGGAGACGCGCTTCCGCGCTGACCGCGCCTCCCAATCGTGTGCACGCGGCCGGGTTTCGCGCCTTTTCGGGGGTTTTCGCCAGTGGGGTGATGCATGAGCGCTGACGACCTCGAGGCAGTGGCCGCGTCCGCGACGATGGCGTCTCCGCGCTGGGCGCCACCCCGCGCTTCTTCAAGGCCGAGGTGATGGCCCAGGCCCAGGCCCTCCTCGCGGCGGAGGAGTCCGAGCGTCGCCGACGGGTCGTCTTCATCGTCGACGAGGCCCATCTGCTCAGCCCCGAGCAGCTCGAGGAGATCCGCCTCCTCACCAGCGCCGAGATGGACTCCCGCACCCCCTTCGCCCTGCTCCTCGTCGGCCAGCCCACGCTCGTGCGCCGCCTGCGGATGGGCGTCTTCGCCGCCCTCGACCAGCGCATCGCGACCCGTTACCAACTCCGGCCGATGGACCTCGCCGAGTCGGCCGGGTACCTGCGCCACCATCTGTTGCCGGCCGCGCTATTTGGTGACGATCCGGCAGGTTTGCGTGGAGATGGTTCGGCGGCGGTTGATGGTGACGGGTCCCGCCTGAACTCAGAATGCGCCCGGACGTCGACGGCGGCGCTCGTCCCGACGAACGTCGAAGCCCATCCCAGGCCACCCGGTGACCCGCGTCGTGCCCGGAGGGTGGTGCCTGGTTGAGCACGACAGGAGTTCGGCGACCGGTGCCTGGCAAGCGCGTGTTGGTGCCGAGGACCCTCCCGCCGGAGATGGTGGCGAGCCACCGCCACGGCGTCGTGGCAGGCGCCCCGTGGCGTCGCGCGGCCGTCCACGCCGCCCCAAGGCCGAAGGCGGCCCGGCGCTCGGGCTCGATCGGGATGTCGGCGAGGGACAGATGGCCGCCGAGGGCGACGCTCAGGGCCAGCAGACGGGCTGCGAGCACAGGGGCGTGATCCCGGTAGCGGGCGCGGATGTCGCGCACGGTCCGCGCCGGCACGCCGGTCGCGAGCGCGATCTCGCGGACCGTCGTCCCCCGGATTCCGGCCGCGATGATCCGCCCGAGCGTGTCGATGTCATCGAGGCGGCGGTGCAGGACGCCCTCGGGAAGCGCGCCACCTGTCCGCCTGCACCCCCGACAGCGCCAGCGCGAGACCTGCACCAGGGCGCGCTGTGGTCCCGTCCGGAGCTGCCGGCGGTAGCTGCCCCACCCGATCAGCCGGCTGCCGCAGGCCCCACAGCTCCGTCCCTGCGACCCGGCCACCTCCATCATGTCGCGGCATGATGACCCTGGAGACCCGCGTCTACCAGCCCGTCTCCGATGTCACCGCGACGCCGTCTCCATTCAGCGCGGCCATCACCAGCGGGTTCATCCCCATACAGTCATGCCGCCAACACC
>CAVPEV010000057.1:0-49932 GCA_963703555.1 uncultured Actinomycetota bacterium | reverse complement strand
CCACCAGTTGGCGTGCCATGGCTGGATGGATGTGTACATTTCGGGGAACCACGTCGGGCACTTCTGCCCTGACCTGATCCCTCGTGGCGGTGCCACCACGATCGGTTGCGCGCTTGCTGCGGCCGGCATGGTTGTTGCCGTTGTCCGTTGCCCGCGATTACGATCGGTTGGGTGGTCTACGGTGCGGGCGCGCTGATCAGTGGTACGTCGATCATGGATGCTTTCCCGTAGTTCCGCGGCCGCGTTGAACGGGTGTTGAGATGCTTGTCCGCAGAGACATGCCGGTCACTGCTGTGACCCAACTGGCCGTGGTTCTCATGCTCATCGGTGTGGGAAGGGACACGGGCTCGCCCGGCTTCTGGGTTGTGCCGGCGCTCGCGCTGCTCTTCGAGGTCCTGGTTGGTGTGCAGGTCGGGTTGTGGCTGGCTGCACGGCATCGTCGTCTCGCAGCTGCGCTGCAGCGCTGATCCGACACAACGGGGGGTGCGGGGGTTGCTCCCCCGCCGCCCGCTCCGCGTGTGCTTCGTCGCGGGTCACGCCGTACGCGTTGCGCCAGGTACCGGGGTGGGTGCGAGGGAGGCCGAGCCGAGCATTGTGGTGGCCGGACCGGCCGTCCCGAACGCCGCCGCAGCCAAGCAGGAGGGCTCGGGCGCTGCGGTGTTCCACCCCACCGGAACCGTGTCAGATGACACGCTCGTCGTGATCCCGAACGACGACGGGACGCTCCCGTTCGGCCTCACAAGCGCAGAGGTGGAGGAGTTCGCGGCACTGAGCCCCACTTCCGGTGACGCCGCCCTGGCGACGCTGATCCCGCCGGAGGCAGTCGCCGCTTCGGCCATCTCACCGGCGGCAATCAATTCGGTGCACCCGTACACGGCAACCGCCGTGTGGAGCGCGGCCTACTCGGGTAACAACATCTGGGGATGGGACGACACGGCGAGAGTGAGTTACACGTTCAGCGTCACCGAAGCGACCAACCAGCAGGCCGCCGGCCAGGGGCTCGGCCACTATCGCGGTGACAACGGCAGCGAGATGGCCGTGTGGTCCGCCTGGTACGGGTTCGATCGCCTTGCCGAGCCAGGGGCTTGAGGTGCCGAACGAGGACTTCGTCATCGGCGCGGTCGACGTCACCGTGACGCTCGTGCGCTGGACCTTGATGCCCCTGGGAGCCTCTCTCATTGGCGCGGCGGTCTCATCCAGGCGCTCGCACCACCACCAACGGCGGACCCCGGGGATCAGCCCGAGCCGGACACCCCGTAGGGGGTCGACCGGACCTGGAGCGGGCCTGAAAAGTGCTTATGACCTGGGATGATGTGCCTAGCAACGCGAGTCAGCGCAGGGTGACCTGCCGGGCCACCAGGCCCGACCGGGCTCGCCGCGCCGCGGGGTCCAGGCCCGCGGTCTCGCCGACCGCCGCCAGGAACCGTGGAGCGAACTGAGCGAGGGCCGCCTCGGCCTGCTCCGCCTCGGTGCCGCGCGCCAGCTCCCAGACCACGATCACCAGCCCGCTGGACCGGAAGTACCCGACGAACCTCCCGCCGGCGAACCCGGACTCGCGCACCGCATGCAGCCGGGCCAGACCGTCGAGGACCTGCTGCTCGTCCGCAGGCTGGGCCCACCGGACGAACTCCCGGCCACCCAGCCGGGACCAGTACGCGAACGGCACGGAGGCCAGCCGGCGGGTCGGTGCGACGGCGGCGTCCGCCTCCTCGATCTCCTCGCGCAGCTCGGCGGTCGCCTCGCTGTCGGGGGCCGCCCACCACTGGAAGCCGTCGTGCACGGTGACCACGAACGGGACGTCCGGGTCGAGGACGTCCTGCAGGCGCGGCCCGGGGCCGGGCAGCGGGCCGAGCGGCACCGCCGTGCCGGGCTCGGCGGCCAGCGCGGTGAGCAGAGCGGCCGCGCCGTCGCGGCTGGCGTCGCCGGAGCCGCCGAGCGGTGCCAGAGCCAGAAGGACCACCCCGTCCGCACGGTGCAGCGCGGCCGAGCCCTCGGGCAGCGAGGTGGTGACGAGCACGTCCCGGCCGCCGCGCTCGGCCACGGTGCGCGCGGTGGCCGTCGCCGCCGGGACCACCTCCTTCAGCGCCACCCAGTCCGGCTCACCCGGGAGGCCCTCGAAGGGTCGCAGCACGAACTCCGCGGATCCGGTCGCCATGCCGGGGAGGGTACCGGCCCGCTGGGCTGCCCACGTCTCCCGGTGCCCCGCGGGCGCGTACCGGGTGGCAGGATCGGGCCCCATGGACCCGCGCGCCGGAACCCCCGCCCAGCCCTCGGACCTCGTCGACGTCGACGCCCTCGTCGATGCCTACTACGACCGCACCCCGGACCCCGACGAACCCGCCCAGCGGGTGGTGTTCGGCACCAGCGGCCACCGCGGGTCCAGCCTGGACTCCGCCTTCACCGAGGCGCACATCGTCGCCATCACCGCTGCCATCGTGGAGTACCGGCGCAGCCAGGGCACGGACGGCCCGCTGTTCATCGGCCGCGACACCCACGGCCTGTCGCTGCCGGCCTGGCGCACCGCCGTGCAGGTGCTCGCCGCGGCGGGCGTCGAGATGCGGGTGGACGCCCGCGACGCGGTCACGCCGACCCCGGCGGTCTCGCACGCCATCCTGCTCCACAACGGCGCTGCGACCAGCGAGAACGTGCGCACGCACGGTCCGGGCCTGGCCGACGGGATCGTCGTCACCCCCTCGCACAACCCACCGCGCGACGGCGGCTTCAAGTACAACCCGCCGCACGGCGGACCCGCCGGTGCGGACGCCACGGCGTGGATCGCCGACCGGGCCAACGCGCTGCTCCGCGACGGCTGGCGACGGGTGCCCCGGCTGAGCACGGAGGCGGCGCTGGCGGCGGACACCACCCGACGGCACGACTACCTCACCGCCTACGTCGACGACTTGCCGCACGTCGTCGACCTGGAGGCGATCCGCACGGCAGGGGTGCGCATCGGCGCGGACCCGCTCGGCGGCGCGTCGGTGGACTACTGGGCCGCCATCGCCGAGCGGCACGGGTTGGACCTCACCGTGGTCAACCCGCAGGTGGACCCGCGGTGGGCGTTCATGACCCTGGACTGGGACGGCAAGATCCGGATGGACTGCTCCTCCCCGTACGCCATGACGTCCCTGGTCCGCCGGATGACCGAGGGCTCGGCCGCCTTCGACGTGGCCACCGGCAACGACGCGGATGCCGACCGGCACGGCATCGTCACCCCCGATGCCGGACTGATGAACCCGAACCACTACCTCGCGGTGGCGATCAGCTACCTGTACGCCGGGGCACGGCCCGGGTGGTCCGCCGATGCTGCCGTGGGCAAGACCCTGGTGTCCTCCTCGCTCGTCGACCGGGTGTCAGCGCGGCTGGGCCGGCGCCTGCTGGAGGTGCCGGTCGGCTTCAAGTGGTTCGTGCCCGGCCTTCTCGACGGCTCGGTCGGGTTCGGCGGGGAGGAGTCGGCAGGTGCGTCGTTCCTGCGCACGGACGGCACCGTGTGGACCACGGACAAGGACGGGATCATCCTGGCGCTGCTCGCCTCGGAGATCATCGCCCGGACCGGGAAGTCCCCTTCCGAGCACCACCGGGAGCTGGTCGCCGACCTCGGGGAGTCCTGGTACGCCCGGGTGGACGCCCCCGCGACGCTGGGGCAGAAGGAGGCCCTGGCGCACCTGTCCGCGGACCAGGTGAGCGCGACGACGCTGGCCGGCGACCCGATCACCGCCAAGCTCACCCACGCCCCCGGCAACGGCGAACCCATCGGCGGCCTCAAGGTCACCACCGCCGATGCGTGGTTCGCCGCCAGGCCGTCGGGGACGGAGAGCGTCTACAAGATCTACGCCGAGTCGTTCCGCTCGCCCGAGCACCTCACGCAGGTCCAGGAGGCGGCCCGCCAGGTCGTGGCGGACGCCCTGGGCTGACCGGCGGGGACCTGGTCCGACCCCGGCGCGGTCCGGCCCGGTCCGGCCCGGATGGGACACTGGGCGGGTGCTCGACCCGTACCGTGACCTGCTCCGACGTCCCGGCGCCTGGCAGTTCTCGGCAGCCGGCCTGGTCTCGCGGCTGCCGATGTCGATGGCGGGCATCGGCACGGTCCTCATGGTGCAGGCGCTGTACGGCTCGTACGCGCTGGCCGGGCGGGTGTCCGCCGCCTACGTCCTCACCCAGGCGGTGTGCGGGCCGCCGCTGGCCCGCCTGGTGGACCGGCACGGTCAGGCCCGGGTCATGCGCCCGGCCATCGCACTCGCCGCCCTCGGCCTCGTCGGCCTCGTCGTGGCCGGCTGGCAGCGGGCACCCGAGGGCTGGCTGTACGCGGCTGCGGTGCTGACCGGAGCCACCATCGGCAGCATGGGCGCGCTGGTGCGGGCCCGCTGGTCCGTGCTGCTCGGCGACCCCGGCGAGCTGCACACGGCGTACTCCCTGGAGTCCGCGCTCGACGAGGTGACCTTCATCGTGGGGCCGGTGGTCGCCACGACGCTCGCCGCCTCCGTGTCGCCGTACGCAGCGCTGCTCGTGCCCGTCGTGGCGATGCTCGGCGGGGGCTACTGGTTCCTCGCGCTACGGGGCACCGAGCCGTCGGCCGAGCCGGTCCCGGCCAGAGCGGCGGGCGTCGCGCGGCCCGGCTCGGTGCTGCGCTCCGGCGGCATGGTGGCGGTCATCGGCGTGTTCGTGGCGATGGGCGGGATCTTCGGTGCGACCGACGTCTCGACGGTGGCCCTCGCCGGCGAGCAGCACCGGGCGTCGCAGGCCGGCCTCGTGCTGGCCGTGTTCGCCCTCGGCTCCATGCTGTCCGGGCTCGTCTACGGGGCCCGCAGCTGGGTCGCACCGCTGTGGCGCCGGTTCGCCGTCGGCACCGTCGCCCTGGCGCTCGGGTCCTCGCTGTTCGTCCTCGCCGACTCCGTGGGCGCTCTCGCCGCGATCATGTTCGTCGCCGGCCTGGCGATCGCGCCGACCATCATCAACGGCAACGGTCTGGCGCAGGAGCTGGTGCCCGCCGCCCGGCTCACCGAGGGGCTGGCCTGGCTGTCCACCGCGATGGGCGCCGGGGTCTCCGTCGGCGCGTCGGTCGCCGGCTCGGCGATCGACCGGGCCGGCTCGCACGGGGGGTTCCTCGTCGTCGTCACCTCGGCCGGTCTGGCCGTCGTGGTCACCGGGGTGTCGCTGGGCTGGCTGCGCAGGGGCCGGCCGCGCGTCGAGCTCGTGGCCCCCGAGGCTGCCGAGCCGCCCGCCGCGCCGCTGGGCTAGAACCCGGCCTCCGGACCCGCGGTGGCCGCCTCCAGCGCCCCGCCCGCCTCGCGGACGATCTCGGCCATGGCGTCCGCAGCGGTCGCCGGGTCGCCACCCTGCACGGCCCGGGCGACCGCTTCGTGCAGGTCCAGCGCCCGGGGCTCCGGGTGGGCCGGCATGAGGCCCAGGTGCGTGCGCCCGGCGAGGACCTCGCCGACCACGTCGGTGAGCGCCGCGAACATCTCGTTGCCGCAGGCCCGCAGCAACAGAGCGTGGAACTCCTGGTCCACGGCGAGGAACTCCTCCAGCCGGCCGGCCTCGCCGAGGACCCGCAGCCTGCCGGCCAGCTCGACGATCCAGGCGCGGTCCGACCAGTCGGCGTGCTCGGCGGCGCCAGCGGCGGCGGCCGGTTCGACGGCACCGCGGAGCTGCGTGAGCGAGCGCAGCTGGCCGGCGCGGCCCGGTCCGGCCAGCCGCCACCGGATGACCAGCGGGTCGAACACGGCCCACCCCTGCGACGGCTGGACGACGATCCCCACCCGGCGCCCGGACCGGACCAGACCCAGAGCCTCGAGCAGCCGCATGGCCTCCCGGGCCACGGTGCGCGAGACGCCGAACCGCCGCTGGATCTGTTCGAGCGTGAGGGTGTCGCCTGGGGCGAGCGCACCGTCGGTGATCTCCCGGCCGAGGGCCTCGACGACGGCCCCGTGCCGGGGCGGAACTGCCGTCGTGCCCATCTGTGCTCCCTCCTGCCGGCCCTGCCCCGCCTGGCGCGGTGCACCGTCCGACGCTACCGACCCAGCCGGCGCGGCCGGCACATTCCCCCATCCTCGACCCGCCGAGCACCCACTGGTACGACCTTCACTTGCTAATGGTCTGACCTTATGGGAGAGTCTGGCCCCGGACAGAGCAGCCACCTGACGACGACGTCGAGGAGAGTTGATGGTCGAGAGCTCGGCCGAGATCCAGCACCTGGTCGTCATGGGGGTGTCGGGCTCCGGCAAGTCGACCGTCGCGGCCCTGCTCGCCGAGCGGCTCGGCTGGCCGCTGGCCGAGGCCGACGAGTTCCACCCGGCAGCCAACATCGAGAAGATGAGCCACGGGGTCCCGCTCACCGACGAGGACCGCTGGCCGTGGTTGCGGGCCATCCGGGACTGGATGACCACGCACGCGCGTCAAGGCCGCTCCACCGTCGTGACCTGCTCGGCGCTCAAGGTCGCCTACCGGGACGTGCTGCGCGCGGCCGAGGGCCGGGTGCGCTTCGTCCACCTGGCCGGTTCCCCGGACCTCGTCGCCGATCGGATCGGCGGCCGCACCGGGCACTTCATGCCCGCGTCCCTGCTGCCCTCCCAGTACGAGGCGCTGCAGCCGCTCACGCCCGAGGAGGACGGCGTGACCGTGGACGTCTCCGCTGCCCCGCAGCCCGTGGCCGAGGCCGCCCTCCGGGCCCTCGGCCTCACCGATCCGGCGGCCTGACCCGCCACAGCCGGTCCGCGGCCCCAGGCCGTCGGTCCATCGCCCCGTCGCGATCCGCACGGATCGCCCAGCCCTGACGAAGGAGTCACCATGCTGCATCCCGCCGCAGCCGAGGTGGCCACGACCGCGAGCTCCACACAGCTCGTCGTCGCGGCGGTCCTCGGTATCGCGGTCATCGTCGTCCTCATCGTGTGGTTGAAGCTGCACCCGTTCCTGTCCCTCATGCTGGGCGCCGCCGTCATGGCCGTCACCGCCGGCATGGGCTACGCCAACGCGTTCACCAGCTTCAGCACAGGACTCGGCTCGACGGTGGCCGGCGTCGGCATCCTCATCGCCCTCGGCGCGGCGATCGGCACCTTGCTCATCAACTCCGGCGGTGCAGACGCCATCGTCGACACGATCCTCAGCCGTACGCCCGCCCAACGGCTGCCGTGGGCGATGGCTCTCGTCGCCTTCGTCATCGGCATCCCGCTGTTCTTCGAGATCGGCGTCGTGCTGCTGATCCCCGTGGTGATGGTGGCCGCTCGACGCTCCAAGATGTCGATGATCCTCTTGGGGATCCCTGCCCTGGCCGGCCTGTCCGCGCTGCACGGCCTGGTGCCGCCGCACCCCGGTCCGCTCATCGCGATCTCGGCGCTCAACGCCAACCTGGGCCTGACCCTGGGTCTCGGACTGCTCGTCGCGGTGCCCACCGTGGCGATCGCCGGCCCGCTGCTCGCCCGACCGCTGGCACGCTGGGTGCACCTGGACCCCCCGGAGACGGTGCTCGGCGCCTCCGTGGACCAGGACCGCACCGCCGACGGCGGCCGGCCCCGGCCCCGGTTCGGCGTAGCGCTCGCCATCGTCCTGCTGCCCGTGGTCCTCATGCTCGCGCGCACCCTGGCGGAGATGCTGTCCTGGCAGGGCTCGGCCGTCGGCCAGGTCCTGGTCTTCGTCGGGACGCCCCTGGTGGCGCTCCTCATCACGACGCTCGTCGCCCTCGTGGTGCTCGGCGCCCGCCAGGGACGGACCCGTCAGCAGCTCAGCGACCTCGTCGGCTCGTCGTTCGCACCGATTGCGAGCATCCTGCTCATCGTCGGCGCGGGTGGCGGGTTCAAGCAGACCCTGGTCGACTCCGGCATCGGAGACGTCATCGCCAAGGGACTGGCCGACGCGCCGATCTCGCCGCTGATCGCCGCGTGGCTCGTCGCCGTCATCATCCGGGTGGCCACCGGGTCCGCGACGGTCGCCACGATCACCGCCTCGGGCATCGTGGCACCGCTGGCGGCAGGCCTCTCACCCACCCAGACGGCCCTCATGGTGCTCGCCATCGGGGCCGGGTCGGTGTTCCTCAGCCACGTCAACGACGCCGGGTTCTGGCTGGTCAAGGAGTACTTCGGGATGACGGTGGGCCAGACCTTCAAGACCTGGTCGCTGATGGAGACCGTCCTGTCCGTGGTCGGCCTGGTGTTCGTCCTGCTGCTCGGGCTCGTGGTGTAGCCGGCAGGTCAGCCCTCGAACGGGCCCTCGGCGGTCGAGCCGTCGGAGGGCCCGTTCTCGTGCCGCGCCGACCGGGCGGCCCCGCGGGCGGCGTCCACCGCCTTGCCCCGCAGCTCGGCCGCCTTGTCCCGGAGGTCCGACGCCCGGTCCTGCACGTCAGCCGCCCGGTCCTGCACGTCGGCCGCTGCGCCCCGGGCTGCCCGCACCGCCTCGGACCCCACCCGGTCGATCCGGTCCTGCACGTGCGGGTCCTCCCAGGCCGCCCGAAGCCGGTGGGCGACCCTGGTGAGCTGAGCCCGTCCGCCGGGCGTGCCCGCCCAGTAGCCGAGACCGGCACCTGCGATGAACGCTGCCCTGTGCCTCATGTGTCCTCCCGGAACCGTCTGGAACATCCGAGCGTAGGCGGACCGGGCCGAGTGCGCAGCGCGCCAGCCGCGTGCGCAGCGCGCCAGCCGGCTGCTGCGCACGCGCGGCGGGCGGCTCCACGCACCTGCCCGCCTGGCGGGGTCCGGCGGGTGGAGTGACACACCTGCACTGTCAGAGCCCGGCAGCCCCGAAGAGCAGACCGAGCAGGTAGGTGACGGCGGCGGCCCCGTAGCCGATCGCCAGCTGCCGGAGCGCGCGCCGGCCCGGGGGCGCCCCGGACAACAACCCCACGGCGGCGCCGGTCGCCAGCAGCGCCACACCCACCAGGCCCGTCGAGACCAGCACGGCCGTCAACCCCTCCAGCCCGACCAGGTATGGCAGGACCGGTATGAGCGCACCGGAACCGAAGAAGCTGAAGCTCGCGGCTGCCGCGTTCCACGCAGTGCCCACCGCTTCGTGCTGGTCGACCACAACGGCAACGGGCTCCTCGTCGAGGTGCTGGGCCGCCGCGGCGGCACCCTGGGCCGTGCCACCGGCACCGTCGGCGCCTCCGCCGGCACCCCGGAGCCGACGGAGCATCGCCGCGGCCCTGCTGTCCGCCTCGGCGGCGGGCATGCCCCGCGCCCGGAACACCAGGGCCAGCTCGTTGGCGTCGACGTCCAGGTCTCCCACCACGGCGGCCGTGCGGGGGCTCGGGGACGACGCCTCCAGCAGCTCGCGCTGGGACCGCACCGAGACGTACTCGCCCGCCGCCATGGACAGCGCCCCGGCGAGCAGCCCGGCCAGGCCGGCCAGCAGGACGGTCGGGGTCGGCGCACCGGAGGCCCCGATGCCGAGGATGAGGGCGAGGTTGCTCACCAGGCCGTCGTTGGCCCCGAACACCGCAGCCCGGAAGGCCCCGGACAGTCGGTTCCGCCCGCGGGTCGCCAGGCCGCGCACGACCTCCTCGTGGATCTGCTCGTCGGCCGCCATGGTCGCCGTGGCGTCGGTGTCCGTGCGGTAGGTCGACCGGGACTCCGCCCGCTGGGCCAGGGCCAGCACGAACACCCCCCCGAGCCGACGGGCGGGCCGGCCCAGCGCCCGGGTGCGCAGACCACCGTGCGGCAGGTCGGAGTCGTCCCCGCCCAGCAGGCCCAGCCAGTGCTGCTGGTGGCGTTGCTCGGCGTCGGCCAGGGCCAGCAGAATCTCCCGCTCCTCCCCGGTGCGCCGCGAGGCCAGGTCCCGGTACACGGCCGCTTCCGCCCGCTCGTCTGCCAGGTTCCGGCGCCACCGTCGCCGGTCGGCGGATGTGGCGTGAGGCGAGGTCTCGGCAGGCATGGTGGCCATCCTTGCAACCGCGCAGGCGGCCCATCGGCCCTGCGGCGGTGTTCGCCTTCCCGAATCGAGCCCTACGGTCGGCCGCGGGCGCGACGGGGCTGGGCGAGCCATCGGCCGCCGGCCGGCGCCGACGACCCCGACAGGGGCTGGGCCAGCCCCCGGGGTGTCAGCCGGCGAGCTCGCGACGCAGAGTCTCCAGCAGCGGGGTGGTCCGCCGGCCGATCAGGCGCGGCAGGTCCTCGGTCACCTCCGCGAGGACGCCGTCGGCAATGTTGGCGTCCAGGGCGACGAGGTAGTCGATGGTCGCCGCGTCCATGCCGGCCTGCAGCAAGGCCTGCCGCTGCTCGTCCGGCCCGACGGCCCGGTAGGTCACCGGCCGTCCGAGGACCTCGGTCGCTACGGCGGCCAGCTCCGGGTACGCCCACGCCGTGTCCCCGGTGAGCTCGTAGACCCGGCCCTCCTGCCCGGCCCTGCGCAGCACGACGGCGGCAGCGGCCGCGAAGTCGCGACGGTCCGCACTGGCCACCCGGGCGTCGCCCACGCTGGCCACGATCTCGCCGGTCTGGCGGGCCATCTCCACGGTCGGGACGTAGTTCTCCGAGTACCACCCGTTCCGCAGGATGGTGAACGGCAGGCCGGACGCCCGGATCGCCTCCTCGGTGGCCTTGTGCTCGGGCGCCAGGATGAGGGCCGACGTGTCGGCGTGCGATGCGCTGGTGTAGACGATCCGGCCCACGCCCGCCTCGACGGCGGCCTGGACCGCGGCGGCGTGCTGGCGGGCACGCTGGCCGACGGCGCTGCTGGACACCAGCAGCAGGGCATCGGCACCGGCGAAGGCCGGCACCAGAGTCTCGGCCCGGTCGAAGTCGATCGCGGCCGTGCGGACCCCGCGCGCGGCCAGGTCGGCCAGCTGCTCGGTACGCCGGCCGGCGGCCACCACGTCCTCCGGCGGCATCCCCGCGGCGAGCAGCTCCTCCACGACCAGACGACCCAGGTGGCCGGTGGCTCCGGTGACGACGACGGACATGGGTGTTCCTCCTGTGCGGGCGACGGTGATGACCTCCACTGGCAACCAGCGCCACCCGTCCACGCTTCCCGCGTCCGGGCCCTCAGCGTGAGCGCGTAAGGTCGCCGGGTCTGTCCCGTCCCCGTCCCGAAGGATTTCCTCGTGCGCCGATCGGCCATCCCTGTCCTCGCCCTGGCGCTGCTGCTGGCAGGCTGCTCGGGTGCCTCCGACGGGGGGTCGTCCCCGACGAGCTCGGCCACGGCGAGCCCGACCGCAGCCACGAGCGCCTCCGCCGAGGACGTCGCGGCCCTGGCGGCCGTCCAGCTCAACGGCGACCCGGGCAGCGAACCGACCGTCACGTTCGACACCCCGCTGACCGTCAGCTATCCGGTGGCCCGCGTGGTCACCCCGGGCAGCGGGGAGACCCTCACCGACGGGCAGGCGGTGCAGCTGCAGTTCTTCCAGGTGAGCGGCGCCGACGGGTCCACGACCGGCAGCAGCTGGGGCCAGACGCCCCAGGTGGTCCTGCTCGGGGACGCCCGGCTCATCCCCCAGCTCACGCAGGTGCTGCAGGGCCAGCAGGTCGGGCTGCGGGCCCTGCTCGCCGTCCCGGGCAGCCCGGACACCACGGTCATGGCGCTGGAGGTCATCGGTACACAGACGGTCCCCGCCCGCGCCGAGGGCACGGCCGTGACGCCGCCCGCCGGTCTGCCGACGGTGACGCTCGACGACTCCGGCGCCCCGTCGCTGGCCGCGGCCGCCGGCGACCCGCCGACGACGCTCGTCGCGCAGCCGCTCATCCAAGGCGCCGGGCCGGCGGTGGCGTCCGGGCAGACGCTCGTGGTCCAGTACACCGGCTGGCTGTGGGACGGCACGAAGTTCGACTCGTCCTGGGACCGCGGGGCCCCGTTCACCGTCCCGGTCGGGATGGGCGCCGTCATCAAGGGCTGGGACCAGGGTCTCGTCGGGCAGACGGTCGGCAGCCAGGTCCTCCTCGTCGTACCGCCGGACCTCGGCTACGGGAACACCGCCCAGGGCAGCATCCCTGCCGGGTCCACCCTCGTGTTCGTCATCGACGTGCTCGCCGCCCTCTGACACCGTCCGCACCAGCGGCCTAGGTCCTGGCCGCCGGGGCGGATCCTCACTACCCTGACGGGACGGCACACCCCCTCGGGAGACCCGCATGGAGACGGCAACGACGCCCCAGCTCCGCCGGGTGGCCCTCATCGGCCACAGCGGCGCCGGCAAGACCACGCTCGCGGAAGCACTCCTCCACCGGGCCGGGGCGATCCCCCGGCCCGGACGTGTGGAGGACGGCTCCACGGTGCTCGACCACGAACCGGAGGAGATCGCCCGCGGCATCTCCGTCGGGCTGGGCATCGCATCGTTCGACTGGACGGCCCCCGCCGGCGTCGCCTGCCGGGTCACCCTGCTCGACGCTCCCGGCGCACCGGACTTCGCCGGAGCCCTCGACGCGGCGTTGGCGGCTGCGGACCTTGCCGTGCTGGTGGTCAGCGCGGTCGGCGGGGTGCAGGCGGGGACGCTCGCCGGCTGGCACGCGGCCGTGGCGGCCGGCGTCCCGCGGATGGTCGTGGTGAGCCAGGAGGACCGCCCCCGGGCCGACTTCCACGCCGTCCTCACCCAGCTGCGTGCCGAGCTGGGTGACGGGCTGGTGCCCCTCGAGCTGCCGCTCGGCGAGGAGCAGGACCTGCGCGGGCTCGCCGACGTGCTCGCCGAGCAGGCGATGCGCTACGGCACCGACGGCCGCTGCGAGGCCCAGCCCATGCCCGGCGACCTCACCGCGGAGGAGCACCGGCTGCACGAGGAGGTCACCGAGGAGATCGTCGCCCACGACGACGACGAGCTCGAGCGGTATCTGGCCGGCGAGGTGCCGGACGTGACCGCGCTGACCCGCGCTCTGGCGCGCGAGGTGCGCGACGGTCTGGCCGTCCCCGTGCTCCTCGTCTCCGCGCTGACCGGCGTCGGCGTGGATCGGCTCGCCGACGTGCTCTGCGCGGTCGGCCCCTCCCCGGCGGACCACCCGGCCACCGTGCTCGTCGCCGGGGAACCCACCAGGGTGCCGGCCGACCCGGCCGGTGAGCCGCTGCTGCACGTGTTCCGCACCGTCGCCGACCCGTTCGTCGGCCAGGTCTGCGTGTTCCGCGTGCTGTCCGGCACGGTTTCCTCGGGCGACCACCTGGTCAACACGACCACCCACACCGAGGAGCGGCTGCACGGCCTGTTCCGGGTGCAGGGACGCGACCACCTGCCCGTCGAGCGGGTCGTCGCGGGGGAGATCGCCGCCGCCGCCAAGCTGGTCGCCACGCCGACCGGTTCGCTGCTGGCCGCGCACGACCTGCCGGTGGCTCTCCCCGCGGCCCCGGACCGCCCAGCGGTCTACGCGTCGGCCTTGACCCCGGTGTCCCAGGCGGACGACGACAAGCTGTCCGCCGCCCTCGCCCGCCTGTGCGCGGAGGATCCGACCCTGCACGTGGACCGCGCTGGCGACCAGACCGTGCTGCGCGGGCTCGGCGACACGCACCTGGCCGTGGCACTGGAGAAGCTGGCCCGCACGTTCGGCGTGCACGTGCGCACCGGGCCTGTGCGGGTGCAGTACCGGGAGACGGCCGCGGGCAGCGCCGAGGCGGAGGGCAAGCTGAAGAAGCAGTCGGGCGGGCACGGGCAGTTCGCCGTCGTGCAGCTGCGGGTGTCGGCGCTAGCCCGCGGGGCGGGGTTCGAGTTCATCGACTCGGTGGTCGGTGGCGCCGTGCCACGCAACTTCATCCCCGCCGTCGAGCGCGGCATCGTCGAGGCGATGGCGGCCGGCGGCCCGCGCGGCTACCCGCTCGTCGACCTGCGCGTCGAGCTCTACGACGGCAAGTCCCACCCGGTGGACTCCTCGGAGATGGCATTCCGCACGGCGGCGGCACACGGTCTGCGCGAGGCGCTCGCCTCGGCCGGCACCGTGGTCCTCGAGCCGGTGAGCAGGCTCACGGTCACCGTGCCGGCCGCGTGCCAGGGCGACGTCATGGCCGACCTGTCCACCCGCCGCGGCCACATCGTGACCACGGCCGCGCTCGACGACGGCCGTGCCCGCATCGAGGCGGCCGTGCCCGAGGCCGAGCTGTCCCGCTACGTCCTCGACCTGCGCGCGCTCACCGGTGGGCGCGGGGAGTTCACCGTCGAGCCACTGCGCTACGACGTGCTGCCCGGGCACCTCGTCCCGGCGTGAAAGGTGGCGCCCGGGCGCCTACCCTGCTGGCATGGCGCGGTACTTCGACGTGTACCCCCGCGACCCGCAACCGCATGCGATCGCCCAGGTCGTCGCCATGCTGCGGGACGATGCGCTGATCGCCTACCCCACGGACTCCTGCTACGCGCTCGGCTGCATGCTGGACTCCCGGACCGGACCGGACCGCATCCGGCAGATCCGCCACCTCGACGCCGGGCACCACTTCACCCTGGTCTGCGCCGACTTCGCCCAGCTCGGCCAGCTGGTGCGGCTGGACACCGCGGCCTTCCGGGCCATCCGCGCGGCGACCCCGGGCCCGTACACGTTCATCCTCCCGGCCACCAAGGAGGTGCCCCGCCGGCTGGCGCACCCGAAGAAGCGCACGGTCGGTGTGCGCATCCCCGACCACCCGGTGGCGCTGGCCCTGGTCCGGGAGCTGGGTGAGCCGCTGCTGTCCAGCACCCTGCTGCTCCCGGATGCCGACGAGCCCTTGACGGAGGGTTGGCAGATCAAGGAGGAGCTCGACCTCGTGCTCGACGCGGTGGTCGACGGCGGGGACTGCGGCCGGGAGCCGACGACCGTCGTGGACTGGTCCGAGGACGAGCCGCGGGTGGTTCGCGTCGGAGCGGGCGACCCCTCGCGGTTCGAGTGAGCACCCCGGCGGGGAGGTGGCGGCGAGCGCGCGCTCGCCGCAGCGGCGGAACGGCCGTGGGACTGCTGCCCGGCACCGACCGGTCCGCCGGCAGCTGGGAGGAGGCGCCACGGCCACCGACGTGACCGGCGGCGCTCCTGGCACCCCCGACCGGCCGGCTCGGGCGTCCGCAGCGCCGACCCTGGCCGCGCTCGACGCGCTCGTGGTCGGCTGCCGGGCCTGCCCGCGGCTGGTCGCCTGGCGCGAGCAGGTCGGCCGGGACCGCCGAGCAGCCTTCCGCGACGACGACTACTGGGCCCGGCCGGTGCCGGGGTTCGGCGACGAGCACGCGCGCGTCCTCGTCGTCGGGCTGGCGCCCGCGGCGCACGGCGCGAACCGCACCGGGCGAATGTTCACCGGCGACCGCAGCGGCGACTTCCTCATCGCGGCACTGCATCGGACCGGGTTCGCCTCCCAACCCACGTCGGTCGCAGCCGACGACCGCCTGGTGCTCACCGGGGCGCGGCTGACGGCACCGGTGCGCTGTGCGCCACCGGCCAACGCGCCGACCCCCACCGAACGGCGCAACTGTGCACCCTTCCTCGCCCGGGAGCTGGACCTGGTCGACCCCGCCGTGGCCGTCGTGCTCGGCGCCTTCGGCTGGCAGGCGCTGCTCGCGACCCTCGGCGAGCAGGGCTGGGCGGTACCCCGCCCGCGGCCGCTGTTCGCCCACGGCGCCGAGCTCGCGCTGACCGGTCCGGGCGGGCGCAGCCTGGCCGTGCTCGGCTGCTTCCACGTGAGCCAGCAGAACACGTTCACCGGCCGACTCACCCCGGCCATGCTCGACGCCGTCCTGTGGCGCGCGCGCGACCTCGCCGGCCTCACGCCGGCCCACCGCCGATGACCGCGGGTGGGACGGCGACCGGCTCAGCCGTCCTCCCAGGGCGGAGCCTCGCCGAGCTTCGCGTAGTACTTCGCCAGATGGCTCTTCACCCGCGCGATGTCCTTCTCGGGCAGGTCGACGCCGCCACGCGACCCCTGCACCACCGCGGCCGCGGCGAACACGCCGCGCGGCACGGCGTGCAGACGGCCGCCGATCACGTCGGCGATGAGCAGCTTGTACGCGGTCCAGTTCTCCTTCTTCTGCGCGTCGTACCAGACGTGCGCGTCGCGGTAGCGCGGGGTCGGGTGGTCCTCACCGGCCCACGCCCGCACCCGCTTCTGCGCCGCGTCGCCGTCCCACTCGCGGTCCCGGTCGGCCAGCGGCAGGTCCCGGAATGCGGTGACAGCCATGATGTCGCTCCTGTCTTCGACGCATCCCACGATGCAACCCAGCGGCGCGGCGCGCCACCGGTGAGCGCGAGCCGGCACGCGGGACCCACCGGACGCCGACGGTCGACAGCGCAGTGACGTCGACGTGGCCGGTCGAGGTCGCCCGGGTGCCGGCTCAGGACGCCGTAGCGCCGGCGCGGTCCACCAGCAGCGCCAGTTGCACCCGGTTGCCGACCGCGAGCTTGGCCATCGCCCGGGCCAGGTAGGTCTTCACCGTGGCTTCGCTGCAGTAGGTACGCTCCGCGATCTCGGAGTTCGTGAGCCCGTCGGCGACTGCGCGAGCGACCTCGAGCTCCCGTCCGGTGAGCACCCCCACGGCTTGCCGGGCGTCCGCGCAACGCCGAGCGGCGACATCCTGCGCGATCTGCTCGACGAGGAACCGGGCCGCTCGCGGTGCGACGACCGCCCCGCCGGCCGCGACCGCGCGCACCGCCGCGACGATGTCCTCCGGGTCCGCGTCCTTGGGCAGGAACCCGCGGGCACCGGCCCGCACCGCCCGCAGCACGGAGTCGTCGGTGTCGAACGCGGTGAGCGCGACGACCGCGGGCGCACCGGGCAGCCGGACCACCGCGGCCGTGGCCTCCACGCCCTGCACGCGCGCCATCCGCAGGTCCATGAGCACGACGTCCGGGTGGTGGCGCTGGACGGCGGCGACCACCTCGTCACCGTCGGAGGCCTCCCCGACGACGTCGATACCGGAGGACGTGAGGATCGTGGCGAGCAGGCGACGCACCAGCGGGTCGTCGTCGACGAGAAGTACCCGAGACACGTCGCCGATGCTAGGTGGCGGCACCGACAATGGCGCGGTGCTCCGCCGCCGGTGCAGGCCAGGGCAGATGGGCGGTGACGAGGAACGACGACCCGTCGGGCCTCGCGTCGAACGTGCCGTCGAGCAGCCCCACACGCTCGCGCATGCCCACGATCCCCGCCCCCGGTCCCGCCTCGCCCCCCGTCACCGGTACGGCCGGCAGCCGGTTGCGCACCCGGATGTCCACCCCCGCCCCGGGCGCGGCCCGCAGGTCGACGTCCACCGGCTCGCCGGGGGCGTGCTTCACCGCGTTCGTCAGGCACTCCTGGAGGATCCGGTAGGTGGCACGGGTCAGGGAAGCCGGTGCGCCGGCGCCGTCCGTGACGAAGACCGTCGCGTTGACCAGGGCCCCCGCCCCACGGGCGGCGTCCACCAGACCGGGCAGGTCCGCGAGGGTGTGGGCCGCAGCAGCGCGGCAGCCGACCGTCGGCTGCAGGGCCGGGTCCCGCAGCACGGCGATCAGGGCGCGCATCTCGTCCAGCGCCTCGTGCGCGGCCGACCGCATGGACCGGGCGGCCTCCCGCACCTGGACGTCGTCCGCGGGAGCGCTGACCTCCAGCGCCGAGGCGCGCAGCGAGACCAGGGACAGCTGGTGCGCGACCGTGTCGTGCACCTCCCGCGCGACGACCTCGCGCTCCTCCTGCCGGGTCATCTCCCGGCGCAGCTCGTCGGTGACCAGCACCTGGCGCTGCTGACCGTCGACGGCGTCCCGGGCGGTCTGCCGCCAACGGCGCAGCAGCCCCACCCCCACCGCGACGGCCAGGATCGCCGCACCGAGGGCGACGTAGCCGAACGGGGTCAGCACCACGTGCTCACCGGTGGTCGCATCGGTCATCGCGAACAGCCGGTTCTGCGGATCCCGGGCGTGGTCGCGCAGCAGCACCGCAGCCGTCGCCGCAGCGGTGAGCGCCCCGCATCGCCACGCGGTCCGCCGCGGCTGCCGGGCCACCACCCAGGACAGCGCGACCAGGGCGGCCAGCACGTCCGTCGGCAGCGCGATCGCCACCACGCCGGCGGCCACGCACACCGGCACGGGGTAGCGCCGGCGCAACGTCAGCGACCCGGCCACCACCAGCCCGACGAGCCACGCGAGGACCAGACCGGAGTCGCTGCCCGCGGACGACGAGCCGGCCCCCTGCGTGGCGAGGCCGAACATCGCGGTGGTCATGACCGACGCGGACAGCACCGCTCCCACCGTGCCGAGCACGGGGAGCAGGCGTCGGCGGGGCGGTCCCTCGACCATGCCCGCGAGCGTAGGGGCGGCCACCGACGCGGCGTGTCCGTCGCCCGGCCAGAGCCCTCCCGCCGAACGGCGGACAGCGAGCCGCTCAGGTCCGGCTCGACGGGCGACCCGCGGCGCCGGCCGCCCCGAGCAGTGTGCTCGGCGAGCCCCCGAACGACGGGCTCCCGCGGCACCATCCGCGTGCGCGGCCCGTGACAAGGAGTCCCGATGACCCAGAACCCCGGCGGACAGCAGCCCGCCTCGCAGCCCTACCCTGCCCAGCCGGACGCCCGGCCGGCTGCCGACCGGCGCAGCTTCGTCGCCCGGCACAAGGTCCTCACGACGCTCGGCGCGCTCGTCGTCCTCGGCATCGTCGTGTCCGTCGCGGGTGGCGGCGGGCAGGACCAGACCGCAGGCTCCGCGTCCGTCCCGGCCGTCGAGGCGGCCGCCGGGACGGCAGACGCCGCCGCGCCTGACGACGCCGCCGCAGCCCCCGCAGCCGAGCCCCCCGCAGCCGAGCCCCCCGCAGCCGGCATCGGGACCACGGTCGCCGACGGGTCCTTCGAGTTCACCGTCACGCAGGTCGAGGCCGGCGTGCCGAGCCTCGGCACCGCACCGGTGTCCAAGCAGGCCCAGGGCACGTTCGTCCTCGTCCACATGCACGTGCGCAACGTCGGCAACGACGCGCAGTACTTCGACGGGTCGAGCCAGACCCTGGTCGACACGCAGGGCCGGCGGCACTCGGCCGACTCCGGCGCGGCCATCTACCTGGGGGACACCGAGTCCTTCCTCAACCAGATCAACCCGGGCAACGAGGTCGACGGCATCGTCGTCTTCGACGTCCCCGCCGACGCCCAGCCGGCGAGCATGGAGCTGCACGACTCCCCGTTCTCCGGTGGCGCGACGGTGCGGCTGTCCTGAGCCCGCACACCGTGCCGGGACATGGGTCCCGGCACGGTGTGGTGCCATGCCGCGGCGCCCTCCGGACAAGGGACCATCGTCCGCAAGGCCCTCCGCGAGCGCGGCGTAGCGTCGTTGAAAAGGCCGCGAGGACGCGGTTGAGCCACGCCGAGCAGGGAGAACCCCCGCCCGGCGCATGGATCGCGTCCGCAGGCCGGCGCAGCGAGACGCAACGGGGTGATGGGCATGCGCGAGGTCAGGATCCACGGCCGAGGCGGCCAGGGGGTGGTCACGGCGGCGGAGATGCTCGCCCGGGCCGGCTTCCTCGCCGGGCACTTCGCCCAGGCCATCCCGTCGTTCGGGTCGGAGCGCACCGGAGCACCGGTGGTGTCCTACTGCCGGTTCGACGACCGGCCCATCCGCACCCGCGAACCCGTGCTGCGGCCGCAGGTGGTGCTCATCCAGGACCCGACGCTGCTGGTCAGCGACCACCCGTTCGTCGGGCTGGCGCCCCGGGGCCTCGTCGTCGTCAACACCGAGCACACCGCTCAGGAGGTCCGCGACCGGGCAGGCGAGGATGCGCAGGACGCACGGCTGGCCATCGTCCCCGCCCTGCGGATCGTCCTGGAGCACCTCGGCTCGCCCAAACCGTCCGCCGCCATGCTCGGCGCCTACGCCGCGGCCTCCGACGACATCACCCTCGAGGCCGTCCAGCAGGTGTTCCGCCAGCGCTTCCGCGGGCGGGTCGGCGAGCAGAACGCCGCGGCCGCCGCCGAGGCCTTCGCCTGGGTCCGCGAGCACGGCATCGACGAGCCGGCCGGCAGCCCCGCGACCGACATCCCGGAAGAGGTGAGCGTCCGTGCGTGAGGTCCTCGAGGGCTCCCAGGCCGTCGCCCGGACCATCGCCCGGTGCCGGCCCGGCGTGGTGTGCGCCTACCCCATCTCCCCCCAGACCCACATCGTCGAAGCGCTGGCAGCGCTGACCCGCACCGGCGAGCTGGCCGACTGCGAGTACATCAACGTCGAGTCGGAGTTCTCGGCGATGTCCGTGTCCATCGGGGCGAGCGCCGCCGGTGCCCGTGCCTACACGGCCACCGCCTCGCAGGGCTTGCTGTACATGACCGAGGCCGTGTACAACGCCTCCGGGCTGGGGCTGCCCATCGTCATGACGGTCGCCAACCGATCGATCGGTGCGCCCATCAACATCTGGAACGACCAGTCCGACTCCCTGGCGCTGCGCGACTCCGGCTGGCTGCAGCTGTTCGCCCTGGACAACCAGGAGGCGGCCGACCTGCACGTCATCGCGTTCGCGGTGGCCGAGGAGCTGGGCATCCCGGTCATGGTCTGCATGGACGGGTTCATCCTCACCCATGCCAGCGACGTGGTGGAGCTGCCCGAGCAGGCGCAGATCGACGCCTTCCTGCCGCCGTACAACCCCGCCCAGGTGCTCGACGTGGACCACCCGACCACCCTCGGCACGATGGCCGGCCCGGAGTCGTTCACCGAGACCCGGTACCTGCAGCACCGCCGCTTCCTCGACGCCGTCGGCGTCGTGGCCGAGACGTCGGACCGGTTCACCCGGGCGTTCGGCCGGCCGGCCGGCGGCCTGGTCGCCACCTTCGACCCGGACACCCTGAACCGGGACCGCACCGCCCCGCCGCCCACCCCCGACGACCTCGTCGTCGTCGCCATGGGCTCCGTGCTGGGCACCCTGCAGGACGCCCTCACCGGCCTGCGCGCGGACGGCATGCCGGTCCGCCTGGTCGGCATCAGCACCTACCGACCGTTCCCGGACGAGGCGCTGCGCGCCGCGGTCGGCCAGGCGCGTCGCGTGGTCGTCGTCGACCGGGCGCTGGAGCTGGGCGTCGGCGGCGTGCTCACCGGGGACGTGCGCCGTGCGCTGGAGGGCTCGGGCGTGCCGGTGCACTCCGTGGTCGCCGGGCTCGGTGGGCGCCCGATCCTGTCGGCCTCCCTGCAGGAGGTCCTGCGCCGCGCGGCGGCCGGGCGGCTGGAGCCGCTGACGTTCCTCGACCTGCGGACCGACGTGGTGGAGCGCACCGACGTCGCGGAAGGAGCCCGGTCATGACCGCCGTGCATATCCCGTTCATGCAGACCGGCACGCTCGTGGTGGGCAACCGGCTGCTCGACGAGGACGACCGCTCCGTGCAGGCGCGAGCCGACCGCCCGTCGTCGCTGACCCACGGGCACCGCGCGTGCCAGGGCTGCGCGGAGGCGCTAGCAGCCCGCTGGGTGCTGGACACCGCCGTCGACGCGGCGGACGGCAAGCTCATGGTGGCCAACGCCACCGGCTGCCTGGAGGTGTTCTCCACGCTGTACCCGGAGAGCGCGTGGAAGCCGCCGTGGATCCACTCGCTGTTCGCCAACGCCGCCGCTGTGGCCACCGGCATCGCCGCAGCGCAGGCGGCTGCCGGCCACGACGACGTCCGGGTGCTCGCCCAGGGCGGTGACGGCGGCACGGTGGACATCGGCATGGCTGCCGTGTCGGGCCTGTTCGAGCGCAACGACGACGTGCTCTACGTCTGCTACGACAACCAGGGCTACATGAACACCGGCGTGCAGCGGTCCGGGGCGACCCCACCGACCGCCCGCACGTCCACCACCCCCGCGGTGGGGCCGCAGCCGGGCAACCCGTTCGGCCAGGGCAAGTTCATGCCCCGGATCGCCATGGCGCACGAGATCCCCTACGTCGCCACGGCCACGGTCGCCGACCTGCGGGACCTGGAGGCCAAGGTCCGTACGGCCATGTCCCTGCATGGCGCGCGTTACCTCCACGTGCTGGTGCCCTGCCCGCTGGGCTGGGGATCGCCGTCGAGCGTGTCCATCCAGCTGGCCCGGGCCGCCACCCAGTCCGGGATGTTCCCCGTCTTCGAGGCCCGGGACGGTGAGATCACCGCCGTCACCCGCATCCGCGAGCGCGTCGACGTCACCGAGTACCTGCAGCCGCAGACCCGGTTCGCACACCTGTTCCGCCCGGGCGGGGAGGAGTCCCTGGCGCGGCTGCGCGCTCGGGCCGAGGAGAACATTCGTCGGTACGGACTGCTGGAGGAGGACGCATGAGTGGCCACGACGCCCCACCGACCGTGGGGGTCAGCACGGGCCCGGCCACCTCGGTGGCCTACCACACGGGCACCTGGCGCACCGAGCGTCCGGTGTACGTGGAGCTGACCCCGCCGTGCTCCATCGGCTGCCCGTCCGGGGAGGACATCCGCGGCTGGCTGTCCGCCGCGCAGGAGGGCCCGGAGGGCTACGAGCGGGCCTGGCGCGTGCTCACGGCGGAGAACCCGCTGCCGGCCGTGATGGGCCGGGTCTGCTACCACCCGTGCCAGACGGCCTGCAACCGCGTCCAGCTCGACGAGGCGGTGGGCATCAACTCCGTGGAACGGTTCCTCGGCGATGCCGCCATCGAGCACGGCTGGCGGCTGACCGTGCCACGCGCCGACACCGGCCGACGGGTGCTCGTCGTGGGCTCCGGGCCGGCCGGGCTGTCGGCGGCCTACCACCTGCGCGAGGCCGGGCACGCCGTGGTGATCCGCGAGGCTGCGGCGGAGCCGGGCGGGATGCTGCGCTACGGCATCCCCGCCTACCGGCTGCCCCGGGACGTGCTCGCCACGGAGATCGCCCGGATCGTCGACCTGGGAGTGACGATCGAGTGCTCCACGCCCGTCACCGATCTCGCTGCGGCGCAGGCGGAATTCGACGCGGTCGTGCTCACCGTCGGGGCGGGGGTCGCCCACCACGTGGACATCCCGGCCGGCGCAGCGGCGAAGATCCTTGACGCGATCGACGTCCTGCGGGACGTCGCGGACGACCGTCCGCCGCTGCTGGGCCGTCGGGTCGCCATCTACGGCGGTGGCAACACCGCCATGGACGCCGCCCGGACCGCCCGGCGGCTGGGCGCCTCCGATGCCGTGGTCATCTACCGGCGCAGCCAGGCGCAGATGCCCGCTCACGCCGAGGAGCTCGAGGATGCGATCGGTGAGGGCGTGCGCGTGCAGTGGCTCTCCACCATCGCCCAGGTGGACGGCCCGCGCGTGCGGATCGAGCGGATGGAGCTCGACGAGAACGGCGTGCCGCACCCGACGGGTCAGTTCGAGGAGCTCGACGCCGACTCCGTGCTGCTGGCCGTCGGCCAGGACGCCGACCTGTCGCTCATCGCGGACGCCACGGACATCGAGGTGGTCAACGGCGTGATCGACGTCGACGACTCGATGATGACCGGGCGGCACGGGGTGTTCGCCGCGGGTGACGTCTCCCCGGGGTCGCGCACCGCGACCTACGCGATCGGCCAGGGCAAGCGGGCCGCCCACGCCATCGGGGCCTACCTTGCCGGGCAACCGGGTCTGCCCCCCGAGCCGCCCGTGCGGGAGGCCACGGCGGACCGGCTCAACACCTGGTACTACTCCGACGCTCCCCGCCAGCACCGTCCCGAGCTGGAGGCTGCCCGTCGGCTCACCGGGTTCGAGGAGGTCGTGCACGGGCTCGACGCGACCAGCGCGGTGTTCGAAGCGCGCCGGTGCATGTCCTGCGGCAGCTGCTTCGAGTGCGACAACTGCTTCGGCATGTGCCCGGACGACGCGATCGTCAAGCTCGGACCGGGGCTGCACTACGAGATCGACTACGACTACTGCAAGGGCTGCGGCATCTGCGCCGCGGAGTGCCCGTGCGGCGCCATCGACATGGAGCCCGAGCTGCGGTAGCGCAGTCGTCAGCCGGAACGATCGCACCGGAACCTGCCCGTCGGGTCCCGGTGCGATCGTCCGTCACCGGCTCGGCACCGCAGCCGTTCCGCACCCGGCGGTATACCTGTCGTATCCCGTGGTCATGGCGATGACGACGACCTCCGAGGCTAGTCAGGAGAGCTACGCCGACGAGGTCACCGCGTTCGACGCAACGCTCGGTGACGGGGTCGACGAGGACCTCCGACGGGCCGGAACCGACCCGCGGCCCTCGGCGTGACCCATCCGGAGGACCGCCCCCGGGGCACGGACCGGCCCGTCGGGCTGTGGCGCGGCCGTCCCGGTCTGGCACGCCCGAGCTGGGTCATGACCGAGCAGGTGCGCACTGTCCCCCGCGACCGCATCGACCGGGTGGTCGGGCTCGTCGACGGCGCGACGCTGCGCGACGTCGAGGTGTACCTGCGGGACTTCTTCGGGCCGTGACGGGACCGGGCCTGGCATGATCGTGCCGATGGACACCGCTCCTCTCGCGCGGCACCTGGCGACCCTGTCCGGCCAGCAGCTCGGGGCGCTGCTGACTCGGCGCCCCGACGTGCTGCGTGGCGCAGCCGTGGTGGACCTGGACGACCTGGCCGCTCGGCTGGTGCACCCGGCATCGGTGGCCCCCGCCCTGGTCGGCGCGGTGCTGCCCGAGCTGCAGGTCCTCGAGGTGCTGTCCGCCGCAGGAGCGGGCGCGAGCATCGAGCGGGCCGCCGCGCTGCTCGACGCGGGGCACGGCCCCGAGGCCACCCGGTCGGCCGTGCGCCAGGTCGTCGATCGGCTGCGGGAGGCGTGCCTGGTGTGGCCGGCGGGTGCCGCCGACGGAGCGGACGGGACCGCCGGCGGCACCCGCGGTCCCGGCGACGCGCCGGCGTCCGACGACGCGCAGGACCCGGCCGACGATCTCCGCCTGCAGGTCAACCCGGGTGTCCTCGATCTGCTGCCGGACCCGCTGGGGCTCGGCCGGCCGGCCGGCAGGTTGCTGGCCGACGTCTCTGCCGACGCCCTTCGGGCCGTGCTGCGCCGCTGGGGCGTCACCCCGCCCACCCGCAAGGCAGCCATGGCGGCGACGGTGCTGCGCAGGCTCGCCGAACCCGGGCACGTCCGTTCGGTGCTCGGCACGGCGCCGCCGGCCGTGGCCCGGACCCTCACCGAGCTCGCCCAGGCAGCGGCGGCCGTCGGCTACACGAGCGTGCCGTCCGACGACCAGCTCGCGGACGACGGGCCAAGGGGTCGGCGCGGCGCGGGGCCGGGCGGCGTCGGCAACGAGCTCGACCCGTTCGACGACGAGGAGGACGAACCGCCCTGGGTCCACGACCGGGAGGCCACCGCCCGGCACCACGCCGCCGCGCGGTGGGCGCTGGACAACGGGCTGGCGTTCGGCTCCGCCTGGGCGGTGTGGCAGGTGCAGATGCCCGCGGAGGTCGCCCTCGCCCTGCAGCCGGCCGGGTACCGGTTGCCGCTGGCCATCGAACCCCCCGGCGTCATCGTCGTGCCTGCGTATGCCCCGCACGTCGCCAGCGGCGCGGCGGCGGGCCTCACCGAGACGGTCGCGGCCGTCATGGCGGTGCTGGAGCGGGTCGAACGATCCCCGCTGGCCCTGCTGCGCTCCGGTGGGGTGGGGGCCCGGGAGATCACCCGCGTCGCCAAACAGGCCGGCGCGGACACCGCCGTGGTGCGGCTGGCACTGGAGTGCGCGTGGGCGGCGGGCCTGGTCGAACGCGTCTCCGTCGACCGGGTCGGGCTCGGCGCCGCGTTCAGCTCCTGGCGACGTCGCTCGCCGGGCGAGCGGGCCACCTCGCTCATCCTGGCCTGGCACCCGCTCGCGTTCGTCCCGACCGTCGACCGTGACGCCGACGGCCGTGCCGTGCCGCTCTTCACCCGCCAGCTGGACCGGCCCGTCGTGCACATGCTGCGCGAAGTCCTGCTGCGATCCGCCACGGACGCCCCCGACCGCGGGGCGGTCGAGCTGGCAGGCGCGGTGGCCCTGGGCAGCTGGCTGCATCCGCTGGAGATGGCCGGCCGGGTCGACGACGCGGCCCGGCGCACCTGGGAGGAGCTGCACCGGTGGGGCCTGCTGGCCGACGGTGCCGCATCCCCGCTCGGCATGGCACTCGCCGCGGACGACCTGGACGCGCTGACCGCCGAGGCCGGCCGTGCGCTGCCCGCGGTGCAGTCCGGCGTGCTGGTCGGCTCCGACCTGACCGTCGTCGTCCCGGGCACCCCGGACCCGGACGTCGTGGACCTGCTCGACGCGATGGCGGACCGGGAGGGTCGGGGCGGCGCGTCCACCTGGCGGCTGTCGCCGGTGTCGGTACGCCGCGCTCTCGACGCCGGGTACGATCCCGACGACCTGCGCGCCCACCTCACCCGGGCAGCCGGGGGCACGCTGCCCCAGCCGGTGGACTACCTGCTGCGCGACGTGGCCCGCCGGTACGGCCACGTCGGCGTCCGCCCGGCCGCGGCGATCCTGGTCGGCGACGACGTGGCGCTGCTCGCCGAGCTGACCGCGCACCGCAGCCTGCGCCGGCTGGGCCTGGCCGCGGTCGCCCCGACGGTGCTCACCGCCACCGCCCCGCCGGCCGAGGTGCTCACAGCGCTGCGCGACGCCGGGTACCTCCCGCGCGAGCTGGACGGGACCGGAGCGCCGGTGCGCCAGCAGCGCCTGGCTGCGGCGCCCGGCGCTGCCGGCGCCTCATCGCCCGCGGGTGCGGCTGGCACACCCGGCACCGAGGGGCGCGCCTGCGAGGACGACGGCCCCGAACCCGCCGCCCAGGCCCCGGCCGGCAGCTGGGTGGCCGGGTCGCAGGCCGGCGGGCCGGACCGCCCGGACCACCTGTGGGAGACCCCCACGCAGGCGGCGGACCGACTGCTGCGCGGGGGCATCCCCCCCGAGTCCGACGAGGTCACCGACCTGGCCGTGCGGATCGCGGCCGTCGCGGGCCACCTCGGCCTCGGCGAGGTCCGCACGCTCGCCCGTGCCGTCGTGGACGGACGGTCCGTGGTCATCGACTACGTGTCCGCCTCCGGCGGCTCGACCACCCGCGAGGTCTCCGACCTGGACCTGCAGGGCGCCTACCTCAGTGGCTGGTGCCACCTGCGCAACGCGGAGCGGGTGTTCACGCTGGCCCGCATTCGGTCGGTGCGCGCCGGGAGGTGACGCCCGCGCCGGGACCTGAGGTGCCAGCGCCGGGACGTCAGATGCCCCCGGCGGGGCGGGGGCCGCCGCGTCAGGCGGCCGACGGCCCCCTCGTCCGACGTCACGCGCACCAGGTGTCACGGCACGAACGCCACCGCGACCTGCCCCGTTCCGCGCAGGCTCAGGGCGCCGTCGTCGTCCGGCACGAGCACCGACTCCCCCCGCGCCAACCGAGCAGCGCCCGCACCGGACGTCAGCTCGACGTCGCCGTGCAGGCACAGGACGATCCGGGGCCCGTCGGCGGGCAAGCCACCAGCCGGGTCATCGCGTAGTCGTTGACCGAGTACCACCGGCCGACCGGGCCGCCGCGTCGACCTTCGCCGCGTCGACCTTCACCGCGTCGACCGGGTTGCCGTCCTCGTCGTGCAGGTCCACCGTGGGGATGCCGGCGCGCTGCAACGCGGCGGTAACCCGTTGCACACTGCGCAGCCAAACGCACAGCACCCCATTGATGTCCGGGTACTCGTGCCGTCGGCCATCCGGGAGGCGAACGCGACCAGGCTCGTCGCAGGCCCGGTACAGGTCCCACACCTGACGGCGCTGGTCCACGGTGATCCGAGTACCGGCGGCCGGTCCGCGTCAGGTCGGCGTACTCCTCGAACCAGGTGATGTCGCAACCCTTGAGCACCGGGCGGAACTCATCGCGTTAGTAGCCGGGGTCGAACAGGTCGGTGTCCAACGGACCGCCGTGCCCGTGCTCGTGCCGGACCGCTCCAGACGTTCTCCGCCTGCGCCGGGTTGACGTGCACGGTCACCCCAGGCTCGGCCAGCAGGCCGGGACGAGCCGATCCCGGTCGGAGTCACCGGGACGGGCCCGGGACGGCCCAGCGCCGCCGTGCATTCCGTGCGGCTCAACCCGACCGAGCTCGACGCGCTCACCGCCCAGGCACGCACCCGCGGAGTGCCGACATCGACGCTGGCGCGGTCGCTGATCGTGCAGGGCCTGCGGAGGTTGTCCCGCGAGTCGTGGAAGTTGAGGTGGCGGTCCCCGGCTCGATGCCTGCCGCGTGGTAGGTGTCGGGCTTCCGCCAAGAAGTTCGACCGAGGAGGGGACCGCCGTGACCAACAAGTACCAGATCAGCCGTGCGATGACGACCGGCGAGCTGCGCCACGCCATGCCGGAGACGGTGAGCGTGTCGATGAGCGAGATCGCCGAGGACGTGCAGGAAGGCTTGCTGGCCTTGGCCGTGGGCACCGGCCTGCAGGTGATGGCGGCGATGATGGAGCAAGACGTGACCGCGGTGTGTGGGCCGAAGGGCAAGCACGACCCGGCACGGGCTGCGGTGCGCCATGGCACCGAAGCCGGCTCGGTCACCTTGGGTGGGCGGCGGGTGCCGGTGACCCGGCCACGGATGCGCGCGGTCGACGGCAGCGGCGAGCTGTCGGTGCCGGCCTACGAGGTGTTCTCCTCCACCGAGGTGCTGGGTCGCATGGCGATGGGTCGGATGCTGGCCGGCCTGTCCACCCGCCGCTACCCGCTCGCGCTCGAGCCGGTCGGGCAGCGGGTCGAGGCATCGGCCCGTTCGACGAGCAAGTCGGCGGTCAGCCGCCGGTTCGTCGCTGCGACCCAGACCGCGCTGGCGCAGTTGCTCGCCGCGGACCTGTCGGGGCTGGACCTGGTGGCGTTGATGATCGACGGGGTGCACTTCGGTGAGCACCTGTGCGTGGTCGCGCTGGGCATCGGCATCGACGGGGTCAAGCACCCGCTCGGGTTGGCCGAGGGCTCCACGGAGAACACCAGCGTGGTGACCGATCTGCTGACCGGTCTACGCGATCGGGGCCTGGACACGGCACGGCCGGTCTTCGTCGGCATCGACGGCGGCAAGGCGCTGCGCGCCGCGGTCGTGCGGGTGTTCGACCATCCGGTGATCGGCCGCTGCCAACTGCACAAGATCAGGAACGTGGCTGACAAGCTGCCCGATCACCTCGCCGCGACGGTCACCAAGGCGATGCGCGTCGCCTACCACGCCGCCTCCGCGCTCGTGGCCGAAGCCCAGCTCGAGGCGCTGGCCAAGGAACTGCAGCGCACCCACCCCGGCGCCGCCGCCTCACTACGCGAGGGTCTGTCCGAGACCCTGACCGTGCTGCGCCTGGGCGTGTCGCCGACCCTGGCGCGCACGCTGCGCTCAACGAACAGCATCGAGTCGATGATCTCGATCGCCCGCAACCACTCGACGAACGTGAAGAACTGGCGCAACGGCACCATGGCGCTGCGCTGGTGCGCCGCCGGGATGATCGAAGCAGGCAAGCAGTTCCGCCGCGTCAACGGCCACCTGCACCTGCCCGCACTCCGCGCTGCCCTCGACCAGCACGTCGCCGCGCAGACTGTCGGCACCGTGCGTCAGGATGACACTGTGACCGCCGCCTGACGATCACACGGACCGCCGCCGAAGTTCAACGACGGACGGGACATCCTCCCGGGAACTCGAGGCGATCACCCCGCTGCTGGACGTCGTCGTCTGGCATCCCGTCGACCGACAGATCGCCGAACTCGCCGGCGAGCTCGGCCGAACATGGCTGCCGTCCCACAACGGGATCGACGCCGCGGACTTCATCATCGCCGCCACCGCGAGGCTCCTCGATGCCAGCCTGCTGACCCGAAATGTCAAGCACTTCCCGATGTTCCCCGGACTTCGGGCGCCCTACTGACGCGCGACGCACCGTGCCAGCGCTCAACTCGAGCCGTGCATCTGATGCACGTTGGCACCCACTCTTCAAAGGCCGATAACCTTCCTTATGACAAACGGCCAGGTCAGAGGCCTGTTTTGTCGGCTGTGAGGGTGCCTGGGCCGCCCACGTCGGGGCCCTCGGCGGCCACTTCCCCACTGCGCGGGCGGTCCTCGGGATGCTCACGAAGATGCTGGCGGTGCTGGGCGCGGCGGACCTTGTCGATGAGCACCGCAGCGGCCGGGCTCGTCTCACCAGTGGGCTCGCCGTCGTCCGCCAGCGTGACGTCGCCGGCGGAGCGCCAGGCTTCCACGGCGAGCAGCAGCCGCGCGTAGAGCGCGGCGTCGCGTGGATCGCGCAGCCAGGCGTCGACCGTCTCGGCGACGGCCTTGGCCAGCGCAGCCTCGCGGGCGTCCATGCCGCGCCTACGTCCTCAGTTTCGGCGCGGCGGCGCGCTCGAGCGCGCGTGACGAGGTGGCTCGGTGCGCCATGCGCCCGGAGCGCAGCGGTGGGCGGGGTCGCGGGTCAGCCTCATCGGTCGTAGACCTCGCGCCGGTGGGCCGCGCGCACGACCGTGACGGTCAGCTCGGCGTCGAGGACGTCGTAGATGACGCGGTAGTCCCCGACTCGCACCCGCCACGCCGTCTGCTCCCCGACGAGCTTCTTGGACGAGCGCGGCCGCGGGTCGTCGGCCAGGCCCGCGATCGCGTCGAGCACGCGGTCACGCGCGGGGCGCGGCAGCTTCTTGACCTCGCGGCCGGCGGCTGTGGTGAACAGGACCCGGTAGGTCACGAGGCAAGGTCACGACGCACGTCGTCGAGGCTGACGCGCCCGCCATCGTCGGCGGCCTTGGCCTCGCGGTACGCGCGCACGTCCTGGCTCATCTCGAAGTCCTCGAGTGCTTCCAGGTCCTCGACGCTGACCAGTACGGCGGCGAGCTTGCCGTTGCGGGTCACGCCGATCCGCTCCCCCGCGTACATGGCGCGGCCGAGCACGTCGGACAGCCGGCTGCGCAGTTCGCGGGTCGACACCTCGCTGCTGATCGTTTCCATGGCACCACTGTAGCGCATGTGATGCGTGTGTACACACCAACCGCGGCAGCGTACGGCCTTCGGGTGACGAGTGAGCATTCGGATCACGGCCGGGGCGGTGCACGGTTACCGTGGCCAGGCCGGTCGGAGATGCCCCTGCCGGGGCCCGCCGGCAACCGTCCGGGCGGTTCGCTGACACGACGGCCCGGCATCAGGTCCCCGGCTCGTCCGCTGCGCTGGCGGCCGAGCCGGGGACGCCTGGTGCGTGATCGAAGCGGTGCCTGCCTATCGGTGTTGCTCGCGCGGCGGGGCCACGAAGGCGGCCGCGACGAGTAGAGCACCGAACGGGACGACCAGCAGGCTCCAGACGTGGAGTACCAAAAGTGAGCCGTAGCTGGCGACGAACACGACGATTGCCAGGACGCGCGCGGCCGTGGTGGCCGCATGCCGGTGTCGCGTCAGCAGCGCCGCGACCGCCACGCCGAGGATCAGAAGCGCCACCGCCGGCAGCAGCCCGAGCACGCCGTAGGCCGTCAGGACGGTCTCGCGGGGTTGGTAGCTGCCTTGTGAGGTCGGCACGGTGTAGATCGGAGCCGTTGCGCTCACCACCACCAACAGCACGCCCCACGCGAGTGCGCCGGCGAGCAGCAGGCTTTGCGCGCTGGGTCGTCGTCGCGTCGTGGCCATGAGCACGTCACCTGAGTCGATGGGGCTCACTGGTGATACACCTGGCCGGCTGGGCCCACGAGGATGTCGTTGAGCATCCGCTTCTCCTGGATGATGCAGTTGCCTAGGCAGAACTGGCCCTCACGCACCGAGTGGAACTGGTTCCAGTTCACGCCGTACTCGTCAACGCTGCGGGTCAGCCCGAAGTATTTCCAGGTGAGTGTGGTGGTCGCGTCGGAGTTGGTGTACGCGTACGAGCGGATCCACGAGCCGTCGCCGCACCAGGCGGTGTACGTGTGGAACGTGAAGAGCGTGATGCCCACGAGGTCCTTCATTCCGCGGTAGTCGTCCAGGTGCCAGCAGCTTGTTGCGGCGGCCGCGGCGGCCGCGGCTTGGAGCTTTTCGGCGGCCGGTGCCTGCTGCACGAAGTCCGTGGGTGTCAGCGGCTGTGTGCCGGTCGACCAGTGGAACTCGGAGACGGCCTGCGCGTTCGGATCGGTGGTGGGGTCCGTCGCCGGGCTGGCCGCTGACGCCGGGTTGGCCGAGGCGAGCAGCCCACCGACCAGGAGGGCCGAGACCGCGCCGAGTCGGGCGAGGCGGCCTGGTGCGAAGTGCGTGCGCATGTGCGTAATCCCCTATCTCTGGGTGGTGAAGAAGTCGAGGCGTTCAGCGTCCTGTGGGCGCGGTTGTGCTGGGCGTGGCCGGCGTGACGCCCAGCGCGACCTTCCAGTCCCCGGCTGTCGTGGGACGCAGCGTGAGGTGGAAGACCGGGTTGCTGCTGGCCGGGTCGTGGTTGCTCAGGCAGTCGTCGGCGGCCGGGGGGTCGGCCTTGTGGCAGACAGTTCCCGTGAGGATTACGACGGCGACTCCGTTGGTGACGGTGGAGCTGCCGACGTCCAGGTCCTTGGCGTAGATGGTGCGTGGATCGATGCCGACCTGGATCAGCTGGAACGCGGCGGCGCTGTCGTCCTCGACGTAGTGCGCGGCGCCGTCGAGGTCGCCGGAGAACAACGCGTTGGCGTAGGCGAGGGCGACAGCGCCGGCTGAGTCGTCGCCCTGGCCTTGTGGCGTGCCGGGGTCACCCCCGCTGGCGCAGCCGGCCGACGCCGCCAGCGCGACGACGGCAGGGAGCATGCGCCAGCGGAGGCGCGAGCCGACGTTGCTCAACTGGTCGAACCTGCACCGTTCGAGGTTCCGTGGTGCACGAGGTTCGAGCAGGCGCCGCTCTTGGAGTCGTTCCAGTCGTGCGAGAAGGAGCCCGAGCGCAGACCCGTGATCTTCACGCTGTGGTAGAAGTCCGCCTGGTTCGTGGTGTGCGCACCGCAGGCGAGCCAGCCGGACAGGCCCAGGAGGATGTACACGGCGGTCGCGAAGTCCGTGTTCACAAAGTGGCTGTTCGCCGTGTAGCTCCAGCCGGTGTCCCCCGACAGGCCGACGAAGCCTGAGGTGCTGACGTACGGGCCCTGCCAGTTGTCGAGCGCGAACTTGTAGGACGGCCAGGTCGCAGACAACGTGCCGGCGGCGCCGTACAGAGGCCACGTCATGTTGACGGTCTGCGACGTGATGGTCAGGTTGACCGGGTCGATCCACGACGTCTTCGTGTGAGCCGTCTGATAGCTCACCGCCGCTGCGGCCATCGTCGCGGCGCCGCCCCGGCTCGAGGCCTTCGCAGCCGGCACAGCCAGGGTCGCCGGTGCGGGGGTCTTGACGTTGGCGCGGAGCGTGTCGGGCACCGCGAGTGGGTCCACGCCCGAGACGACGGTGCCAGTCCTGACGCGACTGGCGCACAGCAGCGGGTTGTAGGCGATCTCCTCGCTGTACACCTCCGCGCTGTTCGACGTGAGCTGCCCGGAGATCTGGCATCGGCCGTCCGCGGTCCAGGTTCCGGTGAGCTCCTGGACGGTCACGTTCTGGAGCTGGATCGATGGGTCAAGCGTGGAGCTGTAGTTGATCCAGCCGTCAGAGCTGACGGTGATGCCGAGGTCCGCAAGAGCGGTCTGCGCGTCGTCACCGGCGGGGCTAACTGTGGCTGCTTGGGCTGGAACAGCGAAGGCCGCAAGGCTGGCCGCTGTGCAGACCGCAATGGCGGCGCGTACCGCGCTGCGCCGTCCACGAGGCATGGTGAATCTGTGCGATGTCATGCGCGTTTCCTTCCTCGTTGAAGGTTCCTGAGTGCGCGCGACGAGCTGGCGAGTCGATCGCCCGGATTCCCCTGCTCCCCCTCCCGTCGCGGGCCCCCACGCCGCGTACGTGTTCAGCGCACTCCCAGGAGGTTTCGCTTCGCATGGGACCTAGGTCCCGTTGCATTGTCCAGTTCGGCGCCCTGGAGGTTGTCCCGGGTCTCGTGGAAGTTGAGGTGGCGGTCCCCGGCTCGGTGCCTGCCGCGTGGTAGGTGTCGGGCTTCGGCCAAGAAGTTCGACGAGAAGGGGACCGCCGTGAGCAAGGACTACCAGACGAGGGCGTCGATGACGAGCGCGGAGCTGCGGCTCGCGCTGCCGGAGACGGTGAGTGTGGCGATGAGCGAGATCGCCGAGGACGTGCAGGAAGGCTTGCTGGCCTTGGCCGTGGGCACTGGCCTGCAGGTGATGGCGGCGATGATGGCCGAGGACGTGAACGCGGTGTGCGGGCCGAAGGGCAAGCACGACCCGGCACGGGCCGCGGTGCGCCACGGCACCGAGGCCGGCTCGGTCACCCTGGGTGGGCGCCGGGTGCCGGTGACCCGGCCGCGCGTGCGTGCGAGCGACGGCTCGGGCGAGCTGCCGGTGCCGGCCTACGAGCTGTTCTCCTCCACCGAGGTGCTGGGCCGCATGGCGATGGGCCGGATGCTGGCCGGGCTGTCCACGCGCCGCTACCCGCTCGGGCTCGAACCGGTCGGGCAGCGGGTCGAGGCATCGGCCCGTTCGACGAGCAAGTCGGCGGTCAGCCGCCGGTTCGTCGCTGCGACCCAGACCGCGCTGGCCCAGCTGCTGGCCGCCGACCTGTCGGGGCTGGACCTGGTGGCGCTGATGATCGACGGGGTGCACTTCGGTGAGCACCTGTGCGTGGTCGCGCTGGGCATCGACATCGACGGGGTCAAGCACCCGCTCGGGTTGGCCGAAGGCTCCACCGAGAACACCAGGGTGGTGACCGATCTGCTGACCGGTCTACGCGATCGGGGTCTGGACACGGCACGGCCGGTCTTCGTCGGCATCGACGGCGGCAAGGCGCTGAGAGCCGCGGTCGTCCGAGTTTTTGATCATCCGGTGATCGGCCGCTGCCAACTGCACAAGATCAGGAACGTAGCCGACAAGCTGCCCGACCAGCTCGCGTCGACGGTCACCAAGGCGATGCGCGCCGCCTACCACGCCGACTCGGCGCTCGTGGCCGAAGCCCAGCTCGAGGCGCTGGCCAAGGAACTGCAGCGCACCCACCCCGGCGCCGCCGGATCGTTGCGCGAGGGCCTGTCCGAGACCCTGACCGTGCTGCGCCTGGGCGTCTCGCCGACCCTGGCCCGCACGCTGCGCTCGACCAACAGCATCGAGTCGATGATCTCCATCGCCCGTGATCACTCGACGAACGTGAAGAACTGGCAGAACGGCACCATGGCGCTGCGCTGGTGCGCCGCCGGCCTGATCGAAGCGGGCAAGCAGTTCCGCCGCGTCAACGGCCACCTGCACCTGCCCGCACTGCGCGCCGCCCTCGATCAGCACGCCGCCGCACAGACTGTCGGCACCATGCGTCATGATGACACCGTGATCGCCGCCTGACGATCACCAGGACCGCCACCGAAATTCAACGGGAAGCGGGACAACCTCGGGCCTGCGCGTTGGCGCACGCATCGACGTCAGCGACGCCCTTAGCGACGTCGTCGTGCTTACCGTCCGGGAGACGGTCACCGAGGTCCTGGACAAGGTGCTTGCCTCCTGGAGGGGGTGCACCTGACAGCTGCGGCCCGGCGTGACAAGGGTCGGCTGAGCGTGCCCTCGTTCACCGGTGCTTAGCGAGGTCGGTGGGGCACCGCTGCTGCGCGCAGGGCACAACGAGCTCGTCCTCCTCGAGCTGGAGGGGGCCGTGCCGGCCTGGGCGTCCTTCGTCGCGGGGATGGAGCTCGGAGAGGTGGAGGGGTAGCAACGGCGCCGAACGGCAGGCCGGACGCCTGCGCACGGACCCGGGGACCACCGTCTCGTTCAACCAGCCGGCCGCTCGGCCCAGCCGTCCAACGCGATGACGATGGCGCGCACGAGCCGGTCGAAGCTGCGGTCGATGTCCATCGGCAGGCCGAAGCCGCCTCCGGTCTCCAGGCTGACAAAGCCGTGCAGAGCCGACCGCAGCCCGCGCGTGGCGTCGATGGCGTCCCCGCCGTGCAGGCCGTAGCCGGCCAGGACGTCGGTGACGACGCGCACGACGGCCAGAGCGGCGGCGTCGTCGTCGGTGCCCTCCTCGGGAGCGCGCACGGTCGCCGCATACCGGCCGGGGTGCGCCACGGCCCAGCCCCGGTATGCGTGTGACAGTGCGGTGACGGCGTCGCCACGGGCGCGCCCGACCGCCGCCCGGCCGAGGACCTCCGCCAGCTCCGTCTTGGCCCTCACGGCGATGCTGCGCATGAGGCCGTCCATGCCGTCGACGTGCTTGTACAGAGACGGTTGGCGCACGCCGAGCCGCTCGGCCAACGCGGTGAGGGTCAACCGGGACAGCCCCACCTCGTCGGCGATCCGCTCGGCCTCGTCGACGACGCGGTCCTCGGTGAGCCCGATCCTGGTCATCGGTGCACCCGGTGCAGAAGCTCGACGACCGCAGCGGTGACGAGGTCGGGCTGTTGCGACTGGGGATAGTGCCCGGCGTCCGGCACCATCGTGACCTGTCCGCGCGTGGCTCGGGCGACCCACTCGGCCTCGGCGCGAGGATCGGGGAAGTCGGGATCGAGTTCGCCCATGATGACGACGGTCGGGGCCGCGACCCCGGACAGCCTGGCTTCCACCGGCGCGTGGCCGGCGCGCGTGGTGCGGCAGAAGGCTCGGGCGTGGCCGGGGCGGCGCAGGGCGGCCACCACGGTTCGCAGGTACTCGTCGAGGTCGTCCGGCCGCCGGCCGGCGTAGAGCGTCGGCACGTAGGCCTGCCACGCCCGCGCTGCCCAGGGGGGCAGCATCACCAGCCGCTGCGCGAGCCGTGCGACCGCGCTCGTGCCCGGGTCCCGCACGAACGGACCGATCAGCGCCAGGCCGTCGACGAGATCGGGGTGTAGCGCTGCCGCGATCGCGGCGGCTCCGGCGCCCATCGAGCTGCCGACGAGCACGGCCGGACCGCCGAGGTGTTCGACCAGCGCGACGATGTCACCGGCGGTCTCCGCGTCACCGTAGGACGTGAAGCTGGTGTCGCTGTCGCCGTGTCCGCGCAGGTCCGTGCGGGCGACTCGGTAACCAGCAGCCTGCAGGGCGGGGGCGAGGAAGCGGTAGGCCGAGCGGAGGTCGCCCATGCCGGGCACCAGCACGACCAACGGGCCGGCTCCGGCGATGTCGTAGGCGATCCGCCCCTCGGGACGGCTGAGGGTTCGGATGTCGGTGGTCGGTTCCGACCGGTTCGCGTTCATGAGGCTAGTGTCTATAGCTAAATGGGTAGTGTCAATAGCCTCGGAGGCGGCCGTCGTCGCGGACGAGGGGACGAAGGCGACGTAGCCCAACCGGAGCCGACCCGCCGGCTCGACGCCGAGCAGTTCCTTCTCCACGCGTCGCACACCGGCCTCCATCCCGGCGCCGAACGACGGCCCGGCGGCCGGTGGCCCGATCACGTCGAGTGCGACCAGGTAGTCGACGTACGGGTCGACGCCCAGCCCGGCCAGCTGCTCGTACTGCTCCGTCAGCGTCAGCCGTGGCTCCACGCCACGTTCCGTGAGGCACTCGGCCATCGCCGCCGCCTCCGGGCCGAAGTTCTCCCGGTGGGTCTACCACGCCGCATCGGCCGCCATGAACTCCCGCAGGTAGCACCGGTCGTACCGTACGGCGCGACGTGCGCGGATGTGCCGCAGTTGCCGTTCTCCGCGGCGAACGTGGCCGGCGGCTCCCGTCCTACGGCCGACAGGTCGCCTACGGACACCTCCGAGTTGAACCCCGAGGTTCGGCGGACGCCGCCGCACACGCCCTCCGACGGACCTACGGGCGTGCCCGCGGTGACGACCGCGGTGGTCGGGACCGGGTTGCTGGCGGTCGCGGTCCGGCGGCCGAACGATCGACTGCGCCGAGCCGGACGCGACCGCTCGCGCTGACCGTGGCGACGCGCGTCGTCCGGCACGCGCCGGCCCGCGACGTTGCTCCGAACGGGTGAAGGCACGGCTCCGTAACCTCTCCGACACACTCGAAATGCAGGATTCCTAGCAACCTGGTAGGCACACAGGTGACTCACAGGAAGCCCAAGGATCGGAGCGCACATGAAGCGACGCACACGCAGCCTCGTCGCAGCGGCTGCGGCAGGCCTGACGGCCATCGCCGGAGTGCTGGCCGCCCCGGCAGCGACGGCGGCCCCCACGGCCGACGACGCGAGCGGCGCGCCACGGCTCGACAACCGGCCCGGACCGCTGACGGACCGGCAGGACGCCCGGCGCAAGGCCGCGCAACGCCTGATCCTCTCCGGACAGGCCGCACCGGACGCCGACGGCGTGGTGCAGCTCGGGCCGGACAAGTACTACCAGGCCGCCGTCACCGGTACCGACCGGGTGTTCACGATCCTCTCCGAGTTCGGCGACTCGGGCAGCGGCAAGCTCGGCACCACGCCGGGACCGCTGCACAACCAGATCCCCGAGCCGGACCGCACCGTCGACAACAGCACCGCCTGGGTGGCCGACTTCACCTCCGCCTACTATCGCAACCTGTTCTTCGGCTCCGGCGAGTCGTTCGCCGACTTCTACAGCAAGCAGTCGTCCGGTGCGTACACCGTCGCCGGCGACGTGTCCGACTGGGTGCAGGTCCCCGGCAACGCGTCGACCTACGGTGACAACTCTGTCGAGGACTCCGGCGGCGCGTGGCAGTTCATCGCCGACTCCGCGAACGCCTGGTACGCCGCGCAGGTCGCCGCCGGCCGCAGCGGGGCGGACATCAAGGCCGAGCTCGCGTCGTACGACGTGTGGGACCGGTACGACTACGACCACGACGGCAACTTCGACGAGCCGGACGGTTACCTCGACCACTTCCAGACGGTGCACGCGGGCGAGGGTGAGGACGCCGGCGGCGGTGCGCAGGGCGCGGACGCCATCTGGTCGCACCGCTGGTACGTCAACTCCACCGACTACGGCCTGACCGGGCCGACCGTCGACGGCACCGCGGTGAAGCTGGGCGGCACTCAGGTCGGCGACACCGGGTTCTGGATCGGCGACTACACCGTCGAGGCGGAGAACGGCGGACTCGGGGTGTTCGCGCACGAGTACGGCCACGACCTCGGCCTGCCGGACCTGTACGACACCGCCGGCGGCGAGAACAGCACCGCGTTCTGGACTCTGATGTCGAGCGGGTCGTGGCTCAACCACGGCGGCGAGGACATCGGCACCACCCCGAACTACTACGGCCCGTGGGAGAAGCTGCAGCTCGGCTGGCTGGACTATGCCGTGGTCGAGCCCGGACACAGCGGCACGTACACGCTGAGCCCGGCGGCACTGCAGGCGGACGGGCAGGAGCAAGGGCTGGTGGTGGACGTGCCCGACCAGGGCGTCACCACCACGTACGCCACGCCGTACTCCGGCAGCACCGCCTGGTGGACCTCGTCGGCCGACGACCTCAACACCACCCTGACCCGCACGCTGCCGCTGGCCGGGATCAGCAAGGCGACCGTCACCACGCGGGCCTGGTACGACATCGAGGACGGGTACGACTACCTGTTCGCCGAGTACTCGACGGACGGCGGCGCGAGCTGGTCCACCGCGGGCGCACCGGTCACCGGCTCGACCAAGGGGAAGTGGAGCACCCTGCGGTACACCGTCCCCGGTGGCGGTGACGTCCAGTTCCGGTTCCGCTACCAGACCGACGGCGGCGTGCACCTGGCCGGCGCCTTCCTCGACGACATCGCCGTCAAGACCGGTGGCACCACGCTGCTGGCCGACGACGTCGAGAGCGCGGCCAACGGCTGGACCGCGTTCGGCGGGTTCCGGCTGAGCAACGGCACGGAGACGTCGGTCGGCGACCGGTACTACCTGGCCGAGAACCGCACCTACGTCGGGTACGACGAGACCCTTGCGACCGGTCCGTACCAGTTCAGCAACGGCCTGACCAAGCCGAACTGGGTCGAACGGTTCCCGTTCCAGGACGGTCTGCTGGTGTGGGCCGTCGACGAGACCTACACCGACAACAACACGATCGACCACCCCGGTCACGGGCTCGCGCTGCCCGTGGACGCCCGACCGGCACCGTTCACCTACCCGGACGGGTCCAAGCCGAGCAACCGGCGGCAGCCGTTCGACGCGACCTTCGGCCTGCAGGCGACCGACCCGATCGCGCTGCACAAAGAGGTGCTGACGGGCAACGGCAAGTCCCGGACCGTCCAGGTGCTCGAGGCGGCAGTACCGTCGCGGTCGGGGATCCCGACGTTCACCGACGCGGACCCGAACGCCTTCTTCAGCACGGCGAACCCGCTGGGCGGCGTGTACGTCGCCGGCCACGGCGCCTCGCTGACGGTGGACGACGAGACGACGGCCGGCCCGATGACCGTCACGGTCAGCAACCCGGAGTAGGTCGGCCGGACGGTCGAGCCTGAGTCAGGTCAGGCGCGTTCCGTGGGGTCCGTCGCTGCGGCGGCGGGCCCCACGGGCCTGTCCGGGGGTACCGGTCGAGGAACTCGTCGCCCCCGGTGGCGTCGCCACCTGCGGGTGAACCGTCACGGGTTCGGTGCCGTACTCATTGTCGCTGCGGCTCCGGGTGGAGGGCAGTGGGCGCGAAGACCACCCACCTGGGCGATCTCACCACCAGCCGGTCGAACAACGCCGGCAGCCACGCCAACAACCGCATCACCGAGCTCCACCGGCGCATCGCCCGCCGCTACCGCAACCCCGACAACTACCGCCTACTGTGACCACCTCGGGTGGCTGGCCGCATGCTCCTCGCCGGCGGCGGTATCACAGCCCCACCAGTGTCCGATGAGCCCGTTGTCTGTGTGAGCGAAGCCCGTGCGAGCGCGCACCCGTCAGAAGAGGGAAGTGCGCACGCCAAAGCCTTCGACGACGGCACGCATCTCTGCGTCGAGAAGATGTTCCGCCCGGCCACCGATGGTCAGGTTGAGCACCTCGTACCGGGCGCCGGCCTCCAGGTACTCGATCTTGTCGACCGCCTTGCTGGGCAGCACGTCGGAGCGGGCCATGACCCCGTGCTTGCTCCACAGCACGATCTCGAAGTCACGCAGGCCCTCGACGTTCGCCCGCATGAGCTCGGCAGATCCGGGGACGATGAAGGGCAGCACGCAGATCCCGTCGGGCAGCGTGACGATGCTCTCCGGCTCCCACCTGAGGACCGCGCGGTTGAAGGCGACCTGCTCCCGGTACTCGGGGATGTGGCTGAGCAACGTCAGGTGCGGCGGCTGGGCATGGACGAGTGCGTGCCGGACGAGGTGACGACGCTTGACCTGGTCCTCGTGGACAGCGAGGTGCGAGTTGAGCTCGCTCGTCAGCCGCGCGTAGCCACGCTGTTCGGAGAAGTGCAAGGTCCCGGTGGTTCCTCCCGCGGCGACCTCAACGACGCCAACGCAGGACTGCGGGTCGGTGCCGACGTCGCGCAGCCGACTGCCCGACCCCGTCACGACGACCCAGCCCCCCGCCAGTGACGGGACCCTCCAGGGCAGCTCCAGATCCTCGGTATGCGGGAAGAGCTCCTCGACCTCGGCACGGTCGGCCCTGGCGAGGAAGACGGAGATGTTGCCGGCGCTCGCCTCGACCGCGTCGATGTCGTTGGCTCGCCGGCCGGCGGCCCCCATGTCCGCAAGCACAGATCGCAGGCTGTTGTCAGTCGTCATCGCTGTCCTCTCCCCGGGGTCCGTAAACACTCTGGTATCGCTCGTAGAGCGAGCTGATGAGGTCCTCCTCGATGGGGACGGCCCGGCCCAACTGCAGGCTGAGGTGCACGGTCCGGGCGACCTCCTCGCACATGACCGCAGCCCTGACCGCCGCCCGGGCGTCCCGGCCGATCGTGAATGGTCCGTGGTTGCGCATGAGAACCGCAGGTGACCGGGAAGCATGCAACGTCTCCACGATGCCCCGGCCGATCGAGTCGTCGCCGATCAGGGCGAACGGACCGACCGGGATCGGGCCGCCGAACTCGTCGGCCATCATCGTCAGCACGCACGGGATCGGCTCACCCCGCGCTGCCCACGCCGTCGCATAGGGGGAGTGCGTGTGCACCACCCCACCGACCTCCGGCAGGTGCCGGTACACGTACGCATGGGCCGCCGTGTCCGAGGACGGCACCAGACGGTCCGGCGTGCCGTCGACGATCTTCGTGCCGTCGAGGCTGCAGACCACCATCACGTCCGGGCTCAGGTGGTCGTAGTCTACGCCGGACGGCTTGATGACGAAGAGGCTGGTTCCCTCCACCCGTTCGGAGATGTTGCCGGCGGTCCACACGACGAGTCGGTAGGCGGTGAGCTGCCGGTGCAGCGCAGCGACGCGCTCGCGGCTCGCCGCGACCGCCTCCTGGACGGACGCGGGCAGGCGACCGAGGACCAGCCTGCCCGCCTCGGCGCTCACCGTCCCTGCCGGGACGCCACGGCCGCACGGCGGATCCGGCGCAGGCGGTGCATGACGTCGTTCCCGCCGCGCCCGAAGTAGTCGTGCAGGGTGAGGTACTCCGCATAGAGGGCGTCGTACTGACCGGCCCGGACCTCATCGGGGACGTACCGGTCCCGTACGCGCCCGCCCATCGCGGCCGATGCCGCCCGGACGTCCGGATAGGCGCCCGCAGCGACCGCCGCCTGGATGGCCGACGCGAGCGCCGAGGCATGCTCGGAGATGACGGTGGACAGCGGCATGCGTGTGACGTCGGCGTAGAGCTGCATGAGGAACTCGTTCGTGAGCAGACCCCCCGCCACGACGAGCTCCCGGACCTCGACCCCGGACTCGCGGAAGGCCTCGATGATGCGGCGGGTGCCGAACGCGGTCGCCTCCAGCAGCGCCCGGTAGGTGTCCTCGGCCCGAGTGGCCAGCGTCTGACCGACGATGACGCCGGACAGCTCGTGGTCGACGAGGACCGAACGGTTGCCGGACTGCCAGTCGAGGGCGACCAGCCCGTGCTCGCCCACGACCTGCCGGGCAGCGAGCTCGGTGAGGTACTCGTGGACGTTCAGGCCGGCGGCCCGGGCGGCGTCGTGGTACCCCGGCGGCACCCCGTGGTCGACGAACCAGGCGAAGATGTCGCCGACCCCGGACTGGCCGGCCTCGTACCCCCACAGGCCGGCGACGATGCCGCCCCGGACGACCCCGCACATGCCGGGCACCTGTGTCAGCTGGTCCGCGTTCATGACGTGGCACGTGGAGGTGCCCATGATGGCGACCATCTGGCCCGGTTCGACCGCGTTCGCGGCAGCGGCCGTCACGTGCGCGTCGATGGTGCCCGCCGCCACGGCGATGCCCTCGGGCAGGCCGGTCCATCGAGCCGCCGTCGCGGTGAGGCCGCCGACGCGCTGGCCCAGCTCCACGATCGGCTGGTCCAGCTTCTCCTCGACGAACCCCGCGAAGTCGGGGTCGAGAGCGGCGAGGAACTCGGGGCTCGGGTAGTGGCCGTCCTGGTAGATGCCCTTGTAGCCCGCGGAGGAGGCGTTGCGCCGATAGGTGCCGCACAGTTGCCAGACGATCCAGTCCGCCGCCTCGACCCAGCGGTCCATCGCGGCGTAGAGCTCCGGGTCCTCCTCGAGCATCTGCAGGCCCTTGGCGAACTCCCACTCCGAGGAGATCATCCCCCCGTAGCGTGCGATCCACGGCTCGTGCCGCTCATGGGCCAGGGCGTTGATGCGGTCGGCCTGCGGCTGGCCGGCGTGGTGGCGCCACAGCTTGACGTAGGCGTGCGGACGGTCCCGGAAGGCGGGGACCTCGGACAGGGGCGTGCCGTCGGCCAGGGTGGGGACCATGGTGCAGGCGGTGAAGTCCGTGCCCACGCCGACCACCTGTGCCGGGTCGACGCCCGCGGCGGCGACGGCACGCGGGACGGCGTCGTGCAGGACGAGGCGGTAGTCCTCGGGGTCCTGCAGCGCCCAGTCCGGCGGCAGGGGCCGACCCGAACCTGCGGTCAGCGTGGTGTCCATCACCGCGTGCGGGTAGGCGGTGACGGCACTGCCCAGCTCGGCGCCGTCCCGGACCCGCACGATGACCGCACGCCCGGACAGGGTGCCGAAATCGACACCGACCACGTAGGCGTCATCCGGGGTCCCGGCCATCATCACAACCTCCTCTGTCCGTGCCATTCCAGTGCGCGGACTCTCAGGTCTCCAGGCGCCGCAGGTCGCGCGCCGCGCGTTCAGCTCTCGAGGTGCTCACGCAGGAACGTGCGGGCGCCCGTGGCCAGGTCCATCGGGTCGTCCCAGAGGTTGCGCCAGATGGCCAGGTCGTTGGAGAACGTCGAGTGGACCACCTTGGAGGAGAAGGACTCGAAGGTCACCCGCCCGTCGTAGCCGACGTCCTTGAGCGCTCCGAACACCTCGTCCCAGTTGACGGAGCCGGTGCCCAACTGCCCGCGGTGCGACTCCCCCACGTGCACGTAGCCGAGTCGGCCGGCCTCGGAGGCCTGGTGCACGGCACCCGAGATCGAGGCCTCCTCGATGTTCATGTGGTACGTGTCGAGGTGCGCGACGACGTTGGGCCGGTCGACGACGCTGATGAAGTCCAGCGTCTGGGCGGTGGTGTTGAGCACGTTCGTCTCGTACCGGTTGCAGAACTCCAGCCCGATCGTGATGCCGGACTGCGCGGCCTTGTCGGCCAGGGCGGCGATGGTCTCGTAGGAGTTCTGCAGGCCGCGCTCGGTGGTGGGGTGGGAGTACTTGGTCAGCGCACTGTAGATCACCCCGCACAGCAGCGTGCCCCCGCAGTCCCGCACGAGGTCGAGCGCCAGGCCGAGCCGCTCCCGTCCGGCCCGCACCACGTCCATGTCCTCGCTGGACACGTCGGTGGCAGGGCCGAGCCCCAGGGAGGCGGTGCACTCGAGCCCGTGCTCGGCGAGCAGCTTCGAGGTGAGGGCGGCGTCGAAGGTCTCGGGGTCGATGACGGACAGCTCGATGATGTCGTACCCGGCCTCGGCCGTGGACCCGATCGCCGTGCGGGCGGCCTCCGGCGACCAGTCGCCGACCCAAACCATGCTGTGGATACCGAACTTCATGGCGGTGACCTTCGTTTCTTCGGTCGATGGAGCGGGTGTGATGAGGTGGCCTGCTATCGCGCGCCGCTGTACCTGCGGGCGGTGAGGGTGTTCAGCAGGGCCGAACCGACCAGGATCAGGCCGAGGGCCAGGAGCTGGATCTGGCTACCGGTGTTGCCGGCGAAGGCGAGCAGGATGCCGGCGTTGAGCCAGACCACCAGCAAGGTGGCCAGGAACACCCCTGCGGTACGGCCGGCGCCACCGGTGACGGCGACACCGCCGAGCACGGCGATCGTGATGGCAGGCAGTGCCATGCCGTTCCCGGACGTCCCCGCGTCGGGGCGTGCGGACGCGAACTGGGAGACGGTGACCACGGCCACCAGTCCCGCGATCGCACCGGAGATGACATAGGAGGTGGCGCGGGTCCGGACCACGTCGACGCCGGACCACGATCCGGCCACGTCGTTCGTCCCGATCCCGTAGAGCCGCCGGCCGTAGGTGCCCTTGGCCAGCAACAGCCAGACCCCGACGACGGTGGGCAGTAGAAAGATGATCACCCCGAGGGGAACCAGCGGGAGCTGGCGTCCGATGAGCGGTATCTCGAACGCCTTGGACAGGCTGTAGAGGTCCTGGATCGGCACGGAGTTGATCGGCTTCTGGTTGTTGCTCACCAGGGCCAGGGACCAGTAGGCGTAGTAGGTGGCGAGCGTCGCGATGAGCGGCGGGAACCCGAAGCGGGCGACGAGGACGCCGTTGACCGCGCCGAGGAGCGCGCCGCCGATGATCGCGAGGATGATGCACAGACTCAGCGGCCAGCCCCACATCCCGTACATGAACCCGAAACCCATGCCCACCAGGGACACCACCGAACCGACCGAGAGGTCGATCCCGCCGCCACCGGAGACGATGACGACCATCTCGGCAAGGGCGAGCATCGCCAGCGGCACCAGGTTGATGAGCGCCGCAGCCATGTAGTCCGGGCTGTAGGGCGCCGACAGGTACCCCGCCCCGTCCATCGCCAGCAGGATGGCCACGACGATGACGAGCAGGGTGACGAGCAGCGCGATGCGATTGGTGAGCAGCGTCTGCACCACCCTGCTGCCCAGCCCCTGCTGCCGCTCCTCCAGCCGGTCCGACGGAGTGGTCGGCGCGGCCGGGGACGAGGTCCGGATGCTCACGAGAACCTCCTACGACGACGCTCGCGGATCAGGTCGGTCCCGACAGCGATGATGATGAAGATCCCGACGAAGAGGTTGGACAGTTGCGACGGCCAGCCGAGCTGGGTGACGCCCGTGGCAACGGTCTGGACGAGCAACGCGCCCAGCACGGCTCCGAGCACCGACCCACGCCCGCCCAGCACCGACGTGCCGCCGATGACGACGGCGGCGATGGTGGCCAGCTCCTGGCCTTTGCCGACGCTCTGGTCGAGGGTCGAGGTGCCGCCAGCGATGGTGACGCAGGCGGCCAGGCCGACGAGCAGCCCCGTGATGACATAGACGATGAAGGTGCGGCGCCTGACATTGACACCGGCCAGCGCCGCGGCCTCCACGTTGCCGCCGATGGCGTAGAAGTGCCGACCACCGGGGAAGTGGCGGAGGTAGATCCATGCCGCGACGACCAGCAGCAGCATGATCACGAAGGCGTGCGGCACGCCCCACGCCCGCCCGCCCGCCCCCGGGCCGAGGATCTCCCGGCTGGCGGGCAGGCCGTTGACCGTCTGGCTGTTGAAGATCCGCAGCCCGATGAACTGGAAGATGTTCGCCGTGCCGAAGGTGATGATCATCGCCGGAATCCGGCCGTAGGCGACGAGCAGACCATTGATCGCGCCGAGCAGGCCTCCGATCAGGATGGCGATGGGGACCGCCGTCCAGAATCCCCAGCCGACCTCGGCGATCAGCTTGGCCATGCTCACGCTGCACACCATGAGCATCGCGGCGACCGAGATGTCGATGCCGGCCGTGACGATGATCATCGTCATGCCCACCGCCATGATGCCGACCGGGGCGAGGCGCCAGAGCAGCTGCTGGATGGAGCTGGCCGACAGGAATGCCGGCGTGAAGATCGTCAGCAGGATCCACAAGGCGGCGATGACGGCGAGGAGAACGACTTCCTGACCGGTCACGGGGGGCGGGAGGACCCGCGCCGACTTCCGCGTGGCGGCCGTGGCGGGTGCGCTCATGCGCGTTCCTCCTGAGCCAACGTCCTCTCCTCCTCCTGCGACAGCTGCCCGGAGGCCGCGGCGAGCACGTCGGACTGGCTCGAGCCGCGCGCGAACTCGGTGAACGTCGTGCCGTTACGGATCACGATCATCCGGTCCCCGATGCGCATGGCCTCCGTGAGGTCCGAGGTCGCGACCAGCACTGCCGTGCCCTGCTCGCACAGGTCCTCGACGATCCGGTGGATCTCCTCCTTCGCGCCGATGTCGACCCCCTGGGTCGGCTCCGCCAGGATGAGCAGGGCCGGCCGTTCCACGAGCTGGCGACCGAGCACCATCTTCTGGGCGTTGCCGCCGGACAGGTTCGACACCGCCACCCGGGCACTCGGTGTCTTGATGGACAGCCTCTGGATGATTCCGTCGGCGACGTCCATCTCCCGCCGCCGGTCCATCCACACGCCTGCCTTGCTCAGGAACCTCAGATGACCGATCGAGATGTTGAACGAGATGGGCTGGAAGGAAAACAGCCCCTCCTTCTTGCGGTTGGCCGGCAGCATCGCGATGCCGAGGCGCTGGGCCGCACGGGCGGACTGCGGGCGGACCTCCTGGCCTGCGAGCACCATCGATCCCGACGTGACCGGTCGCATCCCGTAGACAGCGGACGCGATCTCTGCCACACCGGACCCCACCAGGCCGTACAGGACCACCGCCTCGCCCTGGTGGACCACCAGGTTCACGTCATGGAATGCCCCGCGAGAGCCCAGCCCTTGCAGCACCAGGTACGGCGCTCCGATCGACTCCGCCGTCCGCGCCGAGGATGCCAGAGCGAATTCGCCGCCGACCATCATCTCGGCGATGCGCCGGATGTCGAGACCGCCGACCTCGTAGGTCCCCAGGGTGCGGCCGTCGCGCATGACCGTGACGACGTCGGCGATCTGGAAGATCTCGTCCAGCCGGTGGGTGATGTAGACGATCGAGACCCCCGACGCTGTCAGCCGTCGGATCGCCGCATACAGCACCTCGATCTCGGCTTCGGTGAGGATGGCCGACGGCTCGTCGAGGATGAGCACCGTGGCATCACCGACCAGCGCCTTGGCGATGGCCACCTGCTGCGCCTCGGCGGCCGAGAGATCCTCGATGTGGCGCGTCGCATACACCGGCGGCAGGCCGATCCGCGCGAGCAGATCGACGACCTGGTCGTTCTGGGCCACCCAGTCGATGCGGCCACGCTTGCGGATCTCGCGACCGATGAAGATGTTCTCGGCCACCGTGAGCTGCCCGAAGAGCTGTGTCTCCTGGTAGACCGTGGCGATCCCCAGGTCGATCGCGTCGCTCGCACTCCGGATGGTGACCACCTTTCCGTCGAGCTCCATCGACCCGGTGTCCGAGGACTCCGCACCCGAGATGATCTTGATGAGTGTCGACTTCCCGGCGCCGTTCTCACCCACCAGCGCGTGCACCTCGCCGGGCATCAGGCGGTAGTCGGCGTGCCGGATGGCGTGCACCCCGCCGAACCGCTTGCTCACGTTGGTCAGCGACAGGCGCGGTGTGCCTGTCGTCGTGCGTTGCTGCAGTGTCTCGGACACGGCGTCAGCTCCAGCTTGCTCGGAGTCGGGCTGCCAGGGGCGGGAGCACCCCTGGCAGCCCTCGACGGTGGGTGAGGGATCAGTAGTTGTACTGCGCCGCGTTGTCCTTGGTCAGCACCAGCGGGTCGCCGAGCAGGAGCTCCTTGGTGTCGGCGTTCCACGTGACGCCTTTGATCGTGTCGCTGACGGCATTGGTCGCCTGGAAGGACTTTCCTTCGGCCATCTGGACGCCGGCCCAGGCCGTCAGGTAGCCGAGGTTCTCCACGTCCCACAGGATCGAGCCGGACGACGACCCATCCGTCAGGTACGGGAGCATCGCCTTCGGCGTGCCGACGCCGACGGTGAACACCTTGCCGGTCTTGCCGGCGTCACGGACCGCCTGTGCAACGCCCGGGGCGGACGTGGTGCACTGACCGATGATGCCCGTGAGATCCGGGTTGGCGTTCATCAGGTCGGTGGCCATCTGGGTCGCCTTGTTCTGGTCCTCACCGGCATACACGGTCGGCAGCATGGTGATATTCGGGTACTTGTCCTTGAAGGTCTGCCCCTCGACCTTGATCCAGGAGTTGAGGTTCTCGGCGGTCTCACCGCAGGAGACGATGACGGCCTTGCCCTTCTCGCCCATGGCCTTGGCCAAGGTGTCGGCCGTGTACTCGCCGATGCCCTGCGCGGAGGCCTGCTCGACGAACACCTGACGCACCGAGTTCGGAGCGTCGGTGTCCGACGTCGCGACCTTGATCCCTGCGTCCTGGGCCTCCTTGAGGATCGGGGCCAGCGAGTCAGGGTCGTTCGGGGCGACGATGAGCACGTCGACCTTCTGCTGGATCATCGAGCGGACGATGTCCGCCTGCGCCGCCGGATCAGCGGTGGTCGGCCCCTGGTACACCCACTTCAGGCCAGGGATCGCGGACTCCGCCTTCTTGCCGCCCGTGTTCATCGCCTCGAAGTACGGGATGCCCTGGATCTTGGGGACGAAGGCGACGGTGATCGCCTTCCCGCTTGCCGACCCCCCGGTGGATGCGGGAGCCGGTTGGTTGCGGCTGCTGCACGCCGCCGGTGCCGCCAACAGCGTCGCCAGGACGGCTGCCATGGCGATCCGCGAAATCGGTGTCTTTCGCACGTGATTCTCCTGACTGTGAAAGGTTCGACATGGATGAATGGCCTCACGGGGCGACGGGGCTGTTTGCCCGTCCGAGGTCGCTGCGGCGAACATCACCGCGATTGATCGGGATCCCCATGGCCCGCCAGGGTGCGAGCTGCTCCTCGGTGGCACCCTCGTCGGTGTACAGGCCGGAGATCCGGTCGGTGGTGAGCCACGGGTGGAACGCCAGGGCGGTGAACTTGCTGGAGTCGACCAGGACGTACACCTGGTCGCAGGCGGTCGCCAGGGCTCGCTTGGACTCGGCCTCGTCGAGCGAGACCTCGGACAGGCCGACCGTGGGGTCGATCGCGTTGAGGCTGAAGAAGCCCTTGGTTACGGTGCCGGAGAAGCCGACCGGGGCTGCCCGGACGGCGGAGGAGACGAGGGTGGAGCGGGACGACCTGCGCAGGATGCCGCCGGCGATGTAGACGGTCGCCCAGGAGTGGTCCAGCAGCAGCGTCGCCGTTGCCAGGCCGTTC
>CAVPEV010000056.1:0-9828 GCA_963703555.1 uncultured Actinomycetota bacterium | reverse complement strand
CGAGCGGGAGGGGATCGACCTGACGACGTCTTACGCCTACGGGGACTCGGTGCACGACGTGGGCATCCTGTCCACGGTCGGTCACCCGTCAGCCATCAACCCCGACCCCCGGCTGCGTCGGCACGCCCGGCGGGCGGGCTGGCCGGTGCAGGACTTCCGCGGCCACCGTCGCACGGTCCGGCGCGGGACCACCGCGAGCCTCGCCGGGCTCGCGTGGGTGGTCACCCTCGCGGTGCGTGGCGTGCGGCAGCGGCGACGCTGAGCCCGGACCGGCACCGCGCTGTGGGACTCCCGCTCGGGCGCCGAGGTGCGTAGCGTGTCCCTCGGGAGTCGACGATGGCGGCACAGCACGGCACCAGCACCCTCATCACCTCGGTGCGCCGCGCCCTGGAGCTGGTGGACCTCGTCGCGAGCTCGGGGCGCCCGGTGCAGGTCAAGACGCTGGCCCGGGCAGCCGGACTGAGCCTCGGCACGGCCTACAACCTCACCCGCACGCTGGTGCACGAGGGCTACCTGGCGGCCGAGCCGGACGGCCTCGTCCTCGGCCCGCGGTTCCCGGCCCTGCGGCCGGCCACCACGACCGGGGTGACGCTGGCCCGGACCCGGCACGCGCTGCGCTGCGCGGCCGAGGCGGCGCACGCCACCGCGTACCTGTCCCGGTTCGAGGACGGCGAGATCCGCATCCTCGACGTCGTCGAGTGCCCGGGCGCACCGCACCTGGACCTCCAGGTCGGCGTGACGGACGCCGCCCATGCGACCGCGTTCGGCAAGCAGGTCCTCGCCGGGCTGAGCACGGCCGAGCGCGCCGACTACCTCGGCCGGCACCGCCTGGAGCGGTTCACCGCGCACACGGTGCGGGACCGCGACACCCTGGTCACCCAGCTTGCGCGGTCCGCGACGATGGTCGTCGACCACGAGGAGTACCGATCGGGTCTGACCTGCGTGGCCGTGCCCGTGCCGGCCGACCGGATCGTCGCCTCGCTGGCGGTCGCCCTGCCACCCGGGACGCCGCCCCGGGACGCGGCCCGGGCGGCCGCACCTCTGCGCGCGCCCGCGTCGGTGCTGGCCCTGCACCTGGCCTCGGCACAGCGTTTCAGCATCTGAAATCGGCACCGTCCCACCCGGCGCTCCCGCTTCGTACGCTCGAAGGACTGGCACGACACCGTGGTCGTGCCCCGGGCACGAGGAGGAGCGATGACGCTGACCGTGCACCACGATGCCGCGCCGCTCACCGACGACGTCCGACGGGACCTGCTGGCCACGATGGTCCTGGTCCGGACGTACGAAGAGGCGATCCTGCGCGAGTACCACGCCGACAAGCAGCCGGGGTTCGACATCGGTGCCGGGCTGATCCCCGGCGAGATGCACCTGTCCGCCGGGCAGGAGCCCGTGGCCGCCGGCGTCTGCGCCCACCTCACGGCGGACGACGCCGTGACCGCCACCCACCGGCCGCACCACCTGGCCATCGCCCACGGCGTGGACCTGCGGGCCATGACCGCGGAGATCTTCGGGCGGCGGACCGGGCTCGGCGGCGGCCGGGGCGGGCACATGCACCTGTTCGACCCGGCCACCCACTTCTCTTGCTCGGGCATCGTCGCCGAGGGGATCCCGCCGGCACTGGGGATGGCCTTCGCCTTCCAGCGCAGCGGGAACGGCCAGGTTGCCGTCGCCGTCGCCGGTGAGGGTGCGGCGAACCAGGGGGCGTTCCACGAGTCGCTCAACCTGGCGACGCTGTGGACGCTGCCCGTGGTGTTCGTCGTGGAGGACAACGACTGGGGCATCTCGGTCCCCCGGTCCGCATCGACGGCGGTCCCGTCGAACGCCACCCGGGCCGCGGCCGACGGCATGCCCGGCGTCCGCGTCGAGGACAACGACGTCGAGGCCGTCTACCAGGCCGCCGGGGAGGCGGTGGCCCGCGCCCGGGCCGGTGCGGGGCCCTCGCTCGTCGAGGTGCACACCGTCCGGCTCTGGGGCCACTTCGAGGGGGACGCCCAGGGCTACCGCACGGACCTGGAGCACCTGGCCGAGCGCGACCCGCTGCCCGCCTACCGGGCCCGGCTGCAGGCCGCCGGCCTCGTCGACGACGACACCCTGGCCGCGATGGACCGCACCGCGCACGAGCGCGTCGAGGACGCGATCTCCTATGCGAAGGACTCGCCCACGCCCGACCCGCGCGACTGCCTGCAGCAGGTCTTCACCACCACCCGCACGGAAGGAGCACGGGCATGAGCGCCAGCGGCACTATCTCCCCGACCCGCTTGCCCGCCGCGGATCTGCCGGTGGAACCCGAGCCCGGCACGCGGCGGCTGTCCACGGCCAAGGCCATCCAGGAGGCGCTCGCCCAGCGGATGGCGGCCGACGAGGACGTCGTCGTGCTCGGCGAGGACGTCGGCGCCTACGGCGGCATCTTCTCCTCGACGACCGGCCTGCTCGACCGGTTCGGCCCCACACGTGTTCTGGACACCCCCATCTCCGAGACGGCGTTCATCGGCCTCGGCATCGGTGCGGCGGTCGAAGGCATGCGGCCGGTCGTCGAGCTCATGTTCGCCGACTTCTTCGGCGTGTGCATGGACCAGATCTACAACCACATGGCGAAGATCCACTACGAGTCCGGCGGCACCGTGCGCGTACCGATGGTCCTCATGACGGCTGCCGGCGGCGGGTACTCCGACGGCGCCCAGCACTCCCAGTGCCTGTGGGGGACGTTCGCCCACCTGCCCGGCATGCGGGTCGTCGTACCGTCCAACCCGTACGACGCCAAGGGCCTCATGACCGCGGCGATCGTCAGCGACGACCCGGTCGTCTACCTGTTCCACAAGGGCGTCATGGGGCTGGGGTGGATGGCGAAGAACCGCCGTTCCATCGGGGCCGTGCCGGAGCAGGAGTATGTGGTCCCGTTCGGCAAGGCGCGGACCGTCCGGGCCGGAACCGACGTCACGGTCGTCACCCTCTCACTGTCGGTGCACCACAGCCTGGACGTCGCCGAGGCCCTCGCGGACGAGGGGATCAGCGTCGAGGTGATCGACCTGCGCACGCTCGTGCCGCTGGACCGGGACGCGATCGTCGAGTCGGTGGCCCGGACGCACCGCCTCGTGGTGGTCGACGAGGACTACCGGTCGTTCGGGCTGAGCGGCGAGGTGATCGCCACGGTCGCCGAGCGTGAGCCCGGCCTGCTGCACCGGGTCGCCCGGGTCTGCGAGCCCGACGTGCCCATCCCGTACGCCCGGCAGCTGGAGCACGCGGTGCTGCCGACACCCTCGCGCATCGAGGCCGCCATCCGCGGGGTGCTGGCGTGAGCACCGAGATCCGGTTCCCGCAGATGTCCTCCGACGGCGGCACGGGCCAGGTCGTCACGTGGTTCGTGGACGCCGGGGACACCGTGACACCGGCCACCCTCGTCGCGGAGGTCGCGGTCGACAAGGTCGATGCGGAGATCTACCCGCCGGAGGCGGGGGTCATCACGCTGCTCGCCGAGGAGGGCGCCGAGGTCGACCAGGGGGAGGTCATCGCCCGCATCGACTGACCCGCCGGACCGACCCGTGTGCGTCCGCGCCGCGCGCCCGGCGTGCCCGATGACGACAGGACCCTGGCGCCGGCCGGGGTCCTGTCGTCTGCTCCGCGGCGCGCCCCCGGGCGGGGCGCACCGGTCACTTCTTGTTGCGGCGCTGGTGGCGCGTCTTCCGCAGGAGCTTGCGGTGCTTCTTCTTCGACATGCGCTTGCGGCGCTTCTTGATGACGGAGCCCATGGGTCCTCACTCGTTTCCGGTGGCGACCGGCCTGCGAGGACGGCCACCAGTGCTGATGACTGGGCGCGCTGCGCACGTGGCGTGCCAGAGCCGATCGGGTCGGTGCGCGTGCCGGACGTCCGCGCGCGGAAGTCCGCCGGCCACCTTACGCGATGGCGGCGCTGCGCAGCGACCAGCGCCCGGTCCGATCAGGCCGAACCGGGTTCCTGCCGGCGCGCCTCGTCGTCGAGCTCCGGCTCCACCGCCGCCGTCGCCAGGTAGCGCTCCAGCGCGTCCTGCGGCACCCGGAACGACCGGCCGACCCGGACGCCGGGCAGCTCGCCGGAGTGCAGCAGGCGGTAGACGGTCATCCGTGAGACCCGCATGACCTCGGCCACCTCGGCCACCGTAAGAAAACGCACCCGGTCACGACCCTCGCCCGCCATGTGGGTGCCTCTCTGAGCCGTCCCGACTGCCGGTACCCAGAACCGGCTGCGGCAGGGCTCGCCGGCCGCGGCCCCACCCTAGAGCCTGCTGGGGCTGGCGGGGAAGAGGTGACGCCAGAGACTCATGAGACAACCGGTCGTTCCGCCCGTGCCGCTGACCAGGCGTCGAGCGTGGCGCGGACGCAGCGGCCGAGCGGCTCGGCAGGGCACTCCCCCGCACGCCACGACCCCCGGACCGCGTCCGCACCGTCGGACATCGTGCTGGGTGCCTGCGCACCGAGTGCCCCGGCAGCGGCTCGCCACCCGCCCGGGACCGGCGTCGCCGGGCCGAGGGTGGCGTGCGCAGCGATCGCCAGCAGGTGGGTCCACACCCGGGCCACCACCTCGACCACTGCGTACCCACCACCGCCGAGCGCCACCCACCGGCCGTCGGCCACGTCGTGCGACAGCTCGTGCACCAGCTGGGCCGCCCGCCGCTGCCCGTCGACGGTCATCCGCAGACTGGTCATCGGATCGGACCGGTGCGCGTCGCAGCCGTGCTGGCTGACCACCACCTCGGCGCCGAAGGAGCGCACCACGCGCGGCACCACTGCGTCGAACGCCCACAGCCACCCGGCGTCGCCGGTGCGGGCAGGAAGGGCGACGTTCACGACCGTCCCGGGCGCGCGCGGACCACCGGTCTCCTCGGCGCGACCGGTACCGGGGAACAGCGTGTCGCCGGACTCGTGCAGCGAGACCGTCAGCACCCGCGGATCGTCCCAGAACACGGTCTCCACGCCGTCGCCGTGGTGACCGTCCAGATCGATGTAGGCGACCCGGCGGGCCCCCTCACCCAGCAGCACCTGGATGGCGACCGCGGCGTCGTTGTAGACGCAGAAGCCCGATGCCCTGGCCGGCCTGGCGTGGTGCAGGCCACCGGCGAGGTTCACCGCGTGCTGCACCTGTCCGCGCCACACGGCCACTGCGGCGTCGACACTGCCACCCACCAGCCGAGCAGCGGCCTCATGCATGCCGGGGAACACCGGGGTGTCCTCGGTCCCCAGGCCGTGCGGCAGGTCGGCGGCGCCGCCGGCCGAGGCGGCGCGCACCGCGGCCAGGTAGCCCGCGTCGTGCACGAGCCCCAGCACGGCGTCCGCGACCGGCTGCGCAGCCACCAGGCGCACCCCGGGCACGTCGAGCACGCCCAGCTCGTGGGCCAGCCGCATGGTCAGGGACAGCCGCAGCGGTGACAGCGGGTGGGCCGGGCCGAAGTCGTACGCCAGCAGGGCCGGCGACCAGGCCACCTGCACCTGGTGCCCGGGCACCGCCGATCGGTCGCCCGGTTCACCTCGGCCCACCATGCACCCACGCTAGCCGCGCCGTCGGGCGCAGCCGCGGCCGGGTCAGCGGCTCTCGCCGGCCCGGCGCTTGTTGTAGACGTCGAAGGCGACCGCCAGGAGGAGCACCAGCCCCTTGATGGCCTGCTGGTAGTCGATCCCGACCCCCATGAGCGACATCCCGTTGTTCATCACGCCCATGATGAGACCACCGACGATCGCACCCACCACGGTGCCGATCCCACCGGTGACTGCCGCGCCACCGATGAAGGCCGAGGCGATCGCGTCGAGCTCGAACCCGACACCGGCCTTGGGCCCTGCCATGTTCAGCCGCGCCGTGAAGACGATGCCGGCCAGCGCCGAGAGCACCCCCATGTTGACGAAGATCCAGAAGTTCACCCACTTGACCTTGATGCCGGACAGGATCGCCGCATTGAGGTTGCCGCCGATCGCGTACACGTAGCGGCCGATGATCGACCGCCGGGTAAGGATCGAGTACACGACGATGAGCACGCCCAGGATGATCAGGACGATCGGCAGACCCTTGTACGACGCGATCTGGTAGGCGAACGCCATGCCCACCACCGCCACCGCCGCGATCGTCGCGACGAACGCCCGCATGCCCTCCACCCGCTGCTTGTACCGGATGCGTGCCTGCCGGGCCCGCCACTGGCTGATCGCGAACGCCGCGATGCAGACCCCGCCCACCACCAGCGTGAGGATGTCGATGCCGCGGCCACCGAGCAGGCCGTTGAGGTACCCGCTGGCAATGTTGCGGAATGCATCCGGGAACGGGGAGATCTGGGTGTTGCCCAGCACGACCATGGTGGCGCCGCGGAAGATCAGCATGCCGGCCAGGGTGACGATGAAGGCCGGGATGCCCACGTAGGCCACCCAGAAGCCCTGCCAGGCCCCCACCAGCGCTCCGGCCAGTAGCGCCGCCAGCACGCCGGCCCACCAGGGCAGGCCCATCCGCACGGTCACGACTCCGGCGATCGCCCCGGTGAAGGCCACCACGGACCCAACCGACAGGTCGATGTGTCCGCCGATGATGACGATGACCATGCCGATCGCCAGGATGAGCACGTAGGAGTTCTGCACGACGAGATTCGTCATGTTCTGCGGGGTGAGCAGCGTGCCGTCCGTCAGCACGAAGAACAAGGCGATGATGGCGACGAACGCGATGTAGATCCCGCTCTGTCGAATGTTCTTGGTGAACACTTCCCGCAGGTTGGCCAGGGCGCCCATGTCTGTCAGTCCCCTACTTTCGTCATCTTCTGCATGAGGATCTCCTGGGTGGCGTCCTCGCGGCGGACCTCGCCGGTGACCCGGCCTTCGGCCATCGTGTAGATGCGGTCGCACAGTCCGAGCAGCTCGGGCAGCTCCGAAGAGATCACCAGCACGGCTTTTCCCGCGTCGGCCAGGCTGTTGATGATGGTGTAGATCTCGTACTTCGCCCCGACGTCGATGCCGCGGGTGGGCTCGTCGAGGATGAGGACGTCCGGGTCGGCGAAGAGCCACTTGCTCAGCACGACCTTCTGCTGGTTGCCCCCGGACAGCTTCCCGACCTGGGCGAGCACGGTCGGCGTCTTGATGTTGAGCTCCGAGCGGTACTGCTCGGCGACGGACACCTCGGCGTTGGGGTCGACGAGACCGCTGCGGGCCACCTTGCGCAAGGACGGCACCGAGATGTTGCCGGCGATGGTGTCCAGCAGGTTGAGGCCGTACCGCTTCCGGTCCTCCGAGGCGTACACGATGCCGTGCCCGATCGCGTCGGCCACCGTGTGAACGTGGATCTCCTGCCCGTCCTTGTACAGCCGGCCGGTGATGCCGACCCCGTAGGACCGCCCGAACACGCTCATGGCGAGCTCGGTGCGACCGGTGCCCATGAGCCCGGCCAGCCCGACGATCTCCCCACGACGGACCCTGAGGTTGGCGTGCTTGACCACCTCGCGCTCCTGGTGGACCGGGTGGCGCACCGTCCAGTCCTCGATCCGCAGGGCCTCTGCACCGATCCTCGGCGTGTGCTCGGGGAACCGGTGGGCCAGGTCGCGGCCCACCATGCCGCGGATCAGCCGGTCCTCCGTGACGACGTCCTTGTGCATGTCCAGCGTCTCGACCGTCCGGCCGTCACGCAGGATCGTCGTCGAGTCCGCGATCACCTCGAGCTCACGGAGCTTGTGGGAGATGACGATCGACGTGATGCCCTGGCTCTTCAGCTGTCGCAACAGGTCCAGCAGGTGCTCGGAGTCGTCGTCGTTGAGCGCGGACGTCGGCTCGTCGAGGATGAGCAGCCGCACGTCCTTGGACAGCGCCTTGGCGATCTCGACGAGCTGCTGCTTGCCGACGCCGAGGTCGGACACCCGGGTGACCGGGTTCTCCTGCAGGCCGACCCGTTCCAGCAGCTCGGCCGCGCGTGCGTTGGTCTCGTTCCAGTCGATGAAACCGCGCCGCGACCGCTCGTTGCCCAGGAAGATGTTCTCCGCGATGGACAGGAACGGCGAGAGCGCCAGCTCCTGATGGATGATGACGATCCCGCGGCGCTCGGAGGACTTGATGTCCGAGAACTCCACGATCTCGCCGTCGTACCAGATGTCGCCCTCGTAGGTGCCGTGCGGGTACACGCCGGAGAGCACCTTCATGAGCGTCGACTTGCCGGCGCCGTTCTCTCCGCAGATCGCATGGATCTCACCGCGCCGGACGGTGAGGCTGACATCCTGCAGGGCAACGACGCCGGGGAACCGCTTGGTGATGGACCGCATCTGGAGGACGTCGGGGGGCACCGGCCATCCCTCCTTCCGATCAGGGGTGAGGGTGCCGCGGCCCGGCCGCCCGGGCCGCGGCACGGCAGGTCAGGACAGGTCGGCCTCGGTGTAGTACCCGGAGTCGACGAGCACGGCCTGGTAGTTGTCCTTCGTGACGATCTCGGACTGCAGCAGGTACGACGGCACGACCTTCACACCGTTGTCGTAGGTCGCGGTGTCGTTCACCTCGGGCTTCTCGCCCTTGAGGATCGACTGGGTCATCGTGACCGTGGCCTCGGCGAGCTTGCGGGTGTCCTTGAAGATCGTGGAGTACTGCTCGCCGGCGATGATCGACTTGATCGAGGCCGCTTCGGCGTCCTGTCCGGTGACGATCGGCCAGGGCTGGTCCGCCGTGCCGTAGCCGACACCCTTGAGCGCCCCGAGGATCCCGATGGAGATGCCGTCGAACGGGGACAGCACGCCGGCGATCCGGGTACCCGAGGCGTACGTGGAGGTGAGCAGGTTCTCCATGCGCGCCTGCGCCGTCGCCGGGTCCCAGCGCAGCGTCGCCACGGTCTGAAAGTCCGTCTGTCCGCTGCCCACGACGAGCATCCCGTCGTCGAGATAGGGCTTCAGGGTGTCCATGGCGCCGTTGTAGAAGAACGTCGCATTGTTGTCGTCCGGCGACCCGGCGAAGATCTCGATGGTGAACGGACCGGTAGCGCCGGTCTTCGTGCCGTCCGCGGCAAGAATCCCCATCCCGGTGAGCAACGACGTCGCCTGCTGCACGCCCACCTTGTAGTTGTCGAAGGTCGTGTAGTAGTCGACGTTCGGCGACTCGCGGATCAGCCGGTCGTAGGCGATGACCGGGATGCCGTTGGCGTGCGCGGCCTCCAGCTGGCTGGACAGGGCCGTGCCGTCGATGGACGCGATGATCAGCAGGTCGGCACCCTGCGTCATCATGTTGTCGATCTGGTTGACCTGCGTGGGGATGTCGTCCTCGGCATACTGCAGGTCGACCTGGTAGCCGAGGTCCTCGAGCTGCTTCTTGAGGTTGTTGCCGTCGTTGATCCAGCGTTCCGACGACTTCGTGGGCATCGCCACGCCGATGAGGACGTCGGAGGCGTTCTGCGCGCCTGCTGAGGACGTCGCGGCGCCTCCTCCTGCGCCCGCACCACCGCCGCCGCACGCTGCCAGCGTGAGGACGGTCGTGCCGGCGAGCACCGCCGTGAGGGTGTGACGGGTATGGGTCCAGCTGACCATGGTTCTCCTCCTTGAGATGCGTCCGGCTCCGCTGCCGGCCCGCCCGCGGGGGGCGACCTCGAGCCGCGCTGCTCGGTTGGTTGATGTTAGCGCTAACATTTGCCGGGACCAAGGTGGCTGCATCACGGTCCGGTAACGGTTCGCCGTCGGCGCCTCTCCCGGCGAGGCAGGTCACCCGCCCTGGGCCAACCGGTAGTACGCGGAGCTCCACCGCAGCTCGCGCTCAAGACTCCGGACGGTGCTGTCCTCGTCGATGACGACCAGCTCGGTACGCGCCATCCGCGCCAGGTCCTCGAACGCCTCCACGCCGAGCGCCGTGGTCAGCACCGTGTGG
>CAVPEV010000055.1:0-17807 GCA_963703555.1 uncultured Actinomycetota bacterium | reverse complement strand
GCGATCTCGAGGACCGCACGCACCTTCGCCTGGCCGTGCAGCAGGTCCCCGACCAGCCGTCCCGTGTAGAACCCGTCCCGGTGCTCGGCCACGGTGCCGACGGCGCCGGTCGCGCCCAGGCGGGTGGCGATGAGCCGGCCGATCTCCACCGGGCTGGCCGTGACGAGCCAGACCTGGTGCCCGGCCGCGAGGTGCGCGTCGAGCAGGGCGCGGGTGCCCGGGTAGATGCGCAGGGCGAGCACCTCGTCATAGACGCTCTCCGCGATGGCGGTCATCTCGGCGACCGAGTGGCCGCGCATGATGCTCAGGGCCCGGGACCGGATCTGCTCGATCTGCTCGCGGTTCTCGCCCAGGGCCAGGTAGCGGGCCTCCTGCCAGCCGAGGCCGAGGATGTCCCGGCGCCGGAAGAACCCCCGCCGGTACAGACCGACGGCCAGGTGGAACGCGCTCGCGCCGCGGATGATCGTGTTGTCGACGTCGAAGAAGGCGCCGACCCGCCCCGGCACGTCACCGGGACCCGGGCCGTCGTCCGTCCGTGTCGCGGGGGAGCCCGTCGGCGCGACCACGGGGGTCGGGCTGCCGACGGGACGGGGCATGCGCACGCCGCCACTGTAACGAGGAGGCCTACGCTCGCCTGATGGCCGCCGACACCACCATCGCGCCCCAGCGGCCGGACCCGGAGGTCGCCCGCATCGTCCTCTACCTGCGGGCCGGCTGCCACCTGTGCGAGCAGGCGCGTGCGGTGCTCGCACGAGTCCGGGAGCAGACCGGGCAGTCGTGGCAGGAGGTGGACGTGGACTCCTCCGCCGAGCTGCACGAGCGGTACGGGGACCTGGTGCCGGTCGTCGAGGTGGACGGGGTCCGGCAGGGGTACCTGCGCATCGACGCCGACCGGGTGCGCCACGTCCTGGCCGCGCCCGCGCCGGAGCGCTGAGCCGCGGCGCCGATGCGCGAGCGCTGAACGCCCGGTCCGCGCCGCTCGGGGGGCCCGAGTCGTCGGCACGCCAGGAAGCCCCCGGCTGGGGGCCGGGGGCTTCCTGGCTGGGGCGCGAGCGGTGCGCGAATCAGACCTGCTTGATGGCGGAGATCTCCAGCTCGATGCCGACCTTGTCGCCGACGAGCACGCCGCCGCCCTCGATCGCCGTGTTCCAGGTCAGGTTGAAGTCCTTGCGGGAGATCGATGTGGTGGCCGAGAAGCCGGCCCGGAGGTTGCCGTAGGAGTCGGTCGCGGTGCCGTTGAACTCGGCGGCGAGCGTCACGCTGCGGGTCACGCCGTGCACCGTCAGGTCACCGACGACGGCCCAGTCGTCGCCGTCGACGGTCACCCGGGTGGAGGCGAAGGTCCACTCGGGGTAGGTGTCGACCTCGAAGAAGTCCGCGCTCTTCAGGTGGCCGTCGCGGTTGGCGTCACCCGTGGTGATCGTGGTCGGGTCGAGGGTGGCGGTCGCCGAGCTGGCGGACGCGTCCTCGCCGACCACGATCAGGCCCGAGACGATCTTCACCGAGCCGCGCACCTTCGCGATGCCCGCGTGGCGCACCTGGAAGGAGGCCTCGCTGTGGGACGGGTCGATGGTCCAGGTCCCGGTGGTCAGTTCGGTGGGCAGCGTGCTGGTGGCTGAGCTCATGAGGTCTCCTGAGGATGGACGAGGGTGGAGTAGTTGAAGAGTTAACTACGCTTGTGGTTGATGTTTCTACTACACTGTGGGACCCACTGGCAAGCGGGCCGACGACTGGGCCCCACCCGGAAGGAGAACCGTGACCACCGAGGCGACCGACGTGCGCTGGCTCGACGCCGAGCAGCAGCGCCACTGGCGGGCCTATCGCGACGGGACGGAGCTGCTGCTGGGTGCGCTGTCGCACCAGCTCGAGCAGGACTCGGGGTTGTCGCTCGGCGAGTACGAGGTGCTCGTGCGGTTGTCCGAGACGCCCGGGTGGACGCTGCGGATGTCGGAGCTGGCCTCCGGCGTCGCGCACTCCCGCAGCCGGATGACGCACACCGTTCGGCGGATGGAGGCGGCCGGCTTCGTCGAGCGGTCCGCCTGCACCGAGGATGCCCGAGGGGTGAACTGCTCGATGACGCAGCACGGCTGGCAGCGGCTCGCCGCCGCGGCACCGGGGCACGCGGGAGCGGTCCGGGACCACCTCGTCGACGTGCTCTCCGACGCGCAGCTGGCCGCCCTCGGGACAGCGATGTCCACGGTGGCGACAGCGCTCCGGGGGGAGTGCCGCGCCGTCGAGGAACGGCTGCCAGACTAGGACCATGGTCTCGACCACCGTCCACCTCCTGCGCCACGGCGAGGTCCACAACCCCACGCGCGTGCTGTACGGCCGGTTGCCCGGCTATGGGTTGTCTGAGCTCGGGCGGGCCATGGCGGGGCGGGTCGCGGCCTACCTGGCCGGGGACGCCGGGGTGCCGCGCGCCGATCTGACGGTCATCGTCTCCTCGCCGCTGGAGCGGGCCCAGCAGACCGCCGTGCCGGTGGCCGAGGCCTTCGGTCTGCCGGTGCTCACCGATCCACGGCTGATCGAGGCGGCCAACCACTTCGAGGGCCTGCGGTTCGGCGTGGGCGAGGGCTCGTTGCGCCACGTGCGGCACTGGTCGGCCGTGCGCAACCCGATGCGCCCGTCCTGGGGTGAGCCGTACCGGGACCAGGCCGCACGGATGCTCGCGGCGGTCGACGACGTCCGCGAGCGGGCCCGCGGGCACGAGGCCCTGCTGGTCACCCACCAGCTGCCGATCTGGGTGACCCGTAGCGCGCTGGAGGGACGCCGGCTCTGGCACGACCCGCGCCACCGGCAGTGCTCGCTGGCCTCGTTGACGAGCCTGCGCTACGACGGCGACCGGCTCGTCGGGATCGGTTACACCGAGCCGGCGGCGGACCTGCTCCCGGGCGCCTCCCCGGTGCCAGGGGCATGAGCGCCGCAGTGCCGGCACGCCGGTCCCGGCGGTGGGTGGGGCTGCTCGTCGTGCCCGTGCTCGGCGCGGCAACCCTGGCGGGCTGCGGGAGCAGCGCGCCGGTCCCGGCGGCGACGGCCGTCGCGGAGCAGGGCTACCGGTCGGCCGACGGGACGGTGCGGACCTGGCCGCCGGCCGGCCGTGGCGCTCCCGTGGAGCTGTCCGGCACCGACGTCGCCGGGCAGGTGCAGGACGTGACCGCCTGGCGCGGCGACGTCGTCGTGCTCAACACCTGGTACGCGGCGTGCCCCCCGTGCCGGGCGGAGGCCGGTGACCTCGCTGCGCTGGCCACGGACCGCGCCGCCGACGGCGTCCACCTGCTGGGCATCAACGGCACGGACGACGCCGGCGCCGCCGGTGCGTTCCAGCGCACCTTCGCGGTGCCCTACCCGAGCATCCTGGACACCGACGGGTCGGCCGTCGCCGCACTGTCCGGCGCCGTCCCGGTGCAGGCCGTGCCGACCACCGTGGTGCTCGACCCGCAGGGCCGGGTCGCCGCTCGCGTTCTCGGCCGCGCCGACCGGTCCGTGCTGAGCGGCATGATCGACGACGTGCTCACCGAGGATGGCGGCCCGTCTGCCGAGGGGACCGCGGCGCCGTGACGGGCCTGCTGACGGCGGGCATCGGCGCCGCGTTCGCCTCGACGGCCGTGTCCGGGTCGCTGCTGCTGGCCGTCCCGGTGGCCGTGCTCGCCGGGACGGTCTCCTTCGCGTCGCCGTGCGTCCTCCCGCTGGTGCCCGGGTACCTGGGCTACCTCGGGGGCATGTCGGGTACCGCCGTGGGCGGTGGCGGGAGCCAGGCCGGGCGCGGCACCGCTCCCGCGCGCGGTCGGCTGCTCGCCGGCGTCGCCCTGTTCGTCGCGGGGTTCACCGCGGTGTTCCTGGCCTACGGGGTGCTGGCCGGGTCGCTCGGTGCGGCGCTGGTCCGCTGGCAGGACCCGCTCACCCGGGTCCTCGGGGTCCTCGTCATCGTCATGGGGTTGGCTTTCGTCGGGTTGGTGCCGTTCCTGCAGCAGGACGTCCGGCTGCGCGTGCCTGCCCGGGCCGGCCTGTGGGGCGCGCCGGTGCTGGGGCTGACCTTCGGCATCGGCTGGGCGCCATGTATCGGTCCCACGCTCGCCGCGATCCTGGCGCTGTCCCTGGACGGTGGGTCGGCACTGCGCGGCGGCGTGCTGTCGGCAGCGTTCTGCCTCGGCCTGGGGGTGCCGTTCCTGCTCGTCGCGCTCGGGCTGGGCCGCAGTCGGCGAGCGCTGGCGTACGGCCGTCGGCACCGCCGGGCGATCATGCGGCTGGGCGGCGGCCTGCTCGTCGCGCTGGGGCTCGCCCTGGTCACGGGCACCTGGCAGTCCTGGGCGGGGTGGCTGCAGGGCCTGCTCACCGGCACCGACCCGTTCGTCCCGGTGGTGTGACGATGGCCGGTCACGTGCCCGAGGGCATCGAGGACGCGCTCGTCGAGGCGGACGCCGAGCGGCGCCGGGCCGCCACCGGTGCCGACGGCGCCGAGGTCGGCGACGGCGCGGCCGCGTCGGCCGCGTCGGCCGCGCTCCCGCGGCTGGGCCCGGTCGGCTGGGCCCGGTGGGCCTGGCGCCAGCTGACCAGCATGCGGGTCGCGCTGCTGCTCCTCCTGCTGCTGGCCGTCGCGGCGGTGCCCGGCTCGATCGTCCCGCAGCGGCCGCGGGACCCGGCCGCCGTCGCGCAGTTCCTCGCCGACCACCCGGGGACCGGTCCCTGGCTGGACCGGCTGGGGTTCTTCGACGTCTACGCGTCGGCCTGGTTCTCCGCCGTCTACCTGCTGCTGTTCGTCTCCCTGGTGGGCTGCATCCTGCCGCGTACCCGGCTGCACCTGCGCTCCGTGCGCGCCCGGCCGCCGCGCGCCCCCCGGCGGTTCGACCGGTTCCCGGCCCGGGCGGCCGGGACGAGCGAGCGGTCTCCGCAGGAGGTGGCCCGGGCGGCGGCCGGCGCCCTGCGCGGGCGGGCCTGGTGGCCCCGGTTCCGGGTCGACGTGCACGAGGAGCCTGGCCACGCCTGGTCGGTGGCGGCCGAGCGCGGCTACCTGCGGGAGACCGGCAACATCGTGTTCCACCTCGCCCTCGTCGGGCTGCTGGTGTCGGTGGCGGTCGGGCAGCTGCTGCACTACCGGGGCCAGGCGATCATCGTCGAGGGGCGGGGCTTCGCCAACGCGCAGACCGACTACGACACCTTCGAGGCCGGCAGCTGGTTCGATGCCGCCGACCTCGTCCCGTTCACACTCACCCTGGACCGGTTCGACGCGAGGTTCGACCCGGTGACGAGTGCCGCGCGGGACTTCACCGCGCACGTCACGGTGGCCGAGCCCGGCTCGGCCGCGCAGGCCCGCACGATCAAGGTCAACCACCCGCTCGACGCCGGGGGCGCAAAGGTCTATCTGCAGGGCAACGGCTATGCGCCACGCCTCACGGTGCGCGACGCCGCAGGCGCCGTGGCATTCTCCGGCGCCGTGCCGTTCCTGCCGCAGGACGCCACGTACGCCTCCCGTGGCGTGGTCAAGGTGCCGGACGTCACCGGCGGCCAGCCGCAGATCGGGCTGCAGGGAGACCTGTTGCCGACCGCCCGGCGGTCGCCCGACAGCACCTGGACGTCGGCCGGGCCGCAGGCCGACGACCCGGCCCTGGTGCTGTCGGTGTGGTCCGGCGACCTGGGCCTGGACGACGGCGTGCCGCAGAACGTCTACCGGCTCGACCAGTCCGGGCTGGTCCGCTCCGTCGACTCGGCCGGCGCACCGGTGACCCTGGTGATCCGTCCGGGCCAGACGGTCGAGCTGCCCGACGGGCTGGGCTCCCTGACCTTCGAGGACCTGCCTCGGTTCGTCGCGCTGGACCTGCGGCACGACCCGTCGCTGGTGTGGGTGCTGGTGTTCGCCCTGACCGCAGCGGCCGGGCTCGCGGTCTCGCTGTTCGTCCCACGACGGCGGATCTGGGTGCGGGCAGTGCCGGGCCAGGACGAAAGTCCTACGGTAGTCACCGGCGCCGCGCTGGCCCGGGGCGACGACCTCGGCCTGCAGGCACAGCTCGACGAGGTGATGACCGCGATCGCCGCCCCGGCGGACGGCGTGAGGTCGCCGGACCCCGGCAGCCGGGTGAGACAGGAGGCAGCAGACCATGACGCCAGGTGACCTGAGCACCGTGCTCGTGTGGGGCGCCGCGACCGCGCTGACCATCGCGCTCGTGGCGTACGCCGGGCAGCTCGCGCAGGTGGCGGAGCGGGCGGCCCGGCCGCGGCAGTCGGTCGCCGCGAGCTCCCCCGCGGTGGTGCGTGACCGGGTCCTGGTGGGGACCGACGGCGCTCCGGTCGCGGCGGGCGGCCCCGCCGTGGCCACCGCGCCGGACGACGGGTGGCGTGACGTGGGCGAGCACGCAGGTCAGGGGGCTGCGGGCGGTACGGGGCCGACGGCCAGCGCGCGGGCACGCGGTGTGGCCAGATCGACCGGGCTGCTGGGCACCGTGCTGCTGGGCGTGGCGATCGTGCTGCGCGGCGTGGCGGCCGGCCGCTGGCCGACGGCGAACATGTACGAGTTCACCCTGGTCGGCACGTTCGTCGTCATGGTCGTGCTCGGCCTGGTCCAGCGCCGGCACCCGATCGCGTTCGTCGGCACGGTCGTCAGCGGCGGCGCGGTACTGGCCCTGGTGCTGGCGCTCAACGCGTTCTACGTCAAGGCGGACGCCGTCCAGCCGGCCCTGCAGAGCTACTGGCTGATCATCCACGTGGGCGTGGCGATCACCGCGACGGGGATCTTCACCGTCGCAGCCGCCGTCGCGGTGCTCCAGCTGCTACGGGACGCCCGGGCCGCCGGCCGGTCCCGCCTGGGGGAGCCGTGGCGCGCGATGGACGCCGTGCGCCGCCGCCTGCACGGCTGGCGGGTCACCGGTCGCCGGTTCCGCTGGCTGGAGCAGATGCCGTCGGCCCGCGAGCTGGAGGCCCGGTCCTTCCGGCTCAACGCCGTCGGCTTCGTGCTGTGGACGTTCACGCTGATCGCCGGGTCGATCTGGGCGGAGCACGCCTGGGGCCGGTACTGGGGCTGGGACCCCAAGGAGGTCGGCACCTTCGTCGCCTGGGTGGTCTACGCCGCCTACCTGCACGCCCGGTCCACCCGGGGCTGGAGCGGGCGTCGCGCCGCGGGTCTGGTCCTCGTCGGGTACGCGACGGTGATCGCGAACTTCACGTTGGTCAACCTGTTCGTCAGCGGCCTGCACTCGTACTCGGGCCTGTGACGGACCGACGCTCCTCCAGCCCCGCCCGGGGGCGCGGCCCGTCAGCCCTGGTCAGCCCTGGTCGTCCTGGTCGCGGCGGTGCTGCTCGTCCAGCCGGCGGAGGAACTCGGGGTCGTCGTCGGGGGCGGTCGGGCCGGACCGCCGGACCGACCCGGGCGCAGGGGCGCGCCGTGCGCGCACGGACCGGCTCGTCGCGATCCAGACGATGGATCCCAGCACCGGCACGACGACGATGAGGACGATCCAGATCCCCGGGTGCAGGCCCATCCGCTCCTCCTCGTCGCTGCGGGTCACGTCGATGACGGCGTAGACCGCGAGGACGATCGGGAGCAGGGTTGCGAGCAGCCTGAGCATGGTCGTCAGCGTAATCGCCCGGCGCGCCGGCACCCGGGGCGAGCTGCCCGGCGGTCGGCGGCGGCGCTCGCCGCAGGGAGTCCCCGTCAGGCTCCGGCGCGCCGGCCCGTGCTGAGCAGGCCGGCCTCCATCGCGGCCCGGAAGCGCTCGAGGTCGGCCTCGGTGCGGTCGGCGGCCGCCTCGGCGAAGTCGACCAGCGCGCGGGCGAGGTCACGGCCGTCCCGCAGGTACGCCGCGATGGCGCGGCGGTCGCCCGAGCGTGCGTGCGCGCGGGCCATGGTCCGGCCGCACAGGCTGCCGTAGTCGCGCAGAGCGTCGGGGTCCATCCGCTCGAGGCGAGCGGACCCCTTCCGGTCCCGCAGCTCGCGCACGGAGAAGTCGTGCACGTTGCCGTCGAGCCAGTGCGGTGCTCGGTACCAGCCCAGGGCGATGTCGGAAGCGGCCTGCATGAGCCGTTGACCGGCCACCACCCGCTCGCCCTGCTGGGAGAACGCCGCCGAGGGTGCCGGCGGCGGCAGGTAGGCCGCCAGTACGGCGGGGACGGCCTCCTTCACCTGCAGCACGAGCAGGTCCTCGTCGTCGACCCCGGCGAGCAGGGCGACCCAGCACCGGGTCCCCACGGACCCCACGCCGACGACCTGCTGCGCCACGTCGATCACCCGGTAGGCGGAGAGCAGACGTCGGCGGTCGCTGATCAGGCTGGCGCGGTACCGCTGGACGATCTCGCGGACGGCCTCCATCGCCGCGTCCTGGTCCGCAGGGGGCAGCAGCTCGGTCAGCGGGACCTGGGACGGCGGGTCGGACACGAATCGGCGCCGCCCGCCGACGACCTCGGTGAGCCGGTCCGGAGCGTGGCGCACGTCGCGCCGGCGGGCTCGGGCCGCGCCACGGCCTGCTGCCTCGGACTGCGTGCGGCGCGGCGGTGTCCCGACGGCGTGCCTGAGGACCGCAGCAGCCTCGTGCACGTCGGCGCGGGCGTACCAGACGTCCAGGGTCGACATGTCGGCGAACCCGGCCATGGCCCGGGCATACGCCTTGACCGTGCCCCGGACGATCCGGGCGCGGTCCCTGCGGCCGAATCCGTTGTCGCGCGCGGCGACGTCGAGGCTGGCCACCAGCCGCTTGAGGTCCCACTCGAAGGGGCCCGGGTAGGTCTCGTCGAAGTCGTCGAAGTCGAACAGCAGCCGGCGCTCCGCGGAGCCGAACAGCCCGAAGTTCGCCACGTGCGCGTCCCCGCACAGTTGCACGGTCAGGTCGGTGGACGCCCCAGCGGCCAGGTCGGCGGCCAGCACCGCGGCCGAGCCGCACAGGAACGTGAACGGGCTGACCGCCATGCGCGCGTGCCGCAGCGGGAGCAGGTCCGCCAGCCGGGTCGCCTCCTGCGCCTGCAGGATGGCCACCGGGTCGGTGCCCGGCGCGCGGTGCAGCTCGGCGTGCGCCGACAGGGGCAGTGCGCTCACCGGAGCGGCGGGTGCGGCCAGGGGTGTTGCGGGCAGGTCCATGGCGCGATGGTCGTCCGGAGCGGGCGTGGGGACAAGGTGCGGACTGCGGCCCCGGCCGTGGCGCCCGCGGTCAGCGCGCCGTCCCGTCGGGTGACGACGGCGTCTCGCGGCGGCGGCGGACCCGCCACGCCACCAGCGCACCGAGGACGACGCCAGCAGCTCCGATCGCGGCACCGCGCCCGATCTGGCGCTCGACCTGCGCATAGGAGCCGGCCGCGACGTAGCCGACGAGGACGACGACCGTCCCCCAGATGATGCCGCCGGCCGCGTTGAAGGCGAGGAAGGTGCGGTAGGGCATCCGCGCGGTCCCGGCGAGGGCAGGCATGACGGCCCGGAAGAACGCCACCCAGCGACCCAGGAACACGGCTGCGCCACCCCGCCGGGCCAGCAGGTCCTGGGCGTCGGCCACCCGCGTGCGGTGCCGCGCGAAGACCTTCCCCTCCAGCAGCTGCACGCCCCAGTGCCGTCCCACCTGGTACCCGACGCTGTCGCCGAGGATCGCCGCTCCGACGACGACCACCGTGACGGTGACGACCTCGACGTGACCGCGGCTGGCGGCGACACCGCCGAGGATCGCGGCGGTCTCGCCGGGTACCACGAACCCCACGAACAGCGCGTCCTCCGCGAACACGACCAGGCCGACGATGGCGTAGACCATCCAGGCGGGGTCGTTGGCGATCTGCGCCAGGAAGCCGCTCATCCGCGGACGGCGCGAACCACGACGGGGGTGCTCACCGGGCGAGCCTAGACGGCGGGGGATCCGTGCCGTCGTGGCGTGCGACGCCCGTTAGGCTGAACCGGTGCCCGTGCTGCGGTACTCCCTGGAGCGTCTCGGCCTGCTCGTGGTCTGCGCGGGCCTGCTGTGGCGGGCCGGCATGCAGGTGTGGCTGGCAGTCGTCGTGGCTGCGTTCCTCGCGGCGGGCATCGCCTACGTCGCGCTGGCGCACGAGCGGGACGCCGCAGCGGCGGCGCTCGCGGCGCACGCGCGACGCCGCTCCCAGCGGGGGCTCCTGCCGGACCGTGCGCGCGAGGACGCGGCGGTGGAGGACGCCGCGGTCGACGCGGTCGACCTGGCGGACGTGACCGGCCCTGCCGACACCGTGGGCCCCGCCGGCACCTGTCCGGGAGCAGCCGACGCGAATCGCCCCGCCGGTCCGGACGATGTCCGTGGAGCGGGCCCGGCCGCCGAGTCTCAGAGCGCCAGGCCCAGCCCCAGCAGCAGGCCGTAGGCGAGCTCCAGGGTCCCGGTGGCGGCGAGCACCGGGACCAGGGCCCCTCCGCGGGCCCCTGCCAGCACGGTGCCCGCGAGCACCACGGATGGCGCGGCGACCAGCAGCACGAGCAGCGACCACGGTGCGACGAGTGCGCACGCTGCGCCGAGCGGCAACGGGACCAGGACGAACGCGGCGTACCAGCGCCGCGCCCGGCGCTCACCGAGCCGCACCGCCAAGGTGCGCTTGCCGGCCCGCGCATCAGTGGGGACGTCGCGCAGGTTGTTCGCCATCAGCAGCGCGCAGGCGAGCAGGCCGCCGGCGACCGCCCCGGCGACCGCGGGCCAGGAGATCCGCCCGGCCTGGGTGTACGTGGTGCCCAGGGTGGCGAACAGGCCGAAGAAGGCGAACACGCCCACCTCGCCGAGCCCTCGGTAGCCGTATGGGTGGCGCCCGCCGGTGTATGTCCAGGCGGCGACGATGGCGAGGGCGCCCACCGCGAGCAGCCACCACCGGCCCGCTAGGGCGACCAGGGCGAGACCTGCCAGCGCGGCGACGCCGAACGCGGCGAACGCCGCCGAGCGGACCCGGGTGGGCCGGGTCAGCCCCGCCGCCGTGAGGCGCACCGGGCCGACCCGCCCGGCGTCCGCCCCGCGGATCCCGTCGGAGTAGTCGTTGGCGTAGTTCACGCCCACCTGGAGGGCGAGCGCGACGACGAGTGCCAGGCCGGCCCGGCCGAGATCTGCACCGTCCAGCTGAGCCGCGGCGCCGGTGCCGACGATGACGGGCGCGGTGGAGGCGGGCAGGGTGCGGGGACGGGCCGCGGCGATCCACTCGGCGGTGGTGGCCATGGTGCTCCTGGGTGGTGAGGGGACGGCGGACGGTGGGCTGGGCGACCCTGCGCCTGCACGGCTGGGCAGCGGGGTCGAGGCGCGGTCAGGGCGAGGCAGGCCCGAGCGCCGCCGCGGCGAGCCGTCGGGCCGCCTGCCGGTCCGGCTTGCCGGGGCCGCGCAACGGCAGGGCGTCCACCAGGAGCACCCGGCGCGGGGCCGCCGCCCGCCCGAGAGCCGCGGCCACCTCCGCTCGCACGCGGGCGTCGACGGGGACCCGACTGCCCGGCGACGGCACGACGAGCGCGACGATCGCCCGACCCCACTCGGGGTCCGGCAGGTCGACCACGCAGACCTGGTCGACGCCGTCGAGGGCGCCGATGACCCGCTCGACCGCGGCCGGCAGGACGTTCACCCCCCCGGTGACGACGACGTCATCGATCCGGCCGAGCACCCGCAGTCGGGTGCCCTCCGGCCCGCTCGTGATCTCCCCGACGTCACCGGTGCGCAGCCACCGCACGCCGTCCCGGCGCACGAACGCCTGCTCGTCGAGGTCGGGTCGGCCGAGGTAGCCCCGGGCGAGGACCGGGCCTGCCAGCAGCACGCGGCCGTCGGGCTGGAGGCCGACCCGCACGCCGTCCAGCGGACGGTCGTCGTACACACAGCCCCCGCACGTCTCCGACATCCCGTAGGTGGTGACCACCGGCACCCCGGCGTCGCGGGCCCGCTGCAGCAGGCCGTCGCCGGTGGCCGCCCCGCCGACCAGCACGGCGTCGAGGTCGCGCAGCGCGGCCACCGCCTGGGGGGAGGCCAGGGCGCGGTACAGCTGGGTCGGCACCAGGGAGCCGTACCGGCGAGACGGCGCCGCGCCGTCGGTCGCGTCGACCAGTCGGCGCACGGCCGCGGCGAAGGAGTTGGCGCGGAAGGCGCCGCCCGCCCCGACCACAGGCTCGCCGCCGGCCAGCACGCTGCGCACCACCACCTGCAGCCCGGCCACGTGCTCGGTCGGCAGGGTGAGCAGCCACCGTCCCGGGCCGCCCAGCCGGGCGGCGGTCGCCGACGCCGACGCGCGCAGCGCGGCCGTGGTGAGCAGCACGCCGTGCGGGTCGCCGGTGGAACCGGACGTGCGGACCACGACGGCCACGTCGTCGGGCACCTCGACGGCCGTCGCCGATGCCCCGCCATGCCGCGCCCCCGGACCCGCGTCGGCGTCCGGTGCCGGGCCCCCACGGGTCCCCACGGCGTGGTGCGGGCCCCGGGCGGGCACCACCTCGACCGCCGGCCCGGAGCCGTCGAGAGCGTCCGCCAGCGCCGCGGCCAGGTCCAGGGTTGCTCGAGCGCTGACGAGGCGCACCGGTCGGCTCACCGCCCCAGGGTAGGGGGGACCCGTACAGTGGCGGACGTCGCCGGGATCGTCGCCCCGGGCGGCACGGGAGGCGAGATGGGGATCGAGCAGGGTGACCGCACCGGGCACGGGGTGCTGGCCGTGCTGGCGGCCCTGACGGCGTCGATGGTGCTCGCCGCGTGCGGCTCCACGCCGTCACCCGCCTCGACCGTCACCGCCCAGGCCGGCGTGACGGCGAACAAGTCGGCCGCGCCGACGCCGACCCTGCCGGCGACCTGGCCGCTCACCGGCGTGCCCGGGGACGTGGTCAGCCGTCCCGCGCTCGCGGTGAAGATCGAGAACACCTCCCAGGCGCGTCCGCAGACCGGCCTGGAGCAGGCCGACGTCGTCTGGGAGACGATCGTCGAGTTCGACGTCTCCCGGTTCATCGCGGTGTTCCACTCCCAGGTCCCCGCCGAGATCGGTCCGATCCGCTCGGTGCGCCCGATGGACCCGCCGGCAGTCGGTCCCACCCACGGGCTGTTCGTGTTCTCCGGCGGACAGGCCGGCATCCTCGCCCTGGTCCGGGACTCCCCGCTGCAGGCGATCAGCCACGACGCCGGTGCACCCGGCCTGTACCGGATCTCCGCGCGCAGTGCACCGCACAACGTCTACGGGGACCCGAAGGCGCTGTGGGCCCAGGCGGACGCGGGGCACCAGGCGCCGCCGCCCGAGCAGTTCGTGTTCGCCCGGACGCCCGCCCAGGCCGCCGCAGTGGCCCAGGGCCGGCCGGCGACGAGCCTGTCCTTGCGACTGTCGGCCGCGTCCAGCCCGGCGTGGTCCTGGGATGCCGGCACCGGTACCTGGCTGCGGTCCGAGGGCAGCGTGCCGGCCACCGCGGCGAGCGGCGCCCGGCTGTCCGCCGTGAACGTCGTCGCGATCACCGCATCCCATCCCGCCTCCGGGTTCGGCGCGCAGAACGGCGCCTCCGTGCCGACCTACACGTTGGTCGGCTCCGGCGACGGTCTCGTGGCCACCGGGGGTCAGGTGCTGGACGTGCACTGGCGCAAGGACTCGCCGGACGCGCCGCTGCAGCTGTTCGCCGCCGACGGCGCTGCTGCGCCGTTGGCCCCCGGCAACACTTGGGTCGAGCTCGTGCCGGCCGAGACCGGCTCGCTGACGATCGGCTGATGCGGGCTGGTGCGGCTCCGTCCGTGCGGCACTCCTGGCCGGGGACCGGAGCCCGGGCGGTCTCAGTACCGGTAGGGGAACCGTGACCAGTCCGGCTCGCGGTGCTCGAGGAAGGCGTCCCGGCCCTCGACGGCCTCGTCCGTCATGTACGCCAGCCGGGTCGCCTCCCCGGCGAACGCCTGCTGGCCGGCCAGGCCGTCGTCGGCGAGGTTGAAGGCGAGCTTGAGCATCCGGATCGCCTGCGGCGACTTCGACGCGACGATCCGTGCGTACTCCAGGCCGGCGGCCTCCAGCCGCTGGTGCGGCACGACGTCGTTGACCGCCCCCCACTCGTAGGCCTGCTGGGCGGAGTACTCCTGCGCCAGGAAGAAGATCTCCCGCGCCCGCTTCTGGCCGACCTGCCGGGCGAGCAGCGCCGAGCCGTACCCGCCGTCGAAGCAGCCGACGTTCGCGTCGGTCTGCTTGAACCGGGCGTGCTCGCGGCTGGCGATCGTCAGGTCCGCCACCACGTGCAGACGAGTGGCCGCCGCCGGCCGCCCAGCCGTTGACCAGGGCGACGACGACCTTGGGCATGGTGCGGACGAGTCGCTGCACCTCGAGGATGTGCAGCCGGCCGGCGCGAGCCGGGTCGATGCCGTCGGCGGTCTGCTGGTCGGGGTCCCTCGTGTAGCGGTAGCCGTCCCGGCCGCGGATGCGTTGGTCCCCGCCGGAGCAGAACGCCCACCCACCGTCGCGGGGGCTGGGTCCGTTGCCGGTCAGCAGGACCGTGCCGACGTCCGAGCTGGACCGGGCGTGGTCGAGGACGCGGTAGAGCTCGTCGACGGTGTGTGGGCGGAACGCGTTGCGCACCTCGGGGCGGTCGAAGGCCACCCGGACGACCGGCAGGTCGACCACCCGCCCGTCGTCGGAGCGCCGCACGCCCCGGTGGTAGGTGAGGTCGGTGAGGTCGGTGAAGCCGGCGACCGTGCGCCAGCGGGTGGGGTCGAACGTCTCGGAGACCTCCGGCAACGCGCTCATGCGGGCGAGCGTAGACGGGCCCGGGCCGGCTGGGACCCCGGACGACGGGCACCGGGTCCGGGACCGGGTCGGGCGGCGACCTACCCTGGGTCGGTGCCCGCCTCCCTGCCCCCGATCGAGCGGATCGGCGTCTACGCGATCGCCCTGCGCACCCGGTTCCGCCGGATCGACGTCCGGGAGGGGATGCTCTGGCGCGGGGACGCCGGCTGGGCGGAGTTCAGCCCGTTCTGGGACTACGACGCCGAGGAGTCGGCCGCCTGGCTGCGCGCCGCCCGCGAGGCCGCCGACGTCGGCTGGCCGGCCCCGGTCCGCGACCGGGTGCCGGTGAACGTCACCGTGCCGGCGGTCGGGCCGGCGGCTGCGCACGCGGTGGTCGTCGGGTCGGGGGGCTGCCGGACGGCGAAGGTCAAGGTCGCCGAGCCCGGCCAGTCGCTGGGCGAGGAGGTGGCCCGGGTGGAAGCCGTCCGCGACGCGCTCGGGCCCGGCGGGGCGATCCGCGTCGACGCCAACGCGGGCTGGGACGTGGACACCGCGCTGGTGCACCTGCGCGTGCTGGACCGCGCGGCCGGCGGCCTGGAGTACGCGGAGCAGCCGGTGCGCACCGTGCCGGAGCTGGCCGAGGTCCGTCGCCGGGGCGGCGTGCCGGTCGCCGCCGACGAGTCGATCCGCCGGGCGGCGGACCCGCTGGCGGTGGCCCGCGCCCAGGCTGCGGACGTCGTCGTGCTCAAGGTGCAGCCGCTGGGCGGGGTGTGGGCCTGCCTGGAGCTGGCCGAGCGGATCGGGCTGCCGGTCGTCGTGTCCTCGGCGATCGAGACGTCGGTGGGGCTGGCGGCCGGCGTGGCCCTGGCCGCCGCCCTGCCCGAGCTGAGCCATGCGTGCGGGCTGAACACCGCGCAGCTGCTCACCGACGACGTGGTGACCGACCCGCTCCGCGCGGTGCACGGCGAGCTGGACGTGCGGCGTGCGCTCGCCGCGCGGCCGGACCCCGAGCGGTTGCGGGCCACCGCCGCGCCGGCCGAGGTGGCTGCCCGCTGGCGGCGTCGGCTGGCCGAGGTCGCGTCGGTGGCCGCCGGTAGCGTGGTGCCGTGACCGACTCCGACGAGCCCGCGTCGTCGCCCGACCGCGTACCGGCCGTCACCGCCGCCCGGGTGCTCGTGCAGGCCCTGGCAGCGCTCGGCGTGCGGGACGTGGTCCTCGCCCCGGGTTCGCGCAGCGCCCCGCTGGCCTACGCCCTGGCCGACGCAGCCCTGCCGCGCGGCCGGCGGCCGGCCGGTGCGCCCGCGGTCCGCCTGCACGTGCGCGTCGACGAGCGCAGCGCCGCGTTCCTCGCGCTCGGGCTCGCCCGGGCCGCGGTGGCCGCGGGCGAGCCGCGGGCGGTGGCGGTCGTCACGACGTCGGGCACGGCGGCGGCCAACCTGCACCCGGCCGTGCTGGAGGCCCACCACGCCCGGCTGCCGCTGCTCCTGCTCACGGCCGACCGCCCGCACGAGCTGCGCGGTACCGGGGCCAACCAGACCACCGACCAGGTCGGTCTGTTCGGCACCGCGGTGCGGCTCGCGGTGGACGTCCCGGCGCCGACCGGACGGCCGGGGGAGGACCGCGACCTGCGTCACCTCGCCTCCCGGGCGGTGGCGGCGGCGCTGGGTCTGCGCACGGACGAGCCGGGCCCGGTGCACCTCGACCTGGCGTACCGCGAGCCGCTGGCCCCCGGCGAGGACGACGGCTGGCCCCGACCGTCCGAGGCCGGACTGGTGCGTGTGCTCGCCCGTGCGGCGCCCGCAGCGGCATTGCCGCCTGCCGTTGCGCGCGGGCCGGTCGAAGCCGGTGCGGTGCCGGGACGGCGCGCCCGACGGAGCATGCCGACCGTGCTGATCGCCGGCGACGGCGCGGGGCAGGCGGCCCGTGCCCTGGCTGAGGCCACCGGCTGGCCGCTCGTCGCGGAGCCGTCGTCCGGGGCGTGGGGCGGCGGACTGGCGGTCCCGGCGGGGCGGTTGCTGCTCGGCCTGCCCGGGCTGGGCGGGCGGGTGCGCCGGGCGGTCGTGCTCGGCCGGCCGACGCTGTCTCGGCCGGTGTCTGCCCTGCTGGCGCGGTCTGATGTCGACGTCGTCGTGGTGGCCCCGCACGGGCGCGACTGGCCGGACGCCGGGCGGACCGCCTCCGACGTGCTCACCTCGGCGGACCAGCTGGCGGCGGCGGTGCTGGCCGCCCGCCAGCCTGCGGGATGGGGGCACACCTGGCGGGCTGCCGGCGCGGCGGCGGCCGAGGCCGTCGACGCCGTCATCGACGCGGACGCCGCCTCCGGCACGCTGAGCGGGCCGCTGCTGGCCCGCGCGGTGGCCGCGGTGAGCGGGCCCGGTGACGTGCTGGTGGTGGGCGCCAGCAACCCGGTCCGCGACCTGGACCTCGTCGCGCGCTGGGAGCAGCCGCCCCTGGTGGTCGCCAACCGCGGGCTGGCCGGCATCGACGGCACCACCTCCACGGCCGCAGGGGTGGCTCTCGGCCTGCCCGGACGACCAACCCGGGCGCTGCTCGGCGACCTGACCTTCCTGCACGACGTCGGCGGGCTGCTGGTCGGCCCCGGCGAGCCACGTCCGGACCTCCTCCTGGTGGTGGCGCACGACGGCGGCGGGTCGATGTTCGCCACGCTCGAACACGGCGACCCCCGCTTCGCGGCGGTCGCCGAGCGAGTCTTCGCCACGCCGCAGCAGGCGGATCTGGCCGGGCTGTGCGCGGGCTATGGCGCGCACTACGCGCGGGTGGCGGAGCCGGCCGGGCTGGCCGACGCGCTCGCTGCACCTGTCCGTGGACTCGGGGTGCTCGACGTCCTGGTCGACCGCGCGGGCCGCAGACCGCTCGACGCACGGCTCGTCGAGGCGGGGCAGGCCGCCGCCACCCGGGCCGTCGTTCGAGCGGATGTTCACTAACCTCTCAGGAAGTGGTGAGTGAACTCCCAGGCCGGTGCGGTGTGCTGACCCAGTCGAAGGAGCGTGATCCCATGAGCACCACACCCCCAGGGCCCGATCCGGTGTCCCAGCCGCCGACGGACGGTCCCGACGGGACCCAGCCGGGCCTGCCCACCCCCCCCGAGCCCACGTCCCCGGCCGGGACGCCCGTGCAGCCGGCGCCCTCGGCGGGCGCCCCGTCACAGCCCGCTCCAGGGGCCGGCGCGTCCGCGC
>CAVPEV010000054.1:0-26474 GCA_963703555.1 uncultured Actinomycetota bacterium | reverse complement strand
AGGGCGAGGAGCAACCACCGGGCCCGGGAGACGACCGGATCGACCTCACGCGTGGTACCCGCGCGCCGCTCGCGCACCCTGGCCTGGCCCACATCAGCTCCATACCGCGATCGAATCGATTCGACACCCGTGCCGAGAGCACGGTCGAATCGTTGCGAGGATGCCGGCATCCTCCCGGTAGCCTGGGCGGTGCGTCAAACGACGGGAGGGACCGTGACCGCGCAGCGCCCCACTCTCGCCGACGTCGCCCGCGCCGCCGGAGTCTCCGTCTCCACGGCGTCGCTGGCATTCTCGGGCGCGGGACCGATTGCCGCAGTGACCCGCGAGCGGGTCCGCTCCGCCGCGACGGCCCTCGGCTACTCCGGACCGAACCCGCTGGGCCGCCAGCTGCGCAGCGGCCGGTCGGGGATCGTCGGAGTGGTCGTCGGCGACGCGCTGCGTCGATCGTTCCGTGACCCCGTCACCATCCAGGTGCTCGACGGACTGGTCTCGACGCTGGGCCCGTTGGGCCTAGGTGTGCTGCTCATCCCAGGCGGCTCCGGACCCGGTGACCCGGTCGACCCGCTGGTCGCCTCGGCCGCGATGGACGTCGGTGTGCTGCTGTGGGGCGGCACCGCCGATGACCCGCTGCTGGCCACCCTGCACCACCGGGGCATCCCGGCCGTGGTCGTCGAGGGCGAACCGATGGCCCGCATCGCCGCCGTCGGCATCGAGGACCGCAGCGGCATCGCCGAGCTGGCCAGGTACCTGCGTTCGCTGGGCCACGAGCGGATCGCCACCGTCACGCTGAGCTTCGACGCGTCGCCACGGGAGGGTCCGGTCCCGCCAGACCGGTGGGCACACGTGCCGCGGCGGATCACCCGCCGCCGGCTCGCCGGCCTGCTCGACGCCGGCGTCCGACCGACCGCCGTCTACGAGACGGCCGGCTCGCTCGTGGAGCACGGCACCGCCGCCGGCCGCGTGCTGCTCGCCGGGCCCGACCGACCCACCGCGGTGGTGGCCCAGTCCGACCTGCTCGCCTCAGGGGTCGTGCTCGCCGCCCGGGAGCTCGGCCTGCGGGTGCCCGAGGACGTGTCGGTCGCCGGCTTCGACGGCCTCGACCTGCCCTGGCTCGGGGCGGACCGGCTCACCACGGTGGCACAGCCGCTCGCCGAGAAGGGGGCGGCCATCGGGCACGCCGTCGAGCAGCTGCTCGAGGGGCAGGTGCCCGCACCCGTCGTCCTGCCGGTGCAGCTGCGGCTGGGGACCACGACCGGGCCCGCGCCGCGCTGACCCGCTCAGACCAACCGGACGACCGCCTGCGCCCGGCCGAGCACGCGCGTCCCGGCGCTGGTCACCGTGAGATCGACCCGCACGGTGCCGGCCGCAGCGTCGATCACGCCGGCCACGGCGACGACCTCCACCTCAGCCTCGCCGGGATCCGGCACCACCACGGGACGGGTGAACCGGGCCTGGTAGTCCACCACCGCGCCCGGGTCGCCGGCCCAGTCCGCGACGACCGTGGACGCCGCGGCCATCGTCCACATCCCGTGGGCGATGACACCGGGCAGGCCGGCCGCACGGGCGGCACGCTCGTTCCAGTGGATCGGGTTGAGGTCCCCGCTGGCGCCGGCGTAGCGCACCAGCCCGGCACGGTCGACGGTCAGCACCCGCCGGGCCAGCTCCATCCCGACGGTCAGGTCGGCGAGCGCGGGCATCAGTGGCCCTCCCCGCGGACCGCCAGCGTGGACACCACGGTGCACACCGGCTCCCCGTCCTCCGCCACGACCTCGGTGCGGGTCGTCACGGTCGCCAGACCCCCGCGCTCGGTCACCGAGTCCACGTGCAGCGTCGCAGCCAGCCGGTCGCCGGCGTGGATCGGTCGATGGTGGGTGAACTGCTCGGCGGCGTGGACCACCCGGGAGAAGTCGATGCCGGCTGCCGGGTCCCCGACGTAGGCCGCCTCGGCCCGCTGCGCGACGATCACGGCGAAGGTCACCGGGGCGATCACGTCCGGGTACCCGAGGGCGCGGGCAGCGGCCGGGTCCGTGTGCGCGGGGTGGGTCGCCCCCACGGCCTGCGCAAACGCCCGGATCGTCGCCCGGCCCACCTCGTAGACACCGGCCGGCGGGTACACCCGGCCGACGAACGAGGCGTCGACCACGAGGCTCAGCGGGTCTCGCGGTGCAGGGTGTGCCGGCGGTCGCGCGGGCAGTACTTCATCATCTCGAGGCGGTCCGGGTCGTTGCGCCGGTTCTTCCGCGTGATGTAGTTGCGCTCCTTGCACTCGGTGCACGCAAGCGTGATCTTCGGGCGGACGTCCGCGGTCCTGCTGGCCATGTCGGTATCACCTCTCGCGCCCGCGGGCGCTGCCATCTCGTCGTGGCGCGCCGGGGACGGCGCGCGATCCTCGTCCTGGTAGCGGGGGCGGGACTCGAACCCGCGACACCACGATTATGAGCCGTGTGCTCTAACCACCTGAGCTACCCCGCCGCTGGGTGCCTCGCCGACCGTCCGCCCGGCTGGGCGGCGTGCGGTGCAACACCTGCAGAGCCCCGAAAGGGAATCGAACCCTTGACCTTCTCCTTACCATGGAGACGCTCTGCCGACTGAGCTATCGGGGCAGCGCGAGCCAGGGTACACGGGGCCCGTCCGTGCCGCGAAATCGCGCCCCGACCAGCGCACCCGTGCTCAGGGCCGCCGCGCGGCGACCTCCTGGATGTGCCGTCACGGACGACTCGACGACAACGCGCCGCACCCACCGGTCCGGGAGCGACGCCGGGCGCCCCCGACCCTCGGGGACGCCCTGCGTGCTGGTGGCGGGTGAGGGATTCGAACCCCCGTAGGCGTTGCCAGCTGATTTACAGTCAGCCCCCTTTGGCCACTCGGGTAACCCGCCGTGCCGGACACCGGTCCGGCCGCACGACGCCCACGACCTCCCGGCCTCGGGCGCCGCCAAGGATACAGTCGCGGCCGAGCCCGCACGAAATCCGAGGGAGCCCCATGATCGTCGTCACCACGAACTCGGTGCCCGGCTACGCGGTGGAAGCCGTGATCGGCGAAGTCATGGGCGTGACCGTGCGCAGTCGCAACGTCGGCGCCCAGCTCAGCGCGGGGCTGCGGTCCCTGGTCGGCGGGGAGCTCCCGGAGATGACCCGCAATCTGCAGGAGTCCCGGGCCGAGGCCCTGGCCCGGCTGGTGGCCGAGGCGCAGGCGCGCGGCGCGAACGCGGTCATCGGCACCCGGTTCGATGCCAGCTCGCTGGGCGACACCTGGAGCGAGCTGTGCGCCTACGGCACCGCCGTCAGGGTCCGGCCGCTGGCCGCCGGTGAGGCCGGCAGCACGCCCCAGTCCGCGGCGCACGCCGCCCGGGGCGACGGCCCACAGGGCTGACGGCGCACGCCGGCCGCGGGTCAGTACAGGCCGCTGCCGGCTCGGCGCACGCCGGCCGCGGCTCGGCGCGCACGGCCTCGTCTGCGTGCGCCACCCCGTCTGCGTGCGCCGCCCCGTGCGATCATCGATCCACCGGCCCGGTGCCCGGCCGGGAGCACACCCGAAGGAGCAGCCCCGTGGCGAGCGAGTCGTCGTTCGACGTCGTCAGCAAGGTCGACCGCCAGGAGGTCGACAACGCCGTCAACCAGACGGCCAAGGAGATCGGCCAGCGCTACGACTTCAAGGGCGTGGGTGCCTCGATCGCCTGGAGCGGGGACACCATCCTCATGACGGCCAACTCGGCGGACCGCGTCCGCGCCGTGCTCGATGTCCTGCAGACCCGGCTGGTGAAGCGGGGTATCTCGCTGAAGTCGATCGAGGTCGGCGAGCCCCGCCCGTCCGGCAAGGAGTACCGGCTGGAGGCCACCCTGCGGCAAGGGCTGACCAGCGAGGTCGCCCGCACCCTCGCTCGGCTGGTCCGCGACGACGGGCCGAAGGGCGTCCGCGCCCAGGTCCAGGGCGACGAGCTGCGGGTCGCTGCGAAGAGCCGCGACGACCTGCAGGCCGTCATCGCCCTGCTCAAGGGCGCCGACGTGGACGCGGCGCTGCAGTTCGTCAACTACCGCTGACCACGCGCCGCCACCGGTCGCCCGCGCGCCGGCCGGCCGACCCCGACACGCTCAGGTCGTCCGCGCACCGGCGGCGTCAGTACCGGGTGATGCCGCCCTGCTCGCCGGCCATCCGCTGCAGCCGGGCGATGCGGTCCGCCATCGGCGGGTGCGTGGAGAACAACCGCGCCGCGCCGGCGCCGGAGAACGGGTTGGCGATCATGACGTGGGAGACGTTGACCAGCTCGCGGTCCTGCGGCAGCGGGCGCGCCTTCGTCCCGGACTCCAGCTTGCGCAGGGCGGAGGCGAGCGCTGACGGGTCACCGGTGAGGCGGGCCCCGTCCTCGTCGGCGTCGTACTCGCGGGTGCGGCTGATGGCCAGCTGGATCATCGTCGCGGCCAGCGGTGCCAGCAACGCCGTGGCCACCATGGCCAGCGGATTGCCGCCCCGTTCGCGGCCGTTCCCGCCGCCGAAGAACAGCACGAACTGAGCCACCGAGGTGATGACGCCGGCCACCGCGGCGGCGATGGAGGACGTGAGGATGTCCCGGTTGTACACGTGCATGAGCTCGTGGCCGAGCACCCCACGCAGCTCCCGCTCGTCGAGCAGCTCGAGGATCCCCTCCGTGCAGCACACCGCGGCGTTGCGCGGGTTGCGGCCCGTGGCGAACGCATTGGGAGCCGCCGTCGGGGACACGAACAGCCGGGGCATCGGCTGGCGGGCCGCGGTGGACAGCTCCCGCACGATCCGGTACATGCCGGGCTGCTCGAGCTCGCTCACCGGGCGGGCGCGCATGGCCCGCAGCGCGATCGTCGCGGAGTTCCAGTAGCTGTACGCGGTCATCCCCAGCCCGAAGACCGCGAACCAACCGATGTACCGCCCGCCACCGACGAGCGCACCGATGCCGAGCAGCACCGCCCACAGCACGCCGAACAGGGCGGCCGTCTTCAGCCCGTTGTGGTGCCGATGTCCCATGGCTGACCTCCTGTCGCGCACAACGCCCCAACATGCCGGGCAGTTCCCCGACCCGATCCGTTCCGGGCCGGGCGGTCAGCGGTCGAGGAGCTCGCCCCCGGCGATCCGGACCATCTCCTCGCGGCCGACGACCTTGACCCGTTCGCGGCCCTCGGCCTGGCCGAGCCGGCGCTCGTAGGCGTCCAGCAGCTGCCAGCCGGACCAGTCGACCACCCGCACGCCCCGCGCGGCGAGGAACGACACCACGGCGTCGGGGTCCCGCTCCGGTGCGCTGCGGGCGTTCCCCGCGGCTGCCACGTCCTCGATGAGGTGGCGGACCGTCTCGGCGGCGTCGGACTTCGTGTGCCCGATGAGCCCGACCGGCCCCCGTTTGATCCAGCCCGTCACGTACACCCCCGGGACCGGGCTGCCCTCGACGTCGAGCACGCGCCCCTCGCGGTTCGGCACCACGCCGTCCACCTCGTCGAACGGCAGGTCCGCCAGCGGCGAGCCGAAGTACCCGACCGCGCGGTAGACCGCCTGGACCGGCCAGTCGTGCAGCTGGCCCGTGCCGGTGACGGTGCCGTCGCCGGTCAGCCGGGTGCGCTCGGTGCGCATGCCGACGACGTGGCCGTCCGCACCGAGCACCTCGACCGGCCGGTGCAGGAAGTGCAGGTGGATGCGCCGACTGCGCGGCAGGTCCTCCGGCTCCTTGAGCGTCCAGTCGGTCAGGGTCTTGACCACCTGCTTGGTCTGGTTCGACGAGTGGATCGCTGCCGTCGAGCCCTCGTCGAAGTCGAAGTCCTCCGGGTAGACGACCACGTCGACGTCCGGGCACCTGACCCAGCTCGCGCAGCTCCAGCGGCGAGAACTTCACCTGCGCCGGCCCGCGCCGGGCGAACACGTGCACGTCCGTGACCGGCGTCGCCTTGAGCGTCGCGTACACGTTGCGGCGGGAGATCCGTCGGCAGCAGGTCGTCGGCGTGCTTGGCGAGCATCCGCGAGACGTCGAGCGCGACGTTGCCCGCGCCGATGACCGCCACCTGGGCGGCGTCCAGCGGCCAGATCCGCGACACGTCGGGGTGGCCGTCGTACCAGGACACGAAGTCCGCGGCGCCGTAGGAACCGGTCGAGCTCCACGCCGGGCACCCGCAGACCGGCGTCGCGGATCGCAGCCGGTGGCGAAGACCACCGCGTCGTAGAACCGCTGCAGCTCGTCCAGCGTGATGTCGGTGCCGTAGTCGACGTCCGCCAGCAGGCGGATGTCGCCACGGGCCAGCACGGTGTGCAGGGCCACGATGATCTGCTTGATCCGCGGGTGGTCCGGGGCCACGCCGTAGCGCACCAGGCCGAACGGGGCGGGCAGCCGCTCGATGAGGTCGATGCTCACCTCGAGGCCGGACCGGGACAGGATGTCGGCGGCATAGATGCCGGCCGGGCCGGCACCCACGACGGCGACACGCAGGGGGTTGCTCACGGATGAAGACCTCCGGGTCGACGGACGCCTCGACGCCACCGGGGCGGAGGAGTTCGGACAACCAGTGTAGGCCGCAGGCTGGACAGGGCTCGGCGAAGGCACCCGGCTCGGCTACGGTCGGCGCCGTGCAGCGTCCACGCCCAGCCTCCGACGGGCTGGCCGCGGGTCTGGGCGCCTACCTGCTGTGGGGTGCACTGCCGCTGTACTTCCCGCTGCTCCGGCCCGCCGGCGCCGTGGAGATCATCGCCCACCGGATCGTGTGGTCCCTGGTGTTCTGCGCCGTGGTGCTCACGGTCACCCGCGGCTGGCGCGACGTCGTCGCACTGCTCCGACGCGGGGCGACCCTGGCCGTGCTCGCCACGGCCGCCGTCCTGCTGGCTGTCAACTGGCTGGTGTACGTCTACGCCACCTTGACAGGCCAGGTGGTGGACGCCGCCCTCGGCTACTTCATCAACCCGGTCGTCACGGTCGGCCTGGCCGTCGTCGTGCTGCACGAACGGCTCCGCCCGGCCCAGTGGACGGCACTCGGGCTCGGGCTGGCCTCCGTCGTGGTCCTCACCGTCGGCGCGGGACGACTGCCGTGGATCGCGCTCGCCCTGGCCGTCAGCTTCGGCACCTACGGCCTGCTGAAGAACCGGGTGGGCGCCACGGTGGGCGCCCTGCCCGGCCTCGCCGTGGAGACCCTCACGCTCACGCCGGTCGCCCTCGCCTACCTCGTCGCGCTGGCCGTCCGGGGGACCGGGACGTTCGGCGTGGGCGTGGGGCACTCGCTCACCCTCGCGTCCGCCGGCGTCGTCACCGCGGTACCGCTGCTGCTCTTCAACTCCGCCGCCCGACGGCTGCCGCTGAGCGCCGTCGGCATGCTGCAGTACGTGACGCCGGTGCTGCAGCTGAGCATCGGCGTCCTCGTGCTGCACGAGGACATGCCGCCGGCCCGGTGGTGGGGCTTCGCGCTGGTCTGGGCCGCGGTCGTCACGCTCACCGCTGACGCCGTTCGCGCCGGGCGGGCGGTCCGGCTCGCCCGGCGGGCCGCCTGACGGGTGACGGCCCGACCGCACCTGCTCGGCGGCCGGGCTGGACCGGTCCCGGCGGTCAGCCGGCGCGCTCGACCAGCGCGGTGGCGAAGTCGACGAGGGCATCCTTGGCGGGTCCGGCCGGCAGCGGCGCCAGCTCGGCCTCGGCCTGCTGGGCGAGGGCGACGGCGCGGCGCCGGGCCTCGGGGATCACCGCATGACCGGCCAGTGCCGTCACCGCCTCGGCGAGGGCGGCGTCATCGGACAGGTCCGCGTCCAACAGCTCCACGAGGTCACGGTCCGCGCGGGTGCCCGCCGGACCTGCCGCACGCTGCCGGAGCAGCAGCGCGGGCAGCGTCGGCACGCCTTCCCGCAGGTCGGTGCCGGGGGTCTTGCCGGTCTCGGTCGGGTCGGACACGAGGTCGATGACGTCGTCGGCGATCTGGAAGGCGACACCCGCCTTCTCCCCGAACCGGGTCACCATGGCGACCACCTCGCGCGGGCAGCCCGCGAACATGGCCCCGTACCGCGCCGACGTGGCGATGAGCGAGCCGGTCTTGTCCGCCAGCACGTCCAGGTAGTGCTCCACCGGGTCCTCGCCGGGTTGCGGGCCGAACGTCTCGTGCAGCTGACCCAGGCACAACCGTTCGAACGTGTCGGCCTGGATGCGCACCGCCTCGGGGCCGAGCCGGGACACCGTCTTCGAGGCCTGGGCGAAGAGCAGGTCACCGGTGAGGATGGCCACCGAGTTGCCCCACACCTGCTGGGCGGCCGGCGCACCGCGGCGCACCGGCGCGGAGTCCATGACGTCGTCGTGGTAGAGCGTCGCCAGGTGGGTCAGCTCGACGACGACCGCCGCATCGACCACCTCCCGGCGCGACCCGTCGCCCAGCTCGCCGGCGAGCAGGGTCAAGGCCGGCCGCAGTCGCTTACCACCGGCGTTGACCAGGTGGCGGGACACGTCGTCGACGAGCCGGTCGGCCTGGCTGACCGCGTCGCGCAGGTGCTCCTCGACCAGCGCCAGCCGCTGGCCGAGCCGGTCGGCCAGGTCCGGGTCCCGGGTCGGCAGCACCGGGGCCGTCGTCGACACCTCGCCGCGCAGGATGCCGGAGGAACGTGACCGCAGCACCGGCCGCACGGGGACGGTCACGGCAGGAAGGTCGCCGCGTGGCCGAGCACGTCCAGCAACGGGCCGGGCAGCACACCGAGCAGGACGACGATCGCCGCGCAGACCGCGATCGCCACGGCGGTGAACCCCTGCGAGCCGACCACGGTCGTCGTGGTCAGCGCGCCCGCGTCCTCGTCGTCGGTCGGCGCGGACGCCGGGGCGGAGAAGAACATCAGGACGATGACACGCACGTAGAAGAACACCGAGACGGCCGAGGCCAGGGCTCCGACGATCGCCAACGGGGTGGCGTTGCCCGCCACGGCCGCGGAGAACACGCCGAACTTCGCGATGAACCCCGCGGTCAGCGGGATGCCGGCGAAGGACAGCAGGAACAGCGCGAACGTCGTGGCGACGGCCGGGTGCGTCCGGCCCAGGCCGGCCCACTGGCTCAGGTCGGTCGCCTCGCCGAGGACCGATCCGCCCGACCCGCCGCCCGCCGCGAGGGTCGCCCCCGCGGTCCCGTCCACCTCCCCGACCGGCAGGCTCGCGCCCTCGGGTCCCACCAGGACCGGCTCGACCGGAGCGGCCGACCGCTCCCGTACCAGCGACACGACGGCGAACGCGCCGACCGTGGCAGCGCCGTAGGCGGCCAGGTAGAACAGCACCCCGGAGATACCCTGGATGTCGAGGGAGACCACGCCGGTCAGGATGAACCCGGTGTGGGCGACGGCCGACCACCCGAGCATCCGCTTGACGTCGGTCTGCGCGATGGTGGCCAGCGTGCCGACGACCATGGTGGCGATGGCCACCGTCCACAGCACTGCGGTGAGATCCCAGGTGAGGTCCGGCGTCACGACGTACACCAGCCGGGCCAGCGCACCGAACGCGGCGATCTTCGTGCCGGCCGCCATGTACCCCGTGACCGGGGTGGGGGCGCCCTGGTACACGTCGGGGGTCCAGGAGTGAAACGGCACGGCGCCGACCTTGAACAGCAGGCCCACGAGCACGAGCACGAGCCCGGCGAGCAGCAGCCCGTCCATGCCGACCACACCGGTCGCGGCCTTGGCCAGCTGCGCATAGCGCACCGACCCGGAAAAGCCGTAGAGCAGGGCGATACCGAAGAGCATGATCGCCGAGGCGAACGCGCCGAGCAGGAAGTACTTCATCGACGCCTCCTGCTGACAGCAGGCGGCGCCGGCGAGCCATCCCGGTGAGCACGTACAGCGGCAGGGACAGCACCTCCAGCGCGACGAAGAGGATCAGCAGGTCCCCGGCCGCGGCGAACAGCAGCATGCCGCCGGTCGCGAACAGCAGCAGCGGGAAGACCTCGGTCTGCTGCAGCCCACGGCTGCGGGCCAGCTCCTCGTACGCGGAGCCCGGCACCGCCGCGGCGGTGGGAGCGAAGGCGTCCTCTCCCGTGCTGGTCCGGTCGGCCACCACGAGCATGCCCAGCAGGGCGAACACGGCCAGGACGCCCTGCACGACGAGCGCCGGCGGGTCGATGACCACCGATCCGCCGAGCACGGCGGTCCCGCCGGTGTCCACCGCCGGGCCCCACAGCGCGGCGACAGCGACGATCGCGCCGGCCGGCGCCGCCAGGGCGAGCACCAGCTCGACCGCTCGGCGTCGGCGTGCCGGCACGAACGCCTCGACGAGCACCCCGAGGACCGCGGCGGCGAACACGATGATCACCGGGGCCAGCTGGGCCCAGGCGACGGCGGGTGCGCTGAAGCCGCTCACTGGTTGCTCCCTTCGCCGGTCGTGCCGGCATCCTCGGCCGCCGGGGCGGGCAGGTCGTCGACGCCCACCTGCTGCACGGTGACGGCAGCCGGGTCCCGCACGAGGTCGAGCGCGGGGGCCGGGTACAGGCCGAGCACCAGCATCGCCGCCAACAACGGGCCGACGGCCCACCGCTCCCGGCTGGACAGGTCACGGGTCTCGGCCAGGTCCGGCCGCACCGGTCCGGCGAACACCCGCTGGTAGGTGAGCAGCACGTACACCGCAGCCAGGATGACGCCGATCGCGGCGAGCACGGCTGCCGGCTGGTGCCGGGCGAACGTGCCCACGATCACGAGGATCTCGCTGACGAAGGTCGACAGGCCGGGCAGCGACAACGCGGACAGCCCTGCGACGAGGAATGTCCCGGCGAGCACCGGGACCACCGTGGCCAACCCGCCGAAGTCGTCGATCTGTGCCGAGCCGCGCCGGGAGACCAGGTAGCCGACGAGCAGGAACAGGGCGGCCGTCGACAGCCCGTGGTTGACCATGTAGAAGGACGACCCGGAGACGCTGGTCGAGGTGAACGCGAAGATCCCCAGCACGATGAAGCCGAAGTGCGAGATCGACATGCTCGCGACCAGCCGCAGCAGGTTGTGCTGCCCGATGGCCAGCAGGCCGCCGTAGAGGATCGAGATGACCGCCAGCGCGATGACGACGGGCGCGGCCCACCGGGAGGCGTTCGGGAACAGCGGCAGGCACAGCGTGAGCATCCCGAACGTGCCGGCCTTGTCCAGCACGCCGACGAGCAGCGCGGACGTGCCGACCGGGGCCTGCTCGGCCGCGTCCGGCAACCAGGTGTGCACGGGCACCATCGGGGCCTTGATGGCGAACGCCAGGAAGAAGCCGCCGAACAGCAGGCGCTCGGTCGTCGGGCTCAGCTGCAGCCCGGTGAGACGTTCGACGAGGAAGCCGTCCGCTCCGCCGGGGCCCTGCTGGTAGAGCACGATGACGGCGACCAGCATGATGAGCCCGCCGGCCAGGGAGTACAGCAGGAACTTCACGGCGGCGTACCTGCGCTGCGGGCCACCGAACATCCCGATGAGGAAGTAGACCGGGATGAGCATGGCCTCGAAGACGACGTAGAAGAGGAACACGTCCCGGGCGACGAACAGCGCGACGGCGAACGCCTCGACGAGGAGGGTGAGCGCCAGGTAGTGGCGCAGCCGGCCCCCGTCGGGCGCGTCGCCGGCGTGGTCGTGCCAGGCGGCCGCCACCACGACGGGCAGCAGCACCACGGTGAGCAGCACCAGGGACAGACCGACCCCGTCGACGCCCACCGCGTAGCTGGCCCCGATCGACGGGATCCACGAGACGGTCTGCGTCAGCTGGTGGGTCCCGGCGGCGGTGGTGTCGAACGCGAGCAGCGCCCCCACGGCGAGCGCCAGCTCGACGAGGGTCGCCCCCAGGGCCAGCGGGCGGGCGGACCGCCGCGCCGAGCGGGGGAGGGCCCACAGCAGCACCGCGCCCACGGTGGGCACGACGATGAGGGCAGTCAGCCAGGGGAACGATTCCATGGTCTCTTCCCTCAGATCCGCGGAGCCAGGACGATGACGACGAGCACGACGACGCCCGCCAGCATGGTGGCCGCGTAGGTCCGCGCATAGCCGGTCTGCACTGACCGCAACCGATCGCCGCACCAGGCCAGCAGCGTCGCCAGACCGGTGAAGGTGCCGTCCACCCCCTCCCGGTCGGCGTAGACCAGGGATCGGGTGAGGTATTGGCCGGGCTGGACGAGCACGGCGTCGTTGACCGCGTCCTGGTACAGGTCCACCCGCGCGGCGCGGGTGAGCGGCGCGCCGACCGGCGGCGTCACCGGCACGGGCGCCACGGCGTACCGGCGCCATGCCAGCAGCACGCCGCCGGCCACGAGGACCAGGGTCGCCGCGATGATCAGGCCCGACGGCAGGACGGGCTCACCGTGGCCGACCGGGCCGGTGGCCGGCTCCAGCCACGTCGTGAACCCGTTGCCGATCGCGAGCAGCCCGCCGAGGGCCGCCGACCCGACTGCGAGCACCACCATCGGCACAGTCATCAGGGCCGGCGACTCGTGCGGGGCCTGCGCAAGCCCGTCGCGGCGCTCGGTCCACCGGCGCTGGCCGTGGAAGGTCATGAAGAACAACCGGGACATGTAGAACGCGGTGAGCCCCGCGCCCACGAGGGCCACCAGCCCGAACACCCAGGCCTGCCAGGCTCGCCCGTCCGGTGCCACGAACGCCGCCTCGATGATCCGGTCCTTGGAGAAGTACCCGGAGAACGGCGGGACGCCGATGATGGCCAGCCAGCCGACCAGGAAGGTCACCCACGTCACCTGCATGACCCGGCGCAGGCCGCCGAAGTGGCGCATGTTCACCTGGTCGTCCATGCCGTGCATGACCGAGCCCGCCCCGAGGAACAGGCCGGCCTTGAAGAAGCCGTGCGTCACCAGGTGGAAGATCGCCAGCGCGTAGCCGATCGGGCCCAGCCCGGCGGCCAGCATCATGTAGCCGATCTGCGACATCGTCGAGGCGGCCAGGACCTTCTTGATGTCATCCTTCGCGGACCCGACGATCGCCCCGAAGAGCAGGGTGATCGCACCCACGACGACGACCCCCAGCCGCGCGTCGGCCGCCGCGTCGTAGATCGGGCCGGACCGCACGATCAGGTACACGCCCGCCGTCACCATGGTGGCCGCGTGGATGAGGGCCGACACCGGCGTCGGGCCGGCCATCGCATCGCCCAGCCAGGACTGCAGCGGGAACTGCGCCGACTTGCCGCAGGCCGCCAGCAGCAGCGCCAGCCCGATCGCCGTCAGGGTGCCCTGCGACAGCCCCGGGACGCCGGCTGCCACCGAGGTGAAGTCCAGCGCGCCGACGTGGGCGAACAGCAGGCCCATGGCGACGATCAGGCCCACGTCACCGACCCGGTTGGCGATGAAGGCCTTCTTCGCCGCCACCGCGTTCGGCATCTCGTGGTTCCAGAACCCGATGAGCAGGTACGACGCCAGGCCCACGCCCTCCCAGCCGACGAACAGCAGCAGGTAGCTGTCGGCCAGGACCAGCAGCAGCATGGCGCCGACGAAGAGGTTGAGGTAGGCGAAGAACCGCCGCCGGTCCGCGTCGTGGGCCATGTACGCGACGGAGTACACGTGGATGAGCGACCCGACGAACGTCACGAGCATGACGAAGGTCATCGACAGCGGGTCGATCCGCAGCGCGGCCGGCAGGGTCAGCGACCCGGTGTCGATCCACCGGAACATCGACACCGTGGAGACCCGGTCCGCCGCACCGCGGCCGAGCAGGTCGATCACCATGACCGCACCGACGACGAACGCCGCAGAGGAGGTGGCCACGGCGAACCAGTGGCCCCAGCGGTCGGTCCGCCGGCCGCCCAGCAGCAGAACTGCCGCGCCGAGCAGCGGGAGCACCACGAGCAACGGGGCCAGGCGCAGGGAACCGTTCGCCGCGACGGGCGCCGCCGCGGCGAGGCTGGTGAGCATGTGCACGCTGGGCCCTCAGTTCTTCAGCAGGTTGACGTCGTCGACCGAGGCCGACCGCCGGGTCCGGAACAGCGTCACGATGATGGCCAGGCCGACCACGACCTCTGCCGCGGCGACCACCATGACGAAGAAGGCCAGCACCTGGCCGGTGAGGTCGCCGTGCAGCCGCCCGAACGTGACGAAGGCCAGGTTGGACGCGTTGAGCATGACCTCGATGCCCATGAACACGATGATCGCGTTGCGGCGGGTCAGCACCGTGACCGCCCCGAGGGTGAACAGCACCGCCGCGAGCACCAGGTAGTTGGTCAGGCTCACCGTGCACCCCCCGTCGTCGTCTCGTCCGGCACCACGACCGACCGCTCCGGCGGGGTCCCGCCCGCATCCTCCTCGACGTGCGCGTCCCGCGCGAACTGCTCGATCCGCCGCTGGAAGCCTTCCGCGTCGTGCCGCTGCCCACGGACCCGCAGCACCCGGGACACGGACTCCTCGATCGGCCGGCCGGCCGGGTCCAGGGCTGGCACGTCCATGGCGTTGTGCTGCGCGTACACGCCAGGGGCCGGCTGGGGCGTCAGGTGCGCACCGGCCGCCACCCGGGCGTCTGCGCGCTCGGGCTGTCCGCGTCGAGGCGTCAGCTGGCGGCGGTGCGCCAGCACGAGCGCGCCGAGCGCGGCGACGACCAGCAGCATGCCGACCGCCTCCAGCGCCAGCACGTGCTGGCCGAGCACGACCCGCGCGATCCCGGCGGGGTTGGTCCCGACCTGGTCCGTCAGGCCGACCGGGTCGGCGTAGGTGGCCCGGACGACGACGCCGACGAGCACCACACCGAGGCCCAGGCCGGCGAGCGCGGCGATCCACCGCTGACCCCGGATGGTCTCCACGAGGGAGTCGGAGGCGTCCACGCCGACGAGCATGAGGACGAAGAGGAACAGCATCATGACGGCGCCGGTGTAGACGACCACCTGCACGATCCCGAGGAACGGGGCGTCCTGCGCGACGTAGAGCACCGCCAGGCTGATCATCACGACGACGACACCCATCGCCGCATGCACCGCCTTGTGCGTGACCAGCAGCACAAGAGCGGCGAGCACCATGATCGGCGCCAGCACCCAGAACAGCACGGTCTCGCCCCCGGACACCCGGGCACCCTGCAGGGCGGCCGGCAGCACGGCGTGCACCAGCGGTGCGGCTGCGGCGAGCGCGTTCATCGAACCTCCTCGCCGACCTGCGCCGCCGCCCGTGCCGCCTCGAGCGTCGGGTCGTCCGGCCGGTGCTCGGTGACCCAGGCGACCTGAGCCGGCGTCGGGCCGGTCACCTCGTCCCGGTAGTACTCCGTGTCCGTCGTGCCCTCCACCATGGGGTGCGGCGCCGCGAGCATGCCGTCGACCAGGGGCGCCAGGAGGTCCTGCTTCTCGTAGATCAGGCCCTCGCGGGTCGGGCCGGCGATCTCGTAGACGTTGGTCATGGTGAGGGCGCGGGTCGGGCAGGCCTCGATGCACAGTCCGCAGAAGATGCACCGCAGGTAGTTGATCTGGTAGACGCTGCCGTACCGCTCCCCGGGGGAGTGCTGGTCCTCGGGGGTGTTGTCCGCGCCCTCCACGTAGATGGCGTCAGCCGGGCAGGCCCAGGCGCACAGCTCGCAGCCGATGCACTTCTCCAGCCCGTCCACGTACCGGTTGAGCTGGTGCCGGCCGTGGTACCGCGGCTTCGTCGGCACCTTCTCGAACGGGTATTGCTGGGTCACCGTCGGGCTGAACAGGTTCGACAGCGTCACCCCGAACCCGGCGACCGGGGCCAGCAGGCCGCGCCAGCCGGTCGGCTGCTCCACGAGCGGGCGGTAGCGACCGACCGGCCCCACCTGCGCGCCGGAGTCCTCGGACGGTTGCACGTCGGTGCCCGGGCCGTCAGCCATGAGTGGTGACCTCCTCCTCGGTGCGTCCACGTCGCGGCGACGGTGGCAGGACCTGCCCCGGCAGCGGTGGCACGGGATACCCGTCCGCGAACGGGTCGAACTGACCCGGCTCGGGCGGGGTCGGCGCGGCGGGTGACGGCTTCTCCGGGACGAGGAACGAGATGACCAGCGCCACCACCACGATCCCGCCGATCACCCCGACCACCGAGGACAGGTTCGTGTCGGAGAACTGCCGGACGCCCTGGACCAGCGCCACGCAGGTCAGCCAGACCAGCGCGGACGGGATGAGCACCTTCCAGCCGAGCTTCATGAACTGGTCGTACCGGAAGCGCACCAGCGTGCCGCGCACCCAGACGAAGAAGAACATGACCAGCCAGACCTTGACGATGAACCACAGCAGCGGCCACCAGCCGGTGTTGAGCACCCCGGCGCCGATCGTGGACAGCGGCCACGGCGCCCGCCACCCGCCGAGGAACAGCGTGGTGGCGACCGCGGACACGTTGAGCATGTTGATGTACTCGGCCAGGTAGAACCAGGCGAACTTCATCGACGAGTACTCGGTGGAGTACCCGCCGACCAGCTCCCCCTCGGCCTCGGGCAGGTCGAACGGCAGCCGGTTGGTCTCCCCCACCATCGAGACGACGTAGATGAGGAAGGCCGGCAGCAGCGGCAGGAACCACCAGATCCGGGTCTGTGCATCCACGATGGTCGACGTCGACATCGACCCGGACATGATGAACACGCTGACCAGCGACAGCCCCATGGACAGTTCGTAGGAGATCACCTGTGCCGTCGACCGCACCCCGCCGAGCAGCGGGTAGGGCGAGTTCGACGACCAGCCACCGAGCACGATCCCGTACACGCCGACCGACGTGCAGGCCAGGATGTACAGCACCGCCACCGGGAAGTCCGTCAGCTGCAACGGTGTGCGCACGCCGAACATCGAGACCTCGGGCCCGAACGGGATCACCGCGTAGGGCAGCAGCGCGAAGAACACCGAGATCATCGGGGCGACGAGGTAGACGAGCTTCTCCGCCGCCTTGACGGTGAGGTCCTCCTTGAGGATCAGCTTCAGCGCGTCGGCCAGCGATTGGAACAGGCCGAACGGTCCGTGCACGTTGGGGCCGCGGCGGACCTGCATGCGCCCCAGCACGCGGCGCTCGAACCACAGCGCGAACAGCACGCTGAGCAGCAGGAACACCACGATGCCCACGGCCTTGAGCAGCCAGATCCAGCCGTTGTCGTTGCTGAAGTCGGCGACCGGCTCGACCGCCGCGGGAAGCTGGGCCAGCATGGTCATGACTCCTCGGCAGCACCGGCGACGGACAGGGCGACCACGGCTCCGGCACCGACCCCGAGGGCCTCGTGCACGAGGGAGCCGGGCGAGGCCAGCGGCAACCACACCACGTGGTCGGGCATGGCCGTGACCACCACGGGCAGCCGTATCCGGCCCACCGCGGTGGCGACCTCGAGCAGACCGCCGTCGGTCACCCCGACCGCGGCTGCCGTGGCGGCCGAGACGCGGGCCACGGGCCGGTGCGCCGTCCCCGCCAGGAACGGCTCACCGTCCTGCAGGCGACCGGCGTCCAGCTGCAGGTGCCAGCCGGCGAGCACCGCATGGCCGGGCGCCACCGGCGCCGGCTCGGTCGCCGAGGCGTCCGGGGCGGCCAGCCGCGCGCCGTCCCAGGCGCCGAGCTCGGCGAGCTCGGCGAGCACGGCGTCGCCCGACCCCAGGCCCAGCGGCACGCCGAGGGCGTCGGCCAGGCGGTCCAGCACGCGGTGGTCGGACAGCGCGGTGGTGGTGAGCGCCTGGGGGAACGGCCGTGGCCGACCTTCCCAGGTGAGGAAGGTGCCTGCCTTCTCCATCGGCGGCGCGACCGGCAGCACGACGTCCGCCCGGTCCGTCACCTCAGAGGCCCGGACCTCGAGCGCCACGAGGAACCCGACGGCGTCGAGCGCCGCGCGGGCGCCGGCCGGGTCGGACAGGTCACGCAGGTCGACACCGCCGACGACGAGGCCACCCAGCGCTCCGGACCGGGCAGCCGCCAGGATCTCGTCCGCCGAGCGGCCCGGCTGCGCGGGCAGCTGCTCGACACCCCACGCCGCGGCGACGTCGACGCGAGCGGCGGCGTCCGCCACCGGACGTCCACCCGGCAGCAGGGCGGGCAGTGCGCCCGCCTCCACCCCACCACGCTCACCGGCCCGGCGCGGCACCCAGGCCAGCCGGGCACCGGTGCGCTCCGCCAGCCGCAGCGCCGCGGAGTACCCACCGGGCACCTCGGCCAGCCGCTCACCGACCAGCACCACGGCGCCCGGGCCGGCCAGCCGTGCGGCCAGCTCGGCCAGCGCGGGCTCCGACGAGTCCGCCGCGATCGCGTCCAGGACCTCCGGCTCCGTGCCGGGTGCGGCCGGCAGCAGGGTGCCGGCCAACCGGTCCAGCCCGCGGGTGGCGAACGGCGCCACCGACGCCACCCGTACCGCACCGGCCAGGACGCCCTTGCGCAGCCGGAGGAAGACGATCCCGGTCTCCTCCTCCGCCTCCAGCCCCACGAGCAGCACCTGCGGGGCTCGTTCCAGGTCGGCGAACGTCACGGCGAGCCGACGGCCGGCGACCGCGTGCCCGAGGAATGCCTGCTCCTCGGCGGAGTGCGCCCGCGCGCGCATGTCCACGTCGTTCGTGCCGAGCGCGACGCGGGCGAACTTGGCATAGCCGTAGGCGTCCTCGAGGGTGAGCCGACCGCCGGGAAGCACGCCGACCCCGCCGGCGGCCCGCGCAGCCGTCAGGCCGGCTGCCGCCACCTCGAGCGCCTCGACCCAGCTCGCCGGGCGCAGCGCACCGGCCTCGCGGACCAGCGGGGTGCGCAGCCGGTCGGCCGCCGACTGCCAGGTGAACGCGAACCGGTCCTTGTCGCTGATCCACTCCTCGTTGACCGCGGCATCCTCCCCGGCCAGGCGGCGCAGCACCGTGCCGCGCCGCACGTCGATGCGGATCGCCGAGCCGTTGGAGTCGTGCTCCGACACGCCCGGGGTGGACACCAGGTCGAACGGGCGGGCGCGGAACCGGTACGCGGCCGAGGTCAACGCCCCCACCGGGCAGATCTGCACGGTGTTGCCGGAGAAGTAGGACGTGAAGGGCCCGCCGGAGGCGTCCAGCTCGGCGGGGCCGACCGGCAGCTCGGACGAGCCGCCCTGGCCGGTGGCGACACCGAGCACGCTCGGGTCGAACCGCCCGATCTGCTGAGCCGAACCGCGCTGCTGCAGGTCGATGAACGGGTCCCCGGCGATCTCCAGGGAGAACCGGGTGCACCGCTGGCACAGCACGCACCGCTCCCGGTCCAGCAGGATCTGCGTGCTCACCGCGATCGGCTTGGCGAACGTGCGCTTGACGTCCACGAACCGGCTCGTCGGGCGGGCGTTGCTCATGGTCTGGTTCTGCAGCGGGCACTCACCGCCCTTGTCGCACACCGGGCAGTCGAGCGGGTGGTTGATGAGCAGGAACTCCAGGGTCCCGGCCTGTGCCTTCGCCGCCTCCGGCGAGGTGTGCTGGGTGTGCACCTGCATGCCGGGCGTCGCCTGCAGCGTGCAGGACGTCTGCGGCTTGGGCATCTTCGACAGCGCGCCGTCCCGGCCGGGAGCCCAGACCTCGACGAGGCACTGCCGGCACGCGCCCACCGGGGCCAGCAGCGGGTGGTCGCAGAACCGCGGGACCTGGATGCCCACCTGCTCGGCCGCGCGGATGACCAGGGTGCCCTTGGGCACCGTCGTCTCGATGCCGTCGATGGTGAACGTCACCGTGTCCACCGGCGCCGGCTGGGTGCCCGTGCCTGGGGTCTGTGCCGTGACGGTCATGCCCGCACCCCTGCCAGTCGTGCCGACGCGTGCCGCGGCGTGTAGTCGAAGAGCGCGCTGCGCTCGGGCGGGAACAGCACGTCGGCCGGTGTGTGGGTGCCGGCCTCGAACTCGTCCCGGAAGTAGGTCAACGCCGAGGTGATCGGGCTGACCGCGCCGTCGCCGAGGGCACAGAACGCCCGGCCGAGGATGTTCCCGCACAGTTCCCCGAGCAGGTCGATGTCCTCCTCGGTGCCGCGCCCGTCCTCCAGCCGCCGCAGGATCTGCGACAACCAGAAGGTGCCTTCCCGGCACGGCGTGCACTTGCCGCACGACTCGTGCTCGTAGAACTGCGTCCACCGGCGCACCACACGCACCACCGAGGTCGTCTCGTCGAAGATCTGCAGCGCCCGGGTGCCGAGCATGGACCCGGCCTTGCCCACCGACTCGTAGTCCAGAGGCACGTCGAGGTGCTCAGCCGTGAACATCGGCGTCGACGAGCCGCCGGGCGTCCAGAACTTCAGCTGGTGGCCCGGGCGCACCCCGCCGGCCATGTCCAGCAGCTCACGCAGCGTGATGCCCAACGGCGCCTCGTACTGGCCCGGCCGGGCCACGTGGCCGGACAGGGAGAAGAGCGCGTGCCCCGGCGACCGGTCGGTGCCCATCCGGCGGAACCAGTCGGCGCCGCGGGCGAGGATGCCCGGCACGGAGGCGATGGACTCCACGTTGTTGACCACGGTGGGCCGTGCGTACAGCCCTGCCACGGCCGGGAATGGCGGCTTGAGCCGGGGCTGGCCGCGCCGACCCTCCAGGGAGTCGAGCAGCGCCGTCTCCTCCCCGCAGATGTAGGCGCCCGCACCGGCGTGGACGGTGATCTCCAGGTCGAACCCGGAGCCCAGCACGTCCGGGCCGACGAAGCCGGCGGCGCGGGCCTCCTCGACCGCCCGCAGGACGCGCCGGTACACGTGCAGCACCTCGCCGCGCACGTAGATGAAGGCGTGGTGGCAGCCGATCGCGTAGGCGGTGATGACGGCACCCTCGATCAGCGACTGCGGTTCGGCGAGCAGCAGCGGCATGTCCTTGCAGGTGCCGGGCTCGGACTCGTCGGCGTTGATCACGAGGTAGCGCGGCTTGCCGTCGTCGGGGGGCAGGAAGCTCCACTTCATCCCCGTGGGGAAGCCGGCGCCCCCGCGCCCCCGCAGGCCGGAGTCCTTGACCAGACCGACGACCGCGGCCGGCTCCATGGCCAGTGCGGTGCGCAGCCCCTGGTACCCGCCGTGCGCCAGATAGCCGTCCAGCGTCCAGGACCGGTCCGTGTCCCAGTGCGCGCTGAGCACCGGGGTGAGTGTCGTCGTGGGCATCACGCCTCCTGCGGCTTCGTCGTGTCGTGCTCGCGCGCCCGGTCCCCGGTCTGCTTGCGCTGCTCATCCTTCGGCGAGACGTCGGCAGGTGTCTGCGCGGTGCGCTCGGCGGAGGACTGCGGGCCGCCCACCGCGGGCACGGAGTCGCCGGCCGCACCCGCGGCAGGCTGGGCAGTGCTGGCCGTGGCCTCGGTGCTGGCCGTGCCCTCGGTGCCGGCCGTGGCCTCGTCGGTGTTCGCGGCCGCGTCGGCGGCGGGCGCTGTCCAGCCCCGGTCGTGCGCCAGCCGCAGCCCCCGCAGCGTCGGCTCGCCCGCCGTCGTCCCCTCGTCGGCGTGCCCGTCCGGGAAGCCGGCGAGCACCCGGGACATCTGCGTGAACGTGGCCACCCGGTCCGCGCCGCGAGTCGGTGCGACCGGTTCCCCGCGCAGCAGCCGATCGACGACGTCCACCGCGGACGCCGGCGTCTGCTGGTCGAAGAACTCCCAGTTGACCATCATGACCGGCGCGTAGTCGCAGGCGGCGTTGCACTCGATCTGCTCCAGCGTGATGGCGCCGTCCGCCGTGGTCTCGTCGTGGCCGATGCCCAGGTGGTCGGTGAGCTCCTCCCAGATCGCGTCACCGCCCATCACGCCGCACAGCGGGTTGGTGCACACGCCCACCGTGTAGCGACCGTTGGGACGCCGTTTGAACTGGGTGTAGAACGTCGCCACCGCGGACACCTGCGCCACCGAGAGGTCCAGCGTCCGCGCGCAGAACCCGATGCCGGCGGGGCTGACGTACCCGTCGACGCTCTGCACCAGGTGCAGCAGCGGCAGCAGCGCGGACCGCGGGTCCGGGTACCGCGCGACCACCTGCGCCGCATCGGCCTGCAGACCCGCGAGGGTCTGCTCGTCGTATCCCGGACGTGCCGTGGCGCGCCCGCTCTCCTCCACCGACATCAGCGGTCCACCCCTCCGAGCACCGGGTCCAGCGACGCGATGGCGACCACCACGTCGGCGATCTGGCCGCCCTCACACATCATGGACATGGCCTGCAGGTTGTTGAACGACGGGTCCCGGAAGTGCGCCCGGTACGGGCGCGTCCCCCCGTCGGACACGACATGCACCCCGAGCACCCCGCGGGGGGCCTCCACCTCCTGCCAGACCTGGCCGGCCGGCACGCGGAAACCCTCGGTGACGAGCTTGAAGTGATGGATCAGGGCCTCCATGGAGGTGCCCATGATCTCGCGGATGTGGGCCAGCGAGTTGCCCTGACCGTCCGACCCGATGGCCAGCTGCGCCGGCCAGGCGATCTTCTTGTCCGCGACCATGACCGGGCCGGGCGTCGCATCGAGGCGATCGAGCACCTGCCGGATGATCCGCGCCGACTGATGGCACTCCTCGAACCGGACGACCAGCCGACCCCAGGCGTCGGACGTGTCGGCGGTGGGGATGTCGAAGTCGTAGGTCTCGTAACCGCAGTACGGCTGCGTCTTGCGCACGTCGTAGGGCAGCCCGGCCGACCGGAGCACCGGGCCGGTCATGCCCAGCGCCATGCACGAGGCCAGGTTGAGGTGACCGACGCCCTGCATCCGCAGCTTCAGGATGGGGTTGCCGAGCATGATCTTCTCGAGCTCGACGAGGTACTTCTCGGACCTGGTCAGCGCGGCCCGTGCCGCCTGGGTCGTGCCGGCCGGGATGTCCTGGGCCACGCCGCCGGGGCGGACGTACCCGTGGTTCATCCGCAGCCCGGTGATCATCTCCAGGATGTCGAGGAGCTCCTCGCGGCCCTGGAAGCCCAGCGTCATCACGGTCGTCGCGCCGAGCTCGTTGCCGCCGGTGGCCAGGGCCACCATGTGCGAGCCGATCCGGTTGAGCTCCATCACCAGCACCCGGATCAGGGACGCCCGCTCGGGCACGTCCGCGGTGACGCCGAGGAGCTTCTCCACGGCGAGGCAGTAGGCGGCCTCCGAGAACAGCGGCGCGAGGTAGTCCATCCGCGTGCAGTACGTCACGCCCTGCGTCCAGGTGCGGTACTCCATGTTCTTCTCGATGCCGGTGTGCAGGTAGCCCACACCGGCCCGCGCCTCGGTGACCGTCTCGCCGTCGATCTCGAGCATGAGCCGCAGCACACCGTGCGTCGACGGGTGCTGGGGACCCATGTTGACGACGATGCGTTGCTCACCGATCCGCGCGGCCTCCTCGGCGATCTGCGACCAGTCGCCGCCCTCGGCCTCGTACGAGTGCAGGCCCGCGGTGGCGTCGTCGTGCAACGAGCCGGTCGCGCGCGGCGCGTTCGTCTGCGTGCTCATCAGTGGTACGTCCTCCGGTCATCGGGAGGGGGCACGGTGGCTCCCTTGTACTCCACCGGGATGCCGCCGAGCGGGTAGTCCTTGCGCTGGGGGTGACCGGGCCAGTCGTCGGGCATCTCGATCCGGGCCAGGTCCGTGCGGCCGGTGAACACGATGCCGAAGAAGTCGAAGGTCTCCCGCTCGTGCCAGTCGTTGGTGGGGTACACGTCCACCGTGGTGGGGATGGTCGGGTCGCCCTCCGGGGCGGTCACCTCCAGCCGCAGCGTGTGGTTGTGCGTCACCGATACGAGGTGGTAGACGGCGTGCAGCTCCCGGCCGACGTCGTGCGGGAAGTGCACGCCCGAGACGCCCATGCTCAGCTCGAAGCGCAGGTCGGGGTCGTCGCGCAGGTGCCGGCACACCTCGACGACGTGCTCGCGGGCGACGTGCAGGGTGAGCTCCCCGCGGTCCACCGTGACGTACTCGACAGCCCTGGTGAACCCCGTCCCGGACGCGTCCAGCAGCTCGGCGAGGACGTCGACGATCTCGTCGAACCAGCCGCCGTACGGCCGGGCGGAGGCACCCGGCAGCGCGACCGGCACCACGAGGCCGCCGTACCCGGAGGTGTCCCCGGAGCCCTCCACGCCGAACAGCCCGTGCCGCACGTCGACGACCTCGAGCGGCAGCACACGCCCGGCCGGGACGTTCTGTCCGCCGGCCTCGAGCGCAGCCGCCGTCGCGGGCTGTGCCGCCCGCTCGGCGGCCGTGCCGGTCTCGCCCGGCTTCGCGGCCGCCGCCGCGTCGGCCTGCTCCGGCGTCGGCTCGGTCATCGCAGCAGGCCCGTCATGTGCGAGGTGGGCGTGACCGCCAGCGCAGCGGCCTCGGCGGCCTCGGCGGCAGCCCGCCGGTCGGCGCCGAGCGGGGTCTTCTTGATCTGCTCGTGCAGCATGAGGATCGCGTTGAGCAGCATCTCCGGGCGCGGCGGGCAGCCCGGCAGGTAGATGTCCACGGGGACGACGTGGTCGACGCCCTGCACCACGGCGTAGTTGTTGAACATCCCGCCGGAGCTGGCGCACACGCCCATGGAGATCACCCACTTGGGCTCGGGCATCTGGTCGTAGACCTGCCGCACCACGGGGGCCATCTTCTGGCTCACCCGGCCGGCGACGATCATCAGGTCCGCTTGGCGCGGGGAGGCGCGGAACACCTCCATGCCGAACCGGGAGATGTCGAACCGCGGGCCCCCCGTGGTCATCATCTCGATCGCGCAGCAGGCCAGGCCGAACGTCACCGGCCACAGCGACGCGGCCCGGGCCTGCCCGACGATCTTCTCGATCGTCGTCAGCAGGAACCCGGACGGCGCCGACTCCTCGATCCCCATGTCAGACCTCGTCCCACTCGAATCCGCCGCGGCGCCACTCGTACACGAACGGCACCGTGATGAGGGCGAGGAACCCCAGCATCGCCACCAGCCCGAAGGCGCCCAGCGTGGCGAAGTCCACCGCCCACGGGTACAGGAACACCACCTCGATGTCGAAGACGATGAACGTCATGGCGATGAGGTAGTACTTCACCGGGAACCGGCCCCCCTCCATCGCCCGCGGGGTCGGCTGGATGCCGCACTCGTAGCCCTCGAGCTTGGCCCGGTTGTAGTGCTTCGGCCCGATGATCGCGCTGGCCCCGACGCCGCCGAGGGTGAGGAGGCCCGCGACGCCCATCATGACCAGGAGCGGGACGTAGGGGTTGCTCATCTGTCTGCTCTCCTCGTCAGGGACGGAGTGCGCACGCCGGACGACGCTGCGCGCCCGGGATGCTCGGCACGACTATGCCACGCCGGGGACGAAGGTCCGCACACCTGCGGCAAGGTCCGGGCGGGCGCGCCGGTGCCACCGCCCGCGAGCACGTCTCGCCTGCTCATGCCGCAGGAACGATCCGGGTCAACGCCGCGATGACGCGGTCCATCAGGTCCCCACCCCGTGGCTCGTAGCAGTCCGCCAGCAGCTTGTGCACGAACCGCATGAGAGTGGGCCGGGGCAGACCGTAGCGCGTGCACACCCGCATGACCTGGGGGTGCTCGATGATGCGCACGAACAACCGGCCCAACGTGTAGTAGCCGCCCAGGTCCTCGCGCATCCGTCCGGCGTAGCCCGCCAGCGCGCGGTCCCGCCCGGCGGCCGACCCGCGTCCCGCGGCCTGCGCGATCGCCTCCGCCGCGACCCGGCCGGCCTGCAGCGCGTAGGCGATGCCCTCGCCGTTGAACGGGCTGACCATCCCTGCCGAGTCGCCGACGAGCAGCAGGCCGTCGGCGGCCAGCGGTCCACGGTTGAAGCCCATCGGCAGCGCCGCACCCCGGACGGGGCTCAGCTGGGTGTCCGGGGTGAGGTCCCAGCCGGCCGGCGCGTGCGCCATCCAGGTGGCGAACAGCTTCCGGTAGTCGATCGTCGTCGCGCGGGCCGTGGCGGACACGCTGCCCAGGCCGACGTTCGCGGTGCCGTCCCCCAGCGCGAAGATCCAGCCGTACCCGGGCATCAGGGCGGACCGGCCCGGCTCGCCGTCCCACAGCTCCAGGTGGCTCTCCATCCACGGGTCGTCGTCATGCGGGGTGCGGAAGTAGGCCCGCACCGCGACCCCGAGCGGGCGGTCGTCCCGCTTGGCCCGGCCGACGGCGGTCGCCAGCCGCGCGGACACACCGTCGGCGGCGACCACGACGGGCGCGCGGTAGGCGGCCCCGGCACCTCCCGCCGAGTCACCGGACGACCGCGCCGTCACCCCGACGACCCGCCCGGTCCGCTCGTCCCGCACAGGTCCCGTCACGGTGGTGTGCTCCCGCAGCACCGCGCCGGCCGCCTGGGCGTGCTCCACCAGCAGGTGGTCCAGGCTGCGTCGGGTACGGGCCAGCCCGTAGGCGGGGTAGCTGGACAGCTCGGGCCAGGGCAGCTCCAGGCGGTGGCCGCCGCCGAGTACCCGCAGGCCCACGTTGCGCATCCAGCCGTCCTGCTCGCCCACCGGGACGTCCATGGCCATCAGCTCGGCGACCGCGCGGGGCGTCAGGCCGTCCCCGCACACCTTGTCCCGCGGGAAGGACGCCTTCTCCAGCAGCAGCACGCTCAACCCGGCGCGGGCGCAATGGTATGCGGCGCTGGACCCGGCGGGACCGGCACCGACGACGATGACGTCCGCGTCGTCCGTGCGAGTGGCTCCCACAGGTCGACTGCTCCTCACGAGGTCGGCCGTGCGCGCGTCCGACGCGCACGGCAGGACCGAGTCTAGGCCGTCCGGCC
>CAVPEV010000053.1:0-6102 GCA_963703555.1 uncultured Actinomycetota bacterium | reverse complement strand
AGACTGGTGGTGGACCATCCGCACGAGGTGGAGCTGCGCGTGTCGCACGAAGCGATCTACCAGGCCCTGTACTGCCAGGCCCGCGGGACGCTGAAGGTCCAGCTGACCGGCGCCCTGCGCCGTGGCGGCACCCGCCGGGTCGGAGGAGCCGAGCGGACGGCGCTCACCGAACGCCGCCAGCAGGTGATCCCGAACATGGTCCTGATCGGCGAACGTCGTGGCGAGGTCGCCGACCGGGCCGTGCCAGGACACTGGGAAGGAGACCTCTATCATGGGGGCGGGCAACGCGTCGGCGATCATCACCGTGGTGGAGCGCACCACCCGCTACGCCATCTGGGCGAAGGTCCCCTACGACCACAGCGCACCCCGCGTGGCGTTGCTGCTGTCCCAGGCCATGGGCCGCCTGCCGGCCCTGCTGCGCCGGTCCCTGACGTGGGACCAGGGCCGGGAGATGGCCCGCCACGCCGACTTCACCATCGCCACCAACATTCCTGTGTTCTTCGCCGACCCGCACTCACCATGGCAACGCGGCACCAACGAGAACACCAACGGCCTGCTCCGCGAGTTCTTTCCCAAGGGCACCGACCTCTGGGTGCATTCCCAGACCGACCTCGACAACGTCGCCTACCTGCTCAACACCCGACCCCGCGAAACCCTTAACTGGCTCAAGCCAGCCGAGAAACTCGACCTGCTACTCTGAGAATCAGGCGACGCACTCACCGGCTGAACTCGCCGGTCCTTGCCATTCCAGTCCAGCGTCACACCCGACTACGACGTGCAGTAGTAGTCGTACTTCCCGGTGCTCAACGGCTGCACGACACCCTGCGGCTGCACCGCGAACTTCGCCTGCTTCTTCGGCGTGGAGTCGCCACGCTTCTCAAGCCAGGGGCATGCGGAACTGCCCGCGTCTGGTCCGCCAGCGGCCCGTTGAGCAGCGTCTCCAGCTGCGTCGTGTCACCGCGCCCGGCTGCATCCAGCGCCGCAGCGATCGTCTTGTCATCCGACGGCGGTGCCGCGGTCGCCGGCGAGGTGAACGCGAACCCGAAGGACGGAGCGAGAGCGGCGCTGAGAACCACCTTCGCCAACCGGAACCATCTGCGCGCACACGGGCGCGCACCAACGTCGTGCACCATTGCCCGTCCCCTGTCACGAGGTAGCTCGGGAGGTGTTTCCATCCTCTACGTCAAGGGCATGGTGAAGCGCTCGTCCGGGCTGGTTGTCGGGACGGGCGCTTCGTCTTGTCCGTGGTGGATGGGCGGTCGGGCGGGTCTTGGCGCCGCGACCGTGCACTCGATCCCTGCCGCGGCCAACGCCCGGGGCCTGCCACGATTGTCGGATAGGCCGGGCAGAGCACTCTGCCCGACAACCCACGAATCTTGTGAGCCAGGCCCCGGCCCGCGACCACTCACCCAGGAGCAGTCACCCATACCGGCTGACTAGGCTGACCGGCGTGACCAGCGCTCCAGGTTCGGCCACCGGCGCCCGTGACCGGGCGAACCGTGCCGCGCAACGGGTGGCCGTCGTGGTGCCGGCCAAGGACGAGTCCCGGCGCATCGCCGCTACCGTGCGCGCGGCCCGCGCCATCCCGCACGTGGACCTCGTGCTCGTCGTCGACGACGGCTCCGAGGACGGCACGCAGGACGTCGCCCGGGAGGCGGGCGCCGTCGTCGTGCGGCACTCGCACAACCGGGGCAAGGCGGCCGCGATGGAGACCGGGGCCGCGGTGGTCGCCATGCGCGACGCCCCGGGCCGGCCGGCCCGGCTGCTGCTGTTCCTCGACGGCGACCTCGGCGAGTCGGCGGTGAACGCCGCGCCGCTCGTGCCGCCGGTGCTCTCCGGCGAGGCCGACCTCGCGATCGCCCTGCTGCCCGCCCAGCCCGCCGCCGGCGGCCACGGCCTCGTGGTCGGAGCGGCCCGGCGGGCCATCGCCTCGTTGACCGGGTGGACCGCCCAGCAGCCGCTGTCCGGCGTCCGGTGCCTGACCCGGGACGCGTTCGAGGCGGCGACGCCGTTGGCCCGCGGCTGGGGTGTGGAGACCGGGATGACGATCGACCTGGTCCGGCAGGGGTTCCGACCGATCGAGGTGCCCTGCGACCTGCGGCACCGTGCCTCGGGGTCCGACCTGCGGGGCCAGCTGCACCGGGCGGCGCAGTACCGCGACGTACAGGTGGCGATCGCCGCGCGCCGGGCGCGGGCGGCCGGCGGGGCCGTGGCCGGCGCGATCAGGCCGCGTCGGGGGAGCGGCTGACCGACCGGCCCGGTCGCAGTAGCAGCATCCAGTTGGCGGTCGCGGCCACCAGGAGCGGGACGAGGATCGCGATGCCGTTCGCCGGGATCGCGATGCCCGAGTCGTTGATCGCGAAGCCGATGCCCAGGGTCACGGCCAACGCGACCAGGCTGTGGTGCAGCATGGGCGCGTCGGTGCCGAGCCGCGCGAGCGGTGCTCCGCCGGACAGCCAGCCGTACGGGCCGCCGTCGGCCGCGCCGACCGCGGCGCGCAGCGGCCGGCCGAGCACGAGCAGCAGCACGACGAGGCCGCCCACGGCGAGGACGGTCAGCTCGCTGCCGACGAGGTTGTGGAGGTTCTGCTGCAGCTTGCGGCTGACCACCGGCCAGAGCCCCCCGGACAGCACGGTGTCGACGAATCCGCCCAGGTGGGTGCGCTGGTCCTGCGGGCGGGTCCAGTCCAGGACCGCGAACCCCGCCACGGCGAGCCCGCCCGCTGTGAGCACCCCCAGCACGCGCCGCCAGGTGAGCCGGACGCCGCCGGCCAGGAGCGCGAGCAGCGCGAAGCCCGGCACCAGCGCCGGGGGGCCGCCGAAGTCCGCCCCGACCGACGGCAGACCGTCGAGCAGGACGACGACGAGCCCGAGCGCGGCCACGACACCCGCTGCTGCGCGTCGCTGTCCCCGGACCACCAGCGGGTTCGCCAGCGCTGCTGCAAGCAGCAGAGAAGCGGTGGCGACCAGGGTGAACGCGGTGTTGTTGAACCCGTAGAACCGGCCGGCCACCAGCGGCTGGGTACCCATCACCGCCGACAGCTGCAGCCGGGCGCCGGTGGCCACATCGGCGGCGATGACCACGGTGGTGACGGCGGCCACCACGCCGAGCGGGCCGAGCAGCCAGTGCCGCCAGAGCGGCACCAGCGCCAGAGCCGTGACGAGCACCACCCAGGTGACCGTCGCCGCCGCGAGCGCCCAGCCGGCCGGCTGCATCCGCCACCAGGGCAGGAGGTTGGCCAGGAAGGAGGCGACCGGCACCGCGGCGACCGCCACCCCGGTGACCCGCAGCGCCTCGAGCACGCGGTGGGGGTCGGCCGTCGCGGCGAGCAGCCCGCGCCGGGCGCCCCACCGGCCGTCGAGGACCCGGCGCCAGCGAGCCAGGGCGCGGCCGTCGAGGCCCACGGTGACGAAGGCGTACAGGAGCAGGTTGAGGAGGACGTAGAGCACGTAGAACCGGGCCACCAGCGGGCGGGTGACCTGTGCATGGAGCTGCGCGTCGAGCAGGGTCTGCACGCGGGCCGCGGCGGTCGGCGGTCCCGCGACGGCGGTGACCGGTGCGCCGACCAGCCGGCCGGCGGGTGCCAGGTCCCGCACGCCCAGCGCCTCGAGCAGGGTGGGGGCGACGTCGGTGGCCTGCAGGTAGCCGGGCTGGCGGGTGGAGCGCGAGGCCAGGAGCCCGTCCGTGGTGCTGTCGGTGCTGCGTGCGAGGGGGCCGGTGACGGCGGCGAGCTGCAGGAACGGTCTGCGGTCGGAGTCGGCGAGGGAGACGACGAGCAGGCTCACGTCCCCACGGGTGGCGCCTGCCGCGTCGAGCACGGCGCGCACCCGGGCGTCGATGGTCCGGGCCTGCTCCGACCGGCTCGGGTCGATCACCACCTCGGCGCCCGGGTCCCGGGTGAGGTCCGCCGCACCGGCGGGCGCCGCACCGTCGGGCGCGCTCCGGGTCGCGTAGCCGGGGTCGCGGAGCGCCCCGACGTCCACCACGACCAGGTCGGCCCCGTCCAGGGCGGTGGTGACGTCCCGGCGCAGCTGCGCGGGCGAGGTGGGCAGGGGCACCGTCGGGCCGACGGTGGTCCCGTCCGCCGCCGCGAGCGCGATCGCCGCCCCGGGGCCGATCCCGGCTGCGGTGACACCGCCGCGGCGCAGCGTGTCGCCCAGCACCCCCAGCTGTGCGTCGTAGGACTGTGCGGCGACCGTGTCGCGCAGCTGCGACCAGTCGGGTACCGCACCGTCGGCGCCCGGGTCACGCAGGGTCCGGCACGAGCCGTCCGGGGTGAGCGGGCCGGCGGCGCGGTTGCCGGCGGACACGGCCAGCCAGCCGTCGGCCGGGCAGGCCGACGCCCGCACGCTGCGCACCACGGTGACCCCGACCGCGCCGGTGCGGGACAACGACCACAGGGTCGGGGTGACGAGGGTGCCGATGTCGTCCCACCGCAGCCCGGCCGTCCCGACGAGCACCACCTTGGACGTGCCCGGCGCGACCTCGGCGGCCTGCGAGCTGCCGGCCGGCGTCGGGTGGGCATCGGCCGGGGAGGTCACCCCCGGGGAGGTCACCCCCGGGGAGGTCACCCCCGGGGTGCTGACACCTGCGGGGCGGACGGTCGGGGACGCCATGGCGGGCGCGGCCCCGAGCAGCGTCGCGGTGCCGGCGAGCGCGGCGGCGAGCAGCGCGACCGCACGTCGTCCCGGCCGGGCAGCGGGGGTCACCGGCTCGGGGACCCTGGACCTCGGCACCGGACCAGGGTACGGGCGCACTACGCTCGGGCCCGCGCGGGACGGTCCGCCCGGGCTCGGCGGCCAGCGCCGGAGCCGGGCCGGTGCCGACCTGCGGGCGAGGAGGGCCACGACCGATGCCGCTGCGCTACGCCTACCTGGGCCCGGCGGGGACGTTCACCGAGACGGCGCTGCGCCAGGTGGTGGATCCCGCCGACGCGGTGCTGCTGCCCCAGGTGGACGTGGTCTCGGCGATCGAGGCGGTGCGCGCGGGCGCGGCGGACCGCGCCGTCGTCGCGATCGAGAGCACCGCTGAGGGCGGTGTGACCCAGACCCTCGACGCCCTGGCGACCGGCGAGCCCCTGGTGCTGCTGCGCGAGGTGCTCGTCCCGGTGAGCTTCGTGCTGGCCGCGCCCGCCGGCGTGACCCTGGCCGAGGTGCACCGGGTCAGCGCTCACCCGCACGCCTGGGTGCAGTGCCGCCGGTGGCTCCACGAGCACCTGCCGACGGCCGTGCACGTGCCCGCCACGTCCAACACCGCTCCGGCGGCACTGCTCGCCGAGCACGAGGCGGCGCACGCGCAGGGCGGCAGCCCGCCCGGGCTGCCGTTCGACGCGGCGCTGGTCCCGCCGCCGGCCGTCGAGCACTACGGGCTGCACGCCCTGGCGACCGGGGTGGCGGACAACGACAACGCGATGACCAGGTTCGTCGTGGTCGGGCATCCCGGCGACGTGCCGGCACCCACCGGAGCGGACAAGACGACCCTCGTCGTCCACCTGCCCGACGACGAGGCCGGCGCCCTGCTGCGGATGCTCGAGCAGTTCGCCGCCCGCGGGGTGAACCTGTCGCGGATCGAGTCCCGGCCGGCCGGGGACGCGCTGGGCCGCTACTCGTTCTCCATCGACGCCGAGGGGCACGTGGCCGAGGAACGGATGGGCGAGGCGCTCATGGGGCTGCGCAGGACGTGCCCCCAGGTGCGGTTCCTCGGCTCGTACCCCCGGGCCGACGACGTGCGCCAGACCGTCCACCAGGGCACGTCCGATGCGGAGTTCGCCGCCGCCCGTAGCTGGCTGCGCGCGGTGCGGGCCGGCACCGCCGTCTGAGGGCAGGGCGTCGGCCGACGCCCGGGCCTGGCCGCCAGGCGGCCACCCGGACGACCAGCGCCGTCAGGCGGCCACCCGCACGACCAGCGCCCCCGGGTCGACCCAGGCGGTCAGCTCCTTGACCCGGCCGACGATCTCGCCGTCCACCTGGACCTGCTCGGAGCCCGGCACCCGCACGTGCACGCGCCGGGCCCGGGCGTGGTCGATGCGCCCGATCTTCGGCAGGTCGTTGTGGCGCATCCCCAGGCCCTGCAGGACGACCTCGCCGAGCAGCTGCACCCACC
>CAVPEV010000052.1:0-34101 GCA_963703555.1 uncultured Actinomycetota bacterium | reverse complement strand
ACCATCGCTCGTAGTGCCGGCGGGTGTCCACGAGGATCCCCGAGCCGCCCGCCTGACCGGACAGGCTCGTGCCGCCGGAGCGGAACGTCACCGGGACACCCTGCCGACGGGCGAGCCCCATGACGGCACGGACATCCTCGGCGGACCGCGCCGTCACGGCGGCCAGGGGAGTGATCAGGTAGTGCGACGCGTCGTGGGAGCGCGCGGCGAGGTCGATGGGCCGCAGGTGCCGATGCTCGTCGTCGAAGACGTCGGCGAGGGCGGTCGCCAGCGATGCGGAGCGTTCACGCGGCACGGCGACCACCCGGGATCGCGGCGAGGAGGTCGCGGGTGTACTCCTCGCGGGGCGACGCGAAGATCTGCTCAGGGGTGCCGCTCTCCACGACCCGGCCGCTCTTCATCACGTGCACCTCGTCGGAGATCATCCGCACCACCGCCAGGTCATGGCTGATGAACAGGTAGCTCAACCCGAGCTCTGCCTGCAGGGACGCGAGCAGCTCGAGGATCTGCGCCTGCACGATCACGTCGAGGGCCGAGACCGCCTCGTCCAGCACGACGAGCTCGGGGGCCAGGGCCAGGGCGCGCGCGATCGCGACCCGCTGGCGCTGTCCGCCGGACAGCTCGTGCGGCAGTCGCGCCGCCAGGGTGGCGGGCAGCGCGACCTGGTCGAGCAGCCTGACCACCGCCTCGTGCCGGCTGCGTGCGTCGCCGATGCGGTGCACCCGCAGTGGTTCGGCGATCGACTCCTCGACCGTGTACCGCGGGTCGAGGGATGCGTAGGGGTTCTGGAACACCGGCTGGACCCGACGGCGGAAGGCGAACAGCTGCCGGCGCGACAGCGGCGCGATGTCGACACCGTCGAAGAGCACGCTGCCCGCCGTGGCTGCCTCGAGGCCGAGCACGATGTTCGCCGTCGTCGACTTCCCCGACCCGGACTCCCCCACCAGCGAGACGGTGCGCCCGCGCGGGATCGTGAAGCTCACGTCCCGCACAGCCTGCAGCTGTGTCGCTGTGCCCGTCCGCGAGGACCGCATCGAGTAGGTCTTCGAGAGGTCGCGCACCTCGACAAGCCCTGCGGCCGGTGCAGCAGCCGCCCCACCCTGCGCCCGACTGGCAGCGGCCGGGTGGCCGGTAGCCGGGCTGCGCACACCGATCGAGGGCATGCGGATCAGCCGCGTCGACGCCAGGCTCGGCGCCGCGTCCAGGAGTCGCTTCGTGTAGGCGTCCTGCGGCGAGTCGAGGATCTGGTCCGCAGTCCCCGACTCGACGACCCGTCCCCTGTTCATGACCACGATCGTGTGCGCACGCTCGGCGGCCAGGCCGAGGTCGTGGGTGATGAGGATGACGGCCGTGCCGAACCGGGCGACGAGCTCGTCCAGCTGGTCGAGGACCCTGCGCTGCACCGTGACGTCCAGCGCGCTGGTCGGCTCGTCGGCGATCAGCAACCGGGGGCGGCAGGCGAGCCCCATGGCGATGAGGACACGCTGGCGCATCCCGCCGGAGAACTCGTGCGGGTACTGGCGCAGACGCTGCCCCGGGTCCGGGATGCCCACCATCTCCAGCAGCTCGACCACTGCGGCGCGGGTCGCGGCGCCGGACGTCCGTCCGTGCACCTCGAGCGCCTCGGCGATCTGCGCACCGACCCGCATGAGCGGGTTGAGGTTGGACATCGGGTCCTGCGGGACGAAGCCGATCTGTGCGCCGCGCACGGCGATCATCTCGCGCTCGGTCAGGGTGGCGAGGTCGCTCCCCTCGAACAGCACCTGACCCGTCGTGATGTGACCGGTGTCCGGCAGCAGGCGGTTGATGGCAGCAGCCGTCGTGGACTTCCCCGAGCCGGACTCGCCCACCACGGCCACGGTCTGCCGGGGAAACACGTCGATGGTGACGCCGCTCACCGCAGGCACGTCACCGGCACGCGTCCGGAAGACCACGGACAGGTCCCGGATGGACAGCAGGGCAGGCGCATCGTTCATGGGGTACCTCGGCTCGGGTCGGAGAAGGAACCGGGAACGGGCGGGTCCGGGGGATCGGACGTCGTCGTCCCGATCGCGGGGCCGGGCGGGGGTCGGAGCTTCGTGCCGGCGTCGGCAGACCCGGTCATCGCGACTCGTAGCACCTCGCGGAGAAAGAGCTCGGTCGGCACCGGCCGTCCCCCGTGGAGAAGGCGGTTCGTGCCCAGCGCGACGGCGAGGTCGTCCCCGGGCACGAAGGCCATCGCCGCCCCGACGAACCCGGGATGTCCGAGGACGGTGACCTCACCGCCGTCGGTGCGGACCACCGATCGGCGGAACCCGAGCACCTGGGTCGGGGAGCCACGCACCGCGAAGAACCCCTCGACCACCCGGGGCGACCAGAGCGCCTCGTGCTCGACGGCGTGCGCGAACGCCACAGCCAGCCGCAGCAGATCCGGAACGGTGCCGAACAACCCGGCATGACCCGCGGCGCCGCCGAGGACGTGGAAGGCATTGCCGTCATGGACCTCGCCCACGATCGTGCTGCGGCGCCACCGTGGGAAGTCGGCAGAGGTGAACGGCACCGGGTACGGGATCCCCGAGTCGAGCATCTCCCTCTCGATGCGGTCGTCGGGCGCGCTGGCTGCGACGCGGGGGCCCGCCGCCGGCCCGTACCCGAGACCCAGCCCGAGCGGCTCGTGCACGAGTCCGCGCGCAGCCGCGGGCAGGGAGAGGCCCGTGACGACCGACACGATCCGGCCCAGCTGGACGAACCCCAGGTCCGAGTAGTGGTAGCCGGTGCCGGGCGCGTAGTGCAGCGGAAGCCTGTCCACGACGTCGTACGCGGCCTCGGGCGTCGATCCGGTCCGCGCCGCGGCGATGTACAACGGCCACCACTCCTGCATCCCGCTGCGATGCTCGAGCAGGTCGCGCACCGTGACCTCGTCCTTGTGCCCGCCGGTGAAGGCCGGCAGCAGACGGCGGACGGTCGACTCCAGCTGCAGCAACCCCTCCGACACCAGGCGCATGACGACAGCGGTCGTCGCCGCGACCTTCGTGACGGAGGCGAGGTCGTGGACCGTGTCGGGCGTCATCGGCGCTTCGGGGTCGAGCGTGCGTCGACCCGCGACGGCGAGGCTCCCCCCCGCCGGCGTGTGCACGGCCAGCACCGCGCCCGCCGGTGGCACGGCGCCCCTGGGCGCCCCGACGGGCACCTCGACGACCAACCGGTTCGCGAGATCCTGGAGCGCCTCGCCTAGCACTGCTCCGCTGCCTGCCTGCTCGCCGGGCCGGACGGCAGGAGCCCGTCGATGCCCAGCCCGGCCCGCGCCGACAGCAGCACCCGCTGCCCGTCGTAGCGGATGCCGCCACGCACGGCCGGCGACGACTGCCACAGGCCGGCATCCAGGTCGTGGGTGCGGGCCGCGTCCTGCTCGCCGAGGCTCGCCGCCAGAGCGGCCGCGGCACCGACCCCCACGGGGCTCTCCATCATGCAGCCGACGATGACACCGATCCCGTGCCGTGCGGCGAACCCGGCCATCCGCCGCGCCTCGCCCAGACCACCCGTCTTCGCCAGCTTGATGTTCACCAGCCCCGCGGCGTGCCGATGGACGACCTCCCGCAGGTCGTCCATCGTCCAGACCGCCTCGTCAGCGAGCAGCGGCGTCTCGACCTGGGCCGCCACCGCCGCCATGCCGTCCAGGTCCCGAGCACGGACCGGCTGCTCGACCAGCTCGAGGCCGACGCCCGCGGTCTGCCAGTACCGGATGATCTCCACCGCCTCGTCGACGCCCCAGGCCTGGTTCGCGTCGACCCGCAGCCCGGTGCCGGGGCCGACGGCCTCGCGCACCGCGACGAGGTCCTCCCGGTCGTTGCCGCCGGCTCCGACCTTGACCTTGAGGGTCTCGAAGCCGTCCGCAACGTGCTGTCGGGCGAGCGCGCAGAGCTCCTCGCCGCTCGCCGCCGACAGCGTGACATCGGTGAGCACACTGGACCGCCGCGCGCCCAGCGTGGCAGCCAGGGTCAGCCCGCGCCGCGCCGCGGCGAGGTCGTCGATCGCGCACTCCACTGCGCAACGAGCGGCCGCGTTGTGCACCACGGCACGCGCGAGCTCCCGACCGAGCGATGCGGTGTCGTCGAGCGGCCGGCCCACCGCCACCTCGGCCAGCGGACCCTGCACGGCTGCGCGGATGCTCGCGGGCGACTCACCCGTGACCCGCCAGACCGCTGCGGCCTCGCCCCACCCGCTGGTACCGGCATCGTCCACTGCCTCGACGAGCACGGCGGTGATGCTGTCCGCCCGCCGGACGGCTGTCACGAACGGCCGCACGAGCCCGATCTCCGTCTCGTGGACCCGCAGCTCGCGCACCGTACCGGTCATCGCCGTGCCTGATCCGCACCCGCGGGCAGGAGGGACCGCGACAGCCGCAGCTCCGGCTCTCCGAACTCCGGCTGGGTGCGCTCCTGGCCGTCCGGCACCCATCCGAGGTGGCGGTAGAACGCGATCGACGCAGCGTTGTCCCGGAAGACCCACAGCGTCGCCGACGACGCACCGTAACGCGCGAGGCGCGCTCCGGCCGCCTCGAGCAGCAGGCGCCCCACGCCGAGCCCTTGGGCGCGGGGCCAGACGTACAACGACGCGACGTGGCCCGTGGCGTCGACCACCGGGCCGAGTCGCGTGACACCGACGACGCGCGCCGGCTCCGACCCGACGGCGACGAGCAGCTGCCCCACCGCCGACTCGCGCACCGCCCGCGTCCACAGGTCCCGCGCGCGCTCGTCGGTCATGGCGTCCACAAGGTGCTGCGGCAGCACCGCTGCGTAGCTCTCGCGCCAGCACGCGAGAAACACCTCGACGATCTGGCTGAGGTCGCCGACCTCGGCAGGGCGCACCGCCACGGTGGGCACGACCGGCTCCTATCGGGCCACGGTGAGGGTCAGGGACGTCGGCGCCGCGGGCAACGGGTCCGGCAGCACGAGCGCGCCGAGCCCCGGGGTGATGGTGCCGAGGATCCGCGGAACGCGTGCGCCGGTCGCCGCCGGGAGGTTCGACGCGACCCCGTGCAGCGTGCACCAGCCGATCAGCGCGAACGCGATCGCCTCCTTCTCGTCGGCAGGTGCCCCGAGCTCGTCCGACGCCAGCAGTGAGACCCCCGGCAGCGCGTCGCGCAACCCGTCGAGGACGACCGGGTTGTGGCAGCCACCACCCGACACCACGAGGGTCGTCACCTCGGCGCGCCGGACCTCCGACGCCACGGTCCGCACAGTCAGTTCGGTGAGCGTCGCCACCAGGTCGGCATCCGACAGCTCCACCCCGGCCTCCTCGACGTCCCTGCGCACGTAGGCGCCGTGGAAGAGCTCCTTGCCCGTGCTCTTCGGCGCCGGCCGCTGGTAGTACGGCTCGGCCAGCAGGATGCGCAGCAGCGGCTCGCTGACGGTCCCGCTCGCTGCGATCGTCCCGTCACGGTCGTAGCCGTAGGGCGTGAGGTGTCGTTCGGAGACCACCGAGTCGATCAGCGCGTTCGCCGGACCGATGTCATAGGCGATCAGGTCCCCGTCAGGCCGGACCACGGTCATGTTCGCGATCCCGCCGAGATTCAGAGCGGCCCGCGTCCCAGGGATCCCGGCGAGCAGCATCCGGTCCAGGAAGGCCACCATCGGCGCCCCCTGCCCACCGACGGTGAGGTCGCGGACCCGCACGTCCGAGACGACCGGCGCACCGGTGGCCTCCGCCAGCCAGGCCGGCTGACCGAGCTGGAGCGTCCCGAGCGCGGCCTGCGGCCCGGCCCAGTGGTACACGGTCTGCCCGTGCGAGCAGATCGCATCGACCGGACCGCTGTCGCCGATGGCCGACACCGCTGCGGCCGCGAACGCCTGTCCGATCAGCGTGTCGAGCTCGCACACCTCGGCCAGCGTCGTCTGCGCCGGTGGCAGCGCGGCCGCCAGGCGCGCCCGCAGGTCTGCCGGGTACGGCGCGCTCTGGGCGTGCAGGACCGTCCCGGTCACCAGGTCTCCCCGGTGCCGGAAGTCCACCACCGCCACGTCGATCCCGTCGTAGGACGTCCCGGAGATCATGCCGAGCACTCTCATCTGCTTCCTTCCAGCACGTCGCGCAGCCGACCATCGGCAGCGAGCAGCCTCTCGTCGGCCGTCTCGGGATCCAGACCGAGCCGCAGCAGCAGGACCGCATGCTTGACCCGGTACCCGGTGGCCTCGAGGGCGGAGACGGCAGCGGCTCGGTCGGCCTCCGCGATGACCCGCACCATCCGGACGGCCCGCTCGCGCAGCTTCGAGTTCGATGCGTGCAGGTCCACCATGAGGTTTCCGTAGGTCTTGCCCGCCTGGACCATCGTGATGGTCGAGAACATGTTGAGAACGAGCTTCTGTGCGGTCCCCGCCTTGAGCCGCGTCGACCCGCTGACGAGCTCCGGGCCGACGTCGATCTCGATGGCGTGCTCCGCAGCCTCGCTGAGCGGGGTGCCGACGTTGCAGGACAGCCCGACGGTGAGCGCTCCACGTCGACGCGCCGTGGTGACGGCCGCCACCACGTAGGGCGTACGACCGCTCGAGGCGACGCCGACCACGGTGTCCAGCGCCCCGACGTCGGCAGCGACGATGGCAGCCGCGCCCAGCTCCTCGTCGTCCTCGGCGCCCTCGATAGGCGACACGAGCGCCTCGGGACCGCCCGCGATGATGCCGAAGACCTGATCCGGTGAGATCCCGAAGGTCGGCGGGCACTCGGACGCGTCGAGCACCCCCAGCCGGCCGGGCGTCCCCGCGCCCACGTAGATGAGCCGGCCGCCGGCGCGAAACCGCTCCGCGGTGGCCTGGATCGCAGGAACGATGCTCGGCAGCGCACGATGGACCGCTCCCGGGACGGTCGCGTCCGTGGAGTTCATCAGCGCGGCCAGCTCGGCGACGGACATCCGGTCGATGTCGGCGAACGCCGGGTCCACCGCCTCGGTGGACAGCACGGCGAGGTCCGGCCGGGAGTTGGAGTCCGACACCATCACGCACCCCTGTTCCGTGGGTCGAGGACGTCCCGGAGACCGTCGCCGAGGAGGTTGAGCCCGACGACGAGGAGCACGACGACGACCCCCGGTGCCGCGAGGGTCCAGGGCGCGACCGAGACGAGGGTTCGGGACTCGAAGATCATCGATCCGAGCGACGGAGCCGGCGGCGGGGTCCCCAGACCGAGGAAGCTCAACGACGCCTCCGTCATGACCGCCCACGAGAGGGACAGGGCGATCTGCACGACGAGGATCGACGTGAGGTTGGGCAGCACGTGCCGGAGCATCACGGCGGTACGGCTCTCCCCCGTGCTGGTAGCTGCTCGGACGAACTCGACCTCGCGCAACGAGAGCACCGGCCCGCGTGTCACCCGCACGAAGATCGGCACGTAGACGATGGCGATGGCGACGGCGACCGTGAACCACGTCCGGGTGAAGACGGACGCGAGGGACAGCGCGAGCAGCAGCGGCGGGAACGCGAACAGGATGTTGGTGGCGCCGCCGATCAGCGCATCGGGCAGGCCCCGGAAGAACCCGCCGACCAGCCCGCCCGCCGTCCCCACCACCGCCGCGAAGGAGACCGCCACCACGGCGATCAACGATGAGTTGGCGACCCCTGCGGCGACCCGCGCGAAGACGTCCCGCCCGAATTGGTCGGTCCCGAACCAGTGCGTCCCGGACGGGGCCGCCAGGCGCGCCAACGGGTCCTGGGCGGTGGCACCGTAGGGCAGCGCACCCGCCAGTGACAACACCGCGACGACCAGCAGCAGCACCGTGAGCACCGACCCGACCAGTCCGCTCCGGCTGCGCAGCAGCGCAGTCACAGGATGTCGAACAGCGATCGCGGCCGGGGCGACCACCGGTCCTCCGGTGAGCTCGGTCACTCGGCGCGCACCCTGGGGTCGATGACGCGGTACACCACGTCGGTCAGGAGGTTGACCAGGACGAACGCAACCGCGATGACCAGCACGGTGCTCTGCACGACCGCGTACTCCTTCTGCTGGATGCCGAGCAGCACCTGGCGCCCGATCCCGGGGATCGAGAAGACCTGCTCCACGACGACCGCGCCACCGAGGAGATACCCGAACTGCAGACCCGTCATCGTGACGATCGGCACGAGCGCATTGCCGAGGATGTGCCGCACGTAGAGTCGGCGGACCGGGACTCCCTTGGCCCGGGCCGTGGTGACGAAGTCGTGCGAGCGGACGTCGAGGACAGCGGTACGCGTCGTCCGCATGATCGGCGCAGCGATCCCGAATCCCAGGACGACTGCCGGGAGCATCATCTGCTGGAGGTTGAGGACGACGTCCTGCTGGAGCGGGGCGAAGCCCCGGCCGTTCGGGTTGTAGCCCCACACCTGGGCGAAGAACGAGAGCAGGGCGGTGGCGAGCAGGAACGCCGGGATCGACAGCCCGGCCAGGCTGACGACCTGACCCAACGCATCACGGGGCGACTCGGGCCTGGAGGCAGCGAACATCCCGAGCGGTACCCCGATGAGCAGTGCCAGGACGATCGAGAGGACGGCAAGCTCGAGGGTCACGGGAAGCGAGTGCACCGTCATGTCGAGAACGCTCTGCTGCGCACGGGACGAGAACCCGAGATTGCCGGTGACCACGTTCCCGAGCCACCCGAAGAACTGCGTGTACAGCGGCTGGTCGAGACCGTAGTAGCTCTCGAGAGCGGCTCGCTGGGCGGGCGTGAGAGCTGCGGCCTCGGTGCCGAGACCGGCGGTGATCTGGTTCCCCGGGATCGCCCGCAGCATGACGAACACGAAGACGGCGACGCCGAACAACGTGACAATCATCTGAGCGGCCCGGCGCACCGCACCGTGGTGGAAGATCTGTCGAACCATGATGTCCATCTCGTCAGGAGGTGGTGGGGCCGGCAGTCGCGGGCCCCACCACCACGTGCACGGTCAGCCGACTGTGGTGGTGCGCAGCGACTGCAGCGAGCCGTTCGCCATCGGGGTGAACCCCTGTACCGAGGATGCCGTCGCCGTGTAGGTGTAGCTGGTGAACAGCCAGATCCATGCGGCGTTGTTCTCGAGCGCCTCGGAGACCTTGGTGTAGATCGCCTTCCGGGCGTCCACGTCCGTGGTGGACTTCCCCTGCGCGAAGAGCGCATCGAGCTCCGGCGAGCTGTACCCGGCCACCTTGTTGAGGTTGCCGGTGCTCGTGAAGTATCGCCCGTACATGCCATCGGGATCCGGGCGACCGCCGTTGAGAGCCACCGCGGCGTCGAAGTCTGCGGCAATCCACCGGTCGACGTATGCGCCCGACTCGAGGACGTCGAGCTTGAGCGTGATGCCGGCCTCGGCGAGCTGGGCGGCCAGGTTCTGAGCCTCGTTGACGGAGGTCGCGTACTCGCCCTGGGACACGATCGTGTCGATCGTGATGCCTGCGCTCTTGCCCGCCTTCGCGAGGTACTCCTTGGCCTTGGCAAGGTCACGGGTCGGGCACGGCCGTGCGCTCGGGTCCGACCTGAAGGCAGGCGACGTGATCGGCCCGGTCACCTCGCCTTCACCGAGGGCCGCCGTGTCGAGGACCTGCTGGCGGTCGATCGCGCACTGGATCGCCAGCCGGACGTTGACGTCGGTGAGGTCGCCACGCCGAGCATTGAGCTGAAGCGCGTGGTAGGAGAGCTGAGGCGTCTTGGCGACGGTGACTGTCGGGCCCTCGGCCGTCTTCGCGACGAGCGGGTCGTCGAACACCGCGAACTGGACGTTCCCCGACTGGAGCGCGGAGACGATGGACGACTCGTCCGGGATCACCCGGAACTCGATGCTGGCCAGCGACGCCGCTCCGCCCCAGTACGTCGGGTTCTGGACCAGGGTGATGGACTGGCTCGGCTTGCGCGACCCGAGCAGGTACGGACCCGTCCCGTCCGGTGTCGCGTTGAGGGTGGTCTCGTCAGCACCCTGGGGCAGCATGGCCATGTTCACCGACGCCAGGTTCGCCGGCAGCGCCGCGTCCGGGCCCGACAGATGCAGCACGACGGTCGAGGGGTCCGGGGCGTCGACCGACGTGACGAGGGCCAGCGACGACCGGGCCACCGCGGCCGTGGCCTCGGCCTGGATCGCGTCGAGCGAACTCTTGACATCGGCGGAGTCGAAGGAGCTGCCGTCGCTGAACGTGACACCCGAGCGCAGGTGGAAGGTCAGCGTCGTGCCGTCGGGGGACGCGTCCCACGACTCCGCAAGGCCTGGGACGACGTTGAGGTCCGTGTCGAACTGGGTCAGCGTCCCGTAGACGTTCTCCAGCAGGTGGACGGCCTGGAACTGGGTCGCCTTCCACGGGAACAGCGTGTCGGGATCGCTGGTGACGCCGATCACGAGGGAACCGCCGGGGCTGCCGGCCGTGGAGGAGGGCGTGCTCGAGCCCGACGGGCTCGAGCACGCTGCCAGGGCAAGGACGGCGACGCAGCCGGCCGCGGCGATGCGGCCACGCGCCGCATGGGTAGGTGCTGACATGGACTGCTCCATTCGCTGCTGGACGACCGTCGGAGCACGGCCGTGGAGCTCTCGGTGGTCGGGCGGAACGTGATCCTGCCCACAATAGGTCAAATCTGTACACGGATGGTTACGATCGTGTAACAAAGTTTCCGACGTGTCCGAGACCTCCGCGCGACCGGTTACAGGGAGGTGACACCATGGCGTCCTGACCGACCGAGCAGGGAGAGCCTTGTGGACGTGACGGCCTCGCGCGAGCACGAGTCGCGCACCGTTCTCGTGCGGATCCGTGAGGCCAAGCCGACCCTCCGCCGCTCCGAGCAGAAGGTCGCCGAGGTGCTGCTCGACGACCCGATGCTCGCCGCCAACCTCTCCATCTCCGAGCTGGCCGAACGTAGCCACACCTCGACGACGTCCGTGGTCCGGTTCTGTCGACGCGTCGGGTACTCGCGATACCGCGAGCTCCGCCTCGACCTGGCCCAGGAGACCGCGCGCGAGCGGATGCAGACCTCGGACCTGCCCCCTGTCTCCGGGGACATCGATCAGGACGACACGATGGCGGACATCATCTCCAAGGTGGCGCTGAGCGAGACGCTGTCGATCTCCGACACGGCAGCCGTGGTCGACACCGTGGCCCTGACCGCAGCGATCGAGGCGGTCCTGAGTGCACGGCGCATCGACATCTTCGGTGTGGGTGCCGGGACGATCGTCGGGCTCGACCTCCAGCAGAAGCTGTCCAGGATCGGGCTGACCGCACTCATGTGGCTCGACACCCATGCGGCCCTCACCACCGCCGCCGTCCTCGACGACAGGTGTGTCGCCCTGGCGGTGTCCCACTCGGGTACGACCACGGACACCGTCGACTACCTGACCCAGGCTCGTGATCGCGGCGCCACGACGATCGCGCTGACGAACTTCCGCCGGTCTCCCCTCACCGCGGTAGCCGACATCACTCTCCTGACGGCCGCCCGCGAGACCCGCTTCCGGTCAGGCGCTCTCGGCAGCAGGATCGCTCAGCTGACCGTCGTCGACTGCCTCTTCATCGGCGTCGCTCAAGCGTCGTACGACCACTCCGTCGCTGCACTGCAGCAGACGTACCAGGCCGTGCGCGCTCATCGGATCCCCCCCGCCTGAACCGCTGGGGGCCGGCTCCGTCGCCCAGGGGCAGGAGCGTGCAGCCGGTGACCGCCCCGCGCAGGGCGATCCCCGGACAGCCACAACGATCCCGCACCGCGAAGAGGCCCTCCGGCGCGGCACCGCCGCCGACCGATGGGCCACACCCTGGTGCGCCCGAGAGGACTCGAACCTCCAACCTTCTGATCCGTAGTCAGATGCTCTATCCATTGAGCTACGGGCGCGCGGCCACGAGGGGCCGTCGTCGAGGATAGCGTCCAGGGGGGCCCGGCCCAAACCACTGTGTCCAGATCACCCCGAGCCGAGGACGGCCGTCATGAGGTGCGCCGCCGACCTGGCGCCTTGCGTGCTGGCTCCCGGCACAGCCCCCCACGCTGGGCCGCCGGGGCGGCGGCGTCCGTCCGCCCCGGCGGTCCACGTGCCCGTCGACGATCTGAGCCGCCCGGTCCCGATCAGTGGGCCTGGGCGGCGTAGGCTGTGTACTTCGCGTAGGCGAACGCCTCGCCGTGCATGGCGGCCTCAAGGTTGGCCTGCGTCTGCGTCCCGGCGCACACCGGGTCGCTGGCGACGATGTCCACCACGTCAACTGTCGGCGGGCGCGGAACCCGGACCGTCGAGTCGGTCAACGATTGCAACGCCGTCAGGTACGCGGCCGCGTGCCCTCCCTCGTCCCCAGCGATCTCCGTGAACAGGTCCGCCGCCGCGGTGCACCCGTCCGCCGCCGCCTGCGCGGCGAACCCCGGGTACATCGTCGTGTGCTCGTAGGTCTCACCGTTGATCGCATCCTGCAGGTTCTCCGCGGTGCTGCCCAGCAGCCCGGCAAGCACCGCCTCCCCCGCGAAGTGCTCCCGCAGCTCCACCTGAGCCGTCCCCGCGAACAGCCTCGCGATCGCGGTCTGGTGGGTGCGGACCGCCTGGGCGCCGTAGGCCGTGTACTTCGCGTAGGCGAACGCCTCGCCGTGCATGGCGGCCTCGAGGTTGGCCTGCGTCTGCGTCCCGGCGCACACCGGGTCGCTGGCGACGATGTCCACCACGTCAACTGTCGGCGGGCGCGGAACCCGGACCGTCGAGTCGGTCAACGCTTGCAACGCCGTCAGGTACGCGGCCGCGTGCCCTCCCTCGTCCCCAGCGATCTCCGTGAACAGGTCCGCCGCCGCGGTGCACCCGTCCGCCGCCGCCTGCGCGGCGAACCCCGGGTACATCGTCGTGTGCTCGTAGGTCTCACCGTTGATCGCATCCTGCAGGTTCTCCGCGGTGCTGCCCAGCAGCCCGGCAAGCACCGCCTCCCCCGCGAAGTGCTCCCGCAGCTCCACCTGAGCCGTCCCCGCGAACAGCCTCGCGACGTGCTGCGCGGTTCCGCCGTACCCACCGAGCGCCGATGCCGGTGCGGACGGTACAACGGCAAGTGCCGCCACCCCGAGCGTAGCCGCTGTGGTCCTCCAACCGATCATGACAACCTCCCCCAGAAGATTGCTCGCGGCTGTGCGCGTGAGGCTCGGGACCGGGCGCCCGCCTCGACCGCGAGCGGTCGCCAGCCTGGGTGAGCCCTGCCTCACGCCGTCCCCGTCTGCTCGGGCGCGTTCCCCCGCGCCCTGTGTCCACAGTCTCCCCAGGAGCGCTCACCCGCCCAGGGGCCTTAGTCCCTGAGTCACCGGGGGGGCTTCCCTGAGATCTTCACGCGGCCCTCACACGTGGGCCCGGACGTCGGGCTGTCCGGCAGGCGCGGACCTGGCGACGGTTCGCGGAGACGTCGGCGCGACTGGCGGAGACGGTGGGATTTGAACCCACGGAAGGGGTGACCCCTTCACGGCCTTAGCAGGGCCGCGCACTAGACCGGGCTATGCGACGTCTCCAAGTCGGCTCAGGGTAGCGACCCGGCTCGCCTACGGGCAAAGCCGTGCCCGCCGGCGCCCCGTCTCACGCAGGGGTCCCGCCCCGAGGCTCACGCGCCACGACCGCGCCGGTCAGCTCTCGAAGGCCCATGTCCGGTCGGTGAGCATCCGCCCGACGGCCAGGCCGATGGCGATCGCGGCGACGACGAGCACCGCCTGGGTGCCGTTGGCCAGGGCCTGGGTCATGTCCCCGTTGGACAGGTGGAACACCGCGCGATACGCGAGCACTCCCGGAACCATGATGACGACCGCCGGCACGGAGATCGTGATCCGCGGCACGCGCAGCCGTGGTGCGACCCAGGCGGCCAGCAGTCCGACCAGCGCCGCGCCGAGAGCTGCCGCGGCCTGGGCCGCCATCCCCGCGTCGGCGAGCTCCAGCCGCAGGGTGTTGGCCACCATGCCGACGCCCGCGGCAGCCAGGGCCATCCGGACCGGGCTGTTGAACATCAGGGCGAAGCCCAGCACCCCGAAGAAGCTCGCCACCAGCCGGAGCACCAGGAGCGCCCCCGGGTCCAGCACGAGCGGGGTCAGCGCGTCCGGGGACAGGCCGACGACGGTGGACACGGCCCACACCGCAAGGCCGGCGGACACCACCACCATCGTCGCGTAGGCGAGGCGGTCCACCCCGGCGGAGAAGTCCAGCTTGACCAGGTCGAGGGTGCCGGTGATGAGCGGGAAGCCGGGGACGAGGAAGAGCACGGACGCGACGTAGCCGGCCTCGTGCTGGGCGCCCGCAACACCGAGCAGGCCGAGCCCGTCGACGAACCCGACGTACGTGAGACAGCCGACCGCCGCCGCGATCATCGTCACCCCGAACTGGTTGTACCGGCGCGTCGCCATCGCCCGGCGGACCAGCTGACCGACGCCTGCGCCGACGAACACCGCCATCATCTCCACCGGACCACCCCCGGTGAGGAAGGCGAACGCGGAGCAGGCGATCGCCGCCCACAGAGCGTGCAGCACCGGCGGGTACAGCGGGCCGGCCTGCTCGATGGAGTCCAGCCCGGCGGCGACCTCCTCGACGGTGGCCGTCCGGCCCGAGCCCTCCAGGCGCGACGCCATGTCCTCCAGCGCGCTGAGCCGCGCGGCGTCGATGCCGATGGCGCGGACCTCGGCCACCTCGGTGCGGAAGCTCGGCCCCCGGTGAGACGTCGTGGTGATCTCGGTCAACGTGACGTGTGCCTGGTGCCGCTCGATGCCGAGCGCGCGGGCGACCCGGGCCATGGACTCCTTGACCCGGTAGCTGCCGGTGCCGGCCGACAGGCTCAACCGCCCCACCCGCAGGACGACCCCGGACTGGCGGATCAGCTCGAGCTCGTCATCCGTGGGCTGGGTGGGCACGCGTCCATGATGACCAGCGGCCGCCGGCCGCGCCGGGACGTCCGGCCCGGCGGCGGGTTCGGGCGGGAATAGCACTTGAGCCTCCTACGCTCAGGTCTATGTCAGTGACGCTACCCGCCAGTGACAGTCGGGATCGAGCGAAGGAGGTCGATGGCGATGGCACTGCCTGTTGTTCGTCGTTCCACGGATCCGGTCCGGCCCGGGATGACCAGTTGGGAGCCGTTCCGCGAGTTCGACGATGTACGCACGCGGATGGAACGACTCATGACCCAGGCCTTCGGCGACACCGTGGCCGGTGTCGTGGACCGGTGGGCTCCACCGGTGGACCTGGAGGAGACAGATAGCCGGTTCATCGTCGAGGTCGACCTGCCCGGCGTCAGCCGTGAGGGCGTCACCGTGGAGCTCCGCGACAACGAGTTGGCCGTCCACGGGGAGATCACGGAGCGCGAACGGACCGGCGTGGTGCGCCGCCGGATGCGCCACACCGGCGAGTTCGACTACCGCGTGACCCTTCCGGGCGAGGTCGACGACGAGCACGTCGAGGCCAAACTCACCGACGGTGTCCTCCGGATCGAGGTACCGAAGACCACACCGGGCCACTCCCGCCGGATCGAGGTCTCCGAGGGCTGAACCGGACCAGAGCCGGGACCCTGTGCACGCCGAGCGTCGCACAGGGTCCCGGCTGTTCGTCGTGCGCAGCTGGTGTCCTTCGGCTGGCGCGGACCCAGCCAGGCACCGGCCATGGCGCCAGCCGGACTCACATGGTGTTGATGATGAGACCGATGTGCGTGAAGTAGTTCATCGCGCCGAACAGCAGGAACGCCGCGCCCGCGACGGTCCAGCTCACCGCGACGACCCACCGGACCGCCGTCCAGCGAGGCCGGGTGAGCAGCAGTGGCGACAGCACGGCACCGAGGCCCACGAGCACATACAGCCCGGAGATGAACGTGGCCTCGATCAGCGGGTGGCTCGCGAACGCGCCGGAGATCGGCTCCTGGGGCGGCGCGGCGAAGAGGCTGTACCCCCAGCCGCCGGCGGCGATGCCGAACGACCCCAGCCCCATCCCCACGACGAATACCGACACCGGACCCATGAGCCCGCGCAGCGCCGGCTCGGTCCGGTTCTCCGGCGCCAGCAAGGCGTGGCCGCGCGCCCACAGGACGCCCGCGGCGACGAGCAACAGCACCCCGAAGGCGAGCGCCGGCTCGCCGAAGATGATGTTGTCGTAGGGGAACCCCGCGGCCGCCAGCGGCCAGGTCAGGCTCATGTGCAGCCCGGTCGTGGTGAGGATCAGCCCGAGCACCGCGAAGGCAGCGGCCCAACCCTCGACCGCGATCTTCGCGGTCGAGAAGAGAATCTGCCGCCCGAAGGCGACGACGAGCAGCAGCCCGGCTCCGGCCGCCACCGCCATGATGGTGTTGTACGTGGGCATCTGTGCCCAGTCGATCGTCATCGTTCCTCCGTGCGCGCGTCGCTGCGGCTGTGGGTGGGCGCTCGCCGTGCGGGGCCCCGGCGCAGTCTAGGCATGCCTGACGTGCGCGAGCGAGGACCGCACCGGGCATCTCGGTGGGCGGACCACCCAGGAGACGCGTCCCCCGCCGATACCGACGAAGGCCCGTGGAGAAGGCGGGTGGCCGAGGCCCCGGCGGAGGGCGTGGGATTCGAACCCACGAGAACGGGGGTGTCCCGCTCCAACGGTTTTCAAGACCGTCGCTTTCGGCCGCTCAGCCAGCCCTCCGGGGCGGGCGCACCTGGCCCCCGCGTGGACTCATTGTGCCGTCGTCCGGGACGTCGGGCACACTGGGCTGCACCGGGCCGGCCGGCCCGCATGACGACGTGAAGGACGAGCGAGCATGGACCTGGCCGACCAGTGGGATGCCCTCACCGCCGAGCAGCTGCGCAGTCGCGGAAGCCTCAAGTGGACCGTGGCAGCGCCCGGCGTGATCGGCGCGTGGGTGGCGGAGATGGACTTCGGCACCGCTCCCTGCGTGACGCAGGCCCTCGCCGAGACGGTCGCCCGCGGAGAGCTGGGCTACCCGCCGCCGAGCCTGGTCCGCGCGATGCGTGAGGCCACCGCCGGCTGGTACGCCCACCAGTACGGCTGGGCCGTCGACCCGGACGATGTCGCGCCGCTGCCGGACGTCGTCGCCGGCCTGCAGGCGGCGATCACCCACGTCACCGCACCCGGCTCCGCGGTGGTCGTCCCCACCCCGGCGTACATGCCGTTCCTGTCCGTGCCCGGCACCCTCGGGCGCGAGGTCCGCCAGGTCCCGATGCTGCGGTCGGCCGAGGGCCGCTACACGCTCGACCTGGACGCCATCGCCGCCGAGCTCGACGCCGGGGCCGGGCTCGTCGTGCTCGCCAACCCCGCCAACCCCGTCGGCCGCGTGTACTCCGTCGGGGAGCTCGCCGCGCTGGCCGACGTGGTCGCCGCCCGCGGCGCCCGGGTGTTCAGCGACGAGATCCACGCGCCGCTCACCCTGTTCGGCCACCGGCACGTGCCGTTCGCCAGCGTCTCCGACGCGGCCGCCCGGGTGGCCCTCACGGCCACCGCGGCGTCGAAGGCGTGGAACCTGCCCGGCCTGAAGTGCGCGCAGCTCATCCTCAGCAACGACGCCGACCGCGAGGTCTGGTCGCGCGTCGGAGAGCTCATCGGGCACGGCGCCAGCACCCCCGGGCTGCGCGCCACCGCCAGCGCCTACATCGACGGGGGCTCGTGGCTGGACGCCGTGCGGCGCTACCTGGAGGGCAACGTCGAGACCTTCGGCCAGGAGGTGGCCGCGCACCTCCCCGAGGCCCGCGTCGCCCCCCTCGAGGGCACCTACCTGGCCTGGCTGGACCTGCGCGCCTACGCGGTCGGCGACGACCCCGGTGCGACGGTGCTCGAGCGTGCCCAGGTGCTGGTGAACAGCGGGCCGACGTTCGGGACGGCCGGGGCCGGCTGTGTGCGGGTCAACCTGGCGATGCCGCGTCCGCTCGTGCGGGAGGCCGTCCGACGCATCGGGAATGCCCTCGCCGGGCGGTGACTACGCTCAGGCCAGCCACCACTCCTCGGCACGGCCGGGGCTGATGACCGTCAACCCGTGGATGACGGCGACCCGGGCGAGCTGGCGGTCGTACGTGGCCATGCTGTCCACGTCGGGGTGTGCCACGGCGATCCCCAGCTGCAGCGCCTGGAACGGCGACAGCACGCTGGCTGCCATCGCAGCGACCTGCAACGACTGGTCGGAGTACCCCACGACCTCGATCCGTTCGGCCGCATCGAGCGCAGCCCAGCGCGTCCGGGTGTCCGCCAGACCCATCGCCTGGCGCAGCTGCGTGAGCGCCAGCGACGACGTCAGCAGCCGCCCCGACCGGTCCGCCACCCAGACCCGCCACGCGGCCGGCTCGGCCCCGACGCCGGCGAACCGGCACAGTGCCGTGCCGTCGACGTAGGTCCGCACGCCGGTCAGCCTATCGACGCCCGACCCTGCGGTCCGCGGCGCCGACCGCGCGCACGCCGGGCCCGCGGTCGGCTGCCTAGGCGGCCCGCAGCCGCTGCATGGCCAGCTGCACGAGCGCGATGAGCGTCTGCTTCGTCGCCTCCCGCGAGCGCGCGTCGGTGTACATCACCGGCACATGGGCCGGGATCGCCAACGCCTCCCGGACGTCGTCCAGACCATGCCGGGCGATCCCGTCGAAGCAGTTGACCCCGACGACGAACGGGATGCCCCGGCTCTCGAAGTAGTCCACCGCGGGGAAGCACTGGTCCAGCCGCTCGGTGTCCACGAGGACGACCGCCCCGATCGCACCAAGGACCAGGTCGTCCCACATGAAGAGGAACCGGTCCTGGCCGGGTGTGCCGAACAGGTACAGCCACAACGCCCCCGGCAGTGCGATCCGGCCGAAGTCCATGGCCACGGTGGTCGTCGTCTTGCGGTCGGTCACCCCCCCGGCGTCGTCGACGCCGACCGAGTGCTCGGTCATGGCTGCTTCGGTGTTGAGCGGCTCGATGTCGGAGATCGAGCCGATGAACGTCGTCTTCCCGACGGCGAAGCCGCCGGCCACGACGATCTTGACCACGGTGGGCGCCACGTGCCCGCCGGCCTCGGTGGCCAGCGCCGCGCCCTCAGAGGGCTGCAATGCCATTGAGAACACTCTCCAGGACGCTCAGGGACAGGGCAGGGGACTGGCCGGTCGTGACAGAGACCGGTGCGGACGTGTGCACGCGGACGAAGCGATCGCCCACGAGATCGGCGACCAGCACGCGCACCACGCCGATCGGCAGGTGCAGCAGCGCTGACAGCTCGGCGATGGAGACGAAGGCGCTGGCCGTGAGCTGCAGGATCGTCCGCTTCTCCGGCGGCAGGCCACGGCTGGACACCGCGCTGGGCAGCGCCTCGACGAGCGCCTCCAGCGGCAGGTCGGAACGGGCGGCGCGCACCCGCCCGCCGGTCACGGCATACGGCCGGACCGTTCGCGTTTCGAACTCGCTCTCCGACATCGGCACGTCATCCTGCGGTGGCACGCGTCGCGCCGTCGAAGGGCAGCTGGCTGCGCATCTCGCTGATCAGCTGCGGGGTCAGGGTGGACTCGGTACGGGAGACGAGCATCGCCATCTCGTAGCCGATCAGGCCGACATCGCAGAACGGCTCGGCCACCACGGCCAGCACGGATCCGTTCGACACGCTCATCAGGAAGAGGAACAGCTCGTCCATCTCGATGATGGCCTGACGTACCTCGCCGGCCTCGAGCTGGCGCGAGGCCCCCCGGGTCAGGCTGGACATGCCGGCCACGATCGCGGCCAGCTGGTCTCCGCTGGTCCGGTCCAGTCGCTCGGACATGGCCATGAGCAGCCCGTCCGCCGAGACAACGAGCGTGTGCCGGGTGCCGGGTACCGTCCGGACGAAGTTGTCCAGCAGCCAGCCGAAGTTGGCCGCCTCGGTGCTCAATGCTGTCACGAGTTCTCCTTGGGTGTTGCCTGGGAGCGGAGCGGGAAGCGCCTGGCCGGCCGGCGGCGCGCCGCCGGCCGTCACGGTCGCTCCACTGCGGGACCGTCGTCGTCGACGAGGGTGTTCCCGGGCCGGGTGTCCCCGTCGGCGTGCGTGGCGGCCCGCCGTCCGCGCACGGTACCGGACTGGAAGCTGGACAACCGGGACCGGAGCTGGTCGGCGTCCCGGGGGGCGGCGACGTGCCCGTGATCGAGTGCGGTCTCCGGTACGGGAGCCCCGACGCCGGTCGCCTGCGGCACGCGACGGACCAGTGCGGCGCCATCCGGTGCGACCTGCGGTCGATACGTGGACAGCTGGCTGAGCTCGGCCAGGGCCTGCTGCTGGATGTCAGCGCGCAGCGCGAGCGTGGCAGCAGCGGCGAGGTCCGGTGCACCGGCGCGATCGTCGCCCCTCGGGGTCCACTCGGACGCGGAGGGCCGTGTCACTGCAGGACTGGGCGCCGACCGGGTGGGCAGGGCGCGGGCAGCGCCGTCGCCGGGCCCCGCACCGGCCCATTCGGCGGTGGCCTCCGGCGCCGGGGCCCAGGCCGCCAGCGTCCGCATGCCGGAGGATGTGTGCTCCCAGTCCTGTCCGGCTCGGCTCGCGGGCGTGCTCGACACACCCGGATCGACGGACCCCGCCGGGCGGGGCGACCAGGGTGCAGGCTGCGCCGACACCTGCGGTCCCACGCTCCCCGGCACCGGGGACGTCTCCGGGCCCGGGGTCGTCGGCAACCAGGCGGGAGCAGCGGCCGCGGGGCTCCCAACGACGCCGACCGTCGCCACGGCGGCGGGAGCCGGCGTCTGGTCGCCCACCGCAGCCGATCCCCGCCGGCCGCGACGGCCGAACAGCCTGCGGCGGCGCGGACCGGTGTCCGACAGGGCCGGCGTCGCCGACGTCCCGGTGACCGCGAGCACCGGCATCGGCCCGGCGGCCTGCGGGACCGCGACGACCGCACGCTGCGCCGGCCCAGCCGCAGGTGCGAAGGCGGAGGTCAGCGGTACGCCGTCGGCAGGGCCCGGTACGCCCTCGGCAGGGCCCGGTACGCCGTCGGCGTCGGCAGGGCCCGGTACGCCCTCGGCAGGGCCGGGTGCGGCGTCGGTGGCGACCCACCGCGCGACGACCTCCGGCTCGGCCGGCGCGGCCTCCGGTGCCGCGGGCACAGCGGTCGGTGCTGCGGACAGCGTCACCTCTGCCGGCAGCGGGGCGGGCGGCTGCCACGCCGCAACGGGCCCGCCAGGAGTCGCCGCCGGCTCGGCGGTGGGCTGCACGCCGGACCACCTCGGCGGGACCGGCACGTCAAGGTCCGACTCGGGGTGCTCCAGCCGCCAGGCGTTCCACGCCCGGGCCTCGTCGAGGTGGGGTGTCAGCGCCCAGACCTCCTCGGCCACGTCCATCTGGGACGTCCGCGGCTCCAGGTCGGGGGTCTGCCGCACGCCGACGGCCGGCTCCATCTCAGAAGGCTGCCAGGGCTCACTCGGCGGCCGCCGCGGTCCCGGCTCGTCATCGTCAGGCACCAGGCCCGGCACCATCATCCCCGGCACCGCCGCGGCCTCCGTCGGGGCCTGCGGCGCAGCGGTGCGCGGTTGCAGCTCCAGGGCTGACGTGGGCTCGCTCGCGCCTGCTTCCGGGTCGGTCGTGTCACCGCGCCGAGCGCTGCGTCCACGGAACGCGCTGAACAGCCCTGCCCGGTCCGCCGGGGCCACCGGTCGGCGCTCCGGCGCCGCCGCCACCTGCTCCACCGGCGCCGGAACGGCGGGCGCGGTCGGACGCACCGAGGTCCGGCTCGGTAGCCCGTCGCCCGACGTCGGCGCGACCTGCGGACTCCACCGGTCACCGGGCACGGACAGCTCCGGCGACAACAGCTGCTGGACCGGGGCGGGAAGCATGACGCTCCGTGCGGTGTGCTCGGGCACCGGGGTCCCGTCCGGGCGCCGCCGGCGGGGCAGGCCCCTGGAGGTCTGCCCGTCCGTGAGGGTCCCCACGTCGACCCGCTCCACGACCGGTGGCTCACCGGCGATCCCGAGGTGCCAGGCACCCGCCAAGCCGGGCATCGCCGGGTCCGCGGCGGAGAACAGCCCCCGGGGGAACTCCACACGGGCGACCGTCCCGCCCCGGCCCGCCGTGCTGTGCTCCAGGGTGACCTGGGCGCCCAGCCGGCGCGTCAGCCGGCCCACCACGAACAGCCCCAAGCGCTGGGCGCCCAGCGCGTCCGCCACGTCCGTCGACCGGACCTTGGCGTTGGCCGCGGCGAGCTCGGCATCGCTCATGCCGAGGCCCTCGTCGGTGACGGTCACGCTGACGGACACGTCGTCCGCTCCGGTGCGCACGACCACCGGCGTCGCCGGCTCGGAGAACACCGTGGCGTTCTCCAACAGTTCGGCGAGCAGGTGGGCGGCGCTCAACGCGTGGAACCCCAGCATCGGCGGATCGACGACGAGCTCGAGCCGCACCCGCTCGTACTGCTCGATCTCCGACGACGCCGACCGGATGACGTCGGACAGCGGCAGCGGGTCGCGCAACCGGCGCCCGCTGTCGATGCCCGCGAGCACGAGGAGGGACTCGGCGTTGCGGCGCATCCGGGTCGCCAGGTGGTCCAGGCGGAAGAGGTTGGCCAGGACGGCCGGGTCCTCCTCCGCCCCCTCCAGGGAGTCGATGAAGGACAGCTGACGGTTGAGCAGCACCTGGTCCCGGCGGGCGACGCTGACGAACATCTCGGCGATCGAGCCGCGCAGCGCGGCCTGCTGCTGCGCGACCCGGATGGTCGTCTCGTTGACCGAGTTGAACGCCTCGGCGAGCCGGCCGATCTCGTCGCGTGTCTCCACCGGGATCTGCACGATCTCCAGCGACGGGCTCGCCCCCGGGACCGCCACCTGCTCGACCAGCTGCGGCAGCTCCTCGCGGACCTCGCTCGCCGCAGCGGTCAACCGGCGCAACGGCCGGACCAGCCCGCGCGACACGATCAGGGCCAGCGCGAAGGACACAGCCGCCGCCGCGAGCGCGATGCCCACGGTGAGCAGGGCGGTCCGTCGTTCGCTCGCGGCGCTCAGATCCGCGGTGCTCGCCGCCTGCCCGAGCAGGTCGGTGCGGACCGAGACCAGGGGGACCCGCTGCGCGTCGAAGGCGGCTGTCCAGGTCCCAGGGTCCACCTGGCTGCGGGCCTGTGGGCTCCCGGTGGACAGCAGGGTGCGCATCTGCTGGAACTCCGGGGTCGGGTCACCGGTCGGCAGCCGCAGCGCGCGCACACCCAGGGCTGCGACGGCGTTGCGGGCGGTGTCCCGGGACACCTCCGCCGTGGCGGCCTGCGCAGCGAAGTCCCGGGCGGCGGGCTCGGAGATCTCCGGGGCGAGGAGCAGGCTCGTGCCGAGCAGCTCCTCCCGGGCCAGGTTCTCCGACAGGTTCGCGATGTCCCCGTACGCGGCCATGTAGGCACCGACCTGGCGGTCGTCGATGGTGGTAGCGACGGTCCGCACGAGGCCGATCTGCGAGCCGATGATGTTGTCGTAGGTGCGTTGGATGATCGCCGACTGACCGTCCAGGTCGACGTTCTGCCGGGCGCCGGCCAGCTGGGTTCCGTGCGCGAACCGGACGTCCTGGAGGGCGCCGACCACGCTGCGGTCCAGCGCATCCAGGTCGATCGCGGCGAGCAGCGGCTCGACCTTGGCCAAGGCCGCGTCGGTCTGGCGACGCGCTGCGGCGACGTCGGCCGGCTGCCGTGCCGGCGCCAGGGACACCGCACGCTCACGCTGCACGGTCGCTACGACCGGGGCGTACTGCTCGACGGCCTGGACCATCTGCGCGACGGCCGACGCCGTCCGGGACCGCTCGAACGCACCCCAGGAGATGTAGCCGCCGGCAGCGAGCACCACGATCATCGGCACGGCGAGGACAGCCAGCACCTTGGCACGGATGCCGAGCCTGCGCAGCATGTCGTCCCTTCCCGGTCGCCGTCGCTCCCGACCCCATCACGGGACCGCACGTCGCCCTGTCATCGGCCGGTACCGGCTGCATCCTTAGCGGCTGCACCGAGTTTGCCACGCTCAGCCCACCCGAGAATGCCGGCGCGCCCGGTGGTCGACCCGCACGCCTAGCCTGGTCCCGTGCGCGCCGTGCTGATCACCGACCCGACCGAGCTCGTCCTGTCCGACGTCGAGGAGCCGGTTGCCGGGCCCGGCGAGGTGCTCGTCGAGGTCGCTGCCGCCGGGGTCAACCGCGCAGATCTGCTGCAACGGTCGGGGCACCATCCGCCGCCGGCAGGCGCACCCGCGTGGCCGGGCCTGGAGGTGTCCGGCGTGGTGACCGAGATCGGGCCGGGCGTCCCCGGCCGGGCGGTCGGCGGCTGGGCGGTCGGCGACCGCGTGGCTGCCCTGGTGAGCGGCGGCGGCTACGCCGAGCGCGTCGCCGTGCCCGCGGGCCAGCTGTTCCCGGTGCCGGACGGGATGGACCTGGTCGACGCCGGGGGCCTCCCCGAGGCGGTGTGCACGACCTGGACGGCACTGCGCGAGGCCGGTCGGATGGTGCCCGGCGAGTCGGTGCTGATCCGCGGGGGCTCGGGCGGCGTCGGGTCCGTCGCCGTCCAGGTGGCGGCCGCCCTCGGTGCACACGTGCTCGCTACCGCCGGCGGGCCCGCGCGGACGGAGCAGGTCGCCGCGCTCGGGGCTGACCAGGTGTTCGACCACCGCGCCCCCGCCCTGCCCGGCCGTGTGCTGGACGCAACGGCGGGGCGCGGCGTGGACGTGGTGCTCGACGTCCTGGGCGCCGGAGGGCTGACGGAGAACCTGCGGATGCTCGCGGTCGGCGGGCGCGTGGTCGTCATCGGGCTGCAGCAGGGCGCTCGCGGCACGATCGACCTGGGCGACCTGTTGACCCGGCGGGCATCGGTGTCCGGCACCGCGCTGCGCTCACGGTCCGTCGCCGAGAAGGCCATGGTCGTGCGGGCCGTGCGCGACGAGATCTGGCCGATGCTGGCCGATGGCCGGCTGCACCCGGTCGTGCATGCCCGGCTCCCGCTCGCGGACGCGGCCCGCGCGCACGCCCTGCTGGGCTCCGGGACGGTGCTCGGCAAGCTGCTGCTGCTGCCCTGACCGACCGGCACCCGGGTGCACCGGCCCGCCCGACCTCCTGCGCGGGCCGGGCGTCCGCAGGACAATGGCGCCATGACCGACGACGGAGCCGCCCCGCAGTCCGACACTCCGCTCTTCCCGTCCGGCCCGGCACCGGCGCCCGGCGGGCGCGCAGCCGGGGACGGCCCTGATGCCGCGGCGGGCCTGGACCCGACGCACGCGGTCGACCAGCCCGCCAAGGTCCTGCGGATCGGCACCATGGTCAAGCAGCTGCTCGACGAAGTGCGCACGGCCCCGCTCGACGAGGCCGCGCGCTCCCGGCTCGCGGAGATCCACGAGCGGTCGCTGCGTGAGCTCGAGGACGGGCTGTCCCCCGAGCTGGTCGCCGAGCTGCACCGCATCACGCTGCCGTTCGGCGACGAGCAGACGCCCAGCGACGCCGAGCTGCGGATCGCGCAGGCGCAGCTGGTCGGCTGGCTCGAGGGATTGTTCCACGGCATCCAGACCGCCCTGGTGGCCCAGCAGATGGCTGCGCAGGCGCAGCTGTCCGGGATGCGGCGAGCGCTGCCGGGTGCGCCGGGCACGCCGCGGTTGGTCGACCCGCGCCTCGCCGGGCAGGGCGAGCAGGACGGCCGACCCGGCCAGTACCTGTGACCGACCCGTCAGAGCCTGGGACCCAGCCCTCGGTGCGTCTGCTCCGGCGACGCGGAGCTGCGCCCCGGCGCACCGCGCACGGCAGTGAGCCCGACGGCCACGGACACCAGCACGAGGCCGGCCACCTCCCACCCGTGCGGCCACTGGCGCAGCACCACGGCACCCACCACTGTCGCCGTCGCGGGCAGCATCGCCAGCATCACCGCGAACGACGCGGCGCTGACCCGCCGCAGCACGATCTGCTCGATGGCGTACGGCACCACCGAGGACAGCACCGCCACGGCGACGAGCAGTGCGGCCGTGGCGGCGTCGGCGAACGCGGGCACCGTCCGGGCGGCCAGCGCCGGCGCCGTGACCAGCGCACCCGAGGCCATGGCGACGGCGAGCGCGGTGATCCCGTCGACCGGTTCGGCCTGCCCCGCACCGCTGGCGACGAGCCGTCCGAGCAGGATGTAGCCCGCCCAGCACAGCGCGGCGACGAGAATGGCCACCACGCCGGGCCAGGCCTCCGGTCCGGCCCGCAGGCTGAGCCCGGCGAGCAGCACCACCCCGGGCGCGGCGAAGGCGATGCCGGCCCGTTCCCGCCAGGTGCGCCCGGTGACGGCGGCCACGGCGACCGGCCCGAGGAACTCGATCGCCACCGCCGTCCCGAGCGGCAGCCGGGCGATCGCCAGGTAGAACGCGATGTTCATGCCGGCGAGCGTGATGCCGAAGGCGACGGCGCCGCCGAGGCCCCGCCGGCTCCACCGGGCCCGCCAGGGTCGCCGCCAGACGAGCAGGACGGCCGCCGCCACCGCGATCCGTGCCCAGGCGACCTCGGGTGCAGCCAGGGAGGCGAACAGCCCGACGGCGACGGCCGCGCCGAGGTACTGGGCGACGCCGGACAACAGGAACAGCGCGGGGGCAGGGACCCGGTCGGCTCCACCGACCGGACGTGAGGGCACACCGCGACAGTACGCAGTGCGACCGGTCGCGGTCCGGCGAGCGCCGCCCCGCCCGGTCAGCCCTTGACGGAACCGGCCATCAGGCCGCGCACGAAGTACCGCTGCAGCGCCAGGAAGACCGCGACCGGCACGATCATCGACACGAACGCCCCGGCCGACAGCAGGTGCCAGGACGTGCCGCGGGTCCCCGTGAGGTTGAACAGGGCCACGGTCATCGGCGCCACGCTGCGCCCGGGGCCGGCGAACGTCAGGGCGACCAGCAGGTCGTTCCACACCCAGAGGAACTGGTAGATGCCGAACGCCGCCAGGGCCGGCCGCATCATCGGGGTGATGAGCCGGAAGAAGATCGTCACGTGCCCGGCGCCGTCCATCCGGGCCGCTTCGACGAGCTCTCGCGGGATCTCCCGCATGAAGTTGTGCAGCAGGAACACCGCCAGCGGCAGGGCGAACGTCGTGTGCGCCAGCCAGATCGCCCAGAACGTCCCGGAGATGTGGATGTCCACGAACAGGGTGAGCAGCGGGATGAGGGTGACCTGGATGGGCACGATCTGCAGGGCGAACACCGCGACGAACAGCGTGTCCTTGCCACGGAAGTCCATCCACGCGAACGCGTACGCCGCGAGGCTGGCCAGCAGCAGCGGTGCCGCGACGGCGGGGATGGTGATGGCGATGGAGTTGATGAAGAACGGTGCGAGACCGTCGGAGGTGGTCGACCCGAGAACCTTTTCATAGTTGGACAGCGAGACCTCGGGATTGGTGAAGAAGGTCCACCAGCCGCTCGTCTTGATGGCCAGCTCGGGACGGAACGAGGTGACGAGGAGGCCGAACGTCGGGGCCGTCCACACGACGGCCAGGACGACGGCGGCGAAGGTGGCCCACCGCGAGGTCAGTCGGCGGTGGGCGGCACTGGCGGCACGCTCGTGCTCGGGAGCCTCGGTCACGTCCGAGGTGGTGGTCAGGACTGACATCAGCGTCCCTCCGATGCGCGCAGCTGGCGGATGTTGTAGACGACGATGGGAACGACCAGGATGAACAGCAGCACGGCCAGCGCCGCGCCCAGACCCTGGTTCGCCGCGCTGAAGCTCTGCGTGTAGAACTCGTTCGCCACGACGCTGGTGCCGAACGACCCACCGGTCATGGTCCGGACGATGTCGAAGACCTTCAGGCAGGCGATGGCGATCGTCGTGAGGACGACGACCACCGACGGCCGGATGCTCGGCAGGGTGACGAAGCGGAACATCTGCACCCCGGACACGCCGTCCAGACGGGCCGCCTCGACGATCTCCTCGGGGATCGCCTTGATCGACGCGGACAGGATCGTCATGGCGAACCCGGCCTGGATCCAGATCATGACGACGATGAGGAACAACGTGTTCCACGGCGCACCGACCAGGAACTGCACGGGACTCCCGCCCAGCCACACGATGATCTGGTTGAGCAGGCCGATCTGCGCAACCCCCGGCTGGTCCGGTCGAAACTCGTAGACGAACTTCCAGATGATCGAGGCGCCGACCAGCGAGATGGCCATCGGCAGGAAGATGAGCGACTTGGCGATCGCCTCACCACGGGCCCCGTCGACGAGCACCGCATAGATGAGCCCCACGGCGGTGGCCACGAACGGCGTGACGAGCACCCACAGGACGGTGTTGCGCAGCACGACGATCTGGTCCGACGAGCTGAAGATCGTCGCGTAGTTGCCCAGCCCGATGAAGTTGTGGCCCACCGCGTCGAAGAACGACCGGATGATCGTGCGCACGGCCGGGTACACCAGGCCGATGCCCAGGAGGAGCACGGTAGGACCGACGAAGATCCAGGCCAGGCCCCGCTGGGTCCGCCGCTCGATCAACGACGCGACGAGCAGGATCAGCCCGATGACGGCGGCGAAGACAAGCACGGCGACGAGCATCAGGACGAGCTTGCCGCCGTCGGTCTGGGTGTCCAGGAACTGCATCGGTCCTCCCGGTCGGGTGGCGGGTGGTGGACTGGTCCGAAGTGTGGCCCGGCCCCGGTTCGGGGCCGGGACCGGACGGAGCGGAGCGGGACCGGCCCGCCGTGCGCCGGTCCCGCTCCGTCACCTCAGGAGGCCGGCCAGGACGCCTCGATCTTGTCGAGGGTGTCCTTGGTCGACTGCCCGGTGATCCAGTTGGTCGTTTCCTTCCAGAAGGAGTTGGACCCGACGGCAGCGGGCATCATGTCCGAGCCGTCGAACCGGAAGACCGTGTTGGGGTCCTGGATGATGCTGGCGGCCAGCTGGTCGATCGGGTTGACCAGGTTGGCCACGTCCAGGCCCTTGTTGGCGGTGATCCAGCCGCCCTTGGTGACGTTCGAGCTGGTCTTCGCCTTGAGGTTCGCCCAGGTGTCCGTGGACAGGAAGGTCTGGAACGCCTGCACCTCGGGCCGGTCGGAGAAGGCGAGGTAGAACTCGCCGCCGCCGAGCACCGGGTGGTCGTTCGCAGTCTTGCCCGGCAGGTAGAACGCGTACACGTCGCCATCCTTGGCCACGTTCGTCCCCCCGGGGAAGTTCGAGGCGTAGAAGCTGGCCATCCGGTGCAGGGAGCAGGTGCCCTCGAGGATCGGCAACCCGGCGTCCTGGAAGGTCGTCGTCGCGATCGACGTGACGTCACCGAAGCCACCGTTGACGAAGGCCGGGTTCTTCAGGTACGAACCCACGGCGTCCAGCGCCTGGGTCGGGACCTGGGAGTTGAACGGGATCTGGTGGCTCACCCACTGGTCGTAGACGCCAGGACCGCCGAGCCGGAGCATGAAGTCCTCCATCCAGTCGGTGATCGGCCACCCCGTGGCCTCGCCGGAGGCGATCCCTGCGCACCACGGCTTCTTGCCGGTGGCTGCGATCTTCTCGCTGAGCGCCATGAGCTCGTCGAGCGTCGTGGGCACCGTGTAACCGTTGTCCGCGAACTCCTTGGGCGAGTACCAGACCAACGACTTCACACTCGCGCCCGACGGGGCCGCGTAGAAGGTGCCGTCGACGGTCCCGTACGACTTCCAGTCCTTGCCCCAGAACGTGTCCACGTTGGTGGACACGGCCGCCGGAGCCGCCACCGCCTTGCCGGTGCTGACCAGCTGCTTGAGCAGGCCCGGCTGCGGGACGATCGCCAGGTCGGGCGCGTTGCCGGCCTGCGCCTGGACGAGGACCTGCTGCTCGAAGCTCTTGTCCGCCTGGTACTGGACGGTGGCGCCCGTGCAGTCCTCGAACGGCTTGTAGGAGTCGATGTACGCCTGGTCCTCGGGGGCGACGATGCCCGCGTAGACCGTCACCGTCTTGCCGGAGAGGTCGCCGTACTGGGAGTACGCGGCGCAGTCTGCGTTGCCGCTGGTGGTGGCGGTGGTGCCACCGCCACCACCGCTGGAACATGCGGTGAGCACCAGCGCCAGGGCAAGACCCCCGGCCGCCAGGCCCACCGACCCGTGGCGAACGTTCGTCATCTAGGCCTCCACCTCGTCGTGGTTGTCACCGAGGCGGTCGCCCCGGTGCGTGTGCGCCATGCAAGCGCTTACATCCGTCGTGCGCAAGCCCTCCGCTCGGTTCGTCACGTCACGATTCGATCACGTACCGGAGCGGTCGACCCACGGACCACCAACCGCGTGGGGAACACCACCTCGGTGGGCACGGGTGTCCCCGTGAACAGGTCGAGCAGCATCGACGCCGCCATGCCCCCCTGGGCCATCGCGTCCTGGGCCATCGTCGTCAGCCCGGCCACCTCGGCCAGCTCGTGCCCGTCGACGCCGATCACGGACAGGTCCTCGGGCACCCGCAGGCCCGCGTCGCGGGCCGCGAGGATGGCGCCCATCGCCATCTCGTCGGAGGCGGCGAAGATCGCCGTGACATCGGGGTGCTCCCGGAGCAGCCGGCGAGCGGTCGCGCGACCGCCGGGCATGTCGAAGTGCCCGTGCAGCTCCAGCTCGGCGGTGTCCGTCAGGCCGTGGTCGGTCATCTCCGCGCGCCAGCCGATCGACCGTTGCATCGCCGGGGACCACGCCATGGTGTCGTCCGGCTCGCCGCTGAGGTGCGCGATCCGCCGGTGGCCGAGGTCCAGCAGGTGCCGGGTCGCCGTGCGGGCGGTCGCCACGTCGTCCAGGCGCACCGTGACGCGGCCCGGGGCGCCGGCACCGATGAAGATCGTCGGGTAGCCGAGCAGCTCCAGGGCAGCGAGCTCGTCGGGCTCCAACGGGAGGCCGACGACCAGGACGCCGTCCACCCGACGCCGCAGCACGTCCGGGTCGAACCGCAGCCGCTGCGTGCCACGGACGACATCGAAGGTGTACAGCAGCGCGTCGAAGCCCTCGGTGCGCAGCGTCCGCTCCGCCCCCTCGATGACGTTCGCGAAGAACCAGTGCGTGACCCAGGGGGTGAGGAGGCCGATCGTCCGGGTCCGCCCGGAGGCCAGGGAGACCGCCCACGGGGACGGCACGTAGCCGAGGTCGGCGGCGGCCTGGAGCACCCGGCGACGGGTGGCCTCGGCGACGTTGGGAAGCCCACGCAGCGCCCGGGACACCGTGGCGGTGGACACCCCGGCGCTGCGGGCCACGTCGTCGATCCCGTGGGTCATGGCACGGCATGGTGGCACCTGGACGCCCGTGGGTCCACGGTCCGCGCCACCCGTCCGGTCCGTCGCCCGGCTGCTCACTGCAGCAGGCTGCGCAGGACGGGCACCAGGCCGTCGTCGTCGATGGTGCCGGTGACCTCGTCGGCGACCGCGCGCACCTCGGCGGCGGCGTGACCCATGGCGACCCCGCGCGCGGCCCAGGCGAGCATCTCCAGGTCGTTGCCACCGTCACCCACCGCCACCGTGGTATGCGGCTCCACCCCCAGGCGGCGGCGCAGCCCTTCCAGGGCCGAGGCCTTCGACACCCCGGCCGGGGTGAGGTCCAGCCACGCGCTCCACCCCACCGCATAGCTCACCTCGCGCAGACCGACCCGCTCCACGAGCGCGTGGAAGTCCTCGGGGCCGCGCTCGGGGGCCCGCAGCACCACGCGGGTGGCCGGCCGCGCCGCCAGCTCGCCGAGGGGCATCACGCGGACCTCGCCGTCCAGCTCGCCGAGCGGGAACGGCGCCGACACGAGGAAGCCGCGCCCCAGGTCCTCCACGGCGACGAGGACGTCGGGCATTTCCGCCGCCAGCACCCGTAGCACGGGCCCGGGGTCGAAGCGCACGACGTCCACCGGTTCCCAGCCGCCGGCCAACGCCGGGTCCAGGCGGGCGGTCACCGCCCCGTTGGAGCAGACCACCCACCCGGTGTCCAGCCCCAGCTGCCGGGCCACCGGGAGCGTGCCGGTGACCGCCCGGCCGGTGGCGAGCACCACCTGGGCCCCGGCAGCGCGCAGGTCGGTGACGGCGGCGCGGACGTCGTCGGAGATCCGCCCGTCGAAGGACATGATCGTGCCATCCACGTCCAGGGCCACCAGGGTCTGCGCAGCACGGCTCATCGCGGCCGGAGCACCTCCCGGCCGCCCAGGTACGGGCGCAGGCCCTCCGGGACGCGGACGGACCCGTCGCGCTGCTGGTGGTTCTCCAGCAGCGCGACGATCCACCGGGTGGTGGCCATGGTGCCGTTGAGGGTGGCCACGGCGCGCACGTCCCCGTCCGGGGTCCGTTCCCGGATGCCCAGCCGGCGGGACTGGAACGTCGTGCAGTTCGACGTCGAGGTGAGCTCCAGCCAACGCTGCTGGCTGGGCAACCAGGCCTCGCAGTCGAACTTGCGGGCCGCGCTGGTGCCCAGGTCCCCGGCGGCGGTGTCGATGACGCGGTAGGGCAGCTCCAACATGCCGAGCATCGCCTCCTCGAAGGCGAGGATCCGCTCGTGCTCGGCCGCTGCGTCCTCCACGGGGACATAGCTGAAGGCCTCCACCTTGTGGAACTGGTGCACCCGGATGATGCCGCGGGTGTCCTTGCCGTAGGAGCCCGCCTCCCGCCGGTAGCAGGCCGACCAGCCGGCGTACCGCAGCGGGCCGCCGGACAGGTCGAGCACCTCGCCGGCGTGGTAGCCGGCCAGGGCGACCTCGCTGGTCCCGACCAGGTAGAGGTCGTCCGCCTCCAGCCGGTACACCTCCTCGGCGTGCTCGCCGAGGAACCCCGTGCCGGCCATGATCTCCGGCTTGACCAGCGTCGGGGTGATCACCGGGGTGAACCCGGCCGCCTCGGCCCGATCCAGGGCGGCGGTCAGCAGCGCCAGCTCCAGCCGCGCCCCGACCCCGGTGAGGAAGTAGAAGCGCGCTCCGGAGACCTTCGCCCCGCGCTCGGTGTCGATCGCGCCGAGCAGCTCGCCGATCTCCAGGTGGTCGCGCACGATGAACTCGGGACCGTACTCGGTGGTCAGGTCGCGTGGGCTGCCCACCTGACGCAGCACGGCGTAGTCGTCCTCCCCTCCGGCTGGCACCCCGGGCGCGACGACGTTGGCGATCCGCCCGGCCAGCTCCGCGGCGGCCGCGTCGGCCGCGTCGGCGTCGGTCTGCAGGTCCTTGACCTGTTGGGCGAGCTGGCGGGCATGGACGAGCAGCCGGTCCTTCTCCGGTCCCTGGGCGGCAGCCACCCGGCGCCCGAGGGCCTTCTGCTCCGCCCGCAGCCGTTCGAAGTCGGTCAGCGCGACGCGGCGACGGGCGTCGGCGTCCAGCACCTGGTCCACCAGGCCGGGGTCGGCGCCCCGAGCCGCCTGGCTGGCACGGACGGTGTCAGGGTCCTCCCGCAGGAGTCGCAGGTCGATCACCCTGCGAGCGTAGTCAGCACCGGGGACGTAGATTGGCCGGTCATGACCTGGACCGCCGCCGTGGTCGTCGCCGCCGTGGTGCTGGCCGTCGGCTTGCTCACGCTCGGGGTGGTGCTCTGGCGGCGGCAGGTGGCCGCTCGCAGCGCGGCCGGGCACGGCCCGACCGGGGGCCCGGCCGCCGAGCGGACCGCCGGGTCGCCGGGCCCGCTCATCGTCTTCGTCGCCAACCCCACCAAGCCGGACGTCGCCGGCCTGCGGACCGTCGTGCTTGCGGCGTGCGCCGCCGAGCACGTCCCCGAGCCGCTGTGGTGGGAGACGTCGGCCGAGGAGCCCGGCGTCCGCCAGGCCCGCGAGGCCGTGGCGCGCGGCGCCGATCTGGTCGTCGCGGTGGGCGGGGACGGGACCGTGCGAGCCGTCGCCGAGGGGCTCGTGGGGACCCCCGTGCCCATGGCGCTGATCCCGCTGGGCACCGGCAACCTGCTGGCCCGCAACCTCGACCTGCCGCTCACCGACCCGATGGAGTCGCTGCGCGTCGCCCTCGCCGGCCGGGACCGGGCCATCGACGTCGGGTGGTTGCGGGTGGACCGCTGGGAGTCGCAGATCTCCGACCCGGTGGCCGAGGCCGGCGATGGGCTCCCCGCCGGCACCGACATCCCCCGCGACCACATCTTCCTCGTGATCGCCGGGCTGGGCTTCGACGCAGCGATGGTCGCCGACGCGGACGAGCAACTGAAGGCGCGGGTGGGGTGGATCGCCTACTTCATGGCCGGGGTCAAGCACCTCCGGGGGTACCGCAGCCGGGTGCACGTCGAGCTCGACGACGGGCCGACGATGGGCATCCGCGTGCGCAGCCTGCTCATCGGCAACTGCGGCCGGCTGCCGGGCAACATCACCCTGCTGCCGGACGCGGTCCTCGACGACGGCTGGTTGGACATCGCCGCGATCGACACCCGCGCCGGCATCGCCGG
>CAVPEV010000051.1:0-10723 GCA_963703555.1 uncultured Actinomycetota bacterium | reverse complement strand
GGGGTTCGCCCTGGCGAAGTCACGCAGGCCCTTGGCCGCCTGGACCGGGTCCCCGGTCACGAAGGCGATGGCGGTGGGTCCAGCGAGCGCGTCGTCGAGTCCCTCGACGCCGGCCTGCCTGGCCGCGATCGCGGCCAGAGTGTTCTTCGTCACGGCATAGGACGCGGTCTCGCGCAGCGCACCGCGCAGGTCGCGCAGCTGCTTGACGCTGAGCCCGCGGTACTCGGTCAGCACGGCCGCGTTCGACGCGCGGAACTGGTCCACGAGCTGCGCGACAGTGGCTGCCTTGTCCGGCCTCGCCATGGCAATCCTTCCGGTGGTGGTACCTCCGGCCGATGCCCCGTGAACGACGAGAGCCCCGCGCAGGCGCGGGGCTCGGGCGGCGCTGACGCCGCTGAACTCTCGCCTGCGCAGGCCCCCGCAGCAGCGGGACTTCGGGCGGCGCTCCGGTCCGCAGGGACCTGGTGCACCGACGACCGGCGGTCTTGGGCGTGAGCACTGTAGCCCCGGCGTGCGCAGGGGACCAAAGCGGGCGCGCCCGGCTACCTCAGCCTGTGCCGCCGTCCGCCGGCGACTCCTCCGCTCACCGCCCCACGCACCGGGCGGGCGGACCACCGGTCCGGTGCGGACCCCGTTCGGCTCACGCACCCTCGTCGGTCACGACGAGGGTGACCTCGATGTTGCCGCGGGTGGCGTTCGAGTAGGGGCAGACCTGGTGTGCCTGCTGGGCGAGCGCGACCGCCTCGTCGTAAGGCACGTGCGGCAGTGTGACCTCGAGCGTCACAGCCAGCCCGAAGCCGCTCGCGTCGCCGTCGCGCGGCCCGATCCCCACCCGGGCACCGACCGCTGAGTCGGCCACGTTCGCCTTGGCCGCCCGGGCCACGCCCTGCAGCGCCGAGTGGAAACAGGCGGCGTACCCGGCGGCGAAGAGCTGCTCAGGGTTGGTCCCGTCGCCGCTGCCGCCCATCTCGCGCGGGACGGCCATCTGCAGGTCGAGCCGGCCGTCGGACGTCCGGGCCCGGCCGTTGCGGCCCTCGCCGGTGGAGAGGGCCTCGGCGGTGTAGAGGATGTTCATGGGTGAAGCTCCTTCGGTTCGGTACCGGCCACGGTGGCAGTCGCCTCGTGGACGGCGGCGCGCAGGCGGGTGAGCGTCTCGCGAAGGTCCGCCAGATCCCGTGCGGGCAGGCCGGTGGCGGCCGCGAGTCGCTGGGGGATGTGGCCGGCCCGTTCGCGCAGCGCCGACCCGGACCCGGTGAGCACAACCCGGACCCGGCGCTCGTCGCTCACCGACCGGCGACGCTCCACCAGGCCGACCGCCTCGAGCCGCTTGACCAGCGGGGAGAGCGTGCCCGAGTCGAGTTCGAGCACCTCGCCCAGCTCGTGCATGCCGAGGCCGTCGCGGTCCCACAGGACCAGCAGGACGAGGTACTGCGGGTAGGTCAGGCCCAGCGGATCCAGCAGAGGGCGGTAGGCCGCCGTCACGGACCGCGACGTGGCATACAGCGCGAAGCAGATCTGCTGGTCCAGCCGCAGGTCGATGGTCACGCCCATACGGTAGGGCACTATTCACTTGTGCACAAGCGAGATGGCCGCGGAGCCACCCAGCCCGCGCGCCCGGCGGAAGGTTCGGGCGCTGCGGGACGTTAGGACACAGGTCCTACCACGGTCGACGTGGCAGGTCGGCGATGCATCACCACGAAGCGATGCATCACCACGAGGCAAAGGAGCTGAAGTGATGGCTGGAAGGTTGGCTGGAAAGGTTGCCCTCATCACCGGGACCGGCGGCGGCCAGGGACGGTCGGCGGCGCTGCTGTTCGCCAAGGAGGGCGCCCGGGTCGTCGGCAGCGACCTGAAGGTCGACGGGGCCCAGGAGACCGTCGACATGGTGCACGCGGCGGGCGGCCAGATGGTCTCTCAGCAACCGGTGGACCTGGGTGACGAGGACCAGGCCCGCGCCTGGGTCGAGTTCGCCGTCGACCAGTACGGACCGTTCGACATCCTCTACAACAACGCCTCGGCGCCCCGCTTCGGCCGGATCACCGAGATGTCCACCGAGGACTGGCACTTCACCGTCCGCAACGAGCTGGACCTCATGTACTACGTCATCAAGTACGCGGTGCCGCACATGCGGGACGGCGCCTCGATCATCAACACCGGCTCGATCGCGGGCCTGTCGGGCGCGGTGATCGGCGGCAACCTCTTCGAGTTCGCCCACTCGACGACCAAGGGCGGGGTCATCGCCATGACGCGCACGCTGGCCGGCGAGCTCGCCCCCGCCGGGATCCGGGTGAACGCCATCTCTCCCGGTGGCATCGAGACGCCCGCGTGGCAGACCCTGCCGCCCGAGCAGCTCGACGGGCTCCGCCAGGGCATCATCGACTCCGCGCTCATCAAGCGGGTCGGCACCGGTGAGGACATCGCCTACTGCGCCCTGTACCTCGCTTCGGACGAGTCGAGCTACGTCACGGGTCAGAACTTCGTCGTCGACGGAGGGTTCATCGTCCCGTAGCGCCGAACCTCCCCTCGACCCGGCCGGGGCCGACAGCACCGGGGGCCCGGACCGTGATCGGTCCGGGCCCTCGGATGTGCGGGTCGAGGCGGTCAGGCGGCCTCCGAGACCTCCGCGGCGATGTTGCGCGTGCGGTTCGGGTCCACCGGGATCCCCGGGCCGTTCGTCGTGGAGACCGTCGCCTTGGCGATGTAGCGGCCCTTGGCCGAGGCCGGCTTGAGGCGCAGGATCTCCTCGATCGCCGCCGCGTAGTTCTCCGCGAGCTGGGCGTCGGTGAACGTGACCTTGCCAATGATGAAGTGCAGGTTCGCGTGCTTGTCCACGCGGAACTCGATGCGCCCGCCCTTGATGTCCGCCACGGCCTTGGTGACGTCCATGGTCACGGTTCCGGTCTTGGGGTTCGGCATCAGGCCGCGCGGGCCGAGGATCTTGCCCAGCCGGCCGACCTTGCCCATGAGGTCCGGGGTGGCCACGGCGACGTCGAAGTCGGTGAACCCGCCGGCAACCTGCTCGATGAGCTCGTCGCCGCCGACCAGGTCGGCGCCCGCGGCACGGGCCTGCTCGGCCCGATCACCCACGGCGAACACCAGCACCCGGGCGGTCTTGCCGGTGCCGTGCGGCAGGATCACGGTGCCGCGGACCATCTGGTCCGACTTGCGGGGATCGACCCCCAGACGCAGGGCGACCTCGACGGTCGACGGGTAGGACGTCGCGGCGGTCGCCTGGGCCAGGCGGACGGCCTCGAACGGCGTGTACAGCCGCCCGGACTCGATCTTCTCCGCTGCTGCGCGGTAGGCCTTGCTGTGCTTGGTCATCTGCTGGAACTCCTCAGGAGCAGTCGTGGTCGTGCGGGCCGCACGGGCCCTGCCACACGGGTGCGTGCCGTACCGGACGGGGGTGTCAGCCCTCGACGCGGATGCCCATCGACCGGGCCGTGCCCGCGATGATCTTCGCGGCGGCGTCCAGGTCGTTGGCGTTGAGGTCGACGAGCTTGGTGCTCGCGATCTCGCGAACCTGATCGGCGCTCAGCGTGCCGACCTTGGTCGTGTGCGGGGTCGGGGACCCCTTCGCCACGCCCGCCGCCTTCTTGATGAGCTCGGCGGCCGGCGGCGTCTTGGTCACGAAGGTGAAGGACCGGTCCTCGTAGACCGTGATCTCCACCGGCACGACCTCGCCGCGCTGGGACTCCGTGGCGGCGTTGTAGGCCTTGCAGAACTCCATGATGTTGACACCGTGCTGACCCAGCGCCGGACCGATCGGCGGAGCGGGCGTGGCGGCGCCGGCCTTGATCTGGAGCTTGATCAGGCCGGTGACCTTCTTCTTCGGGGGCATGTCGGGTCCTTCTGCGTGAACTTCGTGGGGCAGGTGAGCCCTGCGGCGCACCCGGGGGCCGGCGTCAGATCTTGGCGACCTGGCTGAACGACAGCTCGACCGGGGTCTCCCGGCCGAAGATCGAGACGAGCACCTTGAGCTTGCCGGACTCGGGGCTGATCTCGGAGATGGTGGCGGGCAACGTCTCGAACGGGCCGTCGATGACGGTGACGGACTCGCCGACCGTGAAGTCGACCGTGATCTCCTGCGCGGTGCGCGCAGCCGCCTTCGTCGGGGTCTTCCCCTCGAAGACGGGGGCGAGCATGGACTCGACCTCCGACAGGGTCAGCGGCACGGGCTGGTGGGTGTGCCCGACGAAGCCGGTGACGCCGGGGGTGTGGCGCACCGCGCCCCACGACTCGTCGGTGAGCTCCATCCGGACCAGGACGTAGCCGGGGATCCGCACGCGGCGCACGGTCTTGCGCTGCGCGTTCTTGATCTCCGTCACCTCCTCCATGGGCACCTCGACCTGGAAGATGTAGTCCTCCATGTTGAGGCTGGAGATCCGGTTCTCCAGGTTCGTCTTCACCCGGTTCTCGTACCCGGCGTAGGAGTGGATGACATACCAGTCGCCCGGCAGCGTGCGCAGCCGCTCGCGGAATGCGGCCAGCGGGTCCAGCTCCTCCTCGGCGATCTGTGGTGCCGCGACCTCGCCGCCGTCCGACGTGGCGGCGTCGGCGGCCGGCCCGGCATCGGCTGCGACCTCGTCCCGGGCGTCGACGGTCAGGTCGCCGGACGGCGCCTCGGTGACCCCGACGGACGTCAGGACGTCCTCGAGCTCCTCGGCCGCCTGCGGCGGTTGCGACTCCTGAGACACGTGCGATTCCTCCTGCGAACGGGGCGGACCACGATGGTGGCCCGTGGTGCGATGGGTCAGGACCCGAAGATCCAGAGGGTCGCCTTGCCGATGAGCAGGTCGACCCCCGTGATGAAGGCCATCACGATGGCCACGAACACCAGCACGACGCCCGTGTACGTGGTCAGCTCCGACCGGGTGGGCCGGACGACCTTCCGCAGCTCGGCGACCACCTGCCGCACGAACAGCGCGATCCGGGCGAACAGCCCGCGCTCGGCCTCACCGCCGCGCGGCCCGTGACGGTCGGCGCGCGCCGCCCCCCCGGGTGCTGCCGTCGGTGCCGATTCGCTCACGACTGACCCCTACCGTCTGATGATGACTACCGTCCCGGTGCGGGCCGGCCGGCGACCACGGGAATGACCGCGTACGCAGGGCAGACAGGACTCGAACCTGCAACCTGCGGTTTTGGAGACCGCTGCGCTACCAATTGCGCCACTGCCCTACGGCGGTCCACCGTGACGAGCCAGGCAGGCAAGGGCTCGACGACCCTTCCCCGGGCATGGCTCATCATGGCGTTCGTCAACCGCCGGGGCACCACTGTACGCGACGGCCCCCACCGGGTCGAACCTGCCCCCGGCCGTCGGTTGCCGGCGACCGTGCCAGGCCGGCGAACCCGCCCGTCGACGGGCCCGTCCAGCCTCCGTCGACCCACGGACCTTCTGCGAGGATGGCGCCGTGAACGCACAGGCCGCACGACCACGCGTGTCGATCCGGGTCGGCGCCATCGCCGAGTCGGCCACCCTCGCCGTCGACGCGCGCGCCAAGGCGCTGCGCGCCGCCGGCCGGCCGGTGATCGGGTTCGGCGCCGGCGAGCCCGACTTCCCGACCCCCGAGCACATCGTCGAGGCCGCCGTCACGGCGGCCCGGGACCCGCGCAACCACCACTACACGCCGACGGCCGGGCTGCCCGAGCTGCGGGAGGCGGTCGCGGCCGCTGCTCTGCGCGACGGCGGCTACACCGTCTCGCCGACCGACGTCCTCGTCACCAACGGCGCCAAGCAGGCCGTGTACGAGGCGTTCGCCACGCTCCTCGACCCGGGCGACGAGGTGGTCCTCCCCGCGCCCTACTGGACCACCTACCCGGAGGCCGTGCGGCTGGCCGGCGGCGTACCGGTCCCGGTGTTCGCCGGGCCCGAGGCCGGCTACCAGGTCAGCGTCGAGCAGCTGGAGGCCGCCCGGACGCCGCGCACCAAGGCCCTGCTCCTGTGCTCCCCTGCGAACCCGACCGGCGCCGTGCTGTCCGCCGTCCAGGTGGGTGCCGTCGCCCGGTGGGCCCTCGAGCACGGCATCTGGGTGGTGACCGACGAGATCTACGACCACCTCACGTACGACGGCGTGCGCACCACCCCGGTCCTGGCCGCCGTCCCCGAGCTGGCCGGCACCGCCATCGTGCTCAACGGTGTGGCCAAGACCTACGCCATGACCGGCTGGCGGGTCGGCTGGCTGACCGGACCGAAGGACGTGGTGCGGGCTGCCACAAACATGCAGTCCCACCTGACGTCCAACGTCGCGAACGTGTCCCAGCGGGCCGCGCTCGCCGCCCTCACCGGGGACCAGTCCTCGGTGGCCCGGATGCGCGACGCGTTCGACCGGCGCCGACGCACCATGGTCGCCATGCTGTCCGCGATCGACGGCGTGCAGGTCCCGGTGCCGCAGGGCGCCTTCTACGCCTACCCGTGCGTGACCGGGGTGCTCGGACGCACCATCCGGGGCGTGACGCCGGCCACGTCGGCCGAGCTGGCGGCGCTCATCCTCGACGAGGTCGAGGTCGCGGTCGTGCCCGGTGAGGCGTTCGGCCCCAGCGGCTACCTGCGGTTCAGCTATGCGCTCGGCGACGACGACCTGGTCGAGGGCGTGCGGCGGGTCCAGGAGCTGTTGGCCGAGGCACACTGACCGGCGTGCGTGACCTGGCGGCCCTACCGAAGGCGCACCTGCACCTGCACTTCACCGGGTCGCTGCGGCCGGCCAGCCTCGCCGAGATGGCGCTGACCCACGGGCTGCGGCTGCCCGCAGCCCTGCTGGACGGGCACGCCCTGCGGGTGCCGGCCGACGAGCGCGGCTGGTTCCGGTTCCAGCGGCTGTACGACGCGGCCCGCGCCGCCGTGCGCGACGAGGCCGACCTGCGCCGGGTCGTCGACGAGGCCGCGGCCGACGATGCCGCCGAGGGGTCCGGCCGGTTGGAGCTGCAGGTCGACCCCACCTCCTACGCCGCCGGCGTGGGCGGCATCACGCCGGCGCTGGAGATCATCCTCGACGAGGCACGCGCCGCGAGCGCCCGGCACGGCCTCGAGGTGGCCGTGATCGTCGCCGCCTCGCGCATCCGGCACCCCCTGGAGGCGCGGACACTGGCCCGGCTGGCCGCCCGGCACGTCGGCGACGGGCCGGGCGAGGTCGTCGGGTTCGGGCTGAGCAACGACGAGCGGCGCGGCGACACCGCCGAGTTCGGCCCGGCGTTCGCGATCGCCCGACGGGCCGGCCTGGCCAGCGTGCCGCACGGCGGCGAGCTGCTGGGCCCGGCGCACGTCGACGCCGTGCTCGACCACCTGCAGCCCGACCGGCTGGGCCACGGCGTGCGGTCGGTGGAGGACCCGGCCGTCCTGGCCCGGGTGGTCGAGGCGGCCATCGCCCTGGAGATCTGCCCCACGTCCAACGTGTCGCTGGGGGTCTACCCCGACGCGGCGCAGGTGCCGCTGCGCGCGCTCGTCGAGGCGGGAGCGACGGTGGCGCTCGGCGCCGACGACCCGCTGCTCTTCGACGCCCGGCTCACCGCGCAGTACGAGATCGCCCGTTGCGCCCACGGCTTCGACGATGCGGCGCTGGCCGAGCTGGCCCGGTCGTCGGTCCGCGCGAGCCGAGCCGGTGCGACGACCCGGGCGCGGCTGCTCGCCGGCATCGATGCCTGGCTCGCCGCCCCGGCGTGACCGGGCCGACGGTCAGGACCCGCGGCTGCGCCTCACAGGTGCACGCCGACGAGTACCGGCTCCGGCTCCAGGAGGACGCCGAACCGGTCCTGCACGCCGTCGCGCACGGTACGGGCCAGCACGAGCAGGTCGGCCGCGGTGGCACCGCCCCGGTTGGTCAGGGCCAGCACGTGCTTGGTGGACAGCGCCGCCGGGCCCGGCAGGCCGTAGCCGCGGGTGAAGCCCGCGTGCTCGATCAGCCACGCCGCGCTGGTCTTCACCCGGCCGCCGTCCACGGGGAAGCGTGGGGCGTCGGCCGGCAGCGCCGCGGCCGCTGCGGCGTCCAGAACCGGGTTGGTGAAGAAGGAGCCAGCGCTGGCGGTGTCCGGGTCCGCCGGGTCGAGCAGCATCCCCTTGCCGGCGCGCAGCGCGAGGACGGCGGCGCGCACCTCACCGATGGGGACCCGCGTCCCGACGGCGACGTCCAGCACCCGGGCCAGCTGCGGGTAGCGGATCGGTGCGGACAACGAGCCCGGCTTCATCTGGAACGTCACGTCGAGCACGACCCACCGCGGTGTCGGGCCCCACACCCGCCCGTCCGCGCCGGCCCGCATCGACTCCTTGAGCCGGGAGGTGCGGTAGCCGAAGCGCAGCTCCCCGACGGCGAAGCTGCGCACCCGGGACAGCCCGCGGTCCCAGGTCCGCACGATGGACACCGAGCCGGCGACGTCCTGCCCGTATGCGCCGACGTTCTGCACCGGGGTGGCGCCCGTCGAGCCCGGCACGCCGGACAGCGCCTCCAGGCCGGCGAGCTCCTCGGCCACGGTGTAGCCGACCACCTCGTCCCACGGGGTACCGGCCGGCACGGTCATCGTCACCCCGGCGCAGGCCGAGACGTCCGGCACGTCGATGCCACTGCGCGCGTCCCGGACCACGATCCCGGGGAAGCCCGCGTCTGCCACCAGGATGTTCGAGCCACTGCCGAGCACCAGGACGGGTTCCCCCGCCGCGTCGGCCGCCGCCACCGTGGCGATCAGCTCCTCCTCGGTGGCGGTCTGCACGGTCCGGGCCGCCGGGCCGCCGACGTGCAGCGTGGTCAGCCCGGCGAGGAGCGGCTGTGCGGGGAGCGGGCTCGTCACCGGGTCAGGCTACGTCCGGACCGGTCCCGGCCGCCGGCCGCTGCACAGGTGCGGCGGCGGGCCCGGGCAGGGGAGCGGTGGCCGGCAGGGCGAGCAAGCCCGCCGCCACCGCCACCGCCACGGCGAGCAGCGCGTGCCGGTAGCCGACCGCGTGCGCCAGCATCCCCAGCAGCGGCGGGCCGGCCAGGAAGGCCACGTAGCCGATCGTCGAGACGACGCTGACCCGGGCCGCCGCGTGCAGCGGGTCGTCGCTCGCCGCGCTCATCCCCACCGGGAAGCCGAGGGCGGCGCCCAGACCCCACACCACCGCCCCGGCCAGCGCCACGCCGAGCAGGTCTGCCGGGACCAGGCAGAACACCAGCAGCCCGGTCAGGGACAGCACCGCCGACACCCGCAGCACCGGCAGTCGGCCGAACCGGTCCAGCAGGCGCGTGCCCAGCAGGCGCATGGCGGTCATCGCTGCCACGAAGAGCGCGAAGGACAGTGCGCCGAGCTGCGGCCCGACGTGGAAGCCGTCCACCACGGCGAGCGCCAGCCAGTCGTTGGCCGAGCCCTCCGTCAGGCCTGCCGCGAGCACGACGAGCCCGATGAGCACGGTGCGCGGCTCCAGCCAGGCACCCAGGGTCCGGCCCAGCGAGCTCCCCCGTCGTGACGACGGCACCCCGGGCCCAGCCGGGGGGTCGTGCAGGTCGGCACCCGCCGGCAGGAAGAACCTCACCGCGCCCGCGACGCACACCAGCGAGACGACGGTGACCACCGGGATGTGCACCTCGACCGGTACCCGGGCGCCCGCCGCCAGTGCTGCGAGCCCCGCCGCCCCGACCGTGCCCAGGGAGAACCCCGCGTGGTAGCGCGGCATGACGGTCCGGCCGAGTCGCTGCTCGACCATGGCTCCCTCGAGGTTCATCGAGGCATCCCACACGCCCGTCCCGACGCCTACTGCGACCAGGCCCGCCGCGGTGAGCGGCACACTGCCGGTCCCCACGCCGCCGGCGGCGAGCAGGAAGCCGAGCACGTTGACCGCGGCGAACCCCAGCACCGTGCGTGCCGCGCCGAGCCGCATGACCACCGACCCGGACAGTGGCAGGGCGACGATCGAGCCGATCCCGGCCCCGAGCATGAGCAGACCCATCCCGGCGGGGTCGAGCCGGAGGGCGTCCCGGACGGCCGGCAACCGGGCCGCCCAGCTGGCGAAGTTCACTCCGTTGAGCACGAAGACCACGAACACCGCCAGGGACGCCGCCCGGACGAGGCGCGCGGGGTCACCGGCCCTGGTGCGGCGGGTCTCCGGGCGGGCCGTCATCGGCGCACCCCGGCGGCCAGCGAACCACGGCCGTCGCGGTCGTGCCGGTCTGCGCGGCGCCGGCGCCGGCCCGTCGCACGGTGCCCGCTCCCCAGCCGGGGGCCGGGGGCAGCCGTCCGCACTGCGTCCGTGCCGGTCGCGCCGTCGGCCGACGCGGCCACGGCGCCCGGCGCGGCCGATCCGCCGACGGTGGCCGGGGGCACGCGGCGCACCCGGCCCGACACGGCTGCGCTGGCCACCATCGCGACCGAGATGAGCAACAGGGCGTGCTGCGCGCCGAGCCCGGCCACCGCCAGCCCCAGCAGTGGCGGTGCCGCCAGCGATGCGGTCGACGAGAACGCCGAGACCACGCCGACCCGCGGCGCGGCGAGGGCGGGGTCGTCCGACGCGGCCGCGATCCCGATGGGCACCGCGAGCGCAGCGCCGAAGCCCCATCCGACGACACCGACGGCAGCCGGCCCCAGCGTCGGAGCCAGCCCGAACGTCAGCAGCCCCATGAGGGACACGATGCCCGATGCGGCGAGCACCCGGACCCGTCCGTACCGGTCGATGAGACGGGGCCCGACCAGGCGCACCGTCGTCATCGCGGCGACGAACAGGCCGAACACCATGGCGCCGGTCGACAGCAATACGTCGGGCCCCACA
>CAVPEV010000050.1:0-3566 GCA_963703555.1 uncultured Actinomycetota bacterium | reverse complement strand
TCCCGGATGCCGAGGACGGCTTCGAGCTGGCGTGCGCCATGGCGCGCGACGGCCGGTCGTTCGCCGACCTGGCCCGCGCGCTGGGCGCTGTCGTGGCCGGCATGCACGCCGCGCTGGCCCTGGCGCTGCCGGTGACGGCCGGCGCATCCGCCCGGAGCGCCCCGCCGCCGGTCGACCAGGACCGCGCGGGCGGCGGCGCTCTCGGCCACACGCTGCGCCGCCGGCTGGCGTGGGCCGTGCAGAACGAACCCGCACTGGGCCGGTACGCCCCGGCGGTCGAGGTGGTCGCCTCCCGGCTGGCGGCGCTGACCGCCGTCCCCGCCCCGCAGCGCATCCACGGCGACCTGCACCTCGGTCAGGTCCTGTGGGCCGAGCGCACCTGGTACGTGATGGACTTCGAGGGCGAACCGCTCCTGCCGGTCGCGGACCGCGCCCGGCCCGACCTCGCGCTGCGGGACGTCGCCGGCCTGCTCCGTTCCCTCGACTACGCCGGCGCGGTGGGTTCGGCTCGCCCGGGCTGGGTGGACGAGGCCCGCGCGGCCCTGCTGGACGGCTACGGGCTCCCCAGCGGCCCGGCGGACGGACCGGCCCAGGTCCTGCGTGCGCTCGAGCTCGACAAGGCTCTCTACGAAGCCGTCTACGAGGCGCGCAACCGGCCGGACTGGATCCAGATCCCGATCGTCGGGATCGAGCGGCTGCTCGCCACCGATGGTGCCGGATGACCGACGCGGGCCCGCAGTCGAACCGGCCCGGCACGATCTCCTGCAACCGCCCCCGCTCGATGGTTGGGTATGACACATGAACAGCGCCGACGCCCTGTCCCCCGTTCCGGTCGACCCGCAGCGGCTCGGCGCAGTCGCCGCCGGCGTCGCGTACGACCCGCACGCTGTCCTGGGCCCGCACCTGGGTGCTGGGTCGGTGACGATCCGGGCAGTGCGCCCGCTGGCGGACTCGGTCGTCGTGGTCGCACCCGACCGCGTGGCCCCAGCCCGGCACGAGCAGGACGGTGTCTGGGTAGCGGTACTGCCGGGCGCCGAGGTGCCCGACTACCGCCTCGACGTCACCTACGCCGGCGTCACCACCCGCCAGGACGACCCCTACCGCTTCCTGCCGACCGTGGGCGAGCTCGACAGGCACCTCATCCGTGAGGGGCGACACGAGCGGTTGTGGACGGTGCTCGGGGCCACCGTGCACAGCTATCCCAGCGTGCTGGGCGAGGTGCACGGCACGGCGTTCGCCGTGTGGGCGCCCAACGCGCGCGCCGTCCGGGTGGTCGGCGACTTCAACAGCTGGCAGGGCGCCTCGCATGCGATGCGCTCCCTGGGCGACTCCGGGGTGTGGGAGATCTTCGTCCCCGGGGTCGGCCCGGGCACCCGGTACAAGTTCGAGGTCCTCGGCCAGGACGGCTCCCTCCGCCAGAAGGCCGACCCGCTCGCGAAGGCGACCGAGGTGCCTCCGGCCACCGCCTCCGTGGTCGTCGAGTCCCGGTACGACTGGTCGGACGAGGCCTGGCTGCGCGAGCGGGCGTCCCGCGACCCGCACACCGGGCGGCTCAGCGTGTACGAGGTGCACCTGGGGTCCTGGCGGCCCGGCCTCTCCTACCGAGAGCTCGCCACCCAGCTCACCGACTACGTCCGCGACCTGGGCTTCACGCATGTCGAGCTGCTGCCCGTGGCCGAGCACCCGTTCGGCGGCTCGTGGGGCTACCAGGTCTCCTCGTACTACGCCCCGACCTCCCGGTTCGGCACTCCGGACGACTTCCGCCACCTCGTGGACGCTCTGCACCAGGCGGGGATCGGCGTCATCCTCGACTGGGTCCCCGCGCACTTCCCCCGGGACGAGTGGGCGCTCGGCCGGTTCGATGGCACACCCCTGTACGAACACCCCGACCCGCTGCGCGGCGAGCATCCCGACTGGGGCACTTACGTCTTCAACTTCGGCCGCAACGAGGTGCGCAACTTCCTCGTCGCCAACGCGCTGTACTGGTTCGAAGAGTTCCACGTCGACGGCCTGCGCGTCGACGCGGTCGCCTCGATGCTCTACCTGGACTACTCCCGCGGGGCGGGGCAGTGGCGGCCGAACCAGTATGGCGGCCGGGAGAACCTCGACGCGATCGCCTTCCTCCAGGAGGCCAACGCCACCGCGTACCGGACCCACCCGGGAATCATGATGATCGCCGAGGAGTCCACCGCGTGGCCGGGGGTCACCGCGCCGACCAGCGCCGGCGGCCTGGGGTTCGGCCTCAAGTGGAACATGGGCTGGATGAACGACACCCTGCGGTACCTCGCCGAGTCGCCGATCAACCGCCGCTACCACCACCACGAGCTGACGTTCTCCATGGTCTACGCCTACTCCGAGCACTACGTCCTGCCCCTCAGCCATGACGAGGTCGTCCACGGCAAGGGAGCCCTGCTGCGCAAGCTGCCGGGTGACGAGTGGCAGCAGTTCGCCGGTCTGCGCGGCCTCCTGGCCTATCAGTGGGCGCACCCGGGCAAGGAGCTGCTCTTCATGGGCGCCGAGTTCGGGCAGGGCACCGAGTGGTCCCAGGAGCGTGGGCTGGACTGGTACGTGCTCGACTATCCGCTGCACCGCGGGGTGCACCGCCTCGTGCACGACCTCAACGCGCTGGGCGCCCAGCACCCCGCCCTCTGGGAGCTCGACCACGACCCCGCCGGCTTCGAGTGGATCGTCTCCGACGACGCCGATCACGACGTGCTCGCCTTCCTTCGCCGGGACCGTGCCGGGCAGCCCCTCGCCGTCGTCGCCAACTTCGCGGGCGTCCCGCACGAGCCCTACCGGCTGGCCCTGCCGCAGGCCGGCCCCTGGCGCGAGCTGCTCAACACCGACGATCCCGCCTACGGCGGCTCGGGCGTGACCAACCCCGCACCGTTGGTCGCCGACGCCGGCCCTCACCGCGGCCGATCCTTCTCCACGCTGCTGCGCGTGCCGCCCTACGGCGTCACCTTCCTCCGACCCTTCTGAGGCCGACCCAGACGCCCCGATCCGCACGCCCGCCGGCACTCGCGGCCCTCGGGCAGATCGCGCCGGTAGCCTTCGAACAGCAGTACACCACCGCGGCCCTGGAAGCCGCCTAACCCGATGTCCACGAGCAGGGATCAACCCCACCGATGGGCGTCGGGGCCCTGTCGGGGATCGGATCGATCTGTCGGGGCTGTCTTGTCTGCTCCCTGTTTCTGGGGCGGTGGGGCGGGGTGGCCGGCGTGCGCACGATGGTGGTTGACGTGCTGGTGTGCGGGTCCGGGGGCTTCACCATGGTGGTGTGCGCGGGTCTTTGTGGGGTGTTGACGGCTGGGTGCGTGGTTTGGTGCGTGGGTCGGGTTGGTTTGGGGGTGGAACACGTGAGGAGCCACCCTTTCGGGTGGCTCCTCACGTGTGTGGTGTCCGGCGGTGTCCTACTCTCCCACACCCTGGCGGGTGCAGTACCATCGGCGCTGGAGGGCTTAGCTTCCGGGTTCGGAATGGGACCGGGCGTTTCCCCTCCGCCATGACCGCCGTAACGGTGTCGAGCCTGGCACCCCACCCTGTTCACCCGTGCGGGGTGGGGT
>CAVPEV010000049.1:0-39080 GCA_963703555.1 uncultured Actinomycetota bacterium | reverse complement strand
TGTGGCCGCTTCGACGACGTACTGCTGGCTGGGCCAGGACATCCGTGCCGTGCCGGGGCACCCGTGGCGGTGGGCCAGGCTCAGGGCTCCAGCGGCTGCCGGTTCGCCCACTCGCCGAGCGGGACGCGGGGCCCGGTGAAGAACGGCACCTCAACCCGCACGTGCCGACGTGCCTCGGTCGCGCGCAGGTCCCGCATGAGGTCGACGATGCGGTGCAGCTCGTTCGCCTCGAATGCCAGCAGCCACTCGTAGTCGCCGAGCGCGAACGCGGACAGGGTGTTCGCACGCACGTCCGCGTAGCCGCGGGCTGCCATGCCGTGCTCCCGCAGCATCCGGCTGCGCTCCGCCTCCGGCAGGACGTACCAGTCGTAGGAGCGGACGAACGGGTAGACGCACAGATACTCGCGCGGCGGCTCCCCGGCGAGGAACGCCGGGACGTGAGCGCGGTTGAACTCGGCCGGCCGGTGCATCGCGACCATCGACCAGACGGGCTCCAGGTACACGCCCAGTGCGCTGGCGCGCAGCCGGTGGTATGCCGCCTGCACCGACTCGACACTGTCGCCGTGCCACCAGACCATGAGGTCGGCGTCGGCGCGCAGCCCGGCCACGTCGTACCAGCCACGCACGACGAGCCCGGGCTCGGTCCCGGCAGGGTCCGCCGGATGGCCGTCGAGCACGGCTTCCTCGGCATCGATGGCCAGCGCGCGGCGCTCGACGTCGGACGCGGGCAGCGGGTGGCCGGTGGCGAATACCGCAACCATCGCGTACCGCAGGCCGGCGTTGATCCGCTCGGCGAGCGAGGGGTCGTGCCCTGTCGACCCGGCCTGCGAGGTGTCGTCCATCGCGCTCTCCTGTGTCACTCGTTCGTCCCCGTACCGGTCAGCCCTGCCGTCCCCGTCACCCCTGCCGTCGCCGTCCTGGTCGTCGGGGGTGGCTCGGCCACGTCCCACCCGCAGGCCGCCGGGACGCCGCTGTCGACCCCGGGCCGCGACCGGCAGCATCCTGGCAGGCACACGTCCGGCCAGGGCCCCAGCGCACCGACCGTGGCGCGCGACGGTCCTTCTCCCCGCTCGACCGCCGCGCGCTCGAGGATGAGATCGGCCAGCCCGCTGACGAACGGCTCGCGCCTCGAGGCCGTGCCCGCCCGGACCGCCGTCAAGCCCAGCTCGGCCGCCGTCGCCAGCGCCTCGGTGTCGAGGTCGTACACGACCTCCATGTGGTCCGCGACGAATCCGATCGGAGCCAGCACCACGCTGCGTGCACCGCTGTCGTGCAGCTCCCGCAGGGCGTCGTTGACGTCCGGCTCCAGCCACGGCTGGTTGGGCGGCCCGGACCGGGAGCAGTAGGCCAACGTCCACTCGACGGTTGCGCCGAGCCGACGCCCGACCTCCTCGGCGACCAGGCCGGCGACGTCGAGGTGCTGCGTCCGGTAGGAGGGCCGGCGGGCGCCGGAGGCCTCCTCCATGGTCTGCGGGATCGAGTGCGTGACGAAGACCAGCGGCGCGAGACCCGCCGGCGACGCCGCCACCGTGCCGACCCGCGCCGCCAGCTGCTCGTACGCCTCGGCCACGGCGTCGGCGTTGGCCTGCACGAACCCCGGATCGTTGAAGTAGGCGCGCAGCTTGTCCACCACCAGCCCGGCGCTGCCGTCGTCGCCGGTCGGCGTGCTCGCGCCCAGGCTCACGAGCGCCCGAGCCAGGTCCTCGCGGTACTGCCGGCAGCCGGAGTAGGAGGCATACGCGCTGGTCACCACGGCGAGCACCCGCCGAGCACCCGTCTGGCGCAGAGCGCGCAGCGCCTCGGTGGTATACGGCCGCCAGTTGCGGTTGCCCACAGTGACCGGGACGTCGGCTCCGCGGCGTGCCAGCTCGGTGCGCAGCGCGGCCACGAGCGCGCGGCCGTGGTCGTTGATCGGGCTGCGCCCGCCGAACAGCTCGTAGTGGTGCGCCACCTCCGCGAGCCGCTCCTCGGGGACGTTGGTCCCGCCCGTCACGTTCCGCAGAAAGGGCAGGACGTCGTCGGGGCCCTCCGGCCCGCCGAAGGAGTAGACCAGGACGGCGTCGTACGGTGCGATCGCCGACGGTGCGGACGCGGGGCGGACGGGCGACGACGAGACAGGGGCCACACCCCGATCATCGCACCGCCGCGCCACGGGCACCGGACGCCCACTCGGTTCCTCAGGCCCAGATCCTCTCTCCGAGTCGGACCGCCGGCGCCGGCAGCCGGCCGCCGTGCCGTGACTGCACAGCGGTTCCGCACGCCGGGGTGGCTGCCTGCCGCGGCGACGGTGGTCGTCGGGTTCGCGCTGGCCGAAGCGGCCCTAGGCTGAACCGCGTGGAGAGCACGGAGCCCGCGGCGGCCGCACAGCGCATGACCTATCTCCTGGTCGACGGGGAGAACATCGACGCCACGCTCGGCTCCTCGATCCTCAACGGACGCCCCTCCCCCGACCAGCGCCCTCGGTGGGAGCGCGTGCTCGACTTCGCGACCCGCACCTGGGACGAGCCGGTCCGCGGCTTGTTCTTCCTCAACGCGTCCAGCGGATCGCTGCCGATGTCGTTCGTCCAGGCCCTCGTCGCGATCGGGTTCCAGCCGATCCCGCTGTCCGGCGAGGGCAAGGTCGTCGACATCGGCATCCAGCGCACACTGGCGGCACTCCTCGACCGTCCGGGCGACGTCCTGCTGGCCAGTCACGACGGGGACTTCGCCGCCTCGCTCGACGCCCTGCTCGACGATGACCACCGGGTCGGGCTGCTGGCGTTCCGCGAGTTCACCTCCGGGGCGCTGGCCCACCTGACCGAGCGCGGGCTGCAGACGTTCGACCTCGAGCATGACGTCCAGGCGTTCAACGTCCGGCTGCCGCGGATCCGCATCATCCCGCTGGACGAGTTCGACCCGCTGGACTACCTGTAGGGCCGGCTCGTCCGGCGTCCCGGACGGACCGCCGCGTCCTGGGCGGCAGCCGTGCCGCACCCACCGCGCGTCCCAGGGGACCCCGCGTGTCCCGGGACGGCAGCCGTGCCGCACCACCGCGCCTGACCACCACGGCGGCGCCGCGGGCGCCCCGTCGCTAGGTTGGTGGCCATGGCCACCCTGTTCAGCCGGATCATCGCGGGCGAGCTGCCGGGCCGCTTCGTCTGGGCGGACGACGTCTGCGTCGCGTTCACCACGATCGCGCCCATCACCGACGGGCACACGCTCGTCGTACCGCGCGCCGAGTACGCCCAGCTCACCGACGCGCCTGACGATCTGCTCTCCCACCTCGCCCATGTGACGAAGATCGTCGGACAGGCGCAGCAGAGCGCCTGGCACGCTCCCCGGGCAGCAGTCCTCGTGGCGGGTTTCGAGGTCGACCACCTGCACGTGCACGTGCTCCCGGCCTGGGACGAGTCGAGCCTCGCGTTCGCCAATGCCCGCCCCGGCCTGCCCGCCGAGGTCCTCGACGCTGCCGCCGAGCGGCTGCGCGCAGCGCTCCGTGACCTCGGGCACGCAGCGAACGTGCCGGCCGGCCTCGGTTCCGCACGGCTCTGAGAGTCGCCTCCGAGCCCGGCAGGCCGCCCCGTCAACCCAGCGGGTCGGCCCCGTCCAGCCCGGCAGGCCGCCCCGTCAACCCAGCGGGTCGTCCGGGCCGTACGGGATCAGCGACAGCACGCGGGCGTCGGCAGCCCGGATGCGGTCCGAGACGGCGAGCAACGACGCCGGCGTGTCGACGCCGGCGCGCACGAACCGTCCGGCGACCGCGTCGAGCCGACCGGACGCCATCGCCACCAGCAGTTCGACGCTGGCCTCCACCGGGGTCCACTCCGTCCGGCCGTCGTGCACCGGCATCGACCGGGTCATGTCCGTGACCACCACGCCCGGAGCGAGGTCGAACGCCCGCAGGCCGCGGGTGGCGTACTGCGCGTCGAGCAGCCGGGTGAGCCGGCCCAGGGCCCCCTTGCTGATGCCGTAGCCCGTGTAGGTGCGCGACGGCCCGTAGCCAGACCCGGAGTTGAGGTTGACCACGCAGCCGGACCGCCGGGCCAGCATGGCGGGCAGCACGGCGTGGGTGACGAGCAGCGGGCCGCGGACGTTGGTCACCACCACGCGCCAGACGTCCTCCACGTCGTCGGCAGCGAAGTCCAGCTCGGCGTGCTCGACCACCCCGGCGTTGTTGACCAAGGTGCCGATGCCACCGGGTAAGGCGTGCTCGACCGTCCGCACGGCCCGGTCCACGTCGACGGCGTTCGTCACGTCGGCGTCGACCGCGACGACCTTGCCGCCCGCCCCGGCCAGCGCCGCAGCCTGCGTGCACTCGGCGGCGGTCGCATCCAGGTGTGCCCGCGTCCGGCCGACGAGGCCGACGGACCAGCCGGCAGCGGCCAGGCCGATCGCGAGGGCGCGGCCGATGCCCCGCCCCGCGCCGGTGACCAGGGCGGACCGCGCCGGCGCAGGCGCACCGGCAGGCACGCCGACGACAGCCCGCCTCGGGCTGGCGCCCCGGGCGGGCGCGGCAGGCCCGGACCCGGCTGCAGCAGCCGGCCGACCCCCCGTCGGCGGTCTCGATCCGGACTGGTGGAGGACAGCGGACTGGTCGGGGACAGCGAGCTGGTCGGGGACAGCGAGCTGGTCGGGGACAGCGAGCTGGTCGGGGACAGCGAGCTGGTCGGGGACAGCGGACTGGTCGGGGATAGGCGCCATGGCGCCATGATCGTCGTCCGCCGAGCCGCCACCACCCCGAGACCACCCCACGACGTCACCACCCTGAGACACTGTCCGCGGCCGACGCCCGGGAACCCGAGCGGCGGGGCCCCATGACCGGGAGGTGGAGCGTGGCACGCAGACCGGACGACCCGGTGGTCCGGTTCGTCGCTCCGGGCCGCCGGGTGGTCGCGTTCGCCCGCGCCCTGCGCTCGGCGGCCCAGCACCCGGCGCCGACGGCCGTGCCCATGCAGATCGTCGACCCCGAGATCGTGCGCATGCTGCGCGTCCTCGGCATCGCCATGCTCGAGACGGGCCAGGCCGTCACCGACGTCGCGGCCACGCTCGACCGCGTCGCACGGGCCTACGGGGCCGCCACCATCCGGGTCGTCGTCCTGCCGACCGTCGTCATCGTGCAGGTGCCCGGGGCCCCCCACCCCATCGAGCTGGACGAGGTCGCCGGGCGCAGCATGCGGCTGGACCAGACCGGAGCCGTCGCCACCCTCGTGGCCCGCGCGGAACGCGGCGAGCTCGCGCCGGCCACGTGCGAGGACGAGGTCGCCCAGGTGTACGCCTCGGCGCCGCGGTTCGGGCCCGTGGTCACGGTGCTCGGCCATGCGGTGCTGAGTCTCGGCTTCGGCCTGGTGCTGCACCCGACGCTGCCCGCCCTGCCGGCCTACGCCCTGCTCGGCGCGATCGTCGGCGCCCTCGTGCTCGTCGCCCGGCGGACACCGACCCTGGCGACTGCGCTGCCGGTCGTCGCCGCCCTGGTCGTGACGCTCGTCGCCGGCGGGTTCCTCGCCAACGCGGTGGGTGACCAGCCCGTGCTGGTCCTGGCCCCCGCCCTGTTCAGCCTGCTGCCCGGCATGACGCTGACCATCGCCGCCCTCGAGCTCACCAGTGCTCAGATCGTGGCGGGCGCCAGCCGGATGGTCTACGGCACCGCCCAGCTCCTGCTGCTCGCGTTCGGCGTGCTGGCCGGCGCGTCCCTGCTCGGCGGCCTGCATGCCGGCACCGAGCGGGGCACGCTGGGCACCTGGGCGTCCTGGCTCGGTGTGCTCGTCGTCGCCGTCGGATACCTGCTGTTCTCCTCGGCCCCACCCGGCGCGTTCTGGTGGATCACCGGTGTCCTCGCCGTGGCGTTCGCCGCACAGCAGCTCGGTGGTCTCGTCCTGGACCCCCGCCTGTCCGGGTTCTTCGGCGCGCTCGTCACGATCCCGGTGTCCCGCTGGTCGACACGGTTCCGCAGCGCACCGCCCTCGGTGGTGACGACGATCCCGGCCGTCTGGCTGCTGGTCCCGGGCGCGCTCGGCTTCGTCGGGCTCACCCAGGCCGCCGACGGCGGACCCGGCGCAGCCTCCCTCCTCGACGCGGCCGTCGCCGTGTTCTCCATCGCGCTCGGCATCCTCGTCGGCACCGGGCTGACCCGCGACGCCGCCCGCGTGCGGTCCACCTGGCGGCGCGCAGGCGACAGCGCCCGCACACCCGAGCGGGCCTAGGATCTGCCGGGTGAGATCTCCCAGCCGCGAGGACACCGTCGACGCCGTCCTCGTGGGGGGCGGCATCATGAGCGCCACCCTCGCCGCCCTGCTCACCACCCTCGAGCCCGACTGGTCCCTGGAGATCGTCGAGCGCCTGCCCGAGGTGGCCCGGGAGAGCTCCAACGCGTGGAACAACGCCGGCACCGGCCACGCCGCGCTGTGCGAGCTCAACTACACGCCCGAGCGACCCGACGGCAGCATCGACATCTCCAAGGCCGTGCAGATCAACGAGCAGTTCGGCCTGTCCCGCCAGCTGTGGGCGTACCTCATCGACCAGGGTCGGCTCGCCTCGGACTCCTTCCTCACCGCCACGCCGCACATGACCTTCGTGCGCGGCGCGGCCGACGTGGACTACCTGCGCCGCCGGTACGAGGCGCTGCGCGTGCACCCGCGGTTCGCCGACCTGCAGTTGTCCACCGACCCGGAGCAGATCCGCCAGTGGGCGCCGCTGATCATGGACGGCCGCTCCGAGCGGGGGCCCTTCGCCGCCACCCGCGCCCCGGCCGGCACGGACGTCGACTTCGGCGCGCTCACCCGGGCGCTGCTCGACGACGCCGCCCGGCGCGGCGCCCGGCTGCGCACCGGCGAGGAGGTGCGCTCCCTGCGGCGCGGTCCGCAACACACCTGGCGGGTCGGTGTCCGTGACCTGCACCCGGGCTCGCCGCGCAGCACCCGCACCGTGCGCGCCCGGTTCGTGTTCGTCGGGGCCGGCGGCGGAGCCCTCCACCTGCTGCAGCGCTCCCACATCCCGGAGATCCGCGGCTACGGCGGGTTCCCCATCTCAGGGCAGTTCCTGCGGGCCACCGACCCTCGGATCGTCGGGCGGCACCGCGCCAAGGTCTACGGGAAGGCTGCGGTCGGCTCGCCGCCGATGTCCGTGCCGCACCTGGACACCCGGATGGTCGACGGCCAGCCGACGGTGCTGTTCGGGCCGTACGCGGGATGGAGCATGAAGTTCCTGCAGCGCGGGTCGTGGCTGGACCTGCTGCGCTCGGTCCGCCCGGGGAACGTCGCACCCATGCTCGCCGTCGGGGCGCAGAACCTCGGTCTGCTCCGCTATCTCCTCACCGAGGTCCTGGCGTCCCCGCGGCGCCGGCTGCAGGCACTGCGGGAGTTCGTGCCCACGGCGCGCTCGGGCGACTGGGAGCTCATCACCGCGGGCCAGCGGGTCCAGGTGATCAAGCCCGACGGGCGCCTGGGCGGTCGTCTGGAGTTCGGCACCGAGGTCGTCACCGCCGCCGACGGCAGCATCGCCGGCCTGCTGGGCGCCTCGCCGGGTGCTTCGACCGCGGTGGCCGCCATGGTCGACGTCCTGGGACGCTGCTTCCCGGACCGGATGGCCACCTGGCGCCCCACCTTGCACCGCATGATGCCGGACCTCGCCGGGGCCGAGCGCACCGACCGCTGAGCCCGAGCGCGACAACCGCCGGGGCCGAGCGCACCGACACCGGTGGGCCCACGGGCCGGCCGGGGAAGCCCGCCGGTCAGCCGGTGTTCTGCAGGCCGGCAGCCACCCCGTTGACGGTGAGCAGCAGCAGCCGCCGCACGCCCTCGCCGTCCTCGCCGACCTCCTCGGTGCGCAGCCGGCGCAGCGCCCGCAGCTGGATGAGCGACAGGGCGTCGACGTACGGTGCGCGCAGGTTGATGGCGCGGCCGAGCACCCGCCGATGCGCCAGGGCCGTCTCCGAGTCGGTCGTCGCCAGCACCCAACGACGGGTCAGCGCCATCTCGGACAACACGAGGTCGGCCAGGTCGGGCCGGTCGCCCAGGGCCAGGTAGCGCACGGCGATCCGTTCGTCGGCCTTGGCCAGCGACATCTCCACGTTGTCGATGAGCGTGGTGAACAACGGCCACTCCGCGTAGGCGGACCGCAGCTCGGCCACGTCGCCCACCGACTCCAGGGCGGTCCCCAGGCCGAACCAGCCGGCGAGGTTGGTGCGGGCCTGGGACCAGCTGAACACCCACGGGATCGCCCGCAGGTCCTCCAGGGACTCCACGGACAACCCGCGCCGGGCCGGCCGTGAGCCGATCGGCAGCAGACCGACCTCCTCGAGCGGGGTGACCTGGCCGAACCACGACGCGAACCCCTCGGCGTGCACCAGCCGGTGGAACTGCGCCCGGGACTCCTCCTCCAGCTGGTGGGCCAGTGCGGCGAACCGTTGCGTGGCGGCCGCGTTGCGCCGTTCCGTCGACGGCGCCCCGGCGAGCAGCGTCGCCGCCGCGACCTGCTCGATGTGCCGGGCGGCGATCACCGGGTCGCCGTACCGGGCGAAGATCACCTCGCCCTGCTCGGTGAGCTTGAACCGCCCGTCCACCGAACCGGGCGGCTGCGCCAGCACTGCCCGGTTGGCCGGGCCACCGCCGCGACCCAGTGCGCCGCCGCGACCGTGGAACAGGGTGAGCGTCAGGCCGTGCCGGTGCCCCCACTCGGTGATGGCGCTCTGGGCGACGTCCAGCTCGAGCGTGGCGGCTACCGGCCCGACGTCCTTCGAGGAGTCGGAGTAGCCGAGCATGATCTCCATGCGTCCGCCGTTGGCGCCCAGCCGGTCACGGACCGGCGCCAGCTCGAGCATCGCCTCGAGCACGTCGACGCTCGCCGCCAGGTCCGCCGACGTCTCGAACAGCGGGATCACGTCGATGACGGGAGCCTGGGCCGGGTCCGGGAAGGCGAACCGCGCCAACCGGTAGACGGCGGCGATGTCCTCCGCGCTGCGGGTGAAGGAGACGATGTAGCGCTGGGCTGCCTTCGGCCCGAGCCTGCGCTGCACCGAGCCGACCGCACGGAAGGTGTCCAGTACCTCCACGGTGGTGGGCTGGAGCGGCCCGTCGATCCCGTGCTCGTCGATGTCGGCGAGCGCCGCGGCATGCACGTGGGAGTGCTGGCGGACCTCGAGCTCGGCGAGGTGGAAGCCGAAGCTCTGCACCTGCCACAGCAGGCGCTGCAGGTCACCGTGCGCGGCCCGCGCCGCGCCGGCCTGGCGCAGCGAGCGCTGGACCAGCAGGAGGTCCCCCTCCAGCCGCTCGGCGTCCGCATAGCCCAGGTCGGCGTCCCGGCGCCGGGTGGCGTCGATCCGGTCGGCGATGACGAGCAGGGCCGCACGATGGGGCTCGTCCGGAGCGGCCTCGACGGCGGCCGACGTGCTGGGCCCGGACAGCGAGCGCTGCAGCTGCCACCAGGCGGTGAGTTCCGCGGACGGCGGCGTGCCCTGTGCCCCGAGGGTCAGCACCTCGCCAGCACGGCGGGCTGCCGCAGCCAACGCCGACAGCACGTGCTCGGAAGCCTCGACCGCCGCGGCGCGGGTGATGTCCGCGGTGACGTTGGGGTTGCCGTCGCGGTCTCCGCCGATCCAGGTCCCCAGCCGCAGGAACGGCCGGATCACCGGCGAGGTCACGCCGGCCTGGTCACCCTGCAGACGGTCGTCCACCCGTCGGTAGACCGCCGGCACCACCCCGAAGAAGGTGGTGTCGAAGACGTCCATGACCGTACGGACCTCGTCGAGGACCCGCGGCTTGCGGCCCCGCAACGGCGACGTCCGCCACAGCGTGTCGATCTCCGCCAGCAGCCGGCGCTCGTTCTCCGCCATCGCGACCGACCCGGAGGTCAGCCCGTCCCGCTCGTCGAGCAGGCCGGAGATCCGGCGGATCGCCCGAGCGACGGCGCGACGGCGAGCCTCGGTCGGGTGCGCGGTGACCACCGGGCGGAACTCCAGCGCCTGCAGCCGAGCACGGGCCTCGTCCTCGCCGACCTCGGCCGCCAGCTCGGCGACCGCCCCGGCGAGGGAGTCGTCGTCCGGGACGCCGGCGGCCCGGAGCACCCGGACACGGTGGTGCTCCTCGGCGAGGTTGGCCAGGTGGAAGTAGCAGGTGAAGGCCCGGGCCACCTCCTCCGCCCGGGTCGAGGACAGCCCGGCGACGAGCGCCTCCGCGCTCTCCAGGGCCTCCGGCCCCGGCTCGTCCTGGGCCCGGATGGTCAGCGCGCGCAGGTGCTCGACGTCGTCGAGCAGGCTCTGGCCGCCGTCCTCGCGCAGCACCCGCCCGAGCAACTCGCCGAGCAGACGCACGTCGCTGCGCATGGCATCGGGCACGTCGTGGTGAGCCTGCACCCGTCGGACGGCGGGCAGACGCAGATCCTCGGTCACGGGGGCCACAGTAGGTCAGCCCGGGCTGCTGCCGCCGGTGCGTCCGTCCCCCGGGCGCCTTCCGGCAGTCTCCTAGGACCTTCTGCCGTCGTTCGGCCGCCGGAGGAAGGCGACCCTTGAACACTGGGCGCGTTCGGCCACGGCCGCCCTGGAGAGGGGGTTGGTGATGCCGGATGTGCTCGTCGTCGTCGAGACGATGTTCGGCAACACCCTCGCTCTCGGCCGGACCATCGCCGACGCGCTGGCGCAGGACAGCGGCGCCGACGTCGCCCTCCTCCGGGTGGAGGATGCTCCCCCGAGCATCCCCGGCGACGTGCGCCTGCTCGTGGTCGGTGCCCCCACGCACGTGCGCGGGCTGAGCCGCCCGACGACCCGCCAGCAGGCGGTCCAGCAGGGTGCGCAGCTCGCCGACCCGGACCGGGGCATGCGCGAGTGGCTCACCGCCCTGGCCGCCCCCCAGCACCAGGTCGCGGCCGCCGCGTTCGACACCCGGTCCAACCCGTCCTGGGTCACCGGGTCGGCGGCGGCCGGTGCGCTGCGCCGGCTGCACGCCCTGGGCTTGCGGACCCAGCGCAACGGTGCGAGCTTCTTCGTCACACGGACCACCGGCCCGCTGGCCGACGGGCAGCTCGCGGCGGCCGAGTCGTGGGGACACCTGCTGGCCGGCTGGTGGCAGTCCGTCGTCGCCGCCTGAACGGCACGCTCGGCCGCAACGATCCGTCACAGCGCAGCCCGTCCACGCAACGAACCACCGGACGGCACGCAGCACCTGGTGCTCGGCACGCCCGGCCGGCCGACCTAGCCTCGGAGGGTGGTCGCGCCGCCCGCTGGCCACGGACCTTGTCCCGCACACCGTCGGAGGCACTGTGACCTGCCAGACCGCGACCGTGTCCGAGCGCTCCGCGGAGCGTCATGCGACACTGCGCCACTACCTCATGTGCCCGCCGACGTACTACACGGTCTCCTACGAGATCAACCCGTGGATGGACGCCACGCGGCCGGTGGACACCGCGCTCGCCCAGGCCCAGTGGCAGACCCTGCGCGACACCCTGGTCGGGCTGGGGCACGCCGTGGAGCTCATCGAGCCGCTGCCCGGGTGCCCGGACATGGTCTACGCGGCCAATGGCGCGACAGTCGTCGACGGCACGGTGTACACCGCCCGGTTCCGTTACCCCCAGCGCGCCGCGGAGGGGCCCGCCTACGCCCGGTGGTTCACCGAGCACGGGTACCCGGTGCACGAGGCGGGCGCCGTCAACGAAGGTCAGGGCGACCTGCTGCCCGTCGCCGGGGTGCTGCTCGCGGGGACCGGGTGGCGCACCGAGCGCGCCGCCCACGCCGAGGCCGCCCGCCTGCTGGGCCGTCGCGTGGTCAGCCTGGAGCTGGTCGATGCGCGGTTCTACCACCTGGACACCGCGCTCGGTGTGCTCGACGACGCCCACGTCGTCTACTACCCGCCGGCATTCTCCCCGGCGTCCCAGGCCGCCCTGGCGCGGATGTTCCCCGACGCCCTCGTGGCGACGGACGCCGACGCCCGGGCGCTGGGCCTCAATCTGGTCAGCGACGGCAGGCACGTCGTCTGCTCCCCGGCGGCCACCGACCTGGCCGCCGCGCTCACCGCCCGCGGCTACCAGCCGGTTCCGGTGGACACCAGCGAGCTGCTGCGCGGCGGGGGCGGCGCCAAGTGCTGCACCCTGGAGATCCACCCGCAGGTGCAGCGATGACCCCCGCCGGCGGCCACCTCGCGCCCAACTACGACCCCCTGCCCGTCACGCTGAGCCGTGGCGAGGGCGCCTGGGTCTACGACACGACCGGTCGCGGCTACCTCGACCTGCTGGCCGGCTACTCGGCGCTCAACTTCGGGCACCGCCACCCGGCACTGGTCGCCGCAGCGCATGCCCAGATCGACCGTCTGACCCTCACCTCGCGCGCCTTCGCGCACGACCTCCTCGAACCGTTCGCCGATGCACTCTCCGAGCTGGCCGGGGCGGCGATGATGCTGCCGATGAACACCGGCGCGGAGGCGGTGGAGACCGCGATCAAGGCGGCCCGCCGGTGGGGGTACGAGGTCAGGGGGGTGCCGGCCGGGCAGGCGACGATCGTCGCGGCCCGTGGCAACTTCCACGGCCGGACCACGACCCTCGTGTCCTTCTCCGACGACCCGACCGCCTCGGACGGCTACGGGCCGTTCACGCCCGGCTTCCGGCTCGTGCCGTTCGGCGACGCCGACGCGCTCGCGGAAGCGGTGGACGAGACGACGGTGGCCGTCCTGCTCGAGCCGATCCAGGGCGAGGCCGGCGTCATCGTCCCGCCGGCCGGCTACCTGGCGGCCGCGCGGGCGGTGTGCGACGCACACGGTGCGCTGCTGATCGCCGACGAGATCCAGTCCGGGCTGGGCCGCACCGGGACCACGTTCGCGTGCGAGCTCGCCGGGGTCCGTCCCGACCTCATGACCTTGGGCAAGGCGCTGGGCGGCGGGATCGTGCCGGTCTCCGCGGTGGTCGGGCGGGCGGACGTGCTCGGCGTGCTCACCCCGGGCACCCACGGCTCGACGTTCGGCGGCAACCCGCTGGCCTGCGCCGTGGGCCTGGCCGTCGTCGGGCTGTTGCGCACCGGCCAGTACCAGACCAGGGCCCGCGAGCTCGGCACCCACCTGCAGACCCGGCTGGACACCCTGGTGGACGACGGCCTCCTGCTGGCCCGGCGGGGGGTGGGCCTGTGGGCCGGCATCGACGTGGACCCCGCACGGGCCACCGGGCGGGAGGTCTGTGAGGCGATGCTCGGCCGGGGCGTGCTGCTCAAGGACACCCACGGCTCAACCCTGCGCATCGCCCCGCCCATCGTGGTCGAGGAGGCCGACCTCGACCACGCCCTCGACGAGCTCACCGAGGTCCTCGCCGGCCTGACCCGCTGACCCGCCGCAGCGGAGCCTGCCATGCTGGTGCATCGTGAACGACCCCTCCGGCCCGGCCGGCCTCGACGCGCTGGACGCAGCCATCCTGCGCCGGTTGGCCGACGACGCCCGGGCCAGCTACACGACGATCGGTGCCGCGGTGTCGCTGTCCGCCCCGGCCGTCAAGCGCCGGGTGGACCGGCTGCGTGAGCGGGGTGTCATCCAGGGGTTCACCGTCCGGGTGGACCCCGTCGCTCTCGGCTGGACCACGGAGGCCTTCGTCGAGCTGTTCTGCGCGGGCCCGACCCGTCCCGGGACCATGCGCGCGGCCATCGCTGCCTACCCCGAGGTCGTCTCGGCGAGCACCGTCACCGGCGACGTGGACGTCGTCGTCCAGGTCCGCGCCCGGGACATGCGCCACCTCGAGGAGGTCGTCGAGCGCCTCGCCGCCGAGTCGTTCGTGGCCCGGACCCGTTCGACGATCGTGCTGTCCCCCCTGGTCCGGGCCGACCCTGCGGGTTCGGTCGACGGGTCGATCAGCCGTCGGCGAGAGCGGCGTTGAGCCGGGCGACCCACTCCAGCCGCGCCATCCCGGTGAGGCCGACGACCTCGGCGGCCACCGTGACGACCCGCTCACGCTCGGCGGTGCGCACCTCGTCGAGGACGTCGTCGGAGCCGGTCAGCGCCTGGCGCAGACGGTCCGCGAACCAGGAGACCATCTCCGCCGCGTCCGCCGACGTCCGGTCCGAACCGAGGAAGGCGTCCAGCACGTCGAGCAGGCGCCGCACGGCGACCATCGCCGTGCGCTGGGCGTCCGCCCTTGCCGTCCGCTCGGCCGCCTCGTCGAAGACCTCCTGCAGGGCGAGCATGCGGGCGGCGGTGCGCTCGTGGTCGAGCAGGCCGTCCAGACCGAGGCCGGTCGGCAGGCCGCGCGCGCGCAGGGCGCGGGCGACCTCGTCAGGATCGGCGGCCGAGGCGTCGGTGCGCTCGCCGTCCGGCTCCTCGGCGGCCAGGTGATCAGCCACGACTTCGAGGGTCGTCTCGACCACCTGCCAGGTCGCCGGCTCCGCACCGAGCATCTCGCGCAGCTGGTCCCGCACACCCGTGAGCCGGTCCACGGCGCCCATCCTGCCCTGCCCGGCCTCGCAGCCTCCAGGGCGCCGCGGTGCCCGGGTGCTCGGCGCCGCTGGCGCACGCGGAGGCGACCGGGCTACGCCGTCGGCACGGACCCTGCGTCGACGTCCCATGCGTCGGAGTTCCGCGCGTCGGAGTCCCGCACAGTGGAGTTCCGCACAGCGGAGTTCCGCCCGTCGGAGTTCCGCGCGTCGGCGGCGGGGACGCCGAGCTGCGCGAGGAGGCCGAGCACCCGGTCGCGGATCTGGTCGCGGATGCCGCGGACGGTCGCCAAATCCTGACCCGCCGGGTCCGGCAGGTCCCAGTCCTCGTAGCGGGTCCCCGGGAAGATCGGGCACGAGTCCCCACAGCCCATCGTCACCACGACGTCGGACGCCTGCACCGCGTCCGGGGTGAGGATCTTCGGCCGCTGCGCTGCGATGTCGATGCCGACCTCGGCCATCGCAGCCACCGCGACCGGGTTGAGCTGTGCGGCCGGCATCGACCCGGCCGAGCGCACCTCGACGGCACCGCCGGAGAGCGTCGCGAGAAACCCGGCGGCCATCTGCGACCGACCGGCGTTGTGCACGCAGACGAACATGATGCTCGGGCGGTGGTTCGCCGGGCGCTGCTCACCCCGGTGCTGCTCATCCCGGTGCGACCCGACCGGGCGCTGCTCGTCCGGCAGGTGCTCAGCCGTGCGCTGCTCACCCGGGCGCTGGATCGCGGGCGGTGCTGCTGAGGTGGGCATCTCGCTGCGTGCGGCGGGCGACGTGTCGGGCGGCGTGCCGGTGCGCGGCTGGTCGGTCATCGGGAGCCCCTCAGGGGTGCGAGGTCGGGAACGAGGTCGGTGAGCAGAGCCCGGACGCGCTGGTCCAGGTCGGCGCGGATGGCCGCCAGCCCTTCGGGTGAGGCCAGGGCAGGGTCGCCGACCGCCCAGTCCTCGTACCGAGTGCCCGGCAGCACCGGACACGTGTCGCCGCAGCCCATGGTGACGACGACGTCGGCGGCGCGCAGCGCGTCGTCGGTGAGCGGCTTGGGGAACGCCTCCCCCTGTTCGGCATCGACGCCGAGCTCGGCGAGCTGGCGGCGGACAGCAGGGTGGATCTGCCCGGCCGGCGTGGATCCTGCGGACCGGGCGAGGACCGCGTCGCCGGCGTAGTGCTGCAGCAACGCTGCCGCCAGCTGGGAGCGGCCGGCGTTGGCCACGCAGATGAAGAGCACCTGCGGCCGGCGGTGAACGGGCGGCCGGGTTCGCCGGACGAGGTCCTCCAACCTCTGCCGGGCGAACCGTTCGGTCGTGACGACCAGGTGGGTGCGCACGGTGGCCTGCCGGGTCAGTGCCGCTGCCGACTCGCGGACGACGGACAGCACCTGTTCGGGCGGGACGGTCGGGAAGCGCCGGGCGAGGTCCCCCCCGATGCGCTCCAGCGCACCATCGATGTCTGCCAGGCCAGGCTCCGGCCCTCCTGTCTCCTGGCCGGCGAGCACCTGGGGGCCGAACAGCTCGAGCAGGGTCTGCACGGTGCGCCGGTGCCGGGGGTCGACGCGGTAGAAGACCCAGGTACCACGCCGCTGTGCGGTGAGCAGGCCGGCGTCCTTGAGCACCTTGAGGTGGTGCGACACCGTCGGCTGGGACACCTGGGCCAGCTCGGCGACGTCCTCCACGCAGGTCTCGCCGCCGGGGCTCGCGCTCACCAGAGACAGCGCCCGCAGCCGCAGTGGGTCGGCGAGCGCCTTGAGCACCGCCGCCAGCCGCTCGGCAGCACCGAGGTCCATCGCCCGCCCGGCGACGCCCACAGTCCCCGCAGGCCCGGTAGTCCCGGTAGTCCCGGTAGTCCCGGTAGTCCCGGTAGGCAGGACGCTCCCGGCCGCCCGGACAGTCTGTGGCTGCTTCGACACGTCTCTATATTGACGTAAATCACTACACACGTCAACCCTCGGCGCCCCGTTCCCGGGGCCGGCCTCCGCTCGGCGCCCACCCTGGGCGGCGGTGCTCCCGCCCACGTCGGGCCCCTCGGGCCAGGATGACGCCCATGACGACTCCCCCGACGTCCGCCGCATCCGTCCCCGGCTCCGGACCACCGAACGTCCGCCCCGCCCTGCGTCGCTGGCACACGGCACAGGCAGGCACGCGGCTCGGCGTCGCCGCCGCCACGGGCGTGCTGGCCGGCGTGACCACGTCCCCGGCCCTCGGCGTGCGCTACGGCGTGCTCGTCGGCTGGGACGCGCTCGCGCTGGTCTACCTGGTCTGGGTGTGGGTCACCGTGGCTCGGCGGGACGCGGCGGAGACCGCTCAGCTCGCCACCCGCGAGGACCCTTCCCGAGTGGCGTCGAGCACTCTCCTGCTGGGCGCCGCCGTCGCGAGCCTGTTCAGCGTGGGTCTGGTGCTGCTCGGCGGCGGGCGGCCGCCGCTGGGGCTGGCCCATGCGGACCTGGTCCTCACGGTCGTCTCGGGGGTGGCGTCCTGGCTCGTCGTGCACACCTCGTTCTGCCTGCACTACGCCCGCCTGTACCACGTCGACCCCGACCACGGGATCGACTTCGGCCAGGACGCGGCCCCCACCTACGCCGACTTCGCCTACCTCGCGTTCACCGTCGGCATGACCTATCAGGTCTCCGACACCGGCGTCCGCACGCCGGCCATCCGCCGGGCCGTTCTCCAGCACGCCCTGCTGTCGTTTCTGTTCGGGACCGTCGTGCTGTCGGTGAGCATCAACCTCGCGGTCAATCTCGCTCGGTGAACCCCGCAGGTCGCGGCTGGCGTGGGTGGGGAGCCTCGCCGAGCCCCTCTTGCGCGCGCCACTGCCGGACCTTCACGTCCTCGCGGACCTGCGCGTACGCCTCGTCGCGGTAGCCGTGGTGCGCCGGCACGCCGGCCGCCTCGAGGAGGGTCCGGGCGAAGTCCACGGAGGTGGTGATCCCGGTGTGCACCTGACCGGCGACCACCCGCCGGGGGTAGGACACCAGCAGCGGCATGCGGAGCGACTCCTCCTACCTGAACCGCTTGTCGAACCAGCCGTGGTCGCCGGGGACGAACTCCTGGTCCGAGGCGTACATCAGGAGCGCGTCGGCCAGGTCGCCCCGGTCGCGCAACCAATCGACCGGTCGGCCGACGTTGTCGTCGACCGACGCGACGCAGGCTAGGTAGTCCGCCATGCAGCCGGCCGATGAACGTCGGCTGGCTCGCGTCGATCTGGGTGACCAGCGTGGACACGCCGTTGACCTGGCTGTACGTGCCGATGCGGATGCTCGCCCGGCTGGGCGAGCACGGCACGTGGTGGCGAAGCAGCTGTCGAACCGCACCCCGAGGCCGGCCACCTCCTCGATCGGCCGGGTCTCGCCGACCACCGAACCGTGGACGCCGATCGCGTGCGCGGCGTGGTCGTCGGTGAGGACGAGGACGATGTTCGGCCGACGGTCCGCGGGAGCGGTGCCGCCGCCCGACGGCACGACAGCAGCCGGGCCCTCGGCAGGGGTGTCAGACGGCAGGGTGGGGTGCGCACTGACAGGTGGGCTCTCAGTTCGGTAGGTCGGCTCGTCGAGGCCGGAGAAGGTGGGGTCGTCGCCGACCTCTCCCGCGTCGTACATCGACGGGCGGGGTAAATGGGTGAGTGCGTCATCACCGGCATGATCTGTTGTTTCGGAGGTGGCGTGGGTGTGGCTCGTGGCGTGGGTGTGGCTCGTGGCGTGGGTGTGGCTCGTGGTGTGGTGTTGTCGGCTGGGGAGCGGGAGGAGATTTCTCGTGGGATTGTGGCGGGTGAGTCGGGTCGGGTGATGGCGGCCCGGTCGGTCGGCATTCCTCGGTGGTGAACCGACAGATCGCCCGCAACGGTGGGCGGCATGGTTGTCGGGCGGTGTGGTTGTCGGGCGGCATGGTTGTCGGGCGGTGTGGTTGTCGGGCGGCATGGTTGTCGGGCGGCATGGTTGTCGGGCGGTGTGGTTGTCGGGCGGCGGTGGCCGAGTGGCAGCTGGCCCGCCCCAACCCGCCCTGGCAACGCGGGTCAGGCGAGAACACCAACGGACTGCTGCGCGAGCTCTTCCCCAAATGCACCGACCTATCGGTCTATTCACAGGCCGACCCGGACAACGTCGCAGTCCTGCTCGACGGCCGTCCCCGCGAAACCCTCGGCCGGCTCACACCAGCAGAGAAACTCGACATGCTACTATTGAATGCAACCGACGCACTCACCGGCTGAAATCGCCCCTCATGTCGACATGCCCGCGTAGTTTCGCGCGTCAGCCCATGGTCGGCCTACAGTGTCGGCACCGACCGGGACGGCGGTCGCCACACGTGATGCCGGCGGCTGTGCCGTGAGCCCGGCACGGTCCGCCGCAGGATGAGGACGACCGATGACGACGACAGCCACCCCCCAGGGGCCGTTCTCGGCGAGCGCCAGGCTGCCGTTCTCGGCCCTGGCCAAGCCGACCGGTGCGGCGTGCAACCTCGACTGCACGTACTGCTTCTTCCTGTCCAAGGAGCTGCTATACGACCACGACGGGCAGCGCATGGACGAGGCCACCCTGGAGACCTACCTGCGCGCCTACCTCGCCGCCCAGCCCGACGGGCCGGTCACCGTGGCCTGGCAGGGCGGCGAGCCGACCCTGCGCGGGTTGCCGTTCTTCCGGCGCGCCGTGGAGCTCGCCGGGCAGCTGCGCCGCCCCGGGCAGCAGATCTCCCACGCCCTGCAGACCAACGGCACCCTGCTCGACGATGCGTGGGGCGAGTTCCTCGCCGAACACCACTTTCTCGTCGGGCTCAGCGTCGACGGCCCGGCGCACCTGCACGACGGCTTCCGGGTCAACAAGGCGGGCCGCGGCACGCACGCCCAGGTGGTGCGCGGCTGGCAGGTGCTCACCCGCCACGGGGTGGACACCAACATCCTGTGCACGGTGCACCAGAACAACGCCGACCACCCGCTGGAGGTCTATCGGTACTTCCGCGACGAGCTCGGCGCGCGGTACCTGCAGTTCATCCCCGTCGTCGAACGCGTGCCCGCGGCCCAGCTGCCGGTGGCCGAGAACGGCTGGCGTACCCCCGATGGGCGCCGGCTGCTCTACCGCCAGGACGGTGACGCGGTGACGTCGCGCAGCGTCCGGCCGGGCCAGTGGGGCAGCTTCCTGTCGGCGATCTTCGACGAGTGGGTCACCCGGGACGTGGGGACGGTCTTCGTCCAGCATTTCGACGTCACGCTCGGCAACCTGTTCGGCCGGCACAGCCTGTGCGTGCACTCCCCGGAGTGCGGGGACGCCCTGGCCGTGGAGCACAACGGCGACGTCTACTCCTGCGACCACTACGTCGAGCCGGGCTACCTGCTGGGCAACGTTGCCGACACCGACCTGCAGACCATGCTCGCCTCGCCCGCCCAGCGCGAGTTCGGCCGCGCCAAGCGGACCGCCTTGCCTCGGCAGTGCCGGGAGTGCCCGGTGCGCTGGGCCTGCCACGGCGGGTGCCCCAAGGACCGGTTCACCAGCACGGCGGACGGCGAGCCCGGGCTGAACTACCTGTGCGAGGGGTACCGGAGCTTCTTCGGCCACGTGCAGCCGGCGATGACCGCGATGGGGCGGTTGCTCCAGCAGGGCCGCCCCGCCGCCGACATCATGGCGACCCGCCGGTCCTGACCAGGCGGTCGGTCGGCGCGGTCAGCGCGGTCGGCCGACGGACCAGACGTCGGACGGTCCGCCCCGGCTGGTCAGTGCGCCGATGCGCCCTCGATGGCGCGCAGCCACTCGGCCAGGCCGTCGGTGAGCGCGGCAGCGATCCCCGCATAGCCGTCCGACGAGCCGAGCAGGTGCTCGGCCTCCTGCCGACGACCCGACGTGGCGGCCGCGAGCACCTCGGCAGCCGACCGATGGAACGCGGCGTGCTGAGCGGCGACCCGCGCGGCCCGGACCGGGTCCAGCGCCCGGCCCTCGCCTGCGGCGAGCCAGCGGCCGAACGCGCACGCGTCGTCCCGGCGTGCGGTGTCCGCGTCCAGACCGTCCGCCGCGCGGCCCGTCTCGATCGCATCCCGCAGCCGCTTCTTCCATGCCACGTGCGCGGCGATGGCGGTCCGCAGCGGGTGCACCTGCACGGAGCCGAACGCGTCCAGCTCACCGCGCTGGACGTCCAGACCGGCGGAGACCTTGCCGAGCCACTCCCGGGACCGCCCGGTCGCCTCCGCGGCGGCCCGGGCCGCCTCCGTCGACGTGCGCACGGAGCCGGCCAGCTCGCGCGCGGCCGCCAGCGCGTCCTCCGCCGTCCGGCGGATCTCCTCCACCGCGGCGCTCTGCTCCTCCACGGCGGCGGCGATCGTCTGCTGCAGCGCGTCGATGCGGGCGAGCACCTCGTCGATGCTCTCGGCGGCGTGGCGCACCCCGGCGCTGTCCGCGGTGAGCTCCTTGAGCTGGCCGGCGATCTGTGCGGTCGCTGCGCTCGTCTGCGCGGCGAGGTTCTTCACCTCCTCGGCCACCACCGAGAACCCCTTGCCCGCCGCACCGGCGCGGGCCGCCTCGATCGTCGCGTTGAGGGCGAGCATCCGGGTCTGGTCGGAGATCCCGGAGACCGCGCGGACCACCCCCTCGATCTGTGCCGTGGAGGAGGTCAGCCGCTCGACGGATGCGCGCACCTGGGCGGTGACGTCCGCCGCCTGAGCGGTGACGCCGGTCGCCTCGGCGGCGGAGCTGGCCACCTCGCGCAGCGCGCTCGACATCTGGGCGACGGCGGAGGCGAGCGCGCCGGCCCCGGTCTCCACCCGGCCGGTGGCCGCGCTGGCCACCTCGGCTGCGCTGGCCGTGTCCCGGGTGAACTCGGTCATCTGCCCCACCGAGTCGGCGAGGTCCTGCACGGCCATGCTCAGCTCGGTGTTGCTGCCGACGAGTCGCTCCACGACGTCGGCGGCGACCTGGACGGTACCGACCGCGGCGGCATCGGCGGTGGCGGTGCGGCGCAGCAGGCTCATCGCTCGGTCCTCACACTCGGGTCTGGTCCACCCGGACGATCGGCAGCCCACCGCCCGCCGTGAGCGGTCCGGCCCTGGCGGCCGCCCGTGCGGGCGGCGTCGAGAGGCCGCAGACCGCCCGGCTCCGCCGGCGCCGGGCGGTCACTTCGCGCCGATGCGCTCCCCGTCCACGTAGACCTCGAGGTCCGAGTTCTTCTCCGGCCAGAACGCCACCATGCCGGCGACCCGCATCGCCTCCGGCAGCGGGGTCACGTAGCCCCACACGACGTCGGCCAGCTCGGTGCCGTCGACCACGGCGTTCCAGTACGTCGCCGTCCCCTTGTACGGGCAGTGGCTCGTCGTCGGGCTCGGGGTGAGCAGGTCCATCCGCACGTCCACCTGCGGCAGGTAGTACCGCGGCACCACGCCCGTCTCGTACAGCGCGACCGGCCGGGCGGACTCGGCGAGCACCTGCCCGTGCGCCACGACCCGCACGTGCCGGCTGCTGGCCAGCGCGTCGAGGCGGACGTAGGGGTTGCGCGGGTGGGTGTGGACGACCTCGTCCTCCTCCAGCCAGGTGTCGAACGACGACCAGACCAGGGTGAACGCCTCCCGCATCGCCGGCGACGGCGCCTGCCGGTAGCGCACCGCCGCGCGGGGCAGCACCCGGTCGCCGACGACCACGTCGAACAGCTCGCTAGGGCCGAGCACCTTGGACCGCGGACCGGTGCCGTTCGGGCGGACCTCCGCCTCCAGGTCCGCGGGCAGGAAGAAGTACTCCGGGAAGTACATGTGCTCCCAGACGAACAGGGGATGGGTCGAGTCGACCACCAGCTGGCCACCGCTGAACGCGCGCAGCCGCTTGTGCCCGGCCTGCACCGTGCCCGGTGGGATGACGAACGGGTCCTCGACGACGCCTTCCATGGACCTCACCTCTCGTTGTGCTGGACCGTGCGGCGGCCGACCGCACGGGCGCGGCCCTCGTGCTCGGGGCAGCCGTGCCGCTCCGGGCACGTCTGACGGATCCGTGCTCCCCCAGCAACCCCGTCGGGGGCGGCGAAAGTCCCCGCGCGCGACCGCCACGTGTACCGGGAGGCGGTGCCGATGACGCAGCACCACCTCCACGGAAGCGCTGGACCGTCTGGTTGCGGCTCTGCTCGCCAAGGCATTCAGCGAAGAGCAGATGAGACTGGTGCGCAACGCCAGGATCGAAGACGACGGCGGGCCCCTGGAGCTACAGCACGACCTCGCGGCGCTCACACCGCAGCAGGTCGGAGAGACCATCAGGCTCATGCTCGAGAAGAACCCCACGCTGCTGGCTCCCGGGTCACTTGCCCAGCTCGGGTCGATGTTCGGGGCATCCCGAGGCGACAGCGAGCAGATGCTGCTTCGAGTCGAGCGGACCGAAGAGCGGCGGCGCCCGGCGGAAGGCCGCCGCATGGAGCCGTAGTGCTCTCACCTTCAAGGCCGAGGTCGCTCACGCACGGCTGTGTGACCTGCAGTTCACTGCCGATGACACCGAGAAGCCCCCAAGCGCGCGCGATCAGCAAGAGGGGCTGACCATCTTGATGCCGTGAGGCTGGCCTTACTTCGTGCTCCTGGGGCCGCGTCAGGGCGTGCACTACCCGGGTGACCTGACCGCCGTGCGTGCGTGGTTCCCGACCGACGCGGCTTGCATCGACGACCTGGACTGGCTGCGCTGGCCCGACGGGCTCTGCTGCCCGCACGCCGGCGCGGGCAAGTCGTGGAAGCTTGCCGATGGTCGGCACCGGTGCGCCGGTGCCGACCGGCGGGTCGCCGTGACGTCGGGGACCATCTTGGACAAGACCCGTACCCCGTTGACCGTGTGGTTGCAGGCCGCGTGGCTGGTCACGGCGTCCAAACCGGGTCTGGCGGCCACGACCCTGGCGCAGGTGACCGGGATGGGGTCGTACCAGACCGCGTGGGCGATGCTGGGGCGGTTCCGGTAGGTGATGGTCGTACCCGACCGCGAGCTGTTGTCCGGTGTCGTGGAGGTCGACGAGACGTTCGTCGGCGGCAAGAACAAGCCGGGCAAGCCCGGGTGTGGGGCGGCCGGCAAGGTCCTGGTCGCCGGCGCCGTCGAGCACGGCCGGGGTGGTCGCGGGTTCGGCCGGGCGCGGTTGGCCATCATCGGCAACGCGAAGAGCCCGACGCTGCAAGCGTTCCTGGCGGCCAACATCCGCCCTGGCTCGACGGTCGTGACCGATGGCCTGCTCAGCTGCACGAGTGCGGTGCCGGCGGCTGGGATGGTCCACGAGCCGGTGAACGTGCGCGGGTCCGGGCGCCACGCCCACGAGCTGCTGCCAGGCGTGCATCGCCTGTTCTCCTTGGTCAAGCGGTGGCTGGCTGGCACCCACCAGGGTGCGGTCGACCCGACGCACCTGCAGGAGTACCTCGACGAGTTCGTGTTCCGGTTCAACCGGCGCTCAGCGCGTGCTCGAGGACTGGTGTTCCTGCGGCTGCTCGAACGTGCCGTGGCCGCCCCGGTCACCTACCGGGACCTGGTCCGCATCGGTGCCCCCAAGCCGGTGCATCCGACCCCACCAACCACCCGGGGCAAGCCCGCCACCCTTGCCCCACCCCCGCTCACCCATCCCTGGCGCCAGCAGACAACTGAGGTCAACCCTCCGGCATCAAGATGGACAGCCCCTTCAAGGAGTGTCAGGGCCGTCTGCTTCGATGGTTGTTGACACCGAAGCCCCTCGAGTCGCTGTTGGGAGCCGGATCCGCGATGCCTATGCAGCCCTGCACAACCCCGCCGTTGACCAGCGCAAACGCACTGAGCGCCGGTGACGGACCTCAGACTGGCGAAGTCCCCCCGCTACAAGTGATGGTGCAGGTCGGAGGCCCTTTCGCTCGATGGCGCGGGAGGGCCTCCGCCGTCCGTGTCAACGGGATGTCAACGGACGCCGCCATCGGACAACCCTGGAGCTGGTTCGTGCCGCCCGCGCCCCGCAAGGTCGCTCGTCGCGAGGGGCAGGACACGGGCGGCACGGTCCCGGTCCAGCGTTAGGCCCCCTCGGCGCCCGAGGCGAGGGCGGTCAGCCGGTCGGCATCGGTGATGGCAGGGATCTCGGACAGCAGCCAGGGGTGACGCTCGGTGACGTACCGGACGTACGCCTCCGCGCGGGCGCGCGGCGACGCCGGGTAGGTGGCCAGCCACTCGTCGACTGGCACGCGAGCCTCCCGGGTTCGGGGCCAGACCCATCGGCAGCTCGTCGTGCCCGACGCCATCCTTGGGGACGCCGCCCTCCTCGACGGTGACCACGTCGCGCTCGTCGTCGCCGCGGGCGCCGACGGCGGTCACCGTGGTGGTGCCGGGCCGCCAGCCGCGCAGCCCGCGCTCGGTCGTCTTCGCGTTGTCGGGGACCGGCGGGTCGTACAGCGGGTAGACCGTGGTGCCCGGGCGCAGGTCCGAGTCCGGCTCGAGGCGACCGACGAGCTGCAGCACCCGCTTCTGCTTGTGAGCACGCTCCGGCACGTGCCAGTCCCGGACCACCGCGACCTCGTCGGCCACCAGGGTGGAGCGCTTGTCGGTCCACGCCGCCGGATCCGCGGACAGGCGGTCGTAGTGCGCCCACCAGAACGGCTTGGCCTCCCGCCAGTGGTACCCCAGCGCCGCCGCCAGCATTGCCGCCGCCTGCCGCTCCGGGGTGCGCGGACCGGGCGGGGCGTCCGGCAGGTCCGCGAACGCCATGAGCGGGACGTCCAGCGGGTCGACGACGAAGCCCTCGTCGCTCTCTTCGTCCGGCCCTGCGGCCTCCTCGCCGGCCGCGGCGGCGGGCTCCGGCGACACTCCGAGCTCGGCGCCACGGGCCAGCAGCCAGTCGCGCAGCCGGAGGGTCGAGATGCAGTCGGTGCGGTTGTAGTCACCGATCTGGTCGAGCTTGGCCTGCCAGCCCGCCAGGTCGCCGGCGTCGCGCAGCTCGCAGGCGTTCGCGTACTCGACGATGGACTGGTCGGCCTTCTTGACGTCCCCCACGTGTGCCATGCCATACACGTGCTCGACGTTCTTCAGGGAGTACGCCCGTTCGCCCGTGCGCAGGCTCGCGCGGACCGTCGCGTACAGGTCGACCAGCACCGCGGCACGCAGCAGCTCGTGCAGTTCGTCCTCGACCCCGTGCCGGCCCGCCAGCCGCAGCAGCGCGAAACGCTCGTACGGGGCGTAGTGATACACGTGCATGCCCAGATGCGCCGCCCGGCGCGCCAGCAGGTAGGTCATGAAGTCGACCATCGCCTGCTTCTCGCCTGCCCGGTCGTGCGCCCAGAATGGGCGGAACAACGGCTCGCCGTCGCCGACCGGCGCCTCGATCACCCGAGACCTACGGTGTAGTCGGCGGTGCAGGCTGGGCCCGGCGCGGCCGAGGTCGCGGCTGGTGCCGACGTGCCACCGGCCGGGGTGGTGGACGCCGGCGGGATCGGGGATGTGCCGGAGATGCGTCCGGCCACCAGCAGCACGGCCGGCAGGGCCGAGGACGCGATCCGCGTCATGCTCGGAGGCTACGTCCGTCCGGCTCGCCTCGCGGGGCGCCCGCCGGGCGCTCGCCAGCGGGGCGCGGCTGGGACCTCTCCAGCGGGGCATCCCAGCGCGACCGCGGCCGACGGCCTCGGGTGCTCTCCCGGACGACGAGGCGGTGCGGGATCACGACGTCGCGCGGCCCCTCGGCCGCACCGTCGATCCGCTCGATCAGCCGGTCCACCACGGTGGCCGCGAGCAGGCCCTTGTCCGGGGCGACGGTGGACAGCGACGGAATCATGTGGCGGGCCTCCGGGATGTCGTCGACGCCGATCACCGCGACGTCCCGCGGCACGGAGTAGCCCAGCTCGGCCAGCCGACGCATGGCGCCGATTGCCATCTCGTCGTTGAAGCACACGAGTGCGTCCGGCACCGACTCGCGCTGCAGCAGCGCGTCCACCGCCGCGGCGCCGTCGGACCAGCGGTAGGCCTCGACCGCGACGGGGTCCGGGACCTCGAGCCCCGCATCGGCCAGGGCTGCGCAGAAGCCGCGGTACCGCAGCTGCGAGGTGCCGGCCAGCGGGTCGTCCTGGTAGCCGACGGCCGCGACGCGGCGCCGGCCGAGGCTGACGACGTGCGTGGTGGCGTCCCGTGCGACCACCTCGTTGTCCACCGCGACGTGGTCGGCGGGACCGCCGCCGATCCGCTCGCCGAGCAGCACGATCGGACCCCGCGGGACGGCGTCCCGCACGTCGTCGGCGTTCAGTGCCAGGGGGCTGATCACGGTGCCGTCCGAGAGCCGCGGCGGGACGCCGTTCAGCACCTCGACCTCGCGTGCGCGCAGGCCCTCGGTCTCCTCGATCAGCACGGTGTAGGCGTGCGCGGCCGCGGCCTCGATCACCAGGTGCGCCAGCTCCGCGAAGTAGGGGGCGGCGATGTTGGGGATAGCCAGCGTCAGCAGGCTGCTGCGCCCGGAGCGCAGCGACCGGGCGGTGAGGTTCGGCTGGTAGGCCAGCTCGGCCATCGCGGCCTGCACGCGTAACCGGGTCTCCGGGGCCACCTTCGGCCGACCGTGGACAACGTTGGAAACGGTCTTGGGCGACACGCCGGCGCGAGCGGCGACGTCCTTCACGCTGGCTGCCATCGCTGATCCGTCTCCTTCGACCTGCCCATGGAAGCGGTGGGCGTTGTCTCTCCCCTGGTCAGAGGAGCGTAGCGCGCGCAGCCGCCGACGGGGCCTCCACACCGCGACCAGATCGTTACCTGCGCCGCGGTTGACCTATCCGCGGAGGTCAGTCCATCATTGGTTCCAACGTTGGAACTGGTTCTCGATGAGGAGAGATCATGTTTGGACGGCACAAGGCCGTGGCCACCATGCTGGTCGGCGCGGCAGCGATCGCACTCGCCGGCTGTAGCAGCGGCGGCAGCCCCGCCTCGTCGAGCAGCGGCAGCGGAGGCGGGGGAATTGTCGACCTGTCGTTCTGGACGGGCCTGACGGGACCGGACCGGCCGGCGGTGGAGCACATCGTCGACGGGTTCAACTCGTCGCAGTCGAAGGTCCACGTCACCATGCAGATCACGCCGTGGGACGTGCTGTACCAGAAGCTGGTGCCGGCGTTCGGCTCCGGCAACGGTCCCGACCTGCTCGGCATCGACAGCAACCAGATCCCGGTCTACGCGAGCAAGGGCGTCCTGCAGCCGTTGGACGCGATGCTCGGGTCGGGGGGTGTGGACCAGTCCACACTCGTCGGTCCCGCCGTCGACGCCGGGAAGTATAAAGGCAAGGTGTACGGCGTCCCGATCGAGAACACCCCGGCGCTCCTGTACTACAACAAGAAGGAGTTCACCGCCGCCGGGCTCGACCCGAGCAAGCCGCCGACGACGTGGGACGAGTGGATCGCCGACGCCAAGAAGCTGACCAGCGGCTCCGGTCCCGACGGCAAGCCGACCCAGTACGGCATTGCGCTCGGCGTGCACGACACCATCGAGGTGCTGCCGATCCTGATGTGGCAGAACGGCGGCGGCATCGCGTCCGAAGACGGCAGCACGGTACTGCTGAACAACGACGCCACCAAGAAGGTCGCCTCCCAGTGGGCCGGCCTGGTGGCCAACGACCGCATCTCCCCGGTGGGCCTGTCCGGTGCGGACGCCGACAAGCTGTTCTCCGCCGGCACGGCCGCGATGGAGGTCAACGGCCCGTGGGCCACCACCGGGTACAAGCAGGCCGGGATCGACTACGGCCTGGCCATGGTACCCACCGGCCCGAACGGTCAGCAGATCACGCTCGGCAACACGACGAGCCTGGCGCTGAGCGCCAAGGCCGACAAGGCGAAGACCGACGCGGCGACCCAGTTCTACAAGTACTGGACAACCGTGGACTCGCAGACGTACCTCGGGCTGAACACGGGCTTCCCGCCGGTGACCAACAACGTCCCTGACTCGGCCCTCGCCTCGAACCCTGACGTGGCGATGTTCTCCAAGTACGCCAAGTACGCGCGGAGCCTGGCACCGGGTCAGCCCAACTTCGCCTCGATCCAGAGTGAGGTGTTCGATCCCGCGATGGAGAAGATCGAGAACGACCCTGGCTCGGTCGACGCGACGCTCGACGCCGCAGCCGCTCAGCTGAAGTCCCTGCTGCAGAAGAACAGCTGACTGACGCGCACCTCGTGGGGGCCGCCCCTTGCGGCCCCCACGAGGACCGTCCGTCACCCCACTCTCGTCCACCTCGTCTACGGGTCCCAAGGAGCATCTGCGATGGCGTCGTTGATCGGTCAGCACCCGGTCCGGGCCGGGACTGCGGACCCCGCCCCGGCGGGTCGGCGCGGCGGGCTGCGGCGGCGGCAGGCGCTGCGCGCGTACGGGTTCATCGCACCGTCCGTCGTCGTGCTTGGTGTGTTCATGGCCTGGCCCCTCGTCTCCTCGCTGCGGCTGTCGTTCTTCGACAGCTCGCAGTTCGGCACCGACACCTTCGTCGGCCTCGGCAACTACCAGGCGCTGCTGCAGGACTCCGTGTTCCGCGGCGACCTGTGGCGGACGCTGCTGTATGCCGTCGTCGTCACCCCGGTCACCGTCGGGCTGGCGGTCCTGTTCGCCGTGATGCTCAACCGGCGCCTGGCCGGCCGGTCGTTCTTCCGCGCGGCGATCTTCGTCCCCGCGGTGCTGTCTCTCGGCGTGATGTCCATCGCCTGGGACTTCCTGTTCGACCCGAACATCGGCGTGCTGCCGCACTGGCTGGGGCCGCTCGGCATCTCGTTCGGCAACGGCACCGCGGACCCGCACCTGGCCCTGATCTACGTGATGGTGGTCGGCGTCTGGAAAAATGTCGGGTTCTACATGGTGATGTACCTGGCTGGCCTCGCGACCATCCCCAAGGAGCTGTACGAGGCGGCCGAGGTGGACGGTGCCCGCCCGTGGCAGAAGTTCCGCAGCATCACCTGGCCGCTGCTGGCCAACACGTCCGCCTTCGTCTTCGTCATCGCGGCCATCGCCTCGCTTCAGGCCTTCGACCAGGTGTACGTGATGACGCGCGGCGGCCCCTTCTTCCAGAGCGAGACGCTCGTCTACCTGATCTACCGCAAGGGCTTCCAGGACTTCCAGTTCGGCTACGCGTCGGCGGTGTCCTCGGTGCTGCTGGTGATCGTGCTGGTGGTCAGCGTCGCGCAGAACGCCTTCTTCTCCCGGCGGGAGGTGACCTACTGATGACCGACGTCTCTCTGGACGCACCCGCTATCGCCGCGCCTGAGCCGAGCGCAGGCGCCGTGGCCCAGCGCCGGCCCGGCCTGTCCGGTGCCGCCCTGCGCGTGCTGCTCTACGTGTCGCTGGCGCTCGCGGCCTTCGCGGTGCTGCTGCCGGTGATTTGGATGCTGCTCAGCTCCGTCAAGCCGGAGCACGACATCCTGGCCCACCCCGGGCAGCTGTGGCCCACGCACGTGACGTGGACCAACTACTCCGAGGTGTTCAAGCAGATCCCCTTCCTGCGGCAGTTCGGCAACACGGTGCTGTTCGCCGGTGCCGTCACGTTGTTCTCGCTATTCTTCGACTCCATGACGGGATATGCGCTGGCCCGCCTGGAGTTCCCCGGCAAGCGGCTGCTGTTCCTGGCGGTGCTGGTGTTCCTCATGGTTCCGGGGCAGGTCACCCTGGTCCCGATCTACCAGCTGCTCAGCGACCTGCACCTGGTGAACACGTTCGCCGGGCTGATCATCCCCAGGGCGACGAACGCGTTCGGCATCTTCTTCATGCGGCAGTTCTTCCTCGGCATCCCGCAGGACATGAGCGAGGCCGCGCGGATCGACGGCGCGGGGGAGTTCCGCATCTACTCCCGGATCGTGCTGCCGCTGGCCATGCCGGCGCTGCTGACGCTGGGCCTGTTCCACCTGATGTTCAACTGGAACGACCTGCTGTGGCCCCTGGTGCTGACCACCGACACGGCGATGCAGACCCTGCCCGCCGGCCTGGCGATGTTCATGGGCCAGCACGTGGTGGAGTACGGCCTGCTGATGGCGGGCGCGACGATGGCGATGGCGCCGATGCTGCTGGCGTTCGTGGTGGTGCAGCGCCGGTTCATCGAGGGCATCGCGACGACGGGGCTCAAGTGAGCGCGGCGGGGGCGGGTGCGGCCGAGCCGCGTGGAGCGGGCCAGGCGTTCGACGACGGAGCCCTGCACTTCGCCGTCGGCATCGAGGACACCTTCGTGCCGCAGGTCCGGCCCGGGCACCGGGCGCTCGACGAGTACGAGCTGACAGACCACTACCGGCAGTGGCGCGCGGACGTCGACCTGGCGGCGGGCAGCGGCGCGGACGCGATCCGGTACGGCGTCCCGTGGTACCGGGTGGAGCCCGAGCCGGGCCGGTTCGACTGGGACTGGCTGGACCCGGTGGTGGACCACCTGCTCGAGCGCGGGCTGCTGCCGGTCGTCGACCTGGTGCACTACGGCACGCCGCTGTGGCTGGACAACGGCGCGATCAACGCGTCGTACCCCCAGCGGGTGGCCGCCTACGCCCATGCGGTCGCCTCCCGGTACGCCGACCGGCTGCACGCCTACTCCCCGGCCAACGAGCCGACGGTCAACGCCGAGTGGTGCGGGGAGACGGCAGCCTGGCCGCCGTACCTGACCGGCCCGGACGGCTGGACCAAGGTGGCGACGGCGGTGGCGCGCGGCGTGGTACTCACCCAGCAGGCGGTGGCGGCGGCAGTCGCGGCGCCGACGTTCGTGCACGTCGAGGCCGCGTTCCGCTACGAGTTGCCCGACGACGCGCCCGACCAGGTGGCCGAGGCCAGCCGGCTGCGCGCGCAGCGCGACCTGCTGATCGAGGACCTGGTGTGCGGGCTGGTGGGCGACGACCACCTGCTGCTGCCGTTCCTGCAGCAGCACGGCGCGACCGACGCGGCGCTCGAGTGGCACCGCACCAACCCGGCCGCCCCGGACGTGATGGGCGTCAACTTCTACCCGCACCTGTCCACCGGCGTGGTCGAGCACGACGTCAGCCGCGAGGCGCCCGCCCGCGGGCTGAGCGGCGCGGACGGCCTGGGGGAGGTGCTGCGACGGTTCCACCAGCGGTACGGCCGGCCGGTGTTCCTCACCGAGACGAGCAGCCGGGGCGACGCCGCATCGCACATCTTGTGGCTCGAGGAGTCCGTCGGCCGCATCGTCGAGCTGCGCGCCGGCGGCCTGCCCGTCGTCGGCTACACGTGGTTCCCGCTGTTCGACCTGCTCGACTGGTCCTACCGCACGGGCACCGGTCCGGCCGCGCAGTACCTCGAGCCGCTGGGCCTCTACCGGCTCGCTCCCGGCTCCGACGGGCAGCTGCGGCGCGAGGCGACCGCGGCCGTCGACCGCTTCCGCGAGCTCGCGACGACGTACGGCCCGACGGGCCGCCCGTCGTCCGGGCTCGCCACCTCGTCCTCCGGCCCCACCAGCCGACCCACCCCAGCCCACCCGACCGAGGGATCGAGAGCATGAACCAGGCCAGGATCGTCGTCGACCCGAGCTTCACCGTCGCCCCCGTGGACCGACGGCTGTTCGGGTCCTTCGTGGAGCACATGGGCCGCTGCGTCTACACCGGCATCTACGAGCCCGAACACCCGCTGGCCGACCAGGACGGGTTCCGCAAGGACGTGCTGGCCCTCACCGGCGAGCTCGGCGTGTCGACCATCCGGTACCCCGGCGGAAACTTCGTCTCCGACTACCGCTGGGAGGACGGGGTCGGGCCCAAGGAGCAGCGGCCCGTGCGGCGCGAGCTGGCGTGGCGGTCGATCGAGACCAACCAGTTTGGCATCGACGAGTTCGTCGACTGGTCCCGCCGGGCCGGCGTCGAGCCCATGGTCGCCGTCAACCTCGGCACGCGTGGCGTCACGGAGGCCGTCGATCTGCTCGAGTACTGCAACAGCGAGGCCGGCACCGCGCTCGCGGACCAGCGGGTAGCCAACGGCCACGCCGAGCCGCACGACGTGAAGCTGTGGTGCCTGGGCAACGAGATGGACGGCCCGTGGCAGATCGGGCACAAGACCGCCGAGGAGTACGGCCGGCTCGCGGAGGAGACCGGCAAGGCGATGAAGCGCCTGGACCCGACCATCGAGCTGGTGGCGTGCGGGTCGAGCAACTCGAAGATGCCCACCTTCGGCACCTGGGAGTCCACCGTCCTGGAGCACTGCTACGACGTCATCGACTACATCTCCCTGCACGCCTACTACGAGCAGCACGGCGACGACGTCACCAGCTACCTGGCCTCGGGCGTCGACATGGACCGGTTCATCGAGGCGGTCGCGGCCACCGCGGACGCGGTGGGCGCCCGGCTGCAGAGCCGCAAGCGGCTGCGGCTGTCCTTCGACGAGTGGAACGTGTGGTTCCAGGACGACTTCGGTGGCGAGGACTCCCTGGACTGGGCGGTGGCCCCGCGGATCGTCGAGAACGACTTCGGCGTGGTGGACGCGGTGGTGGTCGGAGGCCTGCTGGTGTCACTGCTGAAGCACGCCGACCGCGTCGGCGTCGCGTGCCTCGCGCAGCTGGTCAACGTGATCGCCCCGATCCGCACCGAGCCCGGCGGCGCCGCCTGGCGGCAGCCGATCTTCGCGCCGTTCTCGCTGACGGCCGAGGGCGCCCAGGGTGTGGTGCTGCAGGCGGCGGCGGAGGGGCCGACCATGTCGACGGCGGAGTTCGGCGAGATCCCGATGGTCGACACGGTAGCCACCTGGGACGAGGCGAGCGGCACGACGAGCGTGTTCACCGTCAACCGGTCGCCGGTGGACGCGGTGCGGCTGACCGTCGCGACGCAGGGCCTCCCGGCCGTGCGCACGGCGACCGCGGTGTCGATGGCGGTCGGCGGCCCCGGGGCTGCGGCGGGCTCCGATGAGGCGGCGTGGGCGCCGCGTGACACCCCGGTGGAGCTGTCGGACGCTGGTGCGGCGATCGACCTGCAGCCGGGATCGTGGACCCGGGTGACGCTGCTGGCCTGATATGTGGGTTGTTCCTGTCAAGGGGCAGGGTGAGGCGCCCACCCGAGCCGTCGTTCGGGCGGGCGCCTCTCTTGTCGTCACGGCCGTTGGCGGGTGCAGCGTGTCGTTGTCGACGCGCGGTCGGTTCTGACCCTTCTATGGGTGCTGTAAAGCCGCCGCGGTCGTGAGGGCGGTGAGGCGGCGGTAGATCTGCCGGGCGATGTAGCGCTTGAGCATGCGGCGGATCTCACGTGGCGTCTTGCCCTCGGCCACGCGGCGTTGGTGGTACGCGCGGGTGTCGGGGTCGAAGGCCAGGCGGGCTCGGGCGACGATCTCCAGGGCGCTGTTGAGTTGCCGGTCGCCGTGGCGGCTGAGCCGGTACCGGATCGTGTTGCCCGAGGAGGCCGGGATCGGGGCGGCGCCGGCCAGGGCCGCGAACGCGGCCTCGGAGCGGACCCGGCCGCGGTGGGAGTACGCGGTCAGGAACACGGCCGCGGTCACCGGCCCGATGCCTGGGGTGTCGGTCAGTCCGGGGGCGAGCTCGTCGGTGTGGCGGTGCAGGGCGGCCATGTTGTCCTCCAGTTGCGCGCTGAGCGTCAGGACGCTGGCGGCCAGCCGGGTGGCCTCGGCCCGTGCGGTGGCCTCCTCAACGTCGTCGCTGGGATGCGCCCGCCAAGCGGCGATCTGGGCGATCAGCTTGTCACTGAGGGGCCGGCGGGCGTCGATGCCGAGGCCGATGATGCGTACCAGCGCGGTCAGGGCGTTGCGATCGGCCGTGCGCTGGTGGTCCATGGCCCTCCGGGCCGTCAGCAGCACCCGCAGCGCCGAGCGCAGCTTCCCGGCACGAGGCCGGATCAGCTGCGCGGTGTCCTGGGGTAGGACGCTGGCCGCGGCGGCGTGCGCGTCGATCAGGTCGGACTTGCCCTTCCCGGCCTGCTGTGCGCGCTTCGGCGGCCGGGCCTCGACGACCTCGAGACCGGCTACGTCCAGTTCCCGGGCCAGGCCGGCGCCGTAGGAGCCGGTGCCCTCGGCGGCCACCAGCACGGTGCCGTCCTGGGTGCGCCGGGCGATCCAGGCGATCGCCCGGCGGATCCCGGCGGGGCTGGCCGGAAACGTGTCCTCGGCGATCCGGCGGCCGGTCGCGGCCTCGAGGATCAGGTAGCTGTGCGTGCGGGCGTGGGTATCAACCCCGACGACGTATGTGTACGCGTCTGCGACGATGGTCAACGTGGTTTCTCTCCTTCCAGGCGGGGTTCCGTGCGGTGCCCGGCCCGGGTGAAGTCGTTGCGGGGCAGATCTCTAAGAGTCACAACCGTCTCCGGTTGGACGACCTTCTATCAAGCCATCGCTACGGGCGGGCCGGTGCCGGCCCCGCCTGGCGGACGAGTCAGACTCAAGCCACCGCGGCGCGGGGCAGATATGCGCAGAGTCACGCCCGGCGGGTCCGGCACCAGCCTGCCAGCCAGCCCCAGGCCAGCCAGGAACCATTAGAGATATTCGCGGGTTGGTTACCGCAGGACGGTGTTCGGCAGGAGCGGGACCACCGGGTGGTGTCTGAGGACGAGCGTGGCCTTGGAAGGCTGCTCACTGAAGCGCCGCAGGTTTGATGCCGCTCCTGTTTGAGTCCAGGAGGATGTCGTCATGCCGAAGAAGATCGATCCGGAGTTGAGGGCGCGTGCGGTGAGGTTGGTCGCCGGCAACTGGTCAGGTGGTGGTGGGGTACCAGGTGTTGTGGCTGGTCAGGCGGGTGAGGGCGTCGAGCATGGTGATGCCGTGCTTGGCGGCGGTGGCGGTGTAGGAGCGGATGGCGGCGAAGTCTTGGGCTCCTTTGAGGGTGCGCATGGTGCCGGAGACTTTCTGTCGGATCTTGACCATCCGGATTTGCTGTTCGGCGGCGTTGTTGGTGGCGGGGACGGCGGGGTCGGTGGCGAAGCGTATGAGGTGAGGGATTGTTTTCGGATCATCGTCCCCAAGGTAGAATGCTTTGGGATTTGATGGAGGTGATCTGGATGGCTCCGAAGAAGTTCTCCCCGGAGTTTCGTGAGCAGGTCGTGCGCGCGGTGATTGATTCCTCGCGGACGGTCGCGGATGTGGCTCGTGAGTTTGGTGTCGGCCCGGAGACGTTGCGGAACTGGGTGAACGCCTACCGGCGTGCGCACCCGGAGGTGATGGCGACGATCAGCGAGCCTGAACGGGCCGAGCTGGAGCGGTTGCGCAAGGAAGTCCGCGAGCTGCGTCAGGAGCGTGAGTTCCTGGGAAAAGCGGCGGCCTTCTTCGCCAAGGAGTACAGGTGAGCGTCAAGTACGCGTTCATCAATGGTGAGGAAGGCAACTACTCGGTGGCCAACATGTGCCGGTGGGCGAAGGTGTCCACCTCGGGGTACTACCACTGGAAGTCCCGCGGTCCCTCGGCGACCGCAGCGTGGCGCGCCGAGCTCGGTGAGGTGATCGCCTACCTGTTCGCCGACTCCGACGGGACCTACGGGTACCGGCGGATCCACGCCGCCCTGGCCCGTGTCGGGCGCCACGCCGACCCCCAGACGGTCCGGTCGATCATGGCCGAACTGGGCCTTGTCGCCGCTCAGCCGCGGAAGAAGGGTCCGGTGACCACGATCAGCTCGGACGCCGGTGAGCTGCCCGACCTGCTCGGCCGGGACTTTGCCGCGACCGATCCCGGGACCAAGCTCGTCGGGGACATCACCTACATCCGCACCTGGGCCGGCTGGGTGTATCTGGCCACCGTCCTGGACTGCGCCACGAAGAAGGCCGTGGGATATGCGATGGCCGAGCACATGCGCACCGAGCTGATCATCGAGGCGTTGGACATGGCCGTGCGTAATGGTCGCACCCGACCCGGTCTCACCATTTTTCACTCCGACCGCGGAACGCAATATACGAGTGATGATTTCGCGAAGTACGCGAAGGCGAACGGCGTCACCCGTTCGGTCGGTCGTACCGGGATCTGCTATGACAACGCGTGGGCAGAATCATTCAACGCGACCCTGAAGAACGAACGTGTCCACCGCACGTCCTACCCCACCCGAGCGCGAGCGATCGCGGACATCACCAAGTGGATCGAACTGCGCTACAATCACAAGCGACTGCACTCGGCCCTGGGATACCGCACACCCGACGAGGTCGAGGACGAGTGGTACGCCACGCACCAAGCAGCATAAGAATCAGCCAATAATGCGGTCCGAATTTCGTCCCTCAGTCCAGTAGGTAGTCCTGGAGTCTTCTGGTCAGGCGCCGGGCCAGGGCCCGGTGTTTTCGTTCGATCTTGTTGGCCGGGGTGGTGCTCTGGGCGATGGTGGCGCTGTGGCTGATCAGGCGCCGTTGTTCGGCCAGGACGCGGGGGTCGACCGGGTGGCCGGCGGTGTTGGCCTGGTCGGCCGCCGTGATGAGGGTCCGTAGTGCGGTGGCGGCCTGCTCGGCCCAGCACCACGGGCCGGGGCTGGGCTGCTGGCGGTGGTAGTCCTGGACGGCTTGCAGCTCGCGCAGGACGTGGGCCGCGCACAGGGCGTGGGTGGCGTGGGGGTAGCGGTCGTAGGGTGCGAACGCGTCGTGCACGGCGGTGCCGGTGAAGGTGGGCAGCACCCCCATCGCGTCCATCGCCACCTTGCCGCGCCTGGGGTGGGCGTACAGCAGCGCGAAGGCCTGGTTGCAGGCCGAGTGCAACCAGGCCAGGCGCCCTTGGCAGCGCAGCCCGGTCTCGTCGAAGTGCGCCAGGCCCGAGGCGGCGAGCTGGGCGGTGACCTGGGACAGGAACGGGCGCAGGTCACCGGCGGCGCGAGTGACCGCTGCTGCGACGGTGGCCGCACTGACGGGGGCGTTGAAGATCTCCGAGAGGGCGTCGGCGGTGCGGATCCTGGACAGGAACTGGCCCTGGAACAGGTAGACCATGACCGCCCGGGCCACCGGCCCGTACTGCACGGGCGCGTCGGCCTGCTCGGGGGCGCCGGCGCGGGTGAGGGTCCCGCACACGCACCGGCGCGAGCGCATCTGGTGCTCGACGACGTGGATCTTGATCGGGGCGATGTCGAACACCTGGGTCCGTCGAGTACCTGTCACCGGCGCGTCGGCCAGGTCGGCCCCGCACCTGGTGCAGCTGGGTGGTTCGTGCACCACGACCTCGTCCGGGACCTCGACCTGACGCAGGGTCTTACCTTCGTGGCCGCCCTGCCCGCCGGGGCGGCGCCCCGAGGGCCGGCGCAACGACCTGGGAGCCGGTTTGCCCAGCCCGTCCAGGGACGGCGGTTGGGAGGAGTTGCGCGAGCTCGTCCCCGCCTGAGCCTCCAGCTCGCTGACGCGGGCTCGAAGCGTGAGGTTCTCCTGGCGCAACGCGCAGACCTCATCGGCCAGAGCCGTGTTCCTGTCTTCCAGGGCGGCGAGTCCCCCTGTCAGCACCGCGACCATTTCTGCCAGCTCGGCATAGGTCGGTGCGCTCATGAAAGAATTGTCTCAGCATCGCACAATCTACCGGGCTCGACACGCCGATGTTCGTCGAAGTAAGGACGGACGGGCACTCGGTGACCTCTGAACTCGGTGTTAACCGACAGCCCTGCCAATGCGCCCACCAACAATTAGCACATCCGGATCCACGAAGCACCTCTAAGAAAGACCTGACCAGTTACGGTCAACGACCACCTCGGGGAGTATCAGAACGTGACGGCGGCGTCGTTCGCGGTCGCCAAGCAGCTGGGGGTGAGCCGGGAGTCGGTGCGTCGGTGGGTCGCCCAGGCCGACATCGACACGGGTGCTCGTACCGGGGTGAACAGCGAGGACCTCGCTGAGATCAAGACGCTGAAGGCGAAGGTCCGCCGGCTGGAGGAGGACAACGCGATCTTGAAGGCGGCGACGGTTTTCTTCGTGGGGGAACTCGACCCCCGCAACCGATGATCATGGGGTTCATCGACACGATGAGGGCCGAGGGTCACGCGGTCGAGTCGATCTGCCGGGTCCTGCGCGAGCAGGGCTGCCAGATCGCCGCACGGACCTACCGGTCGTGGCGGTCGGCCCGTGGGCGGGTCGCCGCCCGCACGCTCACTGACGCCCACGTGCTGGACGCGGTCCGGAACGCGGCGTGGACCACCGACGCCGCCGGGCAGCGAGTGCTGGCCCCGGAGGGCCTGTATGGGCGGCGCAAGATGACCGCGCACCTGCGCCGTACGAGCGTTCCGGACGCCTCGCGGGGCGCGGTCGACCGGGCGATGCGGGCACTGGGCCTGGCCGGGGTGCGCCGCGACAAGCACCTGCGCACCACGATCCAGGCCAAGGACGGCATCCGTGCCGGGGACCTGCTGAACCGGCAGTTCACCGCGTCGGCACCGAACCTGGTGTGGGTCACCGACTTCACGTACTGCCGCACCTGGGCCGGCTGGGTCTACGTCGCATTCATCCTCGACGTGTTCTCCCAACGGATCGTGTCCTGGCACGCGTCGACCTCCAAGGCCACCGACCTGGTCATGGTCCCGCTGCGCATGGCGTTGTGGCAGCGGGACCGCGAGGGCCACCCCGCCCACCCCGGGGAGCTGATCCACCACAGCGACGCCGGGTCCCAGTACACGTCCGTGCGCCTGAACGAGCACCTCGCTCTCGAGGGCATCCGGCCCTCGATCGGGACCGTCGGCGATGCCTACGACAACGCACTGATGGAGAGCATCAACGGGCTCTACAAGGCCGAGTGCATCCGCACAACCGTGTTCCACACCGGCCCCTACAAGACGATCGCCGACGTGGAGTTCGCGACAGCCGGCTGGGTCGAGTGGTACAACAACCGAAGGCTCCACTCGACCCTGGGCAACGTCCCGCCAGTGGAGTACGAGCAAGCCCACTACGCGACCCTCAACCGAGAGCCGCAACCCGCATAGCAGCGGCCGAAAACCTG
>CAVPEV010000048.1:0-147123 GCA_963703555.1 uncultured Actinomycetota bacterium | reverse complement strand
TACCGCGAGCGGAGCACTCGGCGCGGCCGCGAGCGCCCACAAGAGCACCGCACCCGGCAGAAGGTAGGCGAAGTCCCACGACCAGGCTGTATACAGCAGCGAGCGCCAAGACATGAGCCCCACGATCACGACGCCGGTAACGATCTGAAGAACGGACCCGACCTTCGCGGGGATTGAGACGCATCGCACCAGCAGGGCAGCACTCACACCTACCACGAAATCGCCCAGTCGCGTGAGCGGGGTGCGGTAGAGCCATCGATGCGCCGAAGACGGGTCGGTCGTGGGAAGTGCCGCGCGCCCGGTCGCGGTGAACCACCACGCCAATGCCCCCACGATGACCAACGCGATTACAGCTACAGCGAGGAGCGCCCTCGGGTTGCGACGAATCGATGCCATGGCAAGGACGATGACGGGGAAGCACGCGTAGAGGAAGAACTCCACACCGATAGACCACCCGGGCCCGTTCAGGCCGAACGCAAAGTAGACGTCTGGGCTCCACGTCTGCAGCGCGAGTGCATGCAGCCACGCGTCGGCAGTCAGCGAACGACTCACCAGGCTTGGCGCGGCCGCCCAGAGGAGCGCGCACAGGTAGAGCGGATAGATGCGCGCGATCCGCGCGACCGCGAACGACCACACAGCGCGACCACTGACAGGTGTCAGTCGTTCGGTGTAGTTCCACGCCAGAACGAAGCCCGACAGAATGAAGAAGATCGTCACTCCGTTGTACCCGGCCGTCATGAAGGTTGACAAACGCTGCGGTAGGAACGGTGGCTGCGGCAGGTGGCTCAGGAAGACGAATGCGGCCGCGACGATTCGAACGCCCGTTAATGCGTCGATTCGTTCGACCGGGGCGCGCTGCACGCCACACATCCTAGCGGGCTCGTTGCGCCTCTCCGTCGACGGCTCTGGGCCGCTTGCCCCATCGGCTCAGCGGCCGGTTCGGAGCACTCCGACTTCCGACACCGGGCGGCGCTGAACGGCTGCGAGCAGGAGTCTCGAACGCCTTCACGTGCACGGCGGCGCACCGCCGCCGTGCACGTGAAGCGGGCCGCGCGGCGCACCGCCGCCGAGCAGCGCGCCGATCGAGACCTCGTCCGTGCCGCAGTACTCGACGGCGTCCCCGCCGACCTCGGGCAGCCACAAGCTCGCGCGTCGTCAGCACCGCGGCACCGCAGGCCATCGCCTCCAGCACCGGAAGGCCGAGCCCCTCGCCGAGGCTGGGGTACGCGGCGACGTCGGCCCCGGACAGGTGTAGGCCGCCAGCTCCTCCAGCGGCAGGTAGTCGGGGTGCAGCACGCTCAGGTGCCCGGGCACCGCCGCGACGGCGTGATCGACGTCGGTGTCCCAGCCGCGACCGCCGGCGAGCACGAAGGCGGGCGCCTGGTCCCGGTCGGCGACGACCGCCGCCCACGCCCGCACGAGCGCGGGAACGTTCTTGCGCGGCGCGAACGTGCCGAGGAATGCGACGTACGGCCGGTCGCCTAGGCCGAGGGAGTCGCGAACCCGGCGGACGTCGGCCTTGGCCACAGGGTGGAAGAGCGCGCCGTCGACACCGCGGTAGGCGACGTGGAAGCGCTCGGGCGCCGCCGGGCCACCGGCGCACCTCGCGGTCGGTCGCCGCGGACGGCACCACAGGGCGGACGCCCACCCGCACGACAGGCTACCGGCACGGCTAGGCTCGACCGGCCGCACCCCGCACCCGGAAGGACCGTCATGACGTACCGCGAGCTCGCCGTCCCCGGCGCGTGGGATACCACACCCGTGCAGGACGGCGACACCCGGGCCGCAAGCGAGCAGGTGACGGACCTTATCGCGGACCTCGCGTTCGGCCTCTTCGACCTCTCATGAGCAGCACCGCTGGCGCGATCCCTCACCCTCGGTCCGAGGAGACTGCTGACCGCCCGCAGCACACGGGTCGCGTGCGGCCTGGTCCCCGTGCCGCACTCAGGTCTCCCCGGCCGGTGATGCGCATCGCCCTTGGCGTTGGCGCAGGTGTGCTGATCGCCATCGCCACGATCTGGCTTCGGCGTGCCGGGGCACTCACCGGATGGCCAGCCGTCGCTTTGGCCCTGCTGCTAGCCGTTGGCGTGCCCAGCTCGCGCGAACTCTCACGACGGTTGTTCGTCAACGGATCCCTCGTCGTCGGCTGGTGCGTCGTCACGTGGTGGTTCATCGTCCCACCGACATCGATCGGGCGGGTCGCCCCGGCGCTCGCACTCACCGCGGGCGGCTTGACCACCTGGGTGCTGGTCCGCGACTCCCGAGCACGCCTTCGTCGGCTGGTGCCGCGCGTCCGCCTCGTCGACCTCGTCGGCGGCGCCGGCGTCGCGTGGTCCATATGGCGTCTGCGGAGTCGCCTCGCGGTCACCGATGCGCACAACGCCCTGTCCGTCGCGATGGGCGGCTACGACAACATCGGGCACTTTGAGATGGTCAACATGCTGCGCCTCTACGGCGCGACAACCGACCGGCTCCCGCCCCCCGGCCCTGGCAACTCATGGGCGTACGTGTTCTACCCGCAGAGCTTTCACTCCGTTGCCGCCAGCATCATTGAGCTGATCCACTCGCCGGCGTACGGCGGCCCGTCCGCGGAACTCGTCCGGCAAACCCAGGCGACGGGCGCGGTTGCGGCGCTCGCAACCGCGCTCGCGGTGCTCGGGCTTTGCGGGCTGCCGCGCCTGCGCAGGTCGCCCGCGGTCGCGTTGCCCGCGGTCACGCTCATCGTGGCCAGTCTGCTCATCGGCCCCGGCGCGACAATGCTCGAAGACGGGTATCACAACTTCTTCTTCGGCTGTGTCGCGGTGGGTCTGGTCGTCATCGCGGCGGTGCAGGTCTCCAAGGTGACGTCGCCGCTCCACCTGGCGGTCCTGGGCGGGCTCCTCGTAGCCGTAGCACATGCATGGCTACCTCTGCTAACCATGGCGGCCGCCGGTGCTGCCGTGATCCTCGTCCCGGCCAACGGACGCAGATGGTCGGCGTCACGGCGCCAGTGGCTGCTCGTGGGACTGGTCGTCATCGCGACCTTGCTCGGCGTGCTGCAGGCGCTGCGCATCCTGTCGACGCTGCTTGCGTCCCCATCGGGCGTGCTCGCCATCGGCAACGCGTTCGACACGCCGCCGCGCGAGACCGTGGTTCTCGTGGTCCTCGCTGCGATTGCGGCCTGCCTGCTCGGGCCACGACGCCGCGGGACTTCGCGCCTGATCGCCGTCGCACTCGTGCCCGCCGCCGGCGCGGTGACGCTCGGCTGGATCGCCCGCAACCAGATCTCCACGACGGGTGAGCTCGGCTACTACTTCTCGAAGTACGTCTTCGCGGTGTACATCGTCGCGCTGCTGGTGATCGCCGTGGTCGTTGCCCAGTCGTTCGCGATCGTGAGTGTCCCACGCGCCACCCGGCAGACCCGGCTGCGTCTCGCGGCCGGCTCGGTGGCTCTTGCGGCCGCCGTCGCACAGGCCTTCGGGCCGTTCGGCGCCGCCGCCCTGCCGTCGAGCGTCGACACGTACTCGTCGCTGCCCGTGATCGACCATCTGCTGGCAGCAGGTGAGCTCGGCGCGGGCGAGCGGTCGGGGCCCGTCTACTACCTGTCGCTCTCCGACGACGCGTTCGGCGACCCGGTGCGTGCGGGCTTCTGGGCGATGACCTTGGCCGGGCGAGCCACCGCCTCAACGGCACCCCTCACCGCGGCAGTCGCGGCGGGCGCGGCGGACGGCGACGCCGGGCTGATCGCCCAGGTGCCCGAACTGTTGTCGTCCGACCCAGAGCTGAAGGTCGTCGTCTCGCCAGAGCAGCTCGATACGGTCCGTTCGAGCGTTCCCGAGAGCCTGGCGGACCGCGTCGTCACCTGGTAGCCCGGACGGCCGACACCGAACAGTCCGGCATCGTCTGCTGGCGTCGACTGCGTCAGCCCTGCGGCGTCAACGGCGCGTAGAACCGCCGGGCCTCGGGGCTCAGCTCGGAGAGCCGGTCATCGAGCGGGGCCTGGTCAGCGGTCGAGCCCGGGATCGCGTAGAGCGTCCAGTCACCGTTGTGACCGGACGCAACCGGCGCACCGAGAGCCGAGCGCAAGTCGCGGGTCAAGCTCGCGTACTGGTCGGCGGTGTAGCCCCGTCGATCTACGTGCACCGCGCAGAACCCACCCTCGTCAAGCACGGGGATGAGCGACGGATCGAAGCCGCCACTGCCCATCGACTCCTGCCAATCGCTCGCGGAGGTGCCCTTCATCGCGCCGAACGACCACTCCTTGCCCGAGCCGACGAGCGCGGGCAGCAGGTGGTCGTACGGGCCCATCTGCTGCTGTGGCGGCACCTCGGGGTACTGGATCAGAGGCAGTTGGAGGATGCCGCACCGACCCGGCACCGCCTCGTCGACGGCGGCCGCGTACTCCTGCGCGGCGCGCTGCTCCGCCGTGCCTGCCGCCACGATCTGACCCCACATCGTGCGATACGGCGCGATGCCGTCGAGCAGGAGGAGCACGCCGCAAGCACCCGCGGCCAACCAGACCCGCATGCCCGTTTGAGGCAGCCCGAGGCGCCGCCATGCGACCGCGGCGCCGACGAAGAACAACGAGTAGAGCACTGGGAGGAGGCGGTCCCACGCTCGGAGCTGTGGGCTGACCGCGAATGCGAAGAGGAAGTTGAGACCCCACGGCACGAGGAAGCCGACGACAACGACCGTCAGCGTGCCGACGAGACCGAACGTCACACCGGTCTCGTTACCGAGAAGCGGCTTGCCCTGCGCCCGCCTTCGGGCGGTCCATACGATGCCGACGAGCATGAAGACAAACGCCGCGCAGGTGAACAGCGACCCGGAATTCGATTGCAGCACCACTCCGGACGTCGGTGCGGCCGAGCCGTCCTGATAGGCCCGCGTGACGAAGTCGTTGACGAGTCCGAAGCCGGGGATCTTCGACAGCGGCGCGGGCAGCAGCGCCAGTGCGAGCGCGCCGGAGTAGATGACCGACTCCACGGGTACCCGCCCGGCGACCGGCTGGGTCGGGGGGTGTGCATGTGTGTAGAGAGTCGCCGGCGCCAGCGCGAGCACGGTGAACAGCCCCACGGCGATCGCGGGTGTCGCCGCGAGGAGGAGGTCGCGCCAGCGCGCACCGTGCGCGAACCGCCACAAAACGGCCACCGCGACGAGCATGACGGCGAACGCGGCGTAGTAGATCCCGCTCACGGCGATGACGAGTGCCACCAGCCCGAGCCCGATCACGTACCTCGCGCGCCTCGGCGCGGTGAGTCGTCGCTCGATTTCGCCCGTGCCCACGAGCAGTGCGAGGCACACACCGAGCACGGCAGAAAAGAGGGTGGCAAGGTAGACGTGCTCGATCCGCAGCCAGTGGAACGGGATGAACGTCATCGCAAGGGACAGCACGACGGCCATCGGCCCGCGGAGGCCGGCGATCCTTAGCATCCACAGAGCGGCGAGCGCAGTCGCGGGGAATGACAACGCATACACGACGTTCAGGCCGAGGAACGGTTCGTGCGTCATCGCCGAGACGAACCCGGCGACCGCGTTGAGCAGGTGGTCGGTCGTCGGGAAGTAGCGCATGTCCATGCCGAACGGATAGCCGAGGGCGTCGTTGCGGAACGAACCTTGCGCGAACGTGTTGGCCATCGCGTACGCGGCAAGCATGTCACCACGCCCAAGTGGCACCCGGAGCCGGTCGAGCCCGCCGCCGAGGCCCAGGAAGAACAGGGCCTGCGCCAGCACCGCGGTACCGACAGCCTCGAGAACGAGTGGGCGCCGCCATATCTGAGGTCGCTCCGCCCGGCCCGGTTCCGGCTCGGATGTCGCCTCGTCGGACCGCGCGTCGGTCTTCGCTGTCACGTATTCCCCTCCTGGCGGACTCGCGCCCCCCGGGGACTCGCCGGATCGGAGCCGCCACATGCTATCTCAGGCACTTGGCGCAGGAGGCGCGCGCAGGCTCTGGCGGGCGCCAAGGGCGGCGCGGGTAGGCTCGCCGCGTCACCGGCTCCGATGAGAGGCGCTCCGTGCACGTCGCCGTGGTCAGCACCGCCCCGACTGCGGCGCACGCCCGTCTGACCGTCCGCCACGCAGCCCGCCACACCGACGCCGGGGTGAGCGTGCTCGATGTCGACGGCTCGTACGCCGCGGTGAGTTGGGAGTCCGTGCTGCGGCCCGCCGATGTCGACCTGGGCCAGGACGCGCTGCACCTGGCGGCCGCCGCCCTCGAGCCCGTCGCCCTGTGCTCGCACCTGACGCCCGTACTGACCCGGCACCTCCTGACCGCACACGACACGGTGCTTGCCCTGGCGGCTGGGACCGTCCTGACGGGGCCGCTCGCACCTTGGGCCGCCCGCCTCGCCCCGCAGGGCGCGACGCTCGTCGCCCGGGCGCCGCGTCACATGCCCTCCGACGGACGTCACCCGACCGACGCCGACCTCGCCGCGCACGGCGGCTACGCCCCGGGCCTCGTAGTGATCGGCGGGTCAGGCGCAGGCGACGTTCTCGACCGGTGGCAGCACGCGACGGACGGCATGAGCGGCGCGGGGCCGCACTGGGCGGACGTCACGGCCGCGGCGATGGGTCCGGCGGTGGTGCGCGACGCGGCGGCGCTCGTGTCCTGGTGGTCCGTCGCACCTGGGCAGTGCTACTCGCTCGCCGCAGGCGAGAGCCTGCGCCTGGACGGCGAGCCGGTGCTGGCGCTCGATGCGACGGGACTCGACCCCGCTGAACCGTGGTTCTTGGACGCGACGCGCCCCGGCGATCCTCGGGCACGGCTGAGCGATCACCCCGATCTGGCCCAGCTCGTCGCGGGGCTGGCAGCGGAGCTGCGCGACGACGCCAGGGCCGTCGGCGTTCGCACCGGGTCGCCGGACCTCACCCAGACGTCGTTCGGCACACCCTGGACACCCGCGCTGCGGTCTCTCATGCGCGCGGCATCCTCATCGGCCGACTGGATCGACCCTTTCGACCCGCACCGCGTCCCGGACCTCCTGGAGTGGCTCACGGCGCCGCCCGACGGCGGGCGGCTCGGCCGGTACGTCGCCGCCGTGCGCGACGAGCGGGCCGACCTGCGCGAGACATTCCCGGCGACGCGGGCCGGCGACGACGGCCTCATGGAATGGGTCCGGACTCACGCGGTGGAGGAGGGTCACCCCGAGGTCGTCGTGGCGGAGTCCGTCCGCAGATATGCACCGCCGGCGCCGCACCGCGGACGCCCCACGCCGGGCGTCAACGTCGTGGGTTTCCTGCGCGGCGAGCTCGGCATCGGAGAGTCAGCTCGGCAGCTGGTTCGCGCACTCGACGCGGCCGGCGTACCGGTGGCGGTGCGTTCGACCGAGGTCGGCTCGGCGAGCCGGCACGACTCCGCCCCGACCGCGCCGTCGACCGTTGCAGCAACGTATGACACGACCGTGATCTGCGTGAATGCCGACCTTTCGCAAGCCGTGGCGACAGCGTTCCCCGAGCTGCTCGACCGCAGCTACAGGATCGGCATGTGGTACTGGGAGGTCGAGGACTTCCCACCCTCCCAGTACGGCGGCTTCGCGCCGCTCGACGAGGTGTGGGTGGCCACGGACTTCGTCCGCCGGGCCGTGGAACGGCACTCCCCCGTCCCGGTGCGGACGCTGACGCCGCCGCTCCCGCAGCGCGTCGGGCCTGTCCGACTGACCCGAGCCGACCTCGGCTGGCCGAGCGACCCCGTATTCCTGTTCGCGTTCGACTTCCTCAGCACCGCGGAGCGGAAGAACCCGTGGGGTGCGGTCGATGCATTCACCCGCGCGTTCGGGCCGAACGACGGACCGGTCCTCGTCGTCAAGTCGATCAACGCCGACAAGCGCCCCGTCGAAGCGGAACGGCTCCGGCTACACGTCGCTCGGCACCCGCACGTCCGACTCGACGAGCGCTACCTCGCCGCGAACGAGCGCGACGCGCTAATGGCGCTCGCCGACTGTTACGTCTCGCTGCACCGCAGCGAGGGCCTGGGCCTGACCATGGCCGAGGCCATGGCATGGGGAAAGCCCGTGGTGGCGACGGCGTACAGCGGAAACCTCCAGTTCATGACGGACGAGAACTCGTTCCTCGTCCCTTGGACCCCCACGACAATTCCGGCCGGCGCAGCGCCGTACCCGGCTGGAAGCATCTGGGCCGACCCCGATCTCGACGCTGCGGCGGCCGTCCTGCGGCTGGTCGTCGACGACCCGGACCTGGCCGCCGAACGCGGAGGACGCGCCGCGGCCGACATCGCGACGCTGCACTCACCCGAGGCCGCCGGCCGACGAATCGCGGCCCGGCTTGCAGAGCTCGAACCCCGCCGCCGTGCGCGTACGCGGCTAAGCCCCCGAACGGCGCTCGAGAACATGGCTCGCCGGACCCGTCGTCCGCGCTAGGTGTAGTTCCCCCGTGCCGCCGTCAGGGCGTGGGCGCTGCGGAAGGCTTGACCTCCGGCGCGACCGTGGACTCGTCCACCGGCCGGACCGGCTCCAAGGGCGGTGTCAGCCGTCGTGCCAGGCGACGGCCCCAGCGGTGAGTCGGGACTTCGACCACGCGGTGCAAGGCGAACGCCGCCCCGAGTGCCACCGCCGTCGCAGCCAAGACCGCGAACGCGGGATTTAGCCCCCGGCTGGTTAGCACTGAGAGCAGCGCGTACCCGAGCACCGGGTGGACGACGTAGAGCGGGTAGCTGACGTCCGCAAGGGCGTCCGTGACGTGCGACCGCCGCCAGCGGCCACCTGTCCACCAGCCGAGCACGAACAGCGCAACGGCGAGCAGGCACCCGACGTGGTATGAGACGTCGGGGTGGAAGATGGGACTGACGTGCAGTAGCACGGTGTGAACCGCTATAAGGACAGGAACGACGGCAACCACCCTGGTGCGGAGTTGCCCGCGGCGTTTTCCGGACAGCAGCACGCCGACGAGCATCAGCGGGATAAACGGCGTCGCCAGCTCTAGGATGTAGACGGTGCCGTCCCAAGGCCCCCCGGTCGGCCTGATCCGCGCCAACACGACCTGTGCGACGGCGCACGCGCTGGCGACCAGGATAGACGCGACCCACCCGCGCGTCAGTCGCCGGTAGACGACGAGGCATACCCCGTAGAACACCATCTCGATCACGAGTGTCCACACGACGCCGTCACCGGGCGTCGGCACACCCAGCAGCAGCCCGAGCCCCGGGATGCAGCCAACGAGGACCCTCAGTACGCCCAGCTCCCCTGCTGGGTCGGACATGGCGAAGACCACGGCGCAGGTCACGACGTAGCCAGCAGCGTACGTCGGCACGATGCGGAAGAGCCGACCGACGACGAAGCCACCTCGGCTGTAGCGGTCGACGCTGACTGCGATGACGAAGCCGCTCAGGATGAAGAAGAGACCGACACCGAAAGCACCAAGGTCGACGTGCAGGAGCGTGAGCCCTCGGGCGAACGCCGGCGCCCCGGTGCCCCGGGGATAGAGCGGAGCACGACGTGCAAGGGATGCACCGACATCCTGAGACATCCAGAAGACGACGCCGAAGTGGAAGACGACCACGGAGAGTGCCGCCACCCCGCGGAGCATGTTCGCCCACTCGAAACGGGCCCCGCCGGGCGATGCCACCGTTTCGCTCATGAGCGGCCCAGCACACGGCGTACGCGTCCCGCCGCCCGCCGGCCGAGTTCCCGGACGCCGCCCGCCCGCAGGTACCCGCGGGCGAGGGCGAGGTCGGACTTCGCGGACGGCTTCGGTCCCGTCCGACGACGACCGCGCGGTGCCGGCTCGGCTGCGCCGGGAACCGCCAGGTCCGCGGCACGCCGGGGGAACCGGCAGAACTCGACGAGCGGGCGCAGCGCGCGCGACCAGACGAACTCGCCGGCGACCTCGCGCACGGCCGCCGCGGCGGCGCTCCGCGCCTCGTCGTCGTACAGCATCTCCTTGAGAGCCGCCTCGAGTGCGTCGGCATCCTGCTCGGGAACCGCACGGCCTAGGCCGCGCTCCCGGATGAGGTCGCCGAAGGTGTCGCCGTCGGTGGCGACGATCGGCAAGCCAGCCCAGAGGTAGTCGAGGATCCGGGTGCGGAAGCTGAAGGCGGTCTCCAGGTGCGCGAAGTGGGTCGAGACGCCCACGTCGGCGTCGAGCAGGTAGTCAGCTCGCTCGTCGTACGGCACCCAACCGTCGTTGAAGAAGACGTACTTGCCCGTGAGCCCGAGCCGATCCGCCAGCTCGCGCGTCTCCCATGCGATCCGCATGTCGGGCACGCCCGGGTTGGGGTGCTTGGTGCCGAGGAAGAACAGCCGGACGTCACCGTGGGGGTTCTTCAGCCGGTCCACCGCCCGCACCAGGGTCAGCGGGTCAAACCAGTTGTAGATCCCGCCGCCCCACACGATCACGCGGTCATCCGGGCCTATGCCCGGCACGGTCCCCTTGATCGCGTGCCGCCGCTGGGCCGGCGGAGTGTCCGAGATGCCGAACGGAACCACGGCGATGAGGTTGTCGAGCGACGTGTCCTCGTCGTACACCGCAGGACTGATCCGCCCCTGGCCGGCGAGTTGGCCGAGCCAGAAGTCGCGCTGCTTGGTGGACGCGCATATGAGGAAGTCCGCCCGGCGCAGCTGCTCGTTGAGCGCGTGCGTCGTCACCGCCAGCGCGTTGCGCCGACCGGCGGGGCCGAGGTCCTTGGCCTGCTCGAGCTGCTCGAGGTGCATCGGGTCGTAGACGTCGGCGACGATCACCTTGCTGCTCGCCTTGAGCCAGGGCGCGGTCTCGAGCAGGAAGCCCTGGAAGACGATGACGTCCGCCCAGTCGGTCGGCTCGCGCAGGCCGGTGCCGGCCGCGTATTCCACCGAGAAGGTCGGGCTCGTGCGGTGGGCGCCCCCGGTGGAGACGAGGCGCACATCGTGCTCGTCGGCCAGCGCGGACGCGATCTCCCAGGCCCGGATCGCCGGGCCCGCCATCCGGTCGCCGAGCGGCTCACCGGTCACGACGAGCACGCGGTGCCGGGCGCTGACGTGCTCGCCGATACGGAACGCCTCGACCAGCGCATCGTGTGCGGCGAGGTAGCTCGGCATGCCGTAGGCGGGCTCCAGGGGCTCGCGGAAGAGCGGGAACAGCTCGCGGTCGCTGCGCCGACGCCTCGCCTGCAGGTCGCGCCGGGTCTCCATGATGCTCGGCAGCTGTTCGACGAGGTAGTCGATGGCGTAGGGCCCGGTGAGCGCCATCTTGGGAATCTCGACCACATCGACGTCGTCGCCGCCCGGCGACCGCTGCAGGTCGAGGACCGTGGCGTCCACCCCGGTGCGCGCGATCGAGCGCCGCACCGCGAGCGCGAGGCCGGCCGGCAATGTGCGCGCGAGCGTCTCGTCGTCGTAGTTCTTCACCATCGACAGCAGCGCGTTTCGCTCGAGCAGGTAGCTCTCGCGGAAGTTGCCGAACTTCTTCATCGTCACGTGGTGCCGGTGGAACGCCAGGGACTGCGGCACGTACCGCACCCGGTGACCGAGCAGGTTGAGCCGCCAACCCAGGTCGACGTCCTCATAGAACATGAAGAACCGCTCATCGAACCCACCGACGTCGCGGTACAGGTCGGCCCGCACGAACAGCGCGGCCCCAGTACCGAAGAGAACGTCCTTGGCGGTGTCCCACTCACCGGTGTCCGGCTTCTCGACCTCACGCTTGTAGCCCATGCCGAACCACGTGAGCGAGCCGTCGACGTAGTCGACGAGGTTGCCGTCCCAGTCCAGCACCTTCGAGGCGACCGAGCCGATGGTCGCGTCCGACTGGAAAGCGGCCACCGCCGCGGAGACCCAGTCCCGGTCCGGCCGCGCGTCGTTGTTGAGGAAGGCGACGTATTCGCCGGTGGCGTGCGCGACGCCGAGGTTGCACCCGCCGGCGAAGCCCGTGTTCGACCCGGCTTCGACCACCGTTGCGGCCGGCACCGCCTCGCGGATCTTCGCGGCGCTGCCGTCCCCGGAGTCGTTGTCGACGACGACGAGTTCCAGCCGTGCGGCCGGCCAGTCCACCTCGTCGAAGGCTCGCAGGCACGTGATCGTGTCGTCCGCACCGCGGTAGTTGACGAGGATCACCGACACCACGCCGGGACGCACCACCGGGTCGGCCATCACCGCTCCCGCAAGAGCTCGATGTCCCGTTCCACCATGTGCGCCACCAGCTCCGCGAAGCCGACGCGCGGCTCCCAGCCGAGTTCGCGGCGCGCCTTCCCCGCGTCGCCGACCATCAGCGCGGTGTCGACCGGCCGGAACAGCTCGGGGTCGACGACGACGTGCTCCTTCCACGCGTCGCCAACGCCCGCGCAGCGCAGCGCCGTCTCCGCGAACTCCTCCACCGTGTGGGTTTCGCCGGTCGCGATCACGAAGTCGTCGGCTGAGGTGTGACGTGCGGCGCGGACCATCGCGTCGACGTAGTCGGGGGCCCAGCCCCAGTCACGACGTGCGTCGAGGTTCCCCAGCTCGATGGTGCCCGTGCCGGTCCGGCCGATCAGGGCGGCCGCCGCCGTGATCTTGCGCGTGACGAACGTGGTGGGCCGGCGCGGCGACTCGTGGTTGAAGAGGATGCAGCTCGACGTGTGCAGGCCCCTTCCCCGGTAGACGCCGACCATGTGGTGCGCGAAGGCCTTCGCGGCGCCGTAGGGCGACACCGGGCGCACCGGCGTCGTCTCGTCCTGCGGGTAACTCGGCGCGTCGCCGAAGATCTCCGAACTCGAGGCCTGGACGAACGCGACGCTCCGCCCAGTCCGGTCCTGCACCGCGAGCGCCGCCTGGAGCAGCACCGCCGCCGCCACGCCCGTGAGCTCGGCGGTCGTCACCGGGTCCTCCCAGGAGAAGGCGACGGAACTGACGCCGGCGAGGTTGTAGACCTCGTCGGGCTCGACCGCCTCGACCAGCGACCGCAGCGCGTCGTGGTCGGCCAGGTCGCCGGCGTGCAGCTCGACATCCGGGTAGGCGCGGCCGAACTCGGCCACGGTCGGGTCGAGGTGATGAACCAGCCCGTGGACCTCCGCCCCCTCGGCGAGCAGCTGAGCGGCTAGGTAGCCGCCGTCCTGCCCAGTGATCCCGGTGACGAGGACGCGGCGCCTGCTCATCCAGCCGTCAGCCCTTGCTGCTCCGCCATGTCGTTGTCGACCATCATCGTCACGAGGCCCGGAAACTCCACCGTGCGGGTCCAGCCGAGCTTCTCGCGCGCCTTCGTCGGGTCGCCGATGAGCAGCTCGACCTCCGCCGGCCGCATGAACCGCGGGTCCTGGCGGACATACGGGGCCCAGTCGTCGATGCCGACGCGAGCGAACGCGAGGTCCAGGAAGTCCCGGATCGAGTGCGTCTCCCCCGTCGCGACGACGTACTCGCCACCCTCCGGTTGCTGGAGCATGCGCCACATCGCCTCGACGTAGTCGCCCGCGAAGCCCCAGTCCCGCTTCGCATCGAGGTTTCCGAGCGTCACGTGGTCCTGGAGCCCGAGGGCGATACGCGCCACGGCGATCGAGATCTTGCGGGTGACGAACTCCGGACCACGGCGCGGCGACTCGTGGTTGAAGAGGATCCCGCTCGAGGCGTGCAGCCCGTACGACTCGCGGTAGTTGATGGTCATGTAGTGGCCGAAGACCTTGGAGACACCGTAGGGCGAGCGCGGCCACAGCAGCGTCGTCTCGCGCTGCGGGACCTCCTGCACCTTGCCGAACATCTCCGAGCTCGACGCCTGGTAGAAGCGGACCTTCGAGAGGTCGTCGTGCGCGTAGAGGCGCACCGCCTCGAGGATGTTCAGTACGCCCTTGCCGGTGACGTCGGCAGTCAGGTGGGCGTTCTCCCAGGAGTATGCGACGAAGGAGATGGCGCCCAGGTTGTACACCTCGTCAGGCCGCGCCGTCTCAAGCGCCCGCAGCAGCGACGACAAGTCCATGAGGTCACCGGTGAGAAGCTTGACTCCAGGCACCGTCAGCTCGACGAGCTCCCGCTTGGGGTTGTTCTGGCCCCGAATCAGTCCGAAGACCTCATAGCCCTTCGACAGCAGAAGCTCTGACAGGTACAGGCCGTCCTGGCCGGTGATACCAGTGATGAGTGCGCGCGCCATGGTTCCTCTGATCCGGAGGTGCCTGTCAGGGGGCAGCCTATCGTGTGGGCTCTCCCCGTCCTACCGGGGCGTGCCCCCCTCGCCGGCATCGTTATGCCCGCCGGCGAGGCTCCACCACCAGGTCGCCTATGCTCGTCGCGTGCCTGACTCGCTCTTCGTGTCGTACGCCCAGAACGGCGAGGATGTGGTGCTCTGGCGGGCGCTGAGGGACGTCGCGCGCGGGCGGTACGTGGAGGTCGGTGCGAACCACCCCTCGGAGATGTCGGTGACCAAGGCGTTCTACGACAACGGCTGGTCCGGGATCACCGTCGAGCCGGTACCGGAGTTCGCGCGGATGCACCGCGAGGCCCGGCCGCGCGACACCCTGGTCGAGGCCGCGATCACCGACGCCGACGTCGACACGATCACGCTCCACGAGATCCCCGGCACCGGCCTGTCCACCCTCGTCGACTCGGTCAGCTCGACGCACGAGGGCAGCGGCTGGTCGCACCGCGACATCGAGGTAGCCGCCCGCCGACTCGAGGACGTGCTGGACGAGCACCTGGCGCCCGACGGGCCGATCCACTTCCTCCTCGTCGACGTCGAGGGCGCCGAGCGCTCCGTGCTGGGCAGCCTCGACCTGCATCGGTGGCGCCCCTGGGTCCTCGTCATCGAGGCGACGAACCCGTTGAGCACCGAGCCGAGCCACGCCGTCTGGGAAGGCGACGTGCTGGCGGCGGGCTACCGGTTCTGCCTCTTCGACGGCCTGTCGCGGTTCTACGTCGCCGAAGAGCACGCGGAGTTGGCGCCGAGACTGTCCTATCCGGCGTGCGTGCACGACGTGTACCAGACCAAGGCCGAGCGCGACTCCCAGAACCAGCGTCAGCAGCTGCTCGACGAGGTCCTGCGCTGGCGGGCGCTGGCCCTCAAGGGCTGGGCGCTGCGCGAGATCTCCTCGCTGTCGGAGGAGGAGGCGGATCAGCTGCGCACCGAGCTGGACGCGATGCGTGCCACGATCTCCTGGCGTGTCACCGCTCCCCTGCGATTCGTGCGGGCCCGTGGCCGGAGCTGATCGCGTGCCGTCATCGGCCACAGTGCCCGCCGCGCGGGTCGACGCCCGACAGCTCGCTGCGCAAGCGCAGCTCGCCGCACTCGCGCAGCGCCTGAGGGCGGCGAGTGACGTGTTGCTCGGGGCGGCACCCGACCGCGAGACCGACGACGCGAGGGACGCTGCGCAGCTGCTTCCACTGCTCGCCGCCGAGGTCCTGACGGGGGATCCGGCCCGCCTGTGGCTCGTGCTCGTGGCCGTCGTCGGCGCGTACCCGACGGCGCAGGAGCTCGCGTGGTTCCGCCGGGCGGTGGAGCTCTCGGTCGACCGGACGGCGGTCGAGGTGCTCCTGCTCGAGCACGCCCGGCACGCGTCCCGGTCGCGCGGGCTGGTCCCCATGGCGATGGACGTCGTCACCGACGCCGTGCTCGTCGAGACCGACTTCTCCGCCCGGAACGACAAGCAGACCGGCATCCAGCGGGTGACGCGTCGCGTGTGCGCCCTGTGGATGGAGCAGCACGCTCCGGTCCTCGTCGCCTGGGCTCCAGGTCACGCCGGCCACCGTCCCCTGACACCCCGCGAGGCCCACCGGGTGCTGCGGCACGACAAGCCCTGGACAGGCGGCGCCGGCGACGACGAACCGGCGCCGCGGCTGTGCGTGCCCTGGCGCTCCACGTTGGTCTTCACCGAAGTGCCGCCGTCGGCCGCCACGCCGGCGCTGGCCGCGCTCGCCGAGTTCTCCGGCTCCGCCGTCGTCGCCATCGGGTACGACGCGATCCCGGTGACGAGCATCGACATGCGCCCGCTCGGCGACGCGACGGCTTTCGTCCGGTACCTGAGCATGCTCAAGCACGCGCGCCGGATCGCCGCCATCAGCGCCTCGTCCTTTGCGGAGTTCCAGGGTTTCTCGTCCGCGCTCGCCGCCCAGGGCCTCGACGGGCCCCGCGTGGTCGAGGTCGGGCTCGCCGCCGATGCTCCACCGGTCGAGCCGGCGCCCGCGCCCGACAGGCCCGTGCTGCTGTGCCTCGGCAGCCACGAGCCGCACAAGAATCACCTCGCGGTGCTGCACGCCGCCGAGGCGCTGTGGCGCGACGGCCTCGACTTCGAGCTGCACTTCGTCGGCGGCCCAGGCTGGGACATGCGGGCCTACGACGAGGCCGTCGAGCGGCTGACGCGCATGGGCCGGCCGCTCGTTGACCACGGCGTGCTGCCCGACGACGAGATGTGGCCGCTCGTCGCCGCAGCGACAACCACGGTCTTCCCCTCGCTGCACGAGGGATTCGGGCTGCCGGTGGCGGAGTCGCTGTCCTGTGGAACGCCCGTCATCACCACCGACTACGGCTCGACGCAGGAGATCGCCGAGAGCGGCGGGTGCCTGCTCGTCGACCCGCGCGACGACCGTCAGATCGAGCGAGCACTGCGCCAGGTGCTCACGGACGACGCCTTGCTCGGGCGCCTGCGCTCCGAGGCGCGGGCGTACCGCCCGAAGCCGTGGGCCACGTACGCGAACGAGCTGTGGAGCGTGCTCGTCGAGCAGGGGCCGGGGAGATGAGCCCGTTCGCGACACGGCGGTTGCGAGCCGTCGCTCCGGCACCGGAGCGCCTCGCGCTGCTGGCGACGACGCTCGAGGAGCGCGAAGTCACACCGGCCGACGCGGGCCCCCTCGTCGAGCACCACCTGGAGCAGCCTGACGACGAGGTCGTCTGGCTCGCCCTGTCGGTGCTGTCCGGAGCGATGCCGACCGCACAGACCGTCCTCGAGACTCGGCGCGCGGCGCGCTTCGCCGGCCCCCGGCAGGTGTACGAAGCGGTGGCGGCGCTCATCCGAGAGGGCGACCGGGCGTCGTCGGTCGAGGTCGTCGGCGGCCCGGTCATCGACATCGAGCACCTGGCGCGCACGTCGCTCGGCACCGGAATCCAGCGGGTGACGCGCGAGACGTTGCAGCGCTGGGTGGCCGATCACCGCGTGCGGGCCGTCGGGTGGCATCTCGACCACCGCGCGATGCGTCCGCTGAGCCCGGCCGAACTGAGCCGCGCGCTCGGCACCCGGATCGGGAAGGCGAGGACGGAAAGCGCTCACGCGCGCGACCGACCCGTCGTCATCCCGTGGCGGGCGACCTACGTGCTGCCCGAGGTCGTCCTGGAGGAGGGACGCACCCGACGCATGGAGGCGCTGCTGCGGTTCTCCCGCTCCCGGAGTGCGGCCATCGGCTTCGACACGGTGCCCCTGACTTCGGCCGAGACGGCGGCGGACGACGTGCCGCCGCGGTTCGTCCTCGAGCTCGCCGCCCTGCGGCACGCCCACCGCATCGCGACGATCTCCGGCGCGGCGGCCCGCGAGTACGAGGGTTGGCGCACGATGGTGCGGAGCACCGGCCTCGAGGGTCCCGACATCCGCGAGATCCCGCTCGCTGTCGAGGCGGTCGTCCCGACGCCGAGGGCGCTCGAGGAGGCGACCGCGCGGTACCTCCTGCCGACCCTCCCCCTGGTGCTGTGCGTCGGCAGCCACGAGCCGCGCAAGAACCACCTCGCGGTGCTGCACGCCGCCGAGCTGCTGTGGCGCGACGGGCACGAGTTCTCGCTGCTCTTCGTCGGCGGCAACGCCTGGAAGAGCGAGGGCTTCGTCCGGCGGCTGGCCGAGCTGGCCGACGCCGGGCGTCCGGTGGAGTCCGTGCTGGGACTGCCCGATCGACTGTTGTGGGCGCTGTACAGCCTGGCGCGGTGCACCGTGTTCCCGTCGCTCAACGAGGGGTTCGGGTTGCCCGTGGCGGAGTCGCTGGCACTTGGAACGCCGGTGGTCACGTCGAACTTCGGCAGCATGCTGGAGATCGCGCAGGGCGGCGGCGCGCTCACGGTGGATCCCCGCGACGAGGCTGACCTCGCCCGCGCCCTCGCGGCGCTGCTCACCGACGACGCGCTGCACCACGACCTGGCCATGCAGGCCCGTTCCCGTGTCGCGCGCACATGGGACCAGTACGCGGCCGAGGCCTGGGACTACCTGGTCGCGACGAACGCCTGAGGTCGCGCCGCCGTCAGGACGGGTAGCGCGTCTGGGACCGGTTCCAGTACTCGATCGAGCCGCCGATGAATCCCGGCACCTGGAAGTCCCCGGCGCCGGTCATGTAGGGCAGCCACGTTCTCGCCCCGGTCGGGTCGAGCGACCGTCCAAGGTACTGCTGGTAGTAGCCGTCGAGCCGGTGCAGCCCGGCCTCGGCGGACTTGGCGATCCCGGCCACCGTCCGCACCCGCCCCTGGGTCAGCGCTACCTGCGTCCACTGGGCCAACTCGGACGGGGCGGCCTGCCGCCCGAGGATCGAGGCGTACATCGCGCCCACCCAGGTGGCTGTGTCGCCACCACCAAGGACGTTGAGCGACTCCTGCGAGGCGTAGATGCCGATCTGGAGGTCCGAGACACCGGCGCCGCTCTCGAGGTAACCCACCCAGTTGTTGAGCCCGCCCGTCTCCGGCTCCCGTCCGAGGGCCGCCCGGTACTGCGCGGACACCAGCGTCACGAGACGCTCCTTGGAGTAGACGATGCCGTTGGCGACCCACTGGCCGTTGCCGGTCTGCTGCACCGTCGCCGTCCAGCCGGCCATGCCCGTCGGGTCGGGGTCGCGACCGAGCACATCGTGGTACAGGCTGCGGACCACGGCCTGGGCCTGACCGGGCGTGATCCCCGCCACGGTGAACCAATCGGACTTGAGGCCCATCAGGCTCTGGAACTGGGCGCCCGTGTAGCTGTGGGGTGCGCCGGCCGCGTCGGTCACCTGCAACTGCGTGACGCGACCCCCGAAGTCACCGAGGCCGTTGCGTCCGGTGATCGTGATCCCGCTGACGCCGGAGAGCCCGAGCTCCGCGGCCGCCTGAACGGCCGAGAAGGTCGCCGTCCACGTGTGGTTGGGATTCTGCGCAACGGCGTCGCCGTCGTCCACGACCGCGGGGAAGGTGCCGCCCGCAGTGAAGCCACCCGTCGAGGAGCTGAACTCGGTGCGCGCGATCGCGCCCCCGGCCGAACCCATCCGCCTCACCTGGCCCGCCGTGGCTGCGACCGCCTGATCGCTCTGCGGGTACGGGAGGGTCGTCCACGTGGAGGTCGCGTACGGGCGGGTCGCGTAAGGCAGGTAGACCTGGCAGGCCGTGGTGTCGCACGTCTTCGCGCCCGAAGGGCGGCTGGAGGAGAGCGCATAGCTGCGCGCAGCCACCGCCTGCGCCTCGAGGGCCTGCATGCCAGCGCCATCGCCGAGGGTGCCCCAGCTCGCCGGCGACTCGTGCGGCACCACGTCGCGGAGGTAGTCCTCGACGGCGACCCGGTTGAACGTGTATGAGGTGGTGCCCCGCTGCCAGGCGACCAGCGAGCCGCGATAGCTCTCCTCCCGGGTGTCGTCGCACTGGGTGATGGACTGGCCGGCCCCGTCGCGGATCACCGTGCCGGACGGGTAGGGCCCGATGTCAGCCCAGATGCTGCCGCTCCCGCACTCGGTCCGAGCCGCCTGTGCCGTGAAGGTGCCCTTGCCGTCCGGCACGAGGCGTACGGCATGCGCCGGCGTCGTCCCGTCGGACATGAAGACCGGCTGGGCGCCGGCACCCGCGTCGAGCGTCAGACTTGTCCCGGTGGCGGCGGTGTCCTTGCCGGTCCGGTCGGTCAACTCGACGTCGATCGGGAGGTTGCGGTCGTCGGGCGCCGCCGGGACCGTCCCGCCGTAGTAGTGGTCGAGGATCTGCGCGTACGACCACCCGGCTAGCGCGTATCCGAGCGCCCCGTACTGCCCCATCCCCCGACCGTGGCCCCACCCGTGCCCGGTGAAGGTGTAGGTACCGATCGGGCTCGGCACAACCACCGGCACGGTCGCGGCTGTGGCAGCGGCAACGGCCGTCGGAGCGGACGCCGCGACTGCGGGGGTGGACGTGGACACTGCGACAAGCACGGCGGCCGCCGCCAGCACGACGATCGGGCGCACGGGCAACCGCCGGGGCATGACCAATCCTCTCGGGGGCGACGTGTAGCCTTCATCGTCGCACCAGGAGCGCCGCCGGCGGCAGTTCTCGGCCAGGTCCGGCGTGGCGCGCGGACAGGTACGCTGCACGAGCAGTCGTCGGCCGGGCCGACAGGATGGGACGTGGGGAGCCGATGACCACCGAGAGCCTGTCGCGTGCGGAACGACTCGCCGCGGAGCCCCTGCGGCCCGCAGGACCCCGCCCCGGCTTCTTCCGGGGTACGTGGCGGTCCATCACCGACCTCTACGAACACCGCGAGCTGCTCGACCTGCTCATCCGTCGTGAGCTCAAGGCCCGCTACAAGGACAGCGTCCTCGGCTTCTTCTGGAGTCTCGCCAAGCCGCTGGCGATGTTGCTCGTCTACTACGTCGCGATCGGCACGTTCCTCGGCGCAGCGCAGACCCCCACGCACCCGGGCGGCATCCCCGGCTTCGCGATCTTCATCTTCTCCGGGCTGACCGCCTGGCAGCTGTTCAGCGACATCGTCACCGGCGGCACCGGATCGATCGTCGCGAACTCCGGCCTGGTCAAGAAGGTCTACGTCCCGCGCGAGGTCTATCCGCTAAGCGTCGTCGGCGCAGCGCTCTTCAACTTCGCCATACAGCTGTTGATCCTGCTCACGGCGACCGCCGTCACGGGCGCCTTCCCGACGGGGCGCCGCTGGGGATACTTCGTCGTGGCGCTCGCCGTGCTCATCGTCTGGTCCACCGCACTCGGGCTGCTCCTGGCGGCCGTCAACGTGTACCTGCGGGACGTCCAGTACCTGATCGAGATCCTCATCATGATCCTCATGTGGGCGTCGCCGATCGTCTACGCGTGGAGGTACGTCGCGAGCGCCCTGCACGGCCTTGCGCTCGACATTTATCTCGCGAACCCGATGACCCAGGTGGTTCTCGGCTTCCAGCGCTCGCTCTGGGTGGCGGGCGCCGGCGAGCCCTACCCCGCCAACCTCGGCAAGCTGCTGTCGATCTCGCTCGGGGCGTCCCTCGTGGCGCTCTGGGTGTGCCAACGGATCTTCGCACGCCTGCAGAGCAACTTCGCCCAGGAGCTGTGATGTCCACGCCCGTCATCGAGATTGCGGACGTCTCCAAGCGGTTCGTCATCCGCAAGGAGAAGTCCCTCAAGGAGCGGCTCGTCAACTTCGGCCGGTCGAACCTACACAAGGACGACTTCTGGGCACTGCAGGGCGTCAACATGACGATCGGCTCCGGCTCGACCGTCGGCCTGGTCGGCCCCAACGGTTCCGGCAAGTCGACGCTGCTCAAACTGATCGGCGGGATCATCCAGCCCACCACCGGTTCGGTCCAGCTCCGCGGCCGCCTCGCCGCCCTGCTCGAGCTGGGTGCCGGATTCCACCCCGACCTCACGGGGCGGGAGAACGTCTACCTCAACGCGTCGATCCTGGGCATCTCCCGGGCGCAGACCGACCGCTACTTCGACGCGATCGTCGACTTCTCCGGCATCGAGCCGTTCATCGACACACAGGTGAAGTTCTATTCGTCGGGCATGTACGTGCGGCTCGCGTTCTCCGTCGCGGTGCACGTCGATCCCGACATCCTGCTCGTCGACGAAGTCCTCGCGGTGGGCGACGAGCCGTTCCAGCGCAAGTGCATGGAGCGCATCCGTGGCTTCCAGCACGAGGGTCGCACCATCGTCCTCGTCACCCACTCCCTCGACCAGGTCGCGGACCTGTGCGACCGCGCCCTCGTGCTCGAGCACGGAAACGTCGTCGCAGACGGTGAGCCCAAGGACGCGCTCCGCGTGCTGCGGGCCGATTTCGAGTCCACCCGGCAGAACGAGATCGAGCGGGCCCAGGCGCGTGAGGCGGCGGCGGCACGTCCGGCGCCCGCCGCGCACATCGCTTGGGCGGCGATCGTCGACGACGCGACCGGGGAACAGGTCTCGTCCATCAGCTCGTACGACTCGGTGCGCGTCCGAGTCTGCGTGGAACCCGACCAGCCGCTCACCGACTGGGTGCTCGGTGTCGGCGTCCAGACGGCGATGGGGACCAGCGTCTTCGGGACGAACACCCAGCTGCTGGGGATCGACACCCCTCCGCTCGACCGGCCGGCGACCTTCGACTTCCGCCTCCCTCACCTCAACCTCGGCGAGGGCCTCTACACGGTCCGGGCTGACCTCGTCGGCGGGGACGGCCGCGAGATCCACCGGGTGCTCGAAGCTGCCAGCCTGCAGGTGCAGGGCGATGGGCGCAGCCAAGGGCCACTCGCGGCGGACTCGTCGTTCGTCGCGGTCTGAACCAACTCGTCGTCACCCTCGCTCCGCTGGGCGCAGGGGCTGGCCTGGTCCGCGCGCGGCCCGTCAGGGAGCGAGCAGCGCCTGAACCTTCGCAACGACGACGGGGTCGGGGCACAGCGGGGTGTCGAAAACGGCCTGGAAGTCGGCCATCGCGTCGGGCACCACCGCCTTCCGGTAGTAGTCCGGCCACGGGTGCTGCGCGAACATCAGCAGTGCGGTGCAGCGCTGCTGGGGCGGCACATGGTCGTCCGACGCCGCCTTGGACAGGTGCCGGTTCGCGGTGAACGCCTGTTCGCTGATGCCACCAAGCTGCCAGTTGAGCGGCACCTGCACCATGACGAATGCGCCGACCAGGATCAGCAAGGCCGGAGCGACCGGGCGCAGGCGCCCTCCGAGTGCGATGACGACCCACGCGACGAGCATGCTCACGCACACGACGCCCACCGCGTAGTACAGGTAGACCTGGCCGGGCACGTGGATCTCGCTGATGTACTTCGGTGTGAACGCCTGGGTCGCTGTGGTCAACGCCCAACCGACCACGACGCCAGCCACCAGCGGCGCCCACGCCCATCCCGTGACGTCCGACGGCCGGCGCGCGTGCACCCACGCGATTGCCAGCACGGCCAGGCCCGCAATCGTCGCCGCTGCGAGCAGGAACGACACCCACGTGAGCGTGATGCTCCCGCCCGACTGCGCAATGAGGTACGGCCAGCCACCGCCCGGCAGCGCACCCAGCATGGCTGCCCACCAGGTGGCCAACCCCTGCGGTCCGAACGCCACCGTGGTGCCCGTGTAGTTGCTGTCCCCCGAAGGGACCGCGAGGTAGCGTCCGGCGACGAACACGATCGCGGGGACGACGACACCCGTGGCAGCCAGCAGGAGGACGCGTCGGATGCCAGCGGGGTCGTGCCGTCGTCGTGCACGGAGCCCGCTCAGCAGGAGCACGGCGGCCGCAGCGGCCACCATCCCCACGAGCTCCTCGTAGTAGAGGACCGCGACGACTCCGGCCACGGCGACCCAGACCAGGTCGGACCAGGCCGTCCGCCCGGGAACGGTCGATCGGAGCGCCAGACCGAGGACGAGGAAGCCGATCGCTGCCGAGCCCCATCCGGCCATGCCGAACGTCGTCACCGGGTCGTTCGTCCACGGGTGCAGCTGGAGCGAGGTGCCGGTCACCGCCGCCAGCAGGGCGAACACGCGCGGCAGAGACGGCAGGTGCACGGCCGGCCCAGGGCTGGTGTGGCGGAGACCCCACGCGAGCGCGGTGGCCGCCGCGAGCACCGTCAGCCAAAGCAGCACCCCGCCCGCCGCCAGGTCGTACGCCTGGGGGCTCAGGCCGGTGGCGGACGAGACCGCGAACGCGCTGTAGTGATAGAGCGCTCCGAGTGCCTGCCCGACCGGGTTGAAGTGCCCGGCCATCGTGCCCTGGCGCCAGCCCCACGCCAGCGCGTCGAAGGCGCCACCGTGAACCAGGGCATAGGTCTCGAAGTAGGCCTGCATGTCGTCGCCGATGATCGGCACACGAGCCCCCGGCAGTGCGCCGAGACCGAGCAGCGCCGTGCCGAGCGCGAACCAGCCGACCTGACGGGGAAACCTCATGGGATCACTTCCGGTGAGTGCGCACCCGGGGGAAGCTCGGCGCGGTTGATGTGGTGGAGCAGGTAGAAGACGGCCGCGACGGCCACCCCCAGCCCGCCGATCACGAGTGTCATGAGGCGCAGATCCGGCAGCACTCGCCGCGCCAGCACCCACTGCGCCACCGCGGCGACGACGAGCACTGCGAGCGCGCGCCGCGAGCGGGAGGCGGTGAGCCTGATCAGCAGTCCCTGCGCGAGGGCCCATGGCACGTACGCGACGGCGAGCAGCGGAAGAACGGTCGTCGCATCCTCGTACCCGGCCCCGAAGAACAGCCGGATCACCCACGTGTCCAGCAGCCAGAGCGAGGCAGAGCCAAGCAGGCCGACGCCCAGCACGGTGAGAAGCACGACGTTGACGCCGAACCGCATCGCCCCGCGATCGTCGCGACGGTTGACGAACCGAGGAAGCAGGTAGAGCGACAACGTCGTGGGCACGATGAGGATCAGCTTCGCCAACACGGCCGCAGCGGCGAACATCCCCGCCGGGTGTTCTGGCGCTCCGGTCCGCACGAGCATGACGTCGATGTTCGTCAGCCAGGCAAAAGCCACGGTCAGCCCGATGAGCACGAGGCTGTTCGCGGTGAACGGGGATGTCGCGAGCCGCAGGCCCGCCCGGTCCGCCGAATGGGTCGCTGCGACAGCCGCCGCAGCGATGGCGGCGAACACCGCGACGAGGATCGACACCGCGCCGAAGCCCGCGACCAGCGCGGCGCCCGCCAGGAGCAGCCGTAGCACCTGCGATCCGGTCGACCAGCCCGCCACGGCGCCCGCGCGGCCGGCGCCCTGGAGGCGGCCCTGCGCTACCGAGAGCAGGAAGCTCGGCAGGATCGTCGCCGCGGCGAGCAGCACCGCTAGCAGGCTCGTGTGGAGCCGCCCGGCGAGCACGCCCGACAGCGCGGCCACGACCACCGCTCCCCCGCCGCCGAGGACAACCCCCTCGACGAGCGCCCCGTCCCAGCGGCGCGGCGCGTCGGACACGGTCGTCACCCCCGACAGCGTCCGAGCCGTCTGGACGGCGACGGAGTTCTGGAGCGCAGACGCCCCGATCGCGGCAATGTTGACGATCGAAAGGAACGCCGCGAGCAGGCCGAAGGCTGCCGGCCCCAGCCCGCGTCCGGTGATCACCTGGAACAGTGTCGAGGCGAGGATCCCGACGACGCTGATGACGCCGACGGTCGCGAGCGGGGCAGCGTGCCGACGAAGGTAGCCGAGCCGGACGGTTCGACGGTCGCTTCTCACGCGGCCTCCCGATGGTGCAGAGCGCCGAGCGCGTGCCTGCGGCGGGCCACCGCCACGAGGTCGTGCAGCGCCTCGAGAGCGGCGCCGAGGCCCATCGTCGAGGTGAACTCGTACTCGAGCACGACGGGCGCCTCGACCACCCGCACGTCCTGATCGACCAGTCTTGCGAGCAGCTCCAGGTCGAAGGCGAAGCCACGCGACGAGCAGTGCGCCAACGGGTCCGCGACAGCGTCGCGTCGCATCGCCTTGATGCCGGTCTGAGTGTCCCCCAGGTTGAGCCCGAGCACCAGGCGGGTCGCAATCTTGAAGAGCCTGCTTGCGACTCGCCTCGTCAACGGGTAGCTGACCGTCGAGTCCGGGTGGACCTTCGACCCGACGACCACGTCGGCATCGCCCCTCTCGATGCGGCGCAGATAGTCGGGCAGCACCACCGGGTCGAGGTCCATGTCACCGTCAAGGAATGCGACGAGCGGGTGAACGGTCGCCCCGAACCCCGTCTGGAGAGCGTGCCCCTTGCCTTGGTTCGGCTGGTACTCGACGACCCGCACCTCGTCGCGCCCGAGCCCGCGGGCCAGTTCGGCGGTGCGGTCCGTGCACCCGTCGCAGACCACGACGACTTCGTACCGGCGACCGTCGGCGTCCAGCACCTTCAGCAGCCGGATCAGCGCGGGGGCGATGCTCGCCTCCTCCTGGTACGCGGGCACCACCACGCTGACCGCGGCTCGTTCTGCTCTCATGACCCTTTACCTTCGTGACCGCACGCCAACGGCGGCGTTCTCAGTTCCCGTATCCCCGCCGTCGCAGATCGTCGACGACGATCTGCGACGGCGAGACACCGTCGTCCTGCGGGTCGGTTCGCAGGGCGTCGACATCGTCGAGAAATCCGCGCAGCACCTCGATGTCCCACCCGGAGAGCAGCACGTTGGCACCCAGGCCCTCGCCTCGCTCCGTCGTGCGTCGGTGCACCAACGTCGGCACGCCGAGCAGGGCGGCCTCCTCCTGCACCCCGCCGCTGTCCGTGACGATGAAGGCGGCACCGGAGATCAGCTCCGTGAATCGGGCGTGGGGCATCTTGTCCACGACCTCGATCCTGTCGGCCGGAAGTGTCGGCAGCATGCCGTCGAGCGAGTGTCGCGCCAGGTCGTCGACAACCATCACGACCCGGTGCGGGCTGTCCTCAACGATCGTCCGGAGCGTCTGACGCACCAGGTGGGCGTTGCCGAGGAATTCGAACCGATGCAGGAGCACGACGCCGTATCGCCGCTCGTCGGAAGGCGACGACGGACCGCGAACGCGGTCGCGGACCGCGTCGATCACGGTGTTGCCATGCGTCATGACGACGTCCCTCCCGACGAGGTGACCAGCTGCGACCTCGGTCGGCGCGTAGTGCACCGTCGCGAGCCGGCCGACGATCCGCCGGTCCACCTCCTCGGGGAACGGGTGCCGCCAGCTGCCCGAGCGGAGGCCAGCCTCGACGTGCGCGCTGTCCATCCCCATGACCCGGGCGATGAGCGCGCCGACGACGCTGGTCATCGTGTCGCCGTGGACCACGACGACGTCGCGCCCGCGGCGCCCCCGTAGCCGCCGGCGGTGGCGCGCCGTCCAGGCGCCGATCCGCCCGAGCCAGATCAGTACGTCGAGCGGCCCTTGCAGGGGCCGGCCTCCCCGCCCGACCGCGAGCACCTCGTCCGGGGCGGGGATACCAAGCCCAGGGAGCGCGTCGAGCACCGTGCCCGCCTGCTGGAACGTCACCCACTGCCGGTAGGCGACTCCGAGGGCATCGAGACGCCGCATCACGGGACCGAGCTTGATCGCCTCGGCCGTCGTGCCGTAGCAGAAGACGATCACCGCGCCACCGCCGTGCGACCCAGGAGGACCTTCCGGTGCACCACGAGGCCGCGGACGAGGCCGAGCCAGTACGGCAGCACGAACACCGGCAGGTAGCACATGTAGGCGGCGACCCCTCGTCGCGGGCAACCGCGCACGGCCGCCACCACCGCGGGGCTCAGTGCCGCCAGCACGGCCGCGAGCACGAGCCAGGCGGCCAGCGCTTCAGCCCCGACGGCGACGAGCCCCACCAGCAGCGCGAGCGCGACCACAGGTGCGACCCCGAGCAGGATGGCGCCCCCCGACCACGCCAGGGACGTCCCCCCGAAGCTGTCGACGAAGAACGTCCCACGGCCGAAGCTGTGCCGCACGAACGCACCGGTGTTGGCGCGCGGTCGGTACACCGCCCGGAAGCCGGGGTCGAGGTGAATCGGGACGTGCGCGGCGATGCCGCGGATCACCTTGGTGTCGTCGCTGGCCAGCGAGGCGTCTGCCGCGGGCCACGCATCGCGGCACGCGGCGACGAGCACCTCGCGCGGCGCGAGGAATACCCCAGCGCCCTTGGGGTACCGGTTGTAGTCGGCCGGGCCGAAGCTCACGGGACGTGGCTTGGCTAGCCAACCGCCCCAGAACACGTGGACCGGCACCTCCCAGAAGTGCCCGACGAGAGGCGCGGCCGGGTCGGTCACTGCGTGGCCGTTCCAGACGACGAGGGCGGGGTCCGCGGCTGACGCCAACTCTACCGTCCGCAGCGCGTCCGCGTCGAGAAGGACCCGGCTGTCCAGGAGCAGCACCAGCCGGCCGGACGCCTCGGCCAGCCCCGCCCAACGGGCGAGGAACCGGCCGCGGTTCGGCTGGCTGACCACGGTCAGCGGTACCGGGAATGACTCGACCATCGACCGGAGAAGCGCGGCTGTGCCGTCGGTCGACCCGTCATCGACCACGATGACCTCGGCCGTCCACGATGTGCGCGCGATCGCCGCAGCACAGGCGTCGAGGGTCGACGGCAGGTACGGCGCGCTGTCGTAGGAGGGGATCACCACCGAGAGGTCCGGCGCATGGCTCGACACTCGGCATCCCCTCAACGACTGGCTGGCGACCACCGGCTGCGGTGGAACCCGCGGTAGTCTATCTACCCCTCACCGGCACCACGGCCGCTCGCCGCGGCTCAGAGGAAGCGAGCGGACGCCCGGGACAGGTACTCATCGCTGCCGATGACCATCGCGCGCAGCGCGTCCTCGCCGTGCGCTTGCCAGTACGGCGCCCAGGTGGACAAGCCCGTCGGGTCAGCCGTCCGCCCGAGGTAGGTTCTGAACGCCTCGCTCACCCGTAGCTGCGCGCTCTCGAGAGACCGCCACACCCCGTTGCTCACGACACCACGCCCGCGCGGTGCGATCTGCGCCACCCAGCCGGCCACCTCCTCGGGGGCCGGGTCCCGGTGCAGGATGTCGCGATACAGCGCCTGGACGTAGGCCGCATCGGCGCCTCCGGCCCGCGCGTAGTACTCGTCGCTCTGGATCAGCTGGCCTCGCAGATCCTCCACCCGCAGCCGGCCGGACATGATCGCGGCGCTCCACGTGGCCATCCCGGTCGGGTCCGGATCGCGCCCGAGAACCTGGGCGTACGCGTCGGCAACGCGCCGCTGGACGTACTCGGCGCTGTGGGCGATCTGGTCGCCGAGGAAGCTCGCACCCGTCCCGCCGAGGAGCGCGGCACTCCAGGTCGACAACCCCGTCGGATCGACATCGCGCTGCAGCATGTCCGCGTACAGCGCGCGGACCAGTGGTTCGGAGTACGCGATCTGCCGCGCCCTGACGCGGATCCATGGGAGAGCCGCGTACCCGAGATTCCCCGGGCACGCGGTGTACGCGACGTCGCGATGGCCCATGACGACCGGCAAGGTGAGGGTCGTCCCGGGAGTGAACCGCGAGTTCTCGCCGCCTAGGGTCGTGTACGTCACGAGCCCGTCCGGGTTGCGACCGTAGGCGCCGAGGAGGTAGCCGATGACCCGGGCCACGGCATCCAGTTCTGCAGCGGACGGCGCGACCGTCGAGTAGTCGCCGAGCATCGCAACGCCGACGGTCCCGGTGTTGAAGCCGCCGGCATGCACGCCGATGACGGGCTGCGTCAGGCTGTTCGCCCGGCCCTCGTAGATGTTCCCCCACTTGTCGACGACGAAGTTGTAGCCGATGTCGCACCAGCCGCGACCGTCGATGTGGTACGCCTGGTCGCCCCTGATCTGGGCCATGGCCTGGGCCACCGTAGCGTACGAGTTGGAGCCGGCCGTGTGGTGGACCACGGCGCCGACGAGGCCGAAGGCGACGTCCGGTGTGCACGCCTCGGGCCGGGCACCCCAGTCCCCGCGGCTGATCACCGCGGGGGCGTTCGTGGCCGCCGCGGACCGCACCTCGCCCCGGGACGCGACGAAGGCCGCCGGGCTGACCGTGGCCCCGGAGCCGCCCGCTTCGACGGCGTCCGCCGGCCTGACCAGCGCGATCTGCATGTCGTCGGGGCCGCCCTCGGGCGTCGCCGCGAACGACAGCTGGACGGCGTCGGCGTCGCCGACCCACACCGAGTCGGTGCCGTCGCGCACCGTGCGGGCGTCGGCCGTGCCCTCGTCGGGCGCAATGTCGGAGTCGAGCGGCGTCCAGTCGGACCACCGCCCGTCCGCGCGCATCCGGATCTGCGGGTCCAGGACGTCGGCCGGGGTCCCCTTGGGCCAGGTGACACCGAGCGTGTCGACCTGCGACGCGTCGATCGGCGGCGTGTCCACCCGGCCGTCCGAGGCGCCGCCCGGCTGCGCGACGACGGGCTCGGCGAGAGGGTCGACCACCGGCTGGCCCGAAGACGGGGCGTCCGGGCTCGGTTCGGCCGGCGCGGCGAACGCCCCGCTCGGATCCGCCTCGACATCGAGCGCGACCTCCTGGACCACCACCGAGTCGGGCGGCGCCGGCGGGACGGCACCGGTCCGGACGGCGGCCGCAGGCTGCGGGGGCGCCGTCGCCCCGGGCAGCGCGCCCACCCCGAGCATGAGTGCGGCGGCCACGGCTGCAAAACACGAACGCACCACGAAACCGCCTTCGATCGGCGACAGGTCCGAGTTCAAGCGTCACGGCCGGCGTGTGAGGCGTCAAGGACCACTCCCGGCCCTGTCGGGCATTGACCGACCGGTATCGGGACATCTCGGACAGCGCACCCCAGCCGCTAGCATCGCCTCGTCATTTCCCGAACCTGCCGAGGTCCGCATGCACCTGCTCGTCACCGGCGGAGCCGGCTTCATCGGCTCCAACTTCGTCCACCACACGGTCCGCGACCACCCGGACGTCCAGGTCACCGTCCTGGACGCGCTGACCTACGCCGGCGACGAGCACAGCCTCGGCCCCGTCGAGGGCAAGGTCGTCTTCGCCAAGGGTGACGTCGCCGACCCGGACATCGTCGACCAGCTCGTCAAGCAGGCGGACGCCGTGGTCCACTTCGCCGCCGAGTCGCACAACGACAACTGCCTCCACGACCCATGGCCCTTCGTCCGCACCAACCTCATCGGCACCTACCAGCTGCTCGAGGCCGTCCGCCGCTACGACGTGCGCTTCCACCACATCTCGACCGACGAGGTCTACGGCGACCTCGAGCTCGACGACCCGGCGAAGTTCACGCCGACGACGCCGTACAACCCGTCCTCCCCGTACAGCTCGACGAAGGCCGGCAGCGACCTGCTGGTCCGCGCCTGGGTGCGCAGCTTCGGCGTGCGCGCGACGATCTCCAACTGCTCGAACAACTACGGCCCGTACCAGCACGTCGAGAAGTTCATCCCGCGCCAGATCACCAACGTCCTCGACGGGGTGCGGCCCAAGCTCTACGGCACCGGGGCGAACGTGCGCGACTGGATCCACGTCGACGACCACAACGCCGCGGTGTGGACGATCCTCGAGAAGGGCCGGATCGGCGAGACCTACCTCATCGGCGCCGACGGCGAGCAGGACAACAAGACCGTCGTCGAGACGATCCTCGAGCTGATGGGGCAGCGGGCCGATGCGTACGACCTGGTCGGCGACCGCCCCGGCCACGACCTGCGCTACGCGATCGACGCGGCCAAGTTGCGCGACGAGCTCGGCTGGACCCCGCAGTACACGACGTTCCGCGACGGGCTGGCGGCGACCATCGACTGGTATCGCGCCAACGAGGCCTGGTGGCGCCCGCAGAAGGACGCCACCGAGGCGAAGTACGCCCAGCTCGGTCGCTGAGCCCCCTCCGTCGCTGAGCCCCCCTCGCGACACTCGTCGCGTGAACGCCGCCGACCTCCTCGACCGAGGGGCGCTCGCCTGTGCCCGCGTGGCACATGATGTGCGGCGGATCCTGGGGCGAGGCAGCCGGATCCGGCGGTTCAGCGTCGCACCAGCCGTCCGCGTATGGCGGCTCGGGGCGGGTAGGGGCGGCTCCAGGAGCGGCTGTCGCTGGAGGCGTCCCGGTTGTCGCCGAGGACGAGGAAGTGCCCGGGCGGCACGTCGTACTCCCCGCGGAACACCGACCGACTCGCGTAGGGCTCCGGCAGGGGCCGGCCGTCGATGCTCACGCGGCCCGCGTCGAAGGTGACCTTCTCACCGGGCAGCCCGACGACCCGCTTGACCACGTGGTGGTCCGGTTCGACCGGGGAGTCCAGGACGACCAGGTCACCCCGCCCGACTGCGTGAGCCGGCCGGAGCGACCTGGTGAGCACGAACTGACCGTCCCTCAGGGTGGGTGCCATCGAGTGCGACCGCACCCGGGTCAGCCACCACATCAGTGCGCGTGGGCGTGCTGGTGGTCGTGGTCGTGACCCTCGGCGTACGTGAAGAATGCGACGTATGCCGCCATGTACTGCCGGGCGGCAGCCAGGTCGTCGACGTCGAAGCCCTTCAGCGCCACCGCCCGGTCGAACCTGCGCTCCAGCTCGTCCCAGCGCTCGTCATCCACGAGCCCGCGCAGCGGGTCGATGCGGCCGATCGACAGCGCCTCGTCGGCGGCGACGACCTGCGGGGGCACATACGCACCGGTGGGCTTGATGCCGTCGAAACCGGCGCCCTCGCCGGCGCGGTGGACCCGGATCAGGACGTCGAGGAAGTAGCGGTCGGCCACGTCGCGCGCATCCGGCGACAGATCCCGTACGGCGACGGCGCGGGTGAACGCGTCCCGCACTTCCTCCTCGTCGCCCGGGTGGACCCACTTGACAGCGATGTTGACATTGCCCGTCTCCAGGGCGCGACGGCCGTCGGTGACCGCGGGACCGTCCTCGGTGTCGCAGTGGGCGGACGCGGTGCGGACGAACAAGCCGAGCAGCGTGGTGATGTTCATGGTTTCCTCCGTGTGTCGTGGAATTTCGAAGGTAGGAGGAAACCCGCCGCGCCGCCTTGACCTGCGTCAAGCGCCGCGAGCGCGCAGCTCGAGTCCGACTGGATCCCGTATGTCGACGTCCATGCCGCGCACCTGGATGAGGCCCTCGTGCTCGAAGGCCCTGAGCCGCCGGCTGACGGTCTCGGGCGAGGTTCCGAGGAAGGTGGCGATGTCCTTCTTGGCCATCGGCAGGTGCGCTGTCACGGCGGCCCCAGCGCCCCACGTGGTGGGGCAGTCCAGGAGGTAGGCCGCCAGTCGCGCGCCCACGTCGGCGAGGGTCCTGGCGGTGAGCATCCGCTCCGCGGAGTCCAGCCGCACGGCCAGCGACCGCAGCAGGGCGACCGCGACGCTCGGGAACTGTCTGACGATGGTGTCCAGCGCGGCCGGGGCGAAGACGCACATCCGCACAGCCTCCAGGGCGACCACGTCGTTCTCGGGCCGCTCGCCGGTGAGGAGCCACGTCTGTCCGCCGACCTCGCCCGGGCCGAGGACCTGCAGGGTCGTGCTCCTGCCGTCGGCCGTCGTGCGGGAGAGCTTCACCATCCCCGAATGCACCACGAACAGGGGCGCGTGCCGCGCACCAGCCCGTACGAAGATCTCGCCGGGCCCCACGGTGACCGGGCGGGCGAGGGTCGCCACGTCTGCCTGCTGCTCCCGCGTCAGCCCCGCGAAGAGCGGGACCAACGACACGCAGGGCTCACCTGCCGACACCTGACCGAGGGCCATGGTCCGAGTATCTCGTTCGGCCGGTCGGACCAGGAGCCTGCTGAACAATTCGCGTTCGTGGGGTTGCGCGCCTTCGGGCTGGTCAGGGTGCCTGCCGGGAGAGTTGGTGGGTGCAGGGACGTGATGGTCCGCAGCGGCTCTGTGGGACGTGGGGTCCGTGAACCTGCGCCGACTGCTCAACCTCGGACTCACCCTGCAGAACGGAACCTGGGCCCTGGCCCGAAGCCCCGACGGGCTGGACAACGACTCCTGCCAGGCCCACGATGGGTCCAGGCGGGCGGACCGACCCACGTGTCGCACCCCGAGTGCTGACTTCACAACGCCGCACAGCCGGCCAACCCTGTGGCGATCCGCCCGCCCCACCCGCACCAGACACCCACAACACCACTTCTTCAGCAGACACCTGGCGCGCGGCACCGGCGACGAGCATGGCCCGCAGCCACGAGTGCGCCGGCTTCGGGGCATTGTGCGCGTGGCGCTGAGCGTATGGGTACCATCGAGGCATGGTTGATCAGGCTCTTCTGGAACGAGCGTTGCAGCTCGACGAGCCTGCGCGCCGTGAACTGATCTCCGTCTTGCAGGACTCGCTCGATGACGGCGAGGTCTCGCCGGAGGTTGCCGCGATCATCGACCAGCGCATCGCCGAGGCCGACGCCGACCCGGAGGGCTTCGTGGCGCTGGACGAGTTCGAGCGTGAGGTCCGCGCTCGGCGTAGTGCGTGACGTTCGCTGTCAGCCTCAGCGCCAACGCCCAACGCGACTTCGACCGAGTCCAGGCGTACTACGACGCTCACGCGCCAGAGCAGACCGAGCGGATCGTCGACGAGTTCTTCGCCGCCGCCAGGCGGCTGCGGGAGTTCCCGTATTCGGCACCGGTCGTGCGCGGCGCGGCGCGGCGGGTCAACCTGCGCGTCTTCCCGTACCAGCTCTGGTATCGCGTCCGTGACGAGGCGAAGGTCGTGGAGATCATCGCCGTGCTGCACCACCGCCAAGACCCGGCCCGGCTGGACGAGCGGCTCGACGACGACCGCTGACGGCGTGTGGTCCGTTGCAGCCGGGCGCAGTCAGAACCCTGGCAGATGCAGGTGATGGTCGCCTGGACCCGCGGCGAGGATCGCCGCAAGCACTACGAGGGGTGCTGCTCGAGGTGTGTCGGGACGGCGCCGACCGTGCCCGTGGTGCTCGCACCACTGCCGTGGGCGATGCCGGGCGGTTGACCATCCAGCATTTGTTCTACACAGTAAGACACATGCGGACTCCTGGTGCTCTGGAGCTTGACGTGCTGGTCGCGGTTGCGCGGCACGACGGGTTTGCCTATGGGTTGCTCGTACGTGAGGAGGTCAGCGCGGCGCGGGGTCAGGAGTTGTCCGTCGGCGCGACCTACACCGCCCTGTCACGTTTGGCGGCCAAGGGGTTGCTGACCTCTCGAACCACCGAGCCGTTGCCCGTGCGTGGGGGTCGCTCGCGTCGGGAGTACCGGCTCACGACGGCCGCGCACGAGGTGCTTGCCGCCGAACGCGAGCGGGCCTCCCGGCGCTGGGGTCCGGCCGCGGAATGGGGCCAGGCATGAGCCCCGACGAGCGTGGGCCCGGGAGCGTCGCCAACGCGGCGCCTGCGCTCCAGCGCCCCCGGGCCCTTGGCGGCGTGCCCATGCTCGTGCTGGCCGGGCTCGCCCAGGACGAGGACGAGCTGCTCGGTGACCTGGCCGAGGGACGGGCCGGGGTCGCAGCCTCCCGGGGGGAGCGTGCGGCGCGCAGATGGTGGCTGGGTCAGGCGCTGCGGGCCGCGCCCAGGCTTGCGTGGTACGACCGTGGTGCACCGGCCCGTGATGATCCTGCTCGGGCTGGCAGGGTTCGTCGGATGGGTTGCTCTGACCTCCGCGGCCTACGCCGCCCCGTGGTTCCCCACGGCCCACCCTCGTCGGCGCAGGGACCGCCCTGCTGGCCCGCCGGACACGGCTCGTCCCAGGGTTGGTCTCCGCCGCGCTGATGACGGTGCTGTCCGCGCGGCACGCCTTCTACATCGTCTACGGTCCCGGCACATGCACGACATCGCCTGACGGCTCGGTGGAGACCTGCACCCTCGAGCTCGGTGCGCGGTCCAGCGACGTCATCGTCCCGGTGCTCTGGCAGCTGCCGACCATGATGATCCTGCTGCCCCTCGCCACGATCCTCGGCGGCCTGGCGATCGTGGCCTGGACTCGTACACACCGCACCCGGGTCCCGGGCGCACCTCCCGTCGAACCGGAGACCACCTGACGCCCGTCGCGCCGATCCCCACTCCCACCAGCGCGTTGAGCAGCGGGAGGCCGCGCGCTGCGCGTCTGTCAGGGCCGACCCGTCGCCGGTGGGGAGGACGACCGTGCCGGTGCCGCCACCCGCCGCAGGGAACTGGCCCTGCAACCGTTCGGTGACCCCCGCGGTCCGCATGCCCGGGATGGTCAGGGCGGCACCGGGCGCCCCGCCGTCCAGCAAGAAGGCCCCGCCGGCGACCGCCAGCACGGCCAGCCACCCCGCGACCTCGAACCACGCCCGGCGGGCTGCGAGCCGCCCCGGTCAGTACATGCAGCGTCTCGGCCGTCAGCCCTCTGCTCGTGCGGCGGTCCCCGGATGAGTGGATGACTCCTCTACCGCCGTCGCGGTACGTCCTCATCGGTCCAGCAGGACGACGACGGCCCGCCCCGGCGGTGCGATGGTTGGTCGTACACCACCCGACGACGAGCAAGGGCGACCATGATCGAGCTGCACGACCTCACCAAGCGGTACGGCGACACGCTCGCCGTCGACGGGATCAGTGCCGTGATCCGTCCGGGCGTGGTGACCGGCTTCCTCGGTCCCAACGGCGCGGGCAAGTCCACGACGATGCGCGTCATCGTCGGGCTGGACGCCCCGACCTCAGGGGCCGCGCTGGTCAACGGTCGGCGCTTCGTCACCTCGCGCGCACCCCTGGCGGAGGTGGGGGTGCTGCTGGACGCCAAGGGGGTCGACGGTGGCAGGACCGCCCGCAACCACCTGCTGGCGCTGGGTGCGACCGTCGGCATCGGGGCGCGCCGGGTGGACGAGGTGCTCGGCACGGTCGGCCTGAGCGACGTGGCGGGCAAGGCCGCGGGGACGTTCTCCTTGGGCATGAGCCAGCGCCTCGGTCTCGCGGCCGCGCTGCTCGCCGACCCGGGCGTGCTGATCCTCGACGAACCCGTCAACGGGCTGGACCTCGACGGGATCCAGTGGATCCGCGCCCTGCTCGCCGAGCTCGCGGCGCAGGGGCGCACCGTGCTGCTCTCCTCCCACCTGATGAGCGAGATGGAGCTGGTCGCCGAGCACCTGCTGGTCATCGGGCAGGGACGCCTGCTCGCCGACAGCTCGATGGACGCCTTCATCGCGGCGTCCTCACCCGGCGTCGTCGTCGTCACCACGCCCGATGCCGGGCCCCTGGCGGCCCTGCTCACCGGCCCGGGTGTGAGCGTGGTCTCCCCCGAGCCGGGGCGCCTCGAGGTCCGCGGCGCGGCCGCCGACGTGATCGGCGACCTGGCCGCCGCGCACGGTCTGCGACTGCACGGACTCGTCGCGACCACCACCTCGCTCGAAGCCGCCTACCTCGAGCTGACCCGCGACAGCGTCGACTTCGCCGGCACCGTCGAGCACCACGCCCACACCTCCCGCACCGCCACCGCCACCGACTCCGACTCCGACTCCGACTCCGACTCCGACGAGAGGGTTGCCTGATGGCCGCCACCACGCTCGTCAGCCCGCGCGCCACCGACGGGGCTGCCTCGCGGCCCGTCGACGCGACCGTCGTCAGGCCTCAGACCCTCGGCAGCGCCACGCTCGCCGAGTGGATCAAGCTCCGGACCCTGCGATCGACCTGGATCGGGCTGGCGGCGGCGCTCGTGGCGCTCGTGGGCTTCGCGGCCATCGCCGCGACCGTGGCCACGGGGTCCGTCGCGCGCCCCGGCGGACGGGGCAACGGTGGCCCGTTCACCGACGCGGACCCGGTCTCGACCGTGCTGCTGGGCGCCAACTTCGCCGTCCTCCTGATGGGGATCCTCGGCGCACTGGCCGGAGCGCGGGAGTACGGATCGCGGATGATCGCCGCGACGATGGTCGCCGTTCCGCGACGCTGGCAGGTCGTGGTCTCCAAGGCCACGGTGCTGACCGGGGCGACGCTGGTCACATCGGTGATCGGGGTCCTCGGCGCGTTCGTCCTGGGGATGGCTCTGCTGTCCCGAGGCGATGCGGCCACCGTCGGCCTCACCGACGCCGGCGTGCTGCGCTCGGTGCTCGGCATGGCGGGCTACATCACCGCAGTCGCCCTCATCGGCCTCGGTCTGGGAATCCTGCTGCGCAGCGCCGCCGGGTCCATCGGCGCGGTCGTCGCGGGCATCATGGTGCTGCCGCCCCTCGCCGGCGCCCTCCTGCCCGACAGCTGGGACCCGATCCTGCGGTACCTGCCCAGCTCAGCGGCCTCCGCGTTCACCGCCGTGGAGTCGGCCGGGACCGCGGTGCTCAGCCCGGGCACCGGGGCGCTCGTCCTTGCCGCCTGGGTGGTGGTGGTGCTCGGCGCGGCGATCGTGTCGATCACGCGCCGCGACGTGTGACCGTGGCCGGATCCGTACTGTTGCCGCCATGAGCCTCGGGCGCTCCGCCGTCGGGCCGTTCCTCCGACGGCCGTCGATCGCCGACACGGTGATCGGGCTCACGCTCGGTGCGGCGTTCGTCGCGGTCCCCCTGCTTGCGGGCGACCGCCTGGCGCGCGATCGAGGGATCACCATCGACATCACCCGGCCGGACGTCGCGCTGACCGTGGTCAGTGCGCTCGCCCTGACGCAGATGCGGCGCCGGCCGCTCGCCGCGCTGGCGGCGGCGGCAGCGGCCAGCCTGGTGTCCATCGTCGGCGGGTGGCAGGCGAACCTGGCCCAGCTCGCGGTCGCCATCACCCTGTTCGCCTTCGCGGCGCAGCGGCCGCGTCGGCAGGCGCTGATCGCCGCGACGGTGACCTCCGTGCTGCTCGGGGCTGCGGCGGTGCTCGTCGCGGGGATGGCGCACGGCCAGTGGGGTCGCCAGGACGTGGTCCTGTGGAGCTGGTTGGCGACGGCCGCCTCGATCGCGATCTCGAGCCGCCGGGCCACGATGGCGGGACTCGAGGACCGGGCCCGCCGGGCCGAGGAGACCCGTGAGGAGACCGCTCGCCGCCGGGTCGCCGAAGACCGGGTGCGCATCGCCCGGGAGCTCCACGACGTGATCGCCCACCACGTCGCGGTGATCAGCGTCCAGTCCGGCGTCGCCGAGCACCTCGTCGATCGCGACCCGGCCGCCGCCAAGGCCGCGCTGCGCCACGTGCGCACGTCGGCCAAGTCCGTGCTCGTCGAGCTTCAGTCGGTGCTGGGCGTGCTGCGCCAGGAAGAGGCCACGCTCCCCACCGCGCCGACGCCGGGCCTGTCGGCGCTGCCCGAGCTGGTGGCGTCGTCCCGCGCCCTGGGCGAGGAGGTGGAGGTCGATGCGCCGGATTCGATGCCCGCCCTGGCGCCGGCGGGCGGCGTCGCGGCGTTCCGGATGGTCCAGGAGGCCTTGACGAACGTCCACAAGCACGCCTCGGGCGCACCGACGACGATCACCGTGCGGATCGTCGGCCCTGTGGCCGAGGTCGATGTGGCCAACGGCCGGGCGCCGCAGCTGGACGCGAGCACCCCTCAGGTCGCTGCTCCGACGCCCGCGTGGGGCGGTTCCGGGCTGGGTCTGCTGGGCATGCGCGAACGCGTCCTGGCCGCCGGTGGGTCGCTCGAGACCGGCCCGACCGCCGACGGCGGCTTCCGCGTCGCCGCACGCCTGCCCGTCGCCCGGGACGAGGCATGAGAACCCGGGTGCTGATCGCCGACGACCAGGCGCTGATCCGCGCCGGCTTCCGGGTGCTCGTCGACGGCGCCGACGACCTCGTCGTCGTCGGCGAGGCCGCCGACGGGGAGCAGGCGGTGTCCCTCGCCAAGAGCGCACGGGCCGACGTGGTGCTGATGGACATCCGGATGCCCGGCGTGGACGGGCTGGAGGCCACCCGGCGCATCAGCGCCGACGAGGACCTCGCCGGGGTCAAGGTGCTGGTGCTGACCACCTTCGAGCTCGACGAGTACGTCTACCTCGCCCTGCGCGCCGGGGCGAGCGGGTTCCTGGGCAAGAGCGTCGAGCCGGACGACCTGCTCGACGCGATCCGGTTGGTGGCCGCCGGCGACGCCCTGCTGTCACCCAGTGCGACCAGGTCGCTGATCGCCAGCTTCCTGTCCCAGCCGAGCCGGGCAGCGGCGGCCGGAGCGCCCACGCAGCTCAGGCAGCTCACCGACCGCGAGCGGGAGATCGTCGTGCTGGTCGCCGAGGGCATGACCAACGCGGAGATCGCGGAGCGCCTGGTGATCTCTCCGATGACCGTCAAGACGCACGTGAACCGGGCCATGACGAAGCTCGATCTGCGCGACCGCGCCCAGCTGGTCGTCGCGGCCTACCAGTCCGGCCTCGCCCGCGTCGGCCCCCCGGGGGACGTGGGGAGCACCGCGGGCTCGTGAGCCTGGCGAGCCCCGGCGAGCCCTGGCGTCACCTCGCCCGGGCTTCACGCAACCTTCGCGGACGCGATGGTCGGGGCTTCACACGCCGGGACGACGCCGGCCCGGACGGTGGGATGGCTGCGGTCGTGACCTGGTGACGGAGACAGGGATGATGCACTGGTACGGCGTCTGGCCGCAGGGCCCGGCGCCCACCGCGGAGTCGCCGTTCGACGTGCTGGACCGCCGGCTCGCTGCCAGGGAGATCGCCGTCACCACCTACCGCGAGGCCCGCGCCGACTGCCCCGCCCTCCCCCACCCCGACGCCGTAGCCGAGGCCTGCGAGCCACCGGCAACACCGTCCCACCTGAGGGCGGCTGGGGTGCGGCACCACCGGGCCTGCGGCGCGAGCGCCAACGGCCTCTGAGCCAGGGTCCGTAAGTCGTTAGGTGGCCCGGGAGCGCTGGGTCAGCCTCCGCCCGAGGTAGGTGAACAGGAACTGCGCGGGACGCCGGCAACGCGGGTGTGGCATCGGGCGGCCGTGGGATCGGATCTGGGTGATCCGGTCGATCAGGCCCAGGGTCTCGACATCGCAGTCCAGCTCCAGGTCGAGCAGTTCACCGATCCGCAGCCCGCAGGCCCGTTGCAGGCGCAGCGCCAGCGCGGTGAGCTCGTCGTCCGGATGGGCGGCCAGCGCGGCGGACAGTCGCCGGTCGGCGTCGACGGGCAGATAGCGTGGCAGCACCTGCGGGAGCTTGGGGATGTCGTCACGGAAGATGACCTTGCGGGTCGGTGCGGCGTCCCAGCCCCGTTCGGTGATGTCGGTCAGGAACGTCGCCACGGCGACCACGCGCCGGTTCCGGTCGCCGATGCTGATCGGCTGCCCGTCCTTCTCGCTGACGGTGTCGAGTAGTGCGGCGAGCCAGGGTTCGATGTGTCGGCGCCGGTCCAGGTTGCTGAGCGTGGTCAGGTCGGGGTCGAGGTCGGTCAGGAAGACGCCGAAGTGCTTGAGCCGGGTCGCCAGCGCCGAGACGGTCTTGGGGTGGCAAGGGGCGAGCTTTCTGGTACCCGCCATCCCGAGCGGGCGGCGGAGCCGCGATGGCGCCCAGCGCCTGTCGAACGGACGGGAGGGATGCGACACTGACGTCATGACCGCCACGACCACGCGCCTGGGCAGGATCGCAGTCGATCCCGACGTCGTGCACGGCAAGCCGCGGATCCGCGGTACCCGCGTGACCGTGCAGGTGATCCTCGAGCTGCTCGCGGCGGGCGAGACCTTCGAGGAGTTGCTCGCCGAGTACGACGAGCTGAGTCGGGAGGATCTCCTGGCGGCGCTGGAGTACGCAGCATCGGTGGCCGGCGGCGCTCAGGTCCAGTCGTTCGTGGCCTGACCGGACGCGCCGGTGCGGTTCATCGTCGATGCTCAGCTGCCGGCAGTGCTCGCCGACCACCTGGAGAGCCTGGGGCACGACGCGATCCACGTGAAGCGGCTGCCACGTGGCGGCGACACCCGCGACAGTGAGATTACCCGGTTCGCGGACAACGAAGGCCGTGTCGTCGTGACCAAGGACCTGGATTTCCGACACACGCACGAGACCGGTGGCCACCCGAATCGCCTGCTGCTCATCACGGTGGGCAATGTGCGCAACCGCGACCTGCTGGCGCTGATTTCCGCTCACCACGACGAGATCGCGCACGCCTTCGACCGGGCGGGCTTCGTCGAACTCGGCACCAATGCCCTGACGCTTCACCCTCAGCGGGGCGCGGCAGAGTAACGCTCGTCGGGCACGACGTTGACGTTGAGAACCTGCTCCGGCACGGCGGACCGCCGACGCGGCTCCGGTGCGACGAGCACGAGCTGTGCAGTGGTGGACATGGGCGAACATCCATGGTGGGACAGAGACGTCCACGCTGCCCCGGGCCGGGGGACAACCCGACGACGCGCCCCGACAGGTGCCGTTGTCTATCGCTCCGTAGCCGCTGCGGTGCGATCGACACTTCTTGTCTATACCCATCGTGACCTGCGTTCTCGCAGGGTGTGATCGGTCTGTCTATACCTCCCGGGAACCGTCTGCGGTGTTCCGCGACACCTCGATGCGACGATGACAGTGACCGAGAACACCGGCACGCTTGCGCGGGTGACGGCGCTCACGTGAATCTCCCCAGACCTGCTCACTGAAGTTCCCCACCCGTGTGCCTCCGCCGAGAACGGCGGAGCCCCTTCGGGGCTGGTGGTCTGTGACCACGCGCCGGCCGATCGAAGGGGCTCGTGCTGCTCATGCTCACGTGGGAGGAAGACATCGACGCGCACGAGTTGCACAGGCAGGGCTGGGCGATCGCCGCGATCGCCCGCCACCTGGGTCGTGACCGCAAGACGATCCGCGCGCAGTTGAGCGGGCAGGCGACCGCGGGGGTCCGTGCCCGCCAGGGCCCGGACGGGTTCGCGCCGTTCACCGAGTACGGGCGGGCCAGGTTGGCGGAGGACCCGCACCTGGAGGTCGCCACGCTCGCCGACGAGCTGGAGGAGCTCGGCTGGTCGGGGGCCACTCGACGTTGACCCGCCAGATCCGCGATCGGGGCCTGCGCCCGGTCTGCGAGGCGTGCCGGGGGTTGACGGACCGCCCGGTGGCGATCATCGACCACCCGCCCGGCGCGGAGACCCAGTGGGACTGGGTCGAGCTGCCCGACCCGCCCGCGCACTGGGGGTGGGGCAAGAGCGCGCACCTGCTGGTCGGTGCCTCGTCGCACTCCAGCAAGTGGCGGGGCGTGCTGGTCGAGTCGAAGGAGCAGGCCCACCTCGTCGTCGCGTTGCACCAGGTCGCCCAGCGGCTGGGTGGGTTGACGTGGGCCTGGCGGTTCGACCGGATGTCCACCGTCGCGACCCCCAGGGACCGGGCGGGTCACCGCGACGTTCGCCGCGGTGACCAAGCACTACGCAGTCACCGTGGAGGTCTGCCCGCCACGGCGCGGGAACCACAAGCGCGTGGTGGAGAAGGCCAACCACGCCGCCAGGTCGTGCCCGAGGTCGACGGCACACACCGGGCCACCACCGTCGGCGGGCTCGCTGACGCCGAGCCGCTGCGGACGTTCCCCCCCGCCGTTCCCGGTGACCACGCAGGTCGCCCGGACCGTCACCGCGCAGGGCCTGGTCGCCTACGCCGGGAACGTCCGCTCCGTCCCACCTCAACTGGCTCAAGGTCAGGTCATCGTCTCGACCCGCCACGGCAGCGGCGAGATCCACATCGCCTCGCAGGATGCCGCCGGTGGCGGCCCGCGCCGTATCGCGATGGCGGGTGGCGACCACGTCACCGTGGAGGACTCCGGCGCGTTCGGGCAGTGGCCGGGCTGGGCGCAGGCCTGCGCACCGGCCGGCTTCGCGTCCGCTGCGGTCGTCGATGACTTCGATGTCGTGCGCGGGTTCGAGGAACAGCCGGAATCCGCGTCGTACGACCTCGTGATCGTCGGCACTCAGGACCCGGATCACGACTCAACCCCCACCAAGCCCACGACCTGGGGTCGTGGCCGTCTTCGGGCCCGGCGAGAGCGCCGTGGACGGTCTCTTGTAGCGCCCCGGCACGCGCTCGACGCATCGCCGCGACAGACACGGGCACAACCTGCGGCCGCCCATGGACTCCATGACCCGAACGTGCACGATGGGTGCGTGCCCCTGGGCGGCGGGTACCCGTACTCGTGTGGCAACTCGCCGAGCAACGGTTCGCCGAGCAACGGTATTACGTTTTAGCGTAGACTCTTTCCGTGGTTGATGAGGGCATTGAGGCGCGCGTGTCGGCGCTGGAGACCATGGTGGCCGAGCTCGTGGCGCGGCGTATCAGCGAGCAGCCGGCCGGGACTGCATCCGCGACCGATCCGCTGTGGGCCCTGAACGGCCTCGAGGCTCGAGTGCCTCAGGGTGCGGTGTTGTACGTCGGCAGCGTGCAGACCCCCGGCGGGAAGACGTTGCGCTGGCAATACGGAGAGCCTGCGTCCGACGTGTTCGACCGCGAGTGGGCGGATCTCGCGCTCCAACTGACCGCCCTGGGCAGTCCCGTGCGGCTGCGCATCCTGCAGGCGGTGCTGCGGGGCGTCACGACCGCAACTGCACTGGTCGAGGAGCTCGATGCGGGAACCTCAGGCCAGGTGTATCACCACCTGAAGGAGCTGACGGCTGCCGGGTGGCTTGTCTCGCCACGGCGAGGCGTGTTCGACATGCCGCCGACGCGGGTCGTCCCCTTGCTGGCGATCCTGGTCGCAGCCGGGACACCGGCTGCATGATCGCAACGATTGGCGCAGAGAAGGCTGGCGTCGCGCTCGGGGACGTGACGCTCTTGTCGCCGGTGAGCTTCGAGGTGGGGCCCGGACGGACATTGGCGGTCGTCGGTCCCAACGGTTCCGGCAAGACGACGCTGCTGCGAGTCCTCGCCGGGCTGGTGCGCCCGTCCACCGGGACGGTCGTCGTCGACGGGTTGCCGCCCGACGAGCGTCGTCCGGCGTTTCGTTCCCGGGTGGCCTCGCTGCTCGGGGTTCCGCCGCTGGCCCGCAACTTGACGTTGCGGGAGTACGTGACGCTGATCGCCATCTCCTGGGGCACGGGCGCCCACCAGGCGGCGCAGCAGGCCGACGAGCTCCTGGACGAGTTCGGGATCGCCCGGTTGGCGTCTCGGTTCCCGCACGAGCTGTCCTCGGGTCAGACCCAGCTGTACGTCCTGGCCGTCACGTTGGCCCGGCCGTTCGAGGTCCTGCTGCTGGACGAACCGGAGCAGCGCCTGGACCCCGACCGACTCGTCCTGGTCGGCAATGCACTGAGCCGTCGCAAGGCCGCCGGCGCCACCCTCGTGCTGGCCAGCCACAGCCGGCCGCTGGTGGACCGGCTCGCCGACCAGGTGCTGACCTTGGCCGAGGACGGCGATGACCTCGACGGGTGAGCGGCTGGCCGTGCTGCGGCGCGCCTACCGAGGCCGCGGTGAGCGGCGCAGCGTGTCCGACACCGCCTACAACCTGTACCTGGCCGCGCTGATGGCACCGTTGGTGGCGTTCCCGGTCGTGCGGGCCGTCGTGCTCGCGCTGCTCACCCCGCCCACGCTGGCGGCCCTGGTCGGGCCGGCCAGCGTCCCGGTGGTCGGCGTGGTGCTGGGTCTGACGCTGGCCGGCCTGGCGTGGCTGGGTGTGCTGTACGGGCCGGTCAGCCTCGAGCCGGCGTTCGTGCGGCTGCTGGCCGACACCGACCTGCCGCGCCACGCCACGCTGGCCCGTCCGTTCGCCACCAAGGCCGCAATCGCGGTCGGCGCGTTCCTGGCGGTCGCGGTGCTGTTCGGCGGTGTCCTGGTCGGCGCGGGCGTCGCCAGCCTGGCCAGTGCGGCACGGTTCGTCGTCTTGTGCGCGGCCTTCGGGGCCATCGGCGCGGTGACCTGGCTGGTCGGGGCAGGTCGCCGTCCCGCGGGTGGCCGGACTCGTCGGCGGGTTGATCGCCGCGCTGAGCGTGCTCGGTCTGGTGGTCCCGGGACTCGGGGCAGTCCTTCCCTGGGGCTGGGTCGCGGCGGCCTGGCCCCCGGCCGCGGCGCCGTTCGCCGGGACCGACCTCACGCTCGTCCTCCTCGCCGTCGTCGCCGTCGCGGCCGGCCGGCCGTTGCTCGACTGGCTGCGCAGCGCCCGGCTGGCCGAGGACGCCGCCCGCTGGCGGGCAGCCGGAACCGCGGCGTTGTCGGGCGACGTCGCGCACGCCCTCGGCGGGCTGCGGGCGCGCCCGTCGGTCGGTCGACGGTGGCGCGCGGTGCGCAGCGGCCCGGCGGCGGTCGTCTTCCTGGTGCGGGACCTGGTCGGCGCGGCGCGCACACCGGTGCGACTCGCCGTCGGGATCGTCGCTCTCGTCGGCGCCGTCGTCCTGCTCGCCGTAGCCACGAGCCTTCCGACCGGGTGGCTCCTCGCCGCCCTCGGCGCGGGCCTGGCCTACCTGGCGCTCGGTGTACTGACCGACGGGTTCCGCCACGCCACCGACGCGGCCGTCGCCCCACCGCTGTACGCCTACTCCACCCTGGCGCTGTTCACCCGCCACGGCCTCGCCCCGCTGGCCGTCGCCGTCGCGGCGCTCGTGGCGGGCATCGGTGGCGCAGCAGTGCTCGGGGTGGGCGTCCGGCCGCTGCCGGTGTGCGTGGTGCTGCTCGTCGTGCTGCTGGTCCGGGCCTACGACAGCGCGAAGGGGCCACTGCCGGTACTGCTGCTGACCCCGATCCCCAGCCCGATCGGCGACCTGTCCTCGCTCAACGTCTCGCTCTGGCAGGCCGACGCCCTCCTCATCGCCGTCATCATCGGCGCGCTCGCGGTCGCCGCGGCCCCGGGCCCGCCGGTCGGCCTGCTCCTCCTGGCTCTCGTGATCGCGGGCCTGCTGGTCGTCGGCCTGCGCCGTCGCCTCCGCCGGCTCTAGGCCGTTCGCCCCCGCAGGCTCGCGCTCGGCCGGTCGGGGGCCAGCGCCGGCAGCGCCCGGTGCAGCTGAAGGCGCAGCAGGCTCCGGGCGGCGCCGAGCCCACCCATGCCGTGCACACCTGGCCCCGGTGGCGTCGAGGCGGAGCACAGGTACACCGCCTCGAGGCCGGGCACCGGGTAGGGGTCCCAGGACCAGGTCGGGCGGGCGGCGACCTGACGCAACGAGATCGCGCCGCCGGCGATGTCGCCGCCGACGTAGTTCGCGTTGTGCTGGGCCATCTGCGCCGCCGGGATGCACCGGGACGCCACGACGACGTCGCGGAAGCCGGGGGCGAAGCGCTCGATCTGCGCGACGACGTCGGCGGTGACATCACGAGGCGATCCGGCGGGGACGTGGGCGTAGCTCCACAGCGGCCGCAGACCACCGACCTGCCGGCTCGGGTCACCGGTCGTCGGGTCGCTGACCAGGCAGACCGGCCGGTCGGCGTGCCGGCCGCCGGCGACCTGCGCCTCGGCGGCGGCCATCTCGGCGGGTGGGCCCCCGAGGTGGACCGTGCCGGCGCGGGCGACGTCCGGGTGCGCCCAGGGCACCGGGCCGGACAGCACGAAGTCGACCTTGGCCACGCCGGGCCCGTGCCGGAACGCCAGCAGCCGGCGGCGGGCCCGAGGGCTCAGCCGGTCGGCGAAGACCCGCGCGACGTGCGACGGGATGGTGTCCAGGACGTACGCGTCGGCCGGGGGCAGGTCGCGGCGCGCCTCGACCCGGGTCTGGGTGACCACCGTGCCGCCGTGCGCCGCCAGGTCGGCGATCAGGGCGGTGATGATCGACCCCGACCCGCCCCGGGGGATCGGCCAGCCGCCGGGAGTGTGCGCGAGAGTGGCCAGCATCAGGCCCACGCCGGCCGCGGGCAGCGACGGCAGCCGGCCCATGGAGTGCGCCGCCACGCCGGCGAACAGGGCGGCCGCCTCGTCGGACAGCACCGGCCACGCGCCCGCCTGGCGCACGGCCGTGGCGCCGAACCGTGCCGCCGTCGCCACCAGCTGCGGGGTGGGCGGGCCACCGAGGTGGCGCATGTCACCGAGCAGGGTGCGCACAACGAGGGGCCACTGGTCGACGAGCGGGGCGAACACGCCCCGCCAGGCCTGGCCGCTCGACCCGAGACCGGCCGCGGTCGCCTCCAGGTCGCGGAACGCGACGGCGGCCCGACCGTCCGGCAGCGGGTGTGCGAACGACACGTCGGGGGCCAGCAGCACCACGCCGCGGGCGGCCAGGTCGAACTCGGCGAACAACGGGGACGCCCACGCCAGCGGATGCACCGCCGAGCACAGGTCGTGCCGAACCCCGTCGACCAGGTCGAGGCCGAGCGTGCGTGCCCCCCCGCCTGGGACGGTCTCGGCCTCCAGCACCACGACGTCGGCTCCGGCGCGGGCCAGGGTCACGGCGGCCGCCAGCCCGTTGGGGCCCGAGCCGACCACGACCACCCTCATTCAGCACCTCCGAGGATCTCAGCATCGCCCAAGACGCTCATCGTCGGGCGGAGCGCATGCTGCGCTCCGCGCCTAGCGAGGTGCGACCGTTGACGTGTCGCGGCTACGAGTAGGCGACCGCGCTGGAACGGCCTTCTCGTCGCGAGCCACCACGGCGGCATCTCCGCGCGCCGCATCGTCTTGAATCGCCGGCGGACGGTTCTGTGTCGGCTGATTCGATACGCGGCGCCGAGAAGGGGCAATTGTGGCCACGAGCACACTTGCAATCATGATCGAGCCAAAGCTCCACAGCCCGATCGCAGCGATGATGCTGGCGTGAAAGCAGATGTCCAAGACCAGTGCTGGCTTCCCGCCGATCCGGCCGGGCATCAGCAGGCAGGCCGCTATCGCAAGTTCCACGAGGATCGATCCCCAGGTGACGGCGACGACGCCGAGACTGGAATCCGTCACGTGGTACAGGAGCCATCCCACCGGTCCCGTAGATCCGAACATCGGGTCGCGAACGATGTAGTACATCGCGGTGCCGTCAACCCAGTGCGGCACGCCCATTTTCGAGACAGCGCTCACGGCGTAGATGAGCGCAAGTTCAATCCGCAGACCTCACCATGCGACAAAGGCCACCGTTCCCACCCACGGACGCAAGGCGCGCGCCGGCGAGTGCCAGTGGGTTCGGCGACCATCGGCCAGACATAGCGGCAGGATGAATAGCGTGACATACCACGCCACTGAATCGCCGCCATCGGGGAGCGAGATCGACAACCCGAAGGAATAGGCGAGCCAGGCGTGAAGCGGACCTGTGTAGCGCGGAAAAACACCGGACGCAACAAGCAGGAACAATGCCACCAGCATCCAATGGCGGGCCGCGAGCGGTATGAGATCGTCGGCGACGCAATAGGCGGAGGCCGCGCGCAGGCCGCTGCACCGGGGCGCGGCATCCTGTCCGATGACGGGGACCAGGAGCGCGTTCGGCGCGGTGAAGGTCAAGGCGAGCGCCTGGGCCAGTGCCAGCAACGAGCGTCCGACCGCGAACTGTCGGGTGCGGAAATCGAACCGCTCCGCACGCATCGTTACCCTTGCCAGCGCCTGCTCGGCCCGCAGCAGCGACTCGCCACGCGTTGTCATCGTGAGACTCAGCATTGGACGTCCAGGTGTTGACCGAACGAGACCCGGGGTCCCTCTCCGGCGGCGCGGAACGACCAGGGCGGGGCCTCCTGGCGAACCAGCACAATGTCTCCGCAGATGGTCTGTATCGGGGAGGTGTTGGAGTACGGCACCGGTGCGAGGCTCAGATAGGCCGGCGCGCATTCAGAGAGCCAGCCCGCACAGTCGGACCCAGCCTCGGTTCCCGAACCAGCGGCAGTGAACGCGAGTTCAGGCCCCTGTGCTCGCTGCCCCCGCGACAACCCCAACCAGTTCGACCCGCGCGTCTGCGGCGTGGTCATCGCGCTGACCAGGACGTCGTCCTGGACTGCATAGGCGACAATGGACTCCGAGTCTGGATCTCGGGTGAAGAACGCCCAGCCCTGGGGAAAGAGGGTGGCCACGGCCGTCCGTACAGCCCCACCGTCGCGCGTGCTCAGAGCGTTACTGGGAAGGCTGTAGAAGACGCTGACGCCGAAGAACGCGATGAGCACGAGCATCGCGAAGAGCAGCGCGACCGTGCTTGACGGGGCCGGACGGACGGCCATGGGGCGACTTCCGTTCGGGAGACTCAAGAGAGTTCCGCCGGACATGTGTCGGAAACGGGTCACAAGGCCGCGGCGATCGCCGCATAGGTGTGCTGCCGCTCGAAGTCGGTCGCATCTGGAGTCGTCGCGGCGAGAACGAGGAGCAGCGCACCGACGGCACCGACCGCGACAGCAACCGCGACCACCTCCGCGATGGTCTCCACAGCCTGTGCGTAAACCAACACGTCGGTGGCGTAGAAGAACGAGTTCGTGCCGACGCCGGTGTCAGCGACAACACGCGCACCATTCAAAGCAACGTTGCGCTGGACCACGGCTTCGAGGTCAGTGTTGAGTTGAGCGATGGCACCCTCGACCGCGTACGGATCGCCGGACTGGACCGGCACGGTCACACCGGCATGGTACTGCGGGTCGATGTCGAGAAGCGCCCGAGTGAGCTGAGCGAACTTGGATTCCGGGATGTCGGCGAGGGACTGAGGGAGCAGGAACTTGGCGATGTCGGGGTGTTCCTGGGCCGCGCGGCCCTGCCCGGCGACGAGGAGTGCCGTGATTTCGTCGTCGTCGTACTGCTCGGACACCTGCGAGCCGGTCTGGGTCTGGGTGGCTCTGACAGGAGGTGATGCCGCCGCTCCGTCCGCCACCGCGCCAACGAGGGAGGCGCCCAGAACGATCGATAGGGTCGCTGCAATCACGCGCTTCCTCATGGTATTGCCCCTTGCTCTCTTTCGCGTCCTCCACTCCTCGGACTGCCCGCGGCACGCGTAATCGCGCATTTTGACCCTGTGCTAGAAATGTCACGGGATCCGCTTCCCCGAGGACTTTTCCTGGTCCAGCCCGGGAGCGTCAGCGGCCGAGTAGAAGGACTATGACCATGAGTACGATTACCGGGACGATGAACAGAAGGAGGCTCGCCCATCGACGCGGACCGACACCGAAGCCGAACCGTTTGGGACCAAACCACCGCTTCTTCTCGCCCTGCTCCACGTCGACGCTTGCCTCCTGGCGTCCTGGCTCCGACTGGTGACTGCGCACCGAGTCGTGGCGGTCTCTTGCCAACTGTGCCTCCAAGTGACCGGACTGCGGGTTCGAGCGCCGGGTTGGAGAACGAGCTGTCGGCTGGGTTGATGGTGATGCCCGGAGGAACGATCTCGTCGATCCGGTCGAGGACATCGGCGGGCAGGGTGACATCCGCTGCAGCGAGCTGAGTCTCGAGCTGCTCCATCGTGCGCGGCCCGATGAGCGGTGTCGTGACCGCAGGATGCGACGCGGCAAACGCGATGGCCAGCTGGATCAGCGTCAGCCCGGCCTGATCGGCCAGCTGTGAGAGCTCCTCGACGGCGTCGAGCTTGCGCTGGTTATAGGGGTTGGACAGGCCCCGTTCGGGGCGAGACAGGTCGGCCGGACCCTCAGTCCCGGCGCGCGCGGAGGTGGTCGCGGAGGGGTGCCGCCAGGTGCGGGCCGGCGGCGAGCACGAGCTCCTCGTCGGGAGCGCCGCCGCCTGGTCCCTCGACGATGCCGCCCGCCTCGCGCACGATGAGCACCCCGGCCGCGTAGTCCCACGGGCTCAGCCGGCGCTCGTAGTACGCGTCCAGCCTCCCGGAGGCGACGAGGCAGAGGTCCGCGGCGGCGGAACCGCCCATCCGGACGTCCCTGACCCGCGGCGCGAGGCGCGCCACCTCGGCCGCCTGCGCCGCCCGGGCGACGCGGTCGTAGCCGAACCCCGTGGCGATCAGCGCGAGTTCCAGCCGGTCCTCGCGGGAGGCACCGATCGGCCGGCCGTCGAGGGTCGCGCCGTTGCCGTCGCTGGCGGCGTAGGTGACCTGCTCCGTGCAGACCACGACGGCGCCGACGAGCGCGTGCCAGGAGTCGGGAGCCGCCGGGCCAGTGACGGCGGCGATGCTCACCGCGTAGGGACCGGCCTCGTACAGGTAGTTCACCGTGCCGTCGAGGGGATCGACGATCCAGGTGACCCCGCTCGTCCCCTCGATCGACGTGCCCTCCTCGCCGATGAACCCGTCGCCAGGGCGGGCGGCGAGGATGCGGGTGCGGATGAGCTCCTCGGCCGCCCGGTCGGCGTCGGTGACGATGTCGAGCAGCGACGATTTGGTCGCGGCGACGGCCACGCCGCCGGCACGGGAGCTGCGGAGTAGGGTCGCGGCCGCTTCGGCGGTGTCGGTCGCGAGAGCGAGCATCTCGCTCAGGTCGTGGTCGGTCATCAGGAGCGTCCAATCTCTGGTTGCACGGGCGCGAGGGCATCGGGCCCGCTCGGTACGAGGAAGTCGAAGTCGCAGCCGGCATCCGCCTGGAGCACGTGCTCGCGGTAGAGGAGCGGCCAGCCGCGCCGGTGCACCGGTGTGCCGGGAGCGGCAGGGAGGGGCTCGGCGCGCCGGCGGTCCAGCTCCTCCGTGCCCACCTCGAGGTCGAGCCGCCGCGACGGGAGGTCGACGACGACGATGTCGCCGGTCCGCACCAGGCCGAGCGGGCCGCCGTCGGCCGCCTCGGGCGTGACGTGCACGATGCAGGTGCCGAACGAGGTGCCGGACATGCGCGCGTCCGAGATCCGCACCACATCCCGCACCCCCTGTTCGGCGAGTCGGCGCGGGATCGGGATCATCCCCCACTCGGGCATCCCCGGCGCGCCCTTCGGACCGGCGCCGGCCAGGACGAGGACGGTCGTCGCGTCGACCTCGAGCTCCGGGTCGTCGAGCCGGTCGATCATCTCGGCGTACGACCGGAAGACCAGCGCCGGACCGCGATGCCGCAGCAGCCCGGGCGTCGCGGCGGAGGTCTTCACCAAGGCGCCGCGCGGCGCCAGCGAGCCGGTGAGCACGGCGAAGGCTCCGCCGGGGGCGATGGCCCGGTCCCGGTGCCGGATCGGCTCGGCATCGCCCACCCGGCGGGGTGCGATGATCGCGTCCGCCCAGGGCGTCCCGGCACCGGTCGGCACCGCCGTGTCGATCAGATCGCCGAGCGCGTGGAGCAGGGCCGGCACGCCGCCGGCTGCGTCGAAATCCTGCATGAGGAGCGCGCCGGACGGCTCGATGTCCGCCAGCAGCGGCGTGCGGCGGGCGATCTCGTCGAACAGGCCGACCGGGAGGGGGAGCCCGGCCCGGCCGGCGATCGCGATGAGATGCAGCACGACGTTCGTCGATCCGCCCGCCGCGTTGAGCGCGACGATCGCGTTGGTCAGCGCGGCGGATCCGAGCACGGTCGTGGGGCGCCGGTCGGCCAGGACGGCGGCCACGGCCTCCCGGCCCGTCGCGGCGGCGATCTCGGCACGGCGCGGGTCGGCGGCGGGGATGGTCGAGGCGCCAGGGAGCAGGAACCCGAGCACCTCGGCGACGATGGCCATGGAGGACGCCGTGCCGAGGGTGTTGCAGGCGCCGGGACCGCACGCCAGAGCGGCCTCGAACTCCTGCCACCCGGCGTCCTCAAGCACCCCGGCCCTGCGGTCCTCCCACGCGCGCCAGAGGTCGGTGCCCGTGCCCACCCGCCGGCCGCGGAAGACGCCGGCCGGTCGCGCTCCGGCGTTGACGACGAGGGTCGGCAGGTCGGCGCTCACCGCGCCCATCAGCGCTCCCGGGATGGACTTGTCGCAGTTGCCGAGCAGGACGAGACCGTCGAGCGGATACGCCCGGGCATACTCCTCGACCTCCATCGAGAGGAGGTTCCGGTAGAGCATCGCGGTCGGCTTCATCAGGTCCTCGCCGAGGCTCATCACCGGCAGCGTCATCGGGATGCCGCCCGCCTCGGCGACGCCGCGCGCGACGTCGTCCGCGAGGGCGCGCAGCGGCAGGTTGCAGGGATTGAGCGGCGAGGACGAGTCGGCGATCCCGATGACCGGCCGCGGGTCGTCCGGGTCGACCTCGACCCCGACGTTGCGCAGGGCCACGCGGTGCATGACCGCGACCTCGTCGTCGCCCGTGAACCAGCGCGCGCTGTGCAGCGGGTGGGGTCCGGTGGTCATGCCGCCTCCTGGAGAGTTGAACAATGGATGGACGATGGATGTCCCGGCTCCGGGGTCGCCGGCGTCCCGCCTAGGGTGGGCGGTGGCAGAACGCCGTTCGGCACCGTCGAACCCACGAGGAGGAGCGCATGGCCACCGTCGACAAGGCGCGCGACTACACCGTCGGAAGCGTCGTCCGGGCCATGCGGCTCATCGACATCGTCGCGGACGGCCCGGACGCGGGCGTCACGCTGACCGAGCTCACCCGCAGCCTTGGCACGTCCAAGAGCTCGGCATACGCCCTCGCGCGCACCCTGGTCGACGCCGGGTACCTGCGCGATGTGCAGCCGGGCCCCCGCTACCGGCTCGGGATCGCGCTGGTCCGCCTCGGCGACCGGGCGGCCGCCTCGCATCCCGTCGAGGGCATCGTGAAGCCGATCCTGCACGAGATCAGCCGTTGCACCGGCATGACCGCGCGCGCCGCGATCGACGACGACGGGTACCCGATGTTCATCGCGCGCGTCGACGCCCCCGGCGCGATCCGCTTCCACACCCCGCTCGGCGTACGGGAGCTGCCGCACACGTCCGCGGCGGGCAAGGTCATCCTCGCGAGCCTCCCGGAGGAGGAGGTCGAGCGCATCATCGGCGAGACGGGCCTGCCCGTGCGCACCCGCAAGACGATCACCACCCTGGAGGGGCTCAAGCGCGATCTCGACATCACCCGCACGCGCGGCTACGGGATCGACGACGAAGAGGACCAGGACGGCGTCTTCTGCCTGAGCGTCGCCATCCTGCGCCGTGACGGCGGCGTCTTCGGTGCGCTGTCCGTCACGGGGATCAAATCGGGGACGTCCATCCGACGCCAGACCGAGCTGGCGCACATGCTGCGCAAGGCGGCCGCGCAGGTCGCCGCCCAGGCCCTCTGACCGATGCGGGCGCTCCGCGTCACCGGCCCGGGGGCGATCGCCCTCGTGGACCGACCGCTCCCGATCGCACGCGACGCGACCGAGACGGTGGTCCGCCCGCTCCTCGTCGGGCTGTGCGGCACGGATCTGGAGATCCTCGACGGCAGGGTCGATCCGGCCTACGTCCGCTATCCGGTCACCCTCGGCCACGAGTGGGCCGGCGAGCTGACCACCGATCTGGAGCACGGCGCGGGCGGGCGGCTGGCCGCCGGGGCGCGTGTCGTCGTCGAGGGCATCGTCCCGTGCCGGGCCTGCGAGCACTGCGCGCGGGGCGAGACCAATCTCTGCCTGCGCTACGACGAGCTGGGGTTCACGCGCGACGGCGCCGCGGCGGGCGCGGTCGTGGTCCCCTCCGCGTCGGTCCACGCCCTCCCGGCGGGCGTCCCGCTCGAGTCCGCCGTGCTGGTGGAGCCCGCCGCCGTGGCGCATCGTGCGCTCGCGCGCGCCCGCCCACGGCCAGGCAGCGACGTCCTCGTGATCGGCGACGGCACCATCGGGCTGCTCGCCGCGCGGCTCGCGCGGCGGCACGCTCCGCGCCACGTCGACGTGCTCGGACGCCGTCCGGAGCAGGCGGCGCTCGCCGCGGCGATGGGCGCCGACACGTTCCTGACCGGCGCGCATCCGGACCCCGCGGCGCCGGAGCGCGCGTACGACCTCGTCGTCGTCGCGGCGGGCGGCGTCGACGCGGTCTCCACCGCGCGCGCCGCCGTCCGCCGCGGCGGCACCGTCATCGTCGTCGGCTTCTCCGGGCGCGGCCGGACGCTCGCGCTCGGGCTCGACGACCTTGTCAACGACGACGTCGCGCTCCTCGGCAGCTACGCGTACACCCGCGACTCCTGGAGCGCCGTCGTCCGCCGGCTCGGCGGCGACCTGAGCGACCTCGGCGTGCTGGTCACGCACCGGTTCCCGCTCGACCGACACGCCGAGGCGCTCGCCGCGCTGCGCGGCGGCGAGGGGCTGCGCGGCAAGGTCGTGCTCGATCCGGCTCATCCCGCTACTTGATCCCGGAGCGCAGGAAGCTGTTGATGAAACCGCGCTGACCGATCAGGAAGACGGCCAGCAGCGGGGCGACGACGATGACCGTCCCGGCGGCCATCTTGGCGAAGTCCATCCCGGTTTCAGGGGCGAGGAACCGCACGAGGCCGACGGTGATCGGCCGGGTCTCGTCGGTCGTGGCGACGATCAGCGGCCAGAGGAAGTTGTTCCACTGGGTCGACACCGACACCAGGGCGTAGGCGATCAGGCTCGGCCGGGCCGCCGGGAGGAAGACCTTCCAGAGGATCTCCATGCGGGAGGCGCCCTCGATCTGCGCCGCCTCCACCAGCTCGTCGGGCACCGACAGGAACGCCTGCCTGAGGAAGAAGATGCAGAACGCGCTGGCGACGTAGGGCAGCCCGATCCCCGCCACGGTGTCGAGCAGGCCGAGGGAGGCGACGGTGCGGTAGTTCTCCGACATCAGCACCTCGGGGAAGATCATCAGCTGCACCAGCACGAGGGCGAACAGGGTGTTCCGGAAGGGGAATGCGAACCGGGCGAAGGCGTAGGCCGCCAGCACGCCGATCACGAGCTGGCCGAGCGTGATCCCCACGACCAGGATCACGGTGTTCAGGTAGTACCGGCCGAAGGGCGCCCCCGCCCAGGCGGCGGCGAGGTTGTCGAGACCGAGATGCGGGGTGGGGGAGTCCACCACGAAGGCGCGACCGATGACGTACACCAGCGGCGCCATCCAGAGCAGGCCGGCGACCCAGGCGGCGGCGATCTCGACCCGGTCGGAGACGGTGAGGATGCGATCCATCGGGAGTCCTAGCGGTAGTGGATCGAGCGTTCGACGAACCGGATCTGGACCACGGCCAGCACGACGAGCACGGCGATCACCAGGAGGGAGATCGCGGCGGCGTACTGCGGCCAGTGCTGCGAGAACGCGACCCGGTAGATGTAGAAGAGCAGGAGGGAGCTGGCATTGTTCGGGCCGCCCTGCGTCATGACGAAGACGAAGTCGACCGTCTTGATCGAGTCGGCCAGCGCGACGATGCTGGCGAAGAGCGTCGTGGGCATGAGCAGCGGGAAGCTGACCCGCCAGAACCGCGCCCATGGGCCGGCGCCCTCCATCCTGGCCGCCTCCTCCAGCTCCGGATCGATGGCCTGCAGGCCGGCCAGGTAGAAGATCATGAAGAAGCCGGCCTCCTTCCACACCATCATCACCATGAGGGACGGGAGGACGAGGGCGGGGTCGCCGAGCCAGTCCGGCGTCGGGAGCCCGACCATGGAGAGGGCGCCGTTGATGACGCCGATGTTCGGCTGGTAGAGGTACATCCAGATCACCGCGATCGCGACGACCGGCAGGATGGCCGGGGCGAACACCCCGGCGCGGAGGAAGCCGCGGCCGCGCATGGTGCGGTGCAGCAGCACGGCCAGGAACATCGCGAGCCCGAGGGAGACCGGGACCGTGATGACCGAGAACAGCAGGTTGTTCGCCACCGACTTCAGGAAGACCTCGTCGTCCGCGAGCGCCGCGTAGTTGCCCAGCGAGAAGGCGTCGCCCGCACGGTTGCTGAAGCTGCTGATCACGGAGCCGATCAGCGGCTTGACGGTGAACAGGCCGAGGAATGCGAAGGCGGGGACGAGGAGCAGCAGGCCGAAGGCCCGGTCGGGCAGGGCGCGGGCGGTCCGGCTGATGCGCCGGACCGCCCCCATCCGCTCCGACGCCGCGGGTGCGTCGATCATGATGGCTTACTGGGTCGGACTACTTGTGGGTCGTGAGGATGGCGTCGATGTCCTGCTGCGCCTTCGCGAGGGTCTGCTTCGCGTCGGCGCCCTGGAGGAGCACGGACTGCAGGGCCGGAGCGAGCGTCTGGTAGACGACGCGGTCGCGGTCGAGCGTCGCCATCTCCGGGATCGCGTCGGCGATCGCGTCGTGGGCGGCGGCCGCCTGCGGGGTCTTCTGCAGGTACGCCTTCATCGCGTCCGTGTTCCAGGCGGCGTCGGAGGTCGCGATGTAGCCGGACTTGATCGACACGTCGGCGGCGCGCTCGGGCGTGGTGAGGAACTTGGCGAGCGTGACCGCCGCCTGGTGCTGCGCCTTGCTGACGCCCGCATTGAAGAGCATCAGGCTGCCGCCGCCGGTCGGCGCACCGACACCCTCCTGCTTCGGGAGGGCCGAGACGCCCCAGTCGAAGCCGGCCTTCTCCTGGATGGTGCCCATGCGGCCAGAGGTCGTCCAGAGGATGGCGGTCTGGCCGGCGAGGAAGTCGTCGGTCGAGGTGCTCCAGGAGACCTCGGTCGACGGCGCGACCTTCTCCGTGGTGCCGAGTGAGGCCCAGAACTCCAGCGCCTTCACGTTCTCGGGGGTGTCGAGCGTGACCTTCGTGCCCGCGGCGTCGCTGATCGCGCCGTCGCCGCCGGCCTGCTGGACCAGCGCCTGGTACAGCCAGTACGCGGTGCCGGTCGACGTCGGGATGAAGACGCCGTACTTCGAGCCGCCCTTCTCCTGGGCCGCCTTCGCGTCCGCGACGAGGCTCGCCCAGTCGGACGGCGCCTTCTCGGGGTCGAGGCCGGCCCTGGCGAAGACGTCCTTGTTCCAGAACTGGACGATGGTGGAGCGGGCGAACGGCACGCCGTAGACATGGCCTTCCGCGTCCTTGCCGTTGGACATGAACTGCGGGTAGAAGCCGTCGACCCACTTCTTGTCGGCGTCGGTGGTGAGGTAGTCGTCCCATTTCGAGACGACGTCGCGCTCGACGAGGTCGTGCATGAACGACTGGTCCATGATCGCCAGGGCCGGCGCCTTGCCGCCGTCGATCGCCGTGTTCACCGCGGTGAGGGTCTGGTCGTAGTCGCCCGAGTACACGCCCTTGACGTGGATGCTCGGGTGCTCCTTCTCGAAGTCCTTGAGGTAGCTGTCGATCAGTGTCCCCAGGGTGCCGACCTGGTCGGGGTAGTAGAAGTCGATGCTGACGTCGGCGTCGCTGACGTCGGCCTCGCTGGAGCCGGCGCAACCGGCGAGCAGCGTGGTCGACAGCCCTGCGGCGAGGCCGACCGTCAGAAGCCGGCGGCGGGTGAGGGATGACATTGCAGGGCGGTCCTTTCTGACCTGGTGAAGGGTGTCGCGGTGAGGTGAGCGCTAGAGGGCGGGCGCGGCCGAGGGGACGAGCCGCCGGTGCTCGGAGCCCGCGAAGAGGTGGACGTCGTCGAGCGCGGCGCTCACCGTCGTGACGGCGGGGACCGGCTCGGTCGCCTTGACGCGCACCTGGACGAGCGTCTCGCCGACGCGCACGCCGAGGAGCCGGTCGGCGCCAAGGAGCTCGTCGCGCACCAGGAGGCCGGGCAGTTCGAGCTCGCCAGGGCCGACCCGGAGGTCCTCCGGGCGCACGCCGAGCCGGAGCGGGCCGTCGGGCAGGTCGTACCGGTCGAGCAGGCGCGCGGCGTCGAGGGCGGGGCCGTCCTGCACGGTGAGCTGTGCATCCGCGAGCTCCACCGGCAGCACGTTCATCGCCGGCGAGCCGATGAACCGGGCGACGGAGGCGGTGGCCGGCCGGCGGTACAGCTCCTCCGGCGCGGCGATCTGCTCGATCCTGCCGTCGCGCATGACGATGACGCGGTCGGCCATGGTCATCGCCTCGACCTGGTCGTGCGTGACGTACAGGATGGTGAGCGCGAGCCGGCGCTGCAGCTCGCGCAGCTCGGCCCGCATCTCGGCGCGCAGGCGGGCGTCGAGGTTCGAGAGCGGCTCGTCCATCAGGATGACGCTGGCGCCGCTGACGAGGGCGCGGCCGAGGGCGACGCGCTGGCGCTGGCCGCCGGAGAGCTGGCCGGGCTTGCGGTGCAGGTACGGCTCCAGCTGCAGCTGACGGGTGGCGTCGGCGAGACGGCGGTCGCGCTCGGCGCGGGGGACCCGGCGGACCGTGAGCCCGAAGAGGATGTTGTCCGCGACGGAGAGGTGCGGGAAGAGCGCGTAGTTCTGGAAGACCATCGCGAGGCCGCGTTCCGAGCTCGGCACGTTCGTCACGTCGCGCCCGCCGAGGCTCACCGTCCCGGTGTCACCGCGTTCGAGGCCCGCCACGATGCGCAGGGTCGTCGACTTGCCGCATCCACTCGGCCCGAGGATCGCGGCGAACTCGCCGTCCGGCACGGTGAAGTCGATCCCGGAGACCGCCGGATGCGCGGCGCCCTTGGCGGCGGGGTACGACTTCGAGATCGAGCTGAGGGTGACGTCGGGCACGATGGTCCTCCGAGTTTGTTCGGATATGCCGCACGCTGGTCTGCAATCAGGAACAGGCTGACACATCGGTGATGCGCTCGGGATGCGTGGGGCCGACGATTTCGTGAACAGCGGATGAACCTCGCCCGGCCGGACGGCCGCCCCGCGCACCGCGCAGGAGGACCGCCCGACCGGGCGAGACGGGGCGGAGCCTGGTCAGCCGACCATCGAGTAGTGCTGCAGGTACATGAAGATCGACTTCAGCCCGGAGCCCACGTTCAGCACGTGCAGCTGACCGCCGCCGGCGCCCAGGTCGACCGCCGTGATGCCCTGCACCTCGTCCTTCGGCTCGACGTCCTGGTGCAGCTCCCACGCCACCTGGCCGGAGGTCGTGTCGATGGAGTACACGGACTTGTCGCCGGTGATGTCGACCGAGGCGTAGAGCTTGCCCTGGAACATGGTCGCGCCCTGGATGCGGTCCAGCGGCTGCGACAGCTTCACCGTCTTCACAACGGGCAGCGTCGAGCCCGTCGGGAGGGTGAGCAGGTCGTTCAGGCTGTATGCGACCAGCTGGTCGGTGCCGGCCGCGGTGCTCTGCGTCCACGGCGCGGTGTAGACGAGACCGGCCGCCGCGTCCACGGCGACCCACGGCACGCCGCCGGGCATCGTGGGGAGTGGGAGCTGGACATAGCGCCCGGTGTAGTCGAGCGAGTTGGCGTCGTAGAGCGCCAGCAGCGGGTGCTGGTAGTTCTTGCCGTCCTCGAGCGGGGCGACGACGGAGCCGCCGTAGTAGTCGATGTCGCCGATGTGGTCGACACCGTACGCACTGGCGAGCGCGGCCGGGATCGCCGCCGCGTTCGAGGCCACCTCGTGGTCGTTCGAGATGGTGGCCTTCACCATGCTGTACGGGCCGCTGTAGTAGAAGTACGTGTTGTCGGTGGCGATGCCCTGTCCGCGCTCGAGGGCGTTGAAGCCCGTCCAGCGGTTGTACGACGAGGTGCGGGTCCAGGTGGCGGCGAACGCCGCCGCTGGCACGGACGCGAGTCCGACGACCGCGACGAGGGTGGCGGCGACGGCCGCGCGGGTACCGGTTCTCATGGGATGAGTGACCTCCAGTTGACGGACGCGCGCAGTTCGGCGCGCGCACGGTCAGCTCACCAGCGGCGATCCGCGACCACAACGCACCCGGATTGAACGGCTGGGGAACCGCTCCTGAACCGCGGGTTCACGTCCGAGGGCTTCCACAGGGGGCCTCCGCGTGGGAGTGCGGCGAGCGGCGGACGCCGTTCGTGGCTGCCGAACGATCGTTCGCCGCGCGCCGGCCGGTCTCAGGTGTTCGGCGCGGCGCGTGTTCACCTTCCGGGGGTCCGACCGCGTCGTACAACCGCCTTCGGTGACGTTCGACGAGTATCAGACGCCGTCGCCGTGCGTGCCTCCGCCGGGACGGGCGCATCATCGGCCAGGAACCCACCGGCCGAGGACTCGATGCATGCGAGTGCCGATCCACCGGCACCCAGGGCCATCACCGCGATCAGTGGCACGGCGAGCGCGCCCGACCCGCTCAGAGCAATGAAGGACTTCATCATCGGAGCGCACCCCCGGCCGCGGCCGCGGTGCCCGCCTCGACGTTCTGTTGACCGGTTCGTAGCGCAGTGGCGTCGGGGCGAGCCGGCCATCCGCACAGGTCGATGACGACGGGTCGCGTCTGGCGAAGGAGCAGCACGCCGGCGCGGAAGGGCAGGGTGTGCAGGACCGAGGACGGCATGACCGGCACCATGCGCACCGACGTGGACGTCGATCATTCGCCCGCGCCTCCACGCGACCGGGTCTCGGTGAGCTCGTCGATGTCGCCGCGGAGGCGTGCGACGTCGTCCGTGCACGCCTGGACGGCAGAGCAGTCCGCACCGGAGCGTCAGTCCGACAGGTCCGCAGGCTCCACCAAGGCCTTCGCAGTCGCCCGAGCCCGAACCCGGCACGTGGGCCGGTTGCTCGGGCATGCCACGGCAGACCGGGCAGTCAACGTCGAGCCGATCGGTGTGCAGGTGGACGTATCAGCCAGACCGACGAATTCGTGCGCGACATCAACCTGCCCGGCTGGGCGGAGCAGTCGATCTGGGGCTACACCCCGCTCCTGGAGTACTGCTGGGCCGCCCTGTGGCGCGACGACGACCGCACTGACGCTCCCCGGATCGAGCTCAGCGTCTACCACCTGATCCCCCCCATGGCCCTGCTCACCCGGCTCCTCGCCGACGCACTGGACCTACGTGAAGTTGAAGTCGTCCGAGCGCTGACGACCTGACCGGGTGCGGATCACGCATGACTCCACGTGGACGTCAGTACCCGCCCGTAGGCTCCGGTAGGACCAGCGAGCGGGGAGGCGGGCTGTGGACTACGAGGGCGTTGAGCGGCTACGGGACAAGCACCCGTCCTGGCGCCTGCTGCGCGCGGTCAACGCGCCGCTCGCGCTCGCGTTTCTCGGTCGGTTCTTCGTCGAGGACAACCACGGCGCCACCTCCGCGGCGACCCTCGCGGCCGCGCTCGATGACGAGCTGTACGCGCTCAACGCGACCGATCCCGACCTGCCTCGCTACCCGCGCTCGGCGCCGGAGTACCTCAACGACTGGTCGGCCAGCGAGTCCGGCTGGCTGCGGCGCTTCTACCCGCTGGGTTCCGACGAGGTCCACTACGACGCGACGCCGGCCTTCGAGCGCGCCTACTCCTGGGTGAGTGGGCTGGCTATCAGGCCTTTCGTCGGGACCGAGTCGCGCCTGCACACCGTCGTGGACTTGCTTCGCCAGATCGTCCATGGGGTGGAGACGGATCCCGATACCCGTCTTGCCGAGCTCCACCGCCGGCGGCAGGAGATCGACCGACAGATCGCTGAGGTTGAGGCGGGGACAGTCACTGTGCTCGACCCGACAGCTGTACGTGAGCGCTACCAGCAGCTGGCCGGCACCGCGCGCGAGCTGCTCTCGGACTTCCGTGAGGTGGAGGAGAACTTTCGTTCCCTCGACCGGGCGGCGCGCGAGCGGATCGCGTCCTGGGAAGGGAGCAAGGGCGAGCTTCTCGCTGAGCTCGTCAGCAGTCGTTCCGACATCAACGGCTCCGACCAGGGGCGCAGCTTCCAGGCCTTCTACGACTTCCTGCTCTCGCAGGCCCGCCAGGATGAGCTGACCGAGTTGCTGGCCCGAGTGCTGGCCCTTGACGAGGTGGACGGCGATCGTCGCCTTCGCACGATCCACCATGACTGGTCCGCGGCGGCCGAGCGGACCCAGCAGACGGTGCGCCAGATCTCCGCGCAGCTCCGACGCTTCCTCGACGACCAGGCCTGGCTGGAGAACCGCCGTGTCCTGGACCTGATCAAGTCGGTGGAGGCCGCGGCGCTGACGTGCCGGCAGGCCCCGCCATCGGTCGGGCTGGAGGTGGACGAGCCCGGGATCGCCATTGCGTTGCCATTCGAACGTCCGCTGTACGACACCAGTCCCGCCTCGCGGGTGGACAGCCTGCTCGCCCCGGACGCCGGTGAGCCCGTGAACGTCGCGGCGCTGCTCGACCAGCGGTTCGTCGACCAGGCCAGGTTGGCCGCCCAGGTCCGATCGGTGCTGCCCGCGCGCGGCCACGCGTTGCTGAGCGACATCGTCGCCCTGTTCCCGGTCGAGCAGGGTGCGGCTGAGGTCCTCGGCTACCTCACTCTGGCCGATGAGGACATCGACGTCACCATGGACGAGGACGAGGAGACTCTCATCGACTACACCGTTGAGGATGAGCGGCGACGGGTCCGGCTGCCCCGGGTGATCGTGACACGGCGATGAGGACACCTGAGGAACACGCTGTGGCATCGACCATCATCGCGTTGATGCGCGGGGTTGTGTATCGCGAGAGCGACGAGGACAGCTGGTCGACGCTCGGGCGCCACGGTGCGCCTGTGCGCGATCACTTCTCCACGCTCGGCGTCGACGTGGTCGTCGACGACACCGAGGGTTACGCCTTCCTGCGAAGCCACGAGGAGGACCCAGACGACGAGCCGCTGCCTCGGCTCGTCCGCCGACGGAGCCTGACGTACAACGTGAGCCTGCTTCTCGTCCTGCTTCGCAAGCGTCTCCTGGAGTTCGAGAACAGCGCGGCTGAGGGCAAGCTGGTCCTCAGCCGGGATCAGCTGATCGACATGCTCCAGCTGTTCGTCGCAGAGTCCACCAACGAGGCCCGGGCCATCGACCAGGCGGACTCAACGATCAAGAAGGCTGCCGAGCTCGGCTTCCTACGCCAGCTGCGCGGTCAACCCGACCTGTGGGAGGTGCGTCGCATCCTCAAGGCCTACGTGGACGCCCAGACCCTGTCGGACTTCGCGGGCAAACTGCAGGAGTACGCGCGGACGTCGTCCGGAGACAGCGATGAGTAACGGCCTGTTCTCCCCCGCTGCGCTCGGCACCGGCCGTTCGGCTGGGTACCGCTTGCACAACCTGGAGGTCTTCAACTGGGGGACGTTCAACAAGCGGGTCTGGCGGCTGACGACAGCCTGCCAGACTTCCCTGCTCACCGGGGACATCGGCAGCGGCAAGTCCACGCTGGTCGACGCGTTGACGACGCTGCTGCTGCCTGCCAACAAGATCTCCTACAACAAGGCCGCCGGAGCAGAGGCCAAGGAGCGAACCCTGCGTTCCTACGTCGAGGGCCACTACAAGTCGGAGCGGATCGAGGCATCCGGTGCGATGCGTCCGATCGGGCTGCGCGACCACCGGTCGTACTCGGTGATCCTCGGCGTGTTCACCAACGAGGGCTTCGACGAGACGGTCTCACTCGCCCAGGTGTTCCACCAGAAGGACAAGGCCGGTCAGCCGGACCGGTTCTTCGTCACGTCCACCAAGATGCTGTCGATCGAGGCCGATTTCACCGACTTCGGCGACGACCTGAAAGACCTCAAGCGCCGGCTTCGCGCCTCCGGCGCTGAGCTTCACGACGTGTTCCCCGACTACTCGCGTCAGGCCAGACGGCTGTTGGGGATCCGTTCCGAGCAGGCCATGGAGCTGTTCCACCAGACGGTCTCGATGAAGTCGGTGGGCAATCTCAACGAGTTCGTCCGCCAGCACATGCTCGAACCGGTCGACGCCTCGGCGAAGGTGCAGGGCATCGTCGCCCACTTCGAGGACCTCACCAAGGCGCACGAGGCGGTGCGCCGTGCCCGCGACCAGCTCGCAGTCCTGGCACCGCTGGTCGCGACCAGCGAGCGGTACGACGACGCGCTGACCCGCCGCGCCGACGCCGAGCGACAGCGCGATGCGGTCCGTCTGTTCTTCGCCGAGCTGCGGGCCGCGCTGCTCGAAGCGGAGATCCTGGCCACCAGCACTGAGCGCGACGCCCGGTCGGACGAAGCCGCACAGACCGAGCTGGACCGAGCTGCCGCGGCCGTGGTCCGCGAGGGACTGGTGGCCGAACGCGCCGGTGTCGGCGGTGACCGCGTCGCCGCCCTGGAACGCAAGGCTGCGACGGACCGGGACGTTGCCCGGAAGAGACGTGAGCGGCGCACGAGGTTCGATGATCGCCTCGACGCAGCCCGGATCGAACCTGTGGCGGACGTGGTCGGGTTCGCCCGCCTTCCCGCCCTGGTCCAGTCACACACCCAGGAGCTGACCGGTGAGCTCGCGACCGTGGGCGGCACGATCACTGAGCTTGCCGTCCGCCACAGCGAGCTGAACCGACTCGGCACGGAGACGCTCATCGAGCTGGACAGCCACAAGAACCGGACAAGCAACGTGCCGACGAGCCAGCTCGACGTGCGCACCCAGCTCTGCCTGGACCTCGAGTTGGACGAGGCGGAGCTGCCCTTCGCCGGGGAGCTGTTGGACGTCGCAGAGGCGCATGCGGAGTGGCGCGGGGCGGCCGAGCGGGTGCTTCGCGGCTTCGCGCTCTCGCTCCTGGTTCCGCCCAAGGACTACGACGCGGTGGCGCGGTGGGTCGACGGGCGCCGCCTGACCCACCGCCGCCACGACGGCACCCGCGCCGGTAGCAGGTTGGTTTACGAACGCGTGGCAGCACGGCGCGTGCCCCTGCGGCACCAGCCGGACGGCAACAAACTCCTGCTCGTCGACTGCATGCAGATCAAGGAGGGACGCTTCGCCGACTACCTGCGCGACGAGCTCCTCCGCAGAGCAGACCACCGGTGCGTCGACTCGGTTGAGCAGTTCGCCACCGAGCAGCGGGCGGTGACCCGCCAGGGTCAGGTGAAGACCGGGGACCGGCATGAGAAGGACGACCGGTCCCGGGTCGACGACCCCCGCAACTGGACGCTCGGCTGGGTCAACGAACGCAAGGTGACTGCCCTCACCGTTGAGCTGGCCGGCCAGCAGCGCGAACTCAACGCCGTGGCTAAGCAGCTCTCCGATGCACAGGAGCTCCAGCGGGACCTGAACGACCGCCAGAGAGCACTGGCTCGCCTGTCCGAGTACACCTCGTGGGAGGAGCTGGACTGGCAGGAGGCCGAGACTCAGGCGGCGCTCGCCGACGCCGAACGCGAGCGACTCGTCGCGGGCTCGTCCGCCCTGCGGGAGCTGGAACGGCGGCTGGCGGAGAATGCCCAGCAGGCCACGGACCTTGACGATCGTCTGAAGCAGCTGACTCTGGACATCGGCAACCTCAACGGGACGATCACGCGCGCCAAGGCCGAGAGTGACGAGGTTCGGGGCCTCATCTCGTCCCACACAGAGCAAGCCCTGTCTGTCGCTCGTGCCTCCTACCCAGACCTGGCGGCCCGGCTCAAGGACCGGCTGCCCAGGACGGCGTCGGCCTGTGCGCCTGCATCCGACGCGCTGACCGACGAGATCCAGACCGGCATCGACAAGACCAGCCGGGAGCTGGGCGGCTACAGCCAGAGCCTGCTGCAGTACATGAACGAGGTGCGTCGCCGCTGGCCGGAGGCGACGACGGAGATGGACGCCAGCGTCGAGGCGCGGGGCGAGTTCCGTGCGTTCCACGACCGGGTGGCGACCGACGACCTGCCGCGCTTCGAGGCGGAGTTCAAGCGCCAGTTGAACACCAACGCGATTCGCGAGCTTGCCGCGTTCACGAACTGGATGAACCGCCAGTCGCAGGAGATCGGGGCCCGCGTCGGCAAGATCAACGACGCTCTCGGCGCCATCGACTACAGCCCCGGCCGCTACATCACGCTGCTCGCCGAACGCACGCCAAACCGGGAGGTCCAGGACTTCCGCTCGGAACTGCGCGCCGTCACCGATGATGCGCTCGCCCCCGACGACGACCAGTATTCCGAGCAACGGTTCGCCGACGTCCAGCGGATCATCGAACGCTTCCGCGGCCGCGACGGCCATGCCGAGGCCGACAAGGCGTGGACCCGTCGGGTCACCGACGTCCGCAACTGGTTCATCTTCTCCGCGTCCGAGCGTGATCGGACCACCGACGTCGAGTGGGAGCACTACCGCGACTCCGACGGCAAGTCCGGAGGGCAGAAGGAGAAGCTCGCCTACACGATCCTTGCGGCTTCGTTGGCCTACCAGTTCGGGCTCGAGTGGGGAGTGGAGCGCTCCCGGGGCTTCCGCTTCGCCGTCATCGACGAGGCCTTCGGGCGCGGGTCGGACGCCTCGACCCGGTACGCGCTCGAGCTGTTCGCCAAGCTCGGGCTTCAGCTCCTGATCGTCACCCCGCTGCAGAAGGTGCACGTCATCGAGCCCTACGTGCACGCGATCGGCTTCGTCGACAATCCCGACGGCAAGAGCTCGCGCTTGCAGACCCTCACGATCGAGGAGTACCAGCAACGCCGTCAAGGGCTGTCCGGATGAGCAGTGCCTGGACGACAGTTGCCGACATACGCTCTCGCGCGCGCCGGCGCTGGGACGACGGAACCTTGTTGCGCTCCTTCGTCACCGGCGCACCCTTCCCCGTCATCGACACTCCGCTGCGAGGCCCGCGGCCATCAGAGATCGGCGATGACCTCGCCGCCGTCCAGAGATGGGTCGCCGCGCTCGACACCGGCCGACACGACGACACGCAGTTCTCCCTGGACCACAGCCCAGTCGGCGGGCGCTCCATCGGCCGCAACAGGCTTCCGAGTCGAGCCCTGGTGACGCGCTACGAGCAAGCCTGGGCACTGCTCGGCGTGGCCCGCGAGGTCCGCGCCTATCGCGAGATCGTCGACCTGACGAGCACCGAACCGACCGTCCACGCGTGGGTCGTCGACCATCCGATCCAAGCCCTCCAGCTCGGACCGTCCTGGCCCGCGCTGCTCAGCGCTTACCGCTGGCTCGCCGCCGAGCGCGGCTCGGACCAGTACCTGCGACAGATCAGCGCGCCCGGGGTCGACACCAAGTTCGTTGAGCGCCACCGCGCCGTCCTCGCACAGCTCCTCGCCGTGCCCAGCACGTCGAGGAGCTTCGTCAGCGCTCTCGGCCTGAGGTCCAAGCCCGAGATGGCACGGCTACGTGCGGCACCAGAGGTAGAGCTCTTCCAGCCGTTCTCCGAAGCAACGCTCAGGCTCGACGAGCTCGCAGCCGCGGACGTCTCCGTCCGGACCGCGGTGATCGTGGAGAACGAGATCACCTACCTTTCGGTCCCCGTCCCGGCAGGCGGAGTGGTGCTGTGGGGCAAGGGGTTCGACGTGAGCCGCCCCGGCTCGCTGCCGTGGCTGCGCGACGTCGAGGTGCAGTACTGGGGCGACCTCGACACCCACGGATTCGCGATCCTTGACCGGCTGCGAGCTTGGCTGCCGCAGACTCAATCGTTCCTCATGGACCGCGACACACTGCTCGCCCATCGAGACCGCTGGGGCCGTGAGCCGACTCCGACCGCTGCCCGCCTGGACCGGCTCACCTTCGAAGAAGCTGGGCTGTATGGAGAGCTGGTCGAGGATCGTCACGGCGAGAGCGTCCGCCTCGAGCAGGAACGTCTCGACTGGCGCTGGGTGCTCGAGCGGCTGCCATACGAACCACTCCCTCCGCTGGTCACGCTCGTCCTACTCGATCTCGAGGGCCACGGGTCACCGCCTCTGGGGGAGATCATCACCGCGAAGGGTGGGAGGCCCATTCGGTAGGGGTGGTCAGTCCCCGTCGTCCGGGGACCCCACCTCATCGCCCGCGACGGGAGCCGCCTTGTCGCCTGTGCCGGGCTGGACGGGGCCGCTCCGCTGCCGGAACGGCGAGCCGAGCACTCCCGCAACCCGGCCGGCCACTCCGGTGGCTCCGGTTCGGGCTCGTTCCGCCGCTGCGCGGGCCAGCCCCGGGGCGGCATCGATCTCGATCGAACGCACCGTCTGGGTGACGCGGTCCAGTGTCTCTCCGCCGGCGCGCCTGACGGCCGCGGCGCCCCTGCCACCCGTCGCCCTCGCCTCGTCGACCACCTCACCGAATGCCCGGCCCCACCGCCTCGCGTCGCTGAGCTGGTGATCGGATTCGATTCCGAGACGTCCGTGGAAGTCGATGACGCCCCGGGTGACCCGATTGCTCACGAGGACCGCCGCCGGGGAGTCGACCGGGTGGAACAGCACCTTCGAGTTCGCCTCCCGGACGGTCACCTCCATCTGCGCGAGCAACGCCGAGGTGCTCCGAGCGATGAGCTCGCGGCGGTTGCGCCGCGCCGCGGTCAGCCCCAGGCGGTGGGCGTCGAGCTCTTCGGGTGAGGCGTCGCGCACCCGGTCGAGCTCGAGCACGGCCAATCCGTCCTGCAGCTGGAAGGTCCGGGCGAGGACGGCGAGCCACTCGCGAACCCTCGGCTCCGCCTCCTGCGTCGCCTTGGCGATCTTGCCGAGGTCCGCCTTCCTCCCCAGCTTCTCGGCGATGGCGTCGAGCTGGCGGAGCGCATAGCCCTGGGTGCGGGCGATCGTCGTCGAGGTCGCCTGCACCTTCGACCACGTCACCTCCGAGACCCGCCCCACCTGGTCGCGAACGGTCAGGGCCTCCTCGATGATCAGGTCCACCCCGATCATGTCCGCCAGGACGGCGTCCTTCTGGCCCCGGAGGATGTCGTCCACCTTCTCGGTGATCTCCTGCAGGTACTCGACGATCTCGTCCATCTGCTGCTGCATGGCGCGCTGCTGCATCATCGTGGACAGTGCGGTCAGCGCGAACGGGCGGCTCAGCAGGGCTGTCGGTGCCTGCGCAATCTGGAGCCACTGCTTGACGTCGCCGGGGTTGCCGATCATCGCATGGCTCACGCCCGGCGTCCTGGTCGCCATCAGCCCGTACGTGCGGACGGCCTCGGCGGACTCAGCGGTCAACTTCACCCAGCGCCCGGAGTTCATCGCGAGGTCGGCACCGACCTGTGCCGCCGCCCCGGCAGTTCCCGATACCGACCAGATGCGGTGAAGATCGAGGCCCTTCGACGGCACCTTGTCGAGCCCGGATGCGAGGAGGAACCGTTCGACGTCCGTGGCGGCGCCGACGATCGCGAGGCCGTCGCCATCGCTCACGAGTTCGATCTCGGCGCCCACATGTGCTCCCTTTGCCAGCGGCGTCCTGTCACCCCCGCTCGGGCGCGGGCATCATCCGAACGCTACCCGGCAGCACCGACGCCAGACCGCGGCGCCACCAGCGGGACCCGAGGGGTGGGTCGGGGTGTCGCCTACGTCACGTCGTACGGGAGTGGCCAGCGCCCGCGCCTGGCCCAACGTCCACCCAGAACCGGCCGTATACGCGCCCATGCGCCGGCCAGCCCTCGTTGACATCTCGTTGACACGAACGCCAAAGGCCCTCCCTCCCCGAAGGGAGAAAGGGCCTCTGAACTGCTACTTCACAAGTAGCGGGGGCAGGATTTGAACCTGCGACCTCTGGGTTATGAGCCCAGCGAGCTACCGAGCTGCTCCACCCCGCGTCGGTTCCCCCAGTCTAGGCGACATCACCCGCAGGGCCAAGTCGGTGCCGACGTCACCCTCGCCACGTCGGCACCGACGGCACCAGGGGTGCGCCGTGGCCTGGGCCGGACCCCAGCCTCGGCACACCCCCGCCTGACGCGCGCCACCGTGTCAGCCGATCGCCTGCTCCGCGGCGATCGCTGCCTCGATGGCCGCCTGCAACCGCTGCTGCGCGGCACCGTAGGCGGCGAAGTCGCCCTTCTGCAGAGCCGCCTGGCCGTCCTGCATCGCCTGGTTGGCGTCGGTGAGCGCCGCCGTGAGCCGCTGCCGGGCGTCAGCTGAGCCGGTCGGCTCGGGGCTGGGCGCGGCCGACGCACTCGGTGACGGCGACGGACTGGCCGACGGGGACGGCGCCGGCGTCGCGGACCCTCCCGCGCCCGGTGTCGTGGGGCTCGCTCCGGCATCCCCGGCCCGAGCGCCGGAATTGCCGCCGAACACCTGGTCGAGTGCCTCGTTGAGGGTGGGCGCGAAGCCGATCTTGTCGCCGAACGCCACCAGCACGCGCTGCAGCAGTGGGAACTGGGTGCCCGAGGAGGACTGCACGTACACCGGCTGGACGTACAGCAGCCCGCCGCCCATGGGCAGGGTGAGCAGGTTGCCCCGCACCACCGTGGAGTTCTGCAGCTCCAGGACGTTGAGGAAGCCGGAGACGTCCGCGTCGGAGGCGAACGAGTTGTTCACCTGGCCGGGGCCGGGCACCGGACTGTCCCGGGGCATCTCCAGGAGTCTCAACGTGCCGTACCCCTCCGCCGGCTGGCCGGGCGTGTTCCCGGCCTCCGCGTCAGCGGCCAGGTAGCCGGTCAGCAGGTTCCGCGGGTTGGTGCCGGCCGGGATGAACGTCGACGTCAGGGAGAACGCCGCCGCCTGCTGGTCGGGCATCTGCAGGGTCAGGTAGTAGGGCGGCTGCGCGACCTGCTGCTGGGTGACGGTCGGGTCGTTGGGCACGGACCAGAAGTCGCCGCCCTGGAAGAACTCGCGGGCGTCGGTCACGTGGTACTGGCTGAGCAGGTCCCGCTGCACCTTGAACATGTCCTCCGGGTAGCGGATGTGGCTCATCAGCGGGCCGGAGATGTCGCTGATCGGCTTGAGCGAGGTGGGGAACACCTTGCTCCACGCGGCCAGCACCGGATCGTTGGTGTCCCAGGCGTACAGGTCCACGGAGCCGTCGTAGGCATCCACGGTGGCCTTCACCGAGTTGCGGATGTAGTTGACCTGCGCGGGTTGAAGCGCCTGCACCGAGCTGGAGGTCGCCGTGAGAGCGTCCTGGGTGGCCTCGTCCAGCGCCCGCGACGCGGAGTACGGGTACTGGTCGGTCGTCGTGTAGCCGTCCACGATCCACTTCACCCGGCCGTCCACCACCGCCGGGTACACCCGCCCGTCGAGCGTGAGATACGGCGCCACCTTCTGCACACGCGCCGTGGGGTCGCGGTCGTAGAGCACCTGCGAGTCGGCGGTCACCCGGTTGGAGAAGACGATCTGCTCCGAGCCGAACTTGATGGCGTACAACAACTTGGTGAACGGGTCACCGATGGCCGGCCCGGCGGACACCTGGCCCGTCGGGAAGGTCGTGTTGACCTGCCCGTTGGCCGCGTCGTTCGGGTAGTCCAGCTCCCACTGCGGGGACCCCTCCGGCGCCCCGACGATGGAGTAGTCCGGCGCGTTGGGGCTGAAGTAGATCCGTGGCTCGTACGGGCCCATGGCGCCCTGGGAGGGGATGTCGGACTCCCAGAAGGCCGGCTGCCCGCCGGACGCCGTCGTGTTGCCGAAGGCCGCCACGACCCCGTAACCGTGGGTGAAGACCGTGTGCTCGTTGACCCAGTTGCGCTGAGCAGGGATGCCGGCCAGGTCCAGCTCGCGCACCGCGATGACGGTGTCCCGGTTCTGACCGCCGATCTCGTAGCGGTCGACGGACAGGGTCTGCTGGAAGTAGTAGTAGCTGCGCACCTGCTGCAGCTGGCGGAACGACGGGCTGACCACCTGCGGGTCCAGCAGGCGGATGGACGCCGTGGTGTCGGCATCCGCGCGCAGGGCGCCCGGCTCGGCGGTGACCGTCGCGTTGTACTGGCTGGTCTGCACGTCGTCGATGGCGAACGCGGTGCGGGTGGCCCCGATGTTGCGCTCGATGTAGGGGGCTTCCTTGTCGAGCTGGTTGGGCACGACCTGGAAGCGCTGGACGATCGCAGGGTAGATCCCCCCGATGATGATCGCGGACACGATCATCAGGCCGACGCCGATCGCCGGCAACCGCCAGTTGCCACGCACCGCGGTCACGATGAACAGGACCGCGACGAACAGCGCGACCCCGGCAAGGATCGTCTTGGACGGGATCACCGCGTGCACGTCGGTGTAGGACGCGCCCTCGAACTTGTCCCCGGCCCGGGTGAGCAGCTCATAACGGTCCAGCCAGTAGTTGGCGGCGATGATGACCATGAGCGCTGCGCCGGTGATGGACAGCTGACGGCGGGCGGTCGCGGTGGTCTGCACCCCGCGCGTGCCTGGCGTCGTGCGGATCCCGCCGTACAGGTAGTGGGTGGCCACGCCGGCCACCGCGGCGATAATGGCCACGGAGAGCAGGAACGACACGATGAACTGCACCGCAGGCAGGGTGAAGACGTAGAACCCCAGGTCCATGCCGAACTGCGGGTCGGTCTGGCCGAACGGCTGCCCGTGCAGCCACAGCTGCATGCTCTCCCAGCGCTGGGCGGCGGCCAGCCCGGCGAACACGCCGACGACCAGCGGCCCGACGATCATCACCACCCGGCGCAATGGCTCGATCGCCTCGCGGTACTGGTCGAGCGTGGCCTGCTGCGGCGTGCTCGGCGCATAGATGGGCCGCGACCGGTAGGCCACGGACATGCTCGATCCGACCCCGGCGGCCATCACCACGGCGCCGATGAGGAACAGCACGATCCGGCTGCCCCACTCGGTGCCGAACACCTGCAGGTAGCCCAGCTGGCGGAACCAGAGCACCTCGGTCCAGATCTGGGCCAGGACGATGACGAGCACGACCAGGATGGCGAGCACCACCAGGGTCGGCATGAGCGCGCCACGCCGGCGCGTGCGTGCGGGCCGGGGAGGACGTGCCGGGCGGGCAGCTGAGCTGGAGAAGGTCACGACCTGGTGTTCCTATCCATGACGGGTCTGGGATCACGCACGGGTCCGGACGGCCGACCCTGGCATCCGGCACAACGCTGGTGCTCGGGATCAGGTTCCCACACCCGCCCAGGAACGGGCCGGCCAGGGATGGGAGGATGTCCCGGTGAGTGACGAGCAGGCACTGGCCGTCGCGGTGCGTGAGATCGAGCGGCACGTGGCGAGCGGCGGCTGGGACGGCCCGATCCGCGTGTTCGCGCTGGTGCGCACCGCTCACGCCCTGCGCGTCGACCCGACGCTGCGTGACCAGCTGCCGGCCGGCGTGCTGTCGGCCGCCGCGGCAGACCCGGAGCACATCACCTCCGTGGAGCAGGAGGGGCTGCCGACGGCCGACGACCTCGAGCAGCTGCTGGCGAGCCTGAGCTGGCCCGACACGGTGGACGGCGCAGCGGTGAGCGTCGAGCGCGTCGTCCTGCCGCCCGAGGCGGAGGCCGGGATGCCCACCGACCCGCAGGCCGCCGTGGCCTTCCTGCTGGCGCACCCGGCCCGACAGGACGTCCGGCTCGCCGTCGGGGTGCTGCGCGACGGGCCGAGCTGGTGCGCCGTGCGCACCCGCGCCCACGACCGGGACGACGAGGTCGGGCAGGGACCCGACGTCGTGCCCGCGCTCGTCGAGGCGTTGCGCGCCACGTTCGCCTGACCGCACCGGGCCGCACCAGCACCGGGTCGTCCGCACCAGCACCGGGTCGTCCGCACCAGCACCGGGTCGTCCGCACCAGCACCGGGTCGTCCGCTCAGCCGCACGTCGGCAGGTTGTCCGCGGTACCCGCACCGATCGCCACCATGGCCTGGCGGGCCTCGTGCAGGGTGGCCACCCGGACGACCCGCAGCCCGTCGGGCACGTGCCCGACGACGTCCGGGCAGTTGTCCGCGGGGGCGAGGAACCACGCCGCGCCGTCCCGGGCCGCGCCGGCCATCTTCTGCCGGATCCCGCCGATCCGGCCCACCCGGCCAGCCAGGTCCATCGTTCCCGTGCCGGCGACGATCGCGCCGTTCGCCTCGTCCTGGGGGGTGAGCAGGTCGATGATCCCCAGCGCGAACATGGTCCCCGCGCTCGCCCCGCCGATGTCCTCGATCCGGATGGACACCTGGACGGGCAGGTCGTAGCTGGGGCTGACCGTGATGCCGATCTGGCTGCCCGGGGCGTCGGAGGGCTGCCCGTTGCCGTCGACCGGCGGCACGGTCCGCACGGTCAGGGTCAGGTCCGCGCCGTCCCGGAGCACGCCGAGGCTGATGGTCGTGCCCGGGGCGATCCCCGCCATGATCTGGGCGAGCTGGGCGTACGAGGTGATGGCCGTGCCGTCCACCGTGCGCAGGACGTCCCCGTTCTCGACGACGCCCGCCACGGCGGACCCGGGGATGACCCCGGCGACGGACAGCGTCACCGGGATGTCGTAGCCCAGCTCCGTGAGTGCCGCCACCGTCGCGTTCTGCTGCGACTCGGTCATGGCCGCCGCGTTGCCGGAGCTGATCTGGTCCGCGGTGAGGTCCGGCGGAAACACGTCCTCCACCGGCTCGACGAGCGCAGTTCGCGCGAACCAGCCGCGCACGGCGGCCACCGAGCTGGTCGGGAACCCGGGTGCCCCGGTGGAGGACACGGTCGTCAGGCGCAGCTCACCGCTGGGGGGGTAGGTCGGCGCCCCCGTCACGGTGATGAGCGGCTCCCCGCCCTGCTCGCCGAGCGTGTTCACCGTCGGGCCGGGCGAGGTCACCGCATAGGGCATCGGGAGCGCGATGCCGACGGCCAGCAGCAGTCCCGTCGCCAGGGCGGAGACGGCCAGCGTCCGGGACCGGGCACTCGCCGGTGGGCGGCGCGGCCCGGTGACACCCATGCCAGCAGCCGGTCCGGTGGCGGCAGGATCGGCCTCGGTGGGCCCCTGCGGGGCGACGTCCTCCACATGACGATCATGACGCACCCCGCTGTGACGGCCGACCGGCGGACCTGGAGGCATCCGGGCGCGCGCAGCGCACCGTAGCGTCAACCGCGCGACCGTGCCCGACGCACCAGAGCCGCCGTCCCGACGGCCGCGACCGCCGCGCTGGCAGCCCCGAGAGCGGCGGCGTCCCGACCTCCCAGCCGCCGTCCACCCAGCGTCAGCCGCCCGTGCACCTGATCGACGAGCACGTCGAGGCACGCTGCGGTGGACCACTGCGCAGACCAGCCCAGCGCCACGAGCCGGTCGGCAGCCACCGTCCACGGGTACACGGCGTACGCCAGCTCGGCTGCGGGCGCCGGCAGGACGCCGATCCGGTGCAACCGCTCCGCCACACCGAAGGCCGTGGCCGCCGGCAGCTCGACCCGGCGCATCCCGGCCCGTCGCTGGACCGTCACCGGGTCCAGGACGTCCGGTGCCCCGACGGTGAGACCGCCGGTGAGGCCATGGACGAGGACGGCCTCCACCGCCGCCGCGAGGTCGTCCGTGTGCAGCAGCTGCCACGGCCTGTCCACCCCGCGTAGCGCCAGCAGCCGGGGTGCCTCGAAGTGCCGGGTGATCAGGGTGTCCACGGCAGGGCCGACGACGGGCGCCGGGCGCAGCACCGCCAGCTCGCCGGCCGCGAGCCCAGCGGCCAGCTCTGCCTCGACGGCGAGCAGGTCGGCCACCACCCCGGGCCCGTCGTCGGGCGGAAGCACGGGCGAGTCGTCGTGCAGCACCGGGCGCTCGAGGGACGCACCGTGGACCATCGCCGAGGTGACGACCACCACCGCCGGACCTGCGCCCTGCGCGGCGATCTCCCGCACGGCCCGGGCCTGCTCGCCGACCGCCGCGCGGCGGCGGTCGGCGGGGATCGCCCAGCTCGCCGCGACGTCACCTCCGTCGGCGAACCAGACCAGCGCCCCCGCCGCGGCAACAAGGTCCGCGGCGAGCCCGGATCCGGCTCCGGCCGGCGGCACGTCAGGACCGGCAGCTGAGGACGGGTCCAGCGCCGGGAGCAGGCTGACCGCGTGGCCGCGGGCGCCCAACCAGGCCGCCACCGCCCGTGGCACCGGTCCGTCGCCGAGGACCACGATCCCGCCAGGGGTGCGCCCTGAGCGAACCTGCGCCGCCACCATGCCTCGTCTCCCATCTCGGGTGGCTAGCGTGGACGCTCACACCGAGGGCCACCGCCAGAGGACCATCGTGGCAGGAGGATGCCGATGACCCAGCAGCCCCCGCCGTCCGGCGGTGACATGTCCGCGTGGGAGCGCATGTTCCGGGACCTCTTCGGTCCCGACGCCGACGACGCCCTGCGGATGCTGCGCGAGCGTGGGGTGGACCCGGCCGCGATCGCCGCGTCCCAGGGGCTCTCGGCCGACCCGGTGGCCCTCCAGCAGGTGCTGGCCGAGGTGCAGCGCATGCTCTCCGCCTCCGGCCAGGGACCGGTCAACTGGGACGTCGCCCGCGAGGTCGCCCGGCGCACCGCTGCCGTCGGGGGCGACCCGGTGGTGACCGCGGCCGACGAGCGACGGGTCGCCGACGCGTTCTCGGCGGCCGAGCTGTGGTTGGACGTGGTCACCGACCTGCCGCCGGCCGGCGGCGGCGTGCGGGCGCTGAGCCGGGCCGCCTGGGTGGAGCAGACCATGCCGGCATGGCGTCGACTCACCGAGCCGGTGGCCGACGCCCTGTCCAGCGCTCTGGCCGACGCGCTCTCCGATCACTTGCCGGACGACCTGGCAGCGGCGTGGCCCGCTGCCCTCCGGGGTGCCGGCGAGCCCGGTGTCCCGCCGGACCCTCGGCGGCTGGTGCAACAGCTGGGCTCGGCCGTGTTCGGCATGCAGCTGGGCCAGGCTGCGGGCACCCTCGCGCGCGAGGCGTTCGGCCTGACCGACCTGGGCCTGCCGCTGGTGCGCGAGCCGGTGACCGCGCTCGTACCCGCGAACGTCCACGACTTCGCCGAAGGACTTGACGCCCCGGTCGACGAGGTGCGCGCGTTCCTCGCCCTGCGCGAGGCCGCGCACGCCCGGCTGTTCACCCATGTCGCCTGGTTGCGCAGTCACCTGCTCGGTGCGGTGGACGCATACGCCCGAGGGATCCGCATCGACATGGACCAGCTCACCCAGGCGGTCGAGGAGATCGACCCGACCGACCCCGGCGCGCTGCAGGCGGCCCTGTCGAGCGGTGTCTTCGCACCTCAGACCACTCCCGAGCAGCGCGCTGCGCTGACCCGGCTGGAGACGGCGCTCGCGCTCGTCGAGGGCTGGGTGGAGGAGGTCACCGCCACGGCCGCGGCCCCGCACCTGCCGCACGCTGTGCCGCTGCGGGAGATGATGCGCCGACGCCGGGCCGCCGGCGGACCCGCCGAGCAGACGTTCGCGACCCTGGTGGGGCTGCAGCTGCGACCTCGGCGCAGCCGGGACGCCGCGGCGCTGTGGGCCCAGATCGCCCGCGAGGCCGGCCCCGGAGCACGCGACGGGGTGTGGGCACACCCGGACCTGCTGCCCGGTGCGGAGGACCTCGACGACGTGGCGGGCTACGCCGCCCGTCGAGCGGCAGCCTCGGCCGAGGATGCCGACGTCGACCGAGCCCTCGCCGAGATGCTCGACGAGGGCGAGCCGCCTGGAAGCGCGGTACCCGACGACCCGGACGACCCGGACGACGGGGCACCGGCGCACTGAGGTCGGTTGCCGCCGGGGTCAGTCCGCCGACTCGGTGCCGTCCGGAGGCTCGGTGCCGTCCGGAGGCTCGGTGCCGTCCGGAGGCTCGGTGCCGTCCGGAGGCTCGGTGCCGTCCGGAGGCTCGGTGCCGTCCGGAGGCTCGGTCTCGCTCAGGTGGGCGACACCCTCGAGGAAGCCACGTGCCCGCTCGGTGCGGGGGTACGCGGCCAGCTCCGCCCAGAAGTCCGGGCCGTGCCCGGCATGCAGCAGGTGGGCGAGCTCGTGCAGCAGGACGTAGTCGATGACCCACGACGGCATGCCCTGCACGCGCGCAGAGATCCGGATGGACCCGTCGCTCGGCGTGCAGGAGCCCCACCGGTGCTCCTGGTGAGCAGACCACTGCACGCTGGCGGGATCGACGCGCCCGCCGAGGTATCGGGCGGACAGCTCGCGCGCGCGGCGCAGCAGTTGAGCATCGGACGGCCGCCGGCGACGCTCCTGGTCAGCCAGCCGCGCCAGCATGCGGGGCACCCACTCCCGCTCCTGCGCGCGGGTGAACCGGGCCGGGATGGCCACCACGATGCGGCCGGCCTCCCGGTAGGCGGTCACCGTGCGCACACGCCGACGGGACCGCCGCACCTCTACCGCTTCCGCGGCGTCCCCCGACCGCTCCACGCGCAGCACGGTACAGCGGCCCACACCGCGCGCGAGGAGCCGCGGTGTACATCGGCCGCTCCACGATTCCCGCGTGCGGCGGAGGGTGGCACGCTCACGGTGCCGATACTGTGTGCGGTGCTCGGCCGCGCGGCTCCCACCCCGGCCGGCAGCCCGGCCGGCAGATCGCCCGGTCGGCGAGCACACGGAGGAGACGTCGATGGCCGAGACCTACAAGGGCGAGTTCTACTGCGTGAAGTGCAAGCAGAAGCGGGAGACCGAGGGCGACGTCGTCGTCTCCGAGTCCGGCCGTCGGATGGCCAAGGGTGTCTGCCCGGTCTGCGGCACCAAGCTCAACCGCATCCTCGGCAAGGCCTGAGCCACCGCACGCAGGTCGGGGGGCGGGTGTCCTGGTGGACGCCCGCCCCCCGACGTGTCTGCGATGCCGGACGGTTGGCGGCGGGCGCCCGGTGCGGAGCGCGGCGCCACGCCGCGGGCGTGGTGCCGGGTGCGGAGCGGGGCGGGGCGCCATGCCGCGGGCGTGGTGCCGGGTGCGGAGCGCGGCGCCACGCCGCGGGGGTGGTGGCCACCCGCCTGACGCGGCCGCGGATCGCGCCGCATGCGGTCGGCCAGTTGTGGAAACGTCGATGCACTCCAGGGCCTGCTCTGCCAGCGTGGACCCCGGGATCGCGGGGCGGAGGCGGTTCGCCTCGGTCCCTCGACCCTCCCGGAACGGTGTGACCGCCCCGGGAACACGGGCGGGAGGGCCTATGCGGCTCCGGAACGGCGTGCGGGTACTGCGTCGCGGTCCCGACGAGGTCCAGATCGGCACGGACCGGCGCTGGGCGGTCCGTCTGGACCGGCTCACCCCTGCCGAGGTGGACCAGCTCCTGCGCGTCGGCGACGACGGCGACCTTGACGTGCTGACCCAGCCCCAGGCGGCCCGGGCCGGCGTGACCGCGCCGCGAGCACGCGCCATCGTCGACATGGTGGGCGCAGCCGGCCTCGTGGTCCCGGCCCGTCGCGACTCCGCCGTCTGGCCGGTCTGCCAGGCGGACGCGGTCTGCTGGGGCCTGGTCCGCGCGGACGGTGACGGGTCGGCAGCGGTGCGGGCGCGGGCGGCCCGGGTGGTCGGCATCGTCGGGCTCGACCGGGTCGGCGTGGGCATCGCGACCGCACTGGCGGCCTCCGGCGTCGGGACCGTCCTGCTCGACGACGACGCGCCGGTCACATCCGTCGACGTCGGCCCCGGTGGTCACCGGACGAGCGACATCGGCCGGCCTCGTCGAGCCTCCGCGGCGCGGGCGGTACGGGACGTGGCACCCGAGGTCGGCACGGGACCGGGGCGGCGGTGCGACCTGGTCGTGCTCGTCGAACGCGGTCTGACCGACCCCGCCCGAGCGCTCGCGCTGGTCGCCCAGGGCACCGCGCACCTACCCGTCGTGCTGCACGAGGCCGGTACCAGCGTGGGCCCCCTCGTCGTCCCCGGGGACGGGCGGGCGTGCCTGCGCTGCGTCGAGTTGCACCGCACGGACGACGACGCCGCCTGGCCGATGGTCGCCGCCCAGCTGGCTGCACCGGTGCGCAAGCGGCGGACCGACCCAGGGGTGCCGGCCGTCGTCGCGGCCGTCACTGCCGCGCTGGCCGCCGCTGAGGCCGTCACGCACCTCGATGGCGAGCAGGCTCGGACCCGCGGCGCGTCGTGGGAGGTCGACTGGCCCGGTGCCACGCCACGGCTGCGCCCGTGGACACCCCACCCGGCCTGCGGCTGCACCGGTCTGCCCCCGGTCTGACCCCGGCTCGGTCACGGCCCCCCGGTCTGACCCCGGCTCGGTCACGGCCTGCACCGCAGGCACAGCCAGCGGGCGGCGCGCGTCGCTCAGTCCACGGCCTGCCCGAGCCGCCGCCCGGTCACTGCCGCGACGATCGACGCGCCGTAGCGATCGACCGTCACCGCCCCGACGCCGCGCACGCGGGCCAACTCGCTCGTCGTCGTCGGGCGTTCCTGCGCGACGCGCTCCAGTGTGGCATCGACGAGAACGGCGCGCGCCGGGCGCCCGGTGTCCGCCACCACGGCCGCCCGCCACTCGCGCAACCGGTCGAGCACCCCAGGGTCAGCCGGCCCCGCGGCGACCACCCGCCCGCCGCGACTGCGCACGGGCATCTCCTCGGGCCACAACCCGTCGAGAAAGCGGGAACGTCGCCGTCCACCGCGCCCGCCGGCCCGGGCCCGCGCCCAGGACAGCTCGAGATGGTCGCGCGCCCGGGTGATCCCGACGTACAGCAGCCTGCGCTCCTCCTCGATGTCCGCCTCGGCCTGGGCCAACGTCCAGGGCAGCAGCCCGTCGGACAGGCCGGTGAGGAAGACCGCTTCCCACTCCAGCCCCTTGGCGGCGTGCAGCGACGCGAGGGTCACGCCCTCGACCGTCGGCGCGTGCTGGGCGGCAGCTCGCTCTTCCAGGTCGGCGATGAGATCGGTGAGGGTAGCCGTGCGCCCCTCCGCCGTGGCGTGCGCGGACAGGTCGTCGGCGAGCCCGACGAGCGCCTGCAGCGCATCCCACCGGTCCCGCACGGCGCCGCGAGCGGCCGGGGGGGTCTCGGACCACCCCATCCCACGCAGCAGGTCCCGGACCAGATCCGGCATCGGCTGGTCGGCCTCGCCCTGCGCCGCCAACCGGGCCCCGCGCAGCCGGACCACCGCCTCGCGGACCTCCCGGCGGGCGAAGAACCGCTCCCCGCCACGCAGCAGGTAGCCGATCCCGGCATCGGCCAACGCCTGCTCGAACACCTCCGACTGGCCGTTGGTGCGGAACAGCACGGCGATCGCGCTCGGCCGGGTCCCTCCGGCGACGAGACGCCCGATCCGGGCGGCCACTCCTGCCGCCTCCGCCTCGTCGTCGTCGTACACGCTGAAGCCGACCGCCGCACCGTCCGGACGCTGGGCGAGCAGCTCGAGCGGCGAGGACGCGTCCCCGCGGCGCCGACCGCGCACCGCGAGCACGTCGTTGGCCAGGGCCACCACCTGCGGCGTCGACCGGTAGTCCCGGACCAGGCGGATCACCTGCGCCGCGGGGTGCTCGCGAGGGAACCCCAGCAGGTAGGCCGGTGTCGCTCCGGCGAAGGAGTAGATGGTCTGGCTCGGGTCCCCGACGACGCACAGCTCCTGCCGACCGCCGAGCCACTCGTCGAGCAGGAGCTTCTGCAGCGGGGAGATGTCCTGGTACTCGTCGACGACGAACCACCGGTACTGGTCGCGCACCTGCGCGGCGATCGCCCGGTGCTCCACGAGCATGCCTGCCAGCAGCCACAGGACGTCCTCCATGTCGATCACGCCGCGCGCCTCCTTGGCCTCCTCGTAGGCCGTGATCAGACGGGCGATGGTCGCGCGGTCGTGGCCGGCCGGCGCAGCGCGGTCGAGCGCTGCAGCGGCCCGGACGTAGTCGTCCGCCGAGACGCCGGACACCTTGGCCCACTCGATCTCCCCGGCCAGGTCACGCACCGCGAGGCGATCCACCGCCAGCCCCAGGCGGTGACACGCGTCGGCGACGACGGGCGCTTTCGCCTCGATCAGCCTGGGCAGGCCGCCGCCGACGACTCGCGGCCAGAAGTACCGCAGCTGACGGAGTGCGGCCGCGTGGAAGGTGCGTGCCTGCACACCGACGACCCCGAGGTCGCGCAGCCGCCCGCGCATCTCCCCGGCGGCGCGGGCCGTGAAGGTCACAGCGAGCACCTGCGTGGGTCGGTACACGCCGGTGCGCACCCCGTAGGCGATCCGGTGGGTGATCGCCCGGGTCTTGCCGGTGCCGGCACCGGCCAGGACGCAGACCGGACCGTGCAGCGCCAGCGCGACCTCGCGTTGTTCGAGGTCGAGGGCGTCGAGGATCTGATCGGTGGACATCGGCGCCATTGTCCCAGCCGCCACCCACACGACAACCCCGCGTGCACCGTCGAAAGACCGCAGCGTCTTCCTGGTGTTGCGCGGTGACGAGACGGTTGGTGTCGTGGTCGTGCGCGACGCGGGCGACGGGGTCGGCCTGGTGGAGTTGGACTATGTCACCGAGCGGTTCCGCGACCTCACGCCCGGGGAGTTCGTGTATCGGCGTAGCGGGGTGTTTGCGGCTAAGGGGTTCCGCCGGCTCGTCGCGGCGCGTGACGTCGTGGGGGCGCGCGACTACTACGGGCGGATCGGGTTCCACCCGTCGGCCGCCGGGTGGGAGACGGAGGTCACGACGGCGGTCTGATAACGGCGGTCTGATAACGGCGGTCTGATCCGCGGTGGTGGTGTCCGCCGCGAGGGGTGTGCCGTGCGCTCAGAAGGGTGGGGGATCGTCGTCGGGCTCGGGCTCGGGCTCGGGCTCGGGTTGGGGGTGGTTGGTGGGCTGGGTGGGCCAGCCGGGTTGTCCGTGGGGGTGGGGGTGGGTGTTCGGGGATGTGGGTGAGTCGGGACTGTCCGTGGGTGCCGGGGGTGCACCGGTAGGTGTGCCCGGTGGGGGTGGTCCAGTCGAACACGCCGGGGGCGGGCTGGGTCAGGTGGTATCCGCCGTCGGTCTTCAGCCGGTGGTCCCGCCGGCACAGTGGTCCCAGGTTGTCGGCGGCGGTCGTCCGCTGAGGGCCGGCGCCGGCGTGGAACGGGATGGTGTGGTCCAGGTCGCAGGTGGTGGCGGGGGTCGGGCAGCCGGGGCGGGCGCAGGTGTGGTCGCGGGTGCGCACGTGCCGGTCGATGTCGGCGGGTGGGGTGTACCGGGTGCGGCCGACGTCCAGCACGGTGCCGGTCATCGGGTCGGTGATGATGCGCCGCCAGATCCCGCCGGCGGCCAGGGCACGGGCCTGGGTGGCGGGGATCGGCCCGTAACGGTCGAGCTCGGCCGGCAGCTCGTCCACCCCGAGCAGGGTGGACAGGCCCACGGTGACGTTGATGTGCGGTGTGGGGGGCACCACCCGGCCCCGGCCCCCGGCTGCCGGCCCGGGGCCGGGCCGGTCGGGGGGAGGTGCTCCCAACGACCTGCGGGTACCGGTGCGGGTCACGGCACCGGGTTCACGCCGGCAGCGATCGACCTCGTCGCGGTCCGTGAGGGTGAGACGGACGAGGGTGTCTGCGCGCAGCTGGTCCACCGTGCGGGGGTCTCCGTTCGCGCGCAACGCCCTGGCCATCGTGTCCAGGGTGGTGTCCATGAGGACGGCCTGGTCGGCGGGGAGCACCGCCCACATCCCGGCCATCCCGTCCGGTAGCGCCCGGGCGTGGTCCACTCGCCGGGTGGCCCGGGCTCGGGTGACCCGGTCGGCGGTGTCGGCGGGGTCGACGACCAACAGCGCCCGTTCGGTGTCCAGCGCCAGCTGGGTGGGGGTGCGCCGGTCCGCACCCGCCAGCACACGGTCCTGCACGGCTACCGCTACGGGCAGGCCCACCCGGTCCAACCGTTCGACCAGGACCCGGGCCTTGATCCGGTCCAGCCGACCGGCCAGCAGTGCGTCCGCCGTGGGGGCCAAAGCCCCGGTGAACGCCCGCCCGTCACGCACCAGACGGGACGCAGCCCGCCGTGACCAGGCCAACCGCAACGCGAGCTCGTCGGCAGCGACGCACGGGTCGTTCGGCACGCCTGCCGATGGTGACCACCCCGGTGACATCGATGAGCGTCGGGCAAGGCGTCCCGCGGCCAGGGCGGACACCCCGTGCGCCCATGCGGCCAACCGTTCGCACGCTGCGACCAGCTCCACCAGCAGCCCGTCGTCGGACGACCCCCCGTCCACGGTGTCCACCAGCCAGGCCAGGTCGGGACCAGCCCGGGTCCCCACCAGGTCATCAACCGTGACCGGCGGCCGGGCGGACGGGCCCCGATCCTGCCCGCCCGTCCACCCGTCCAGCGGGTCGCCCGGCACCGAAAGGTCCCACCACGGGTCCCCCGGCACCGGCTCCCCCTGCTCCAGCAGCACAACTCCTACCGGGACGGTCCTACCCACCAGGGCCGGCCCCCCCGCGGGCACCACCGGCCCCGCCGGGACACCCCGCCCCACCACCCGGCAACCACCCTCATCGAACATGCGTTCGAGTCTACCGGCCGCCACCCACACCGGGCGGCACCCATCCACACCGCCACCCCCCGACGGACGGGCCACGCCCGCTCCACAGGGCAACTCGGACGCCCGACGGGCCGGCTGCACCGGTCACGTCGCCGGGTGACCTGCTGGGCGCAGCCGCGACCCGTCCGCTCCCTGCTGCGCAGACGGGCCGCGAGTCGCCGCAGGCGATCGGGCCCGGCGCCCGCTAGGCTGGGAGTTCGGACAGCCGAACTTGGGGGTGCGAAGAGTTGAACTGCGCTCCGCCGGCCCCGCAGCCACCCCCGTCGGTGGTGGTTCGTCGTCCTCGGATCGTGTCGATGCTCGGGCCGGCGTTCGTGGCCTCCGTGGCCTACGTGGACCCCGGCAACGTCGCCGCCAACCTCACCGCCGGCTCTCGATACGGATTCCTCCTGGTCTGGGTGCTGCTGACGGCCAACGCGATGGCGGTGCTCGTGCAGTACCAGTCGGCGAAGGTCGGGCTGGTCACCGGGAGATCTTTGCCCGAGCTGCTGGGGGACCGGCTCGGCTCGCGCGGGCGCATCGCGTTCTGGCTGCAGGCGGAGCTCGTCGCGGCGGCGACGGACCTGGCGGAGGTGGTCGGCGGCGCGCTGGCGCTGTCCCTGCTGTTCGGGGTCCCGATGCTGGCCGGCGGGGTGATCGTCGGGGTGGTGTCCACGCTGCTGCTGGCCACGCAGGACCGGTTCGGCCAGCGCAGGTTCGAGGCCGTCATCATGGGCCTCCTGGTCGTCATCACCGCGGGGTTCCTCCTCGGCCTGGGCTTCGCCCCGCCGGACGCGGGTGCCGTGCTCGCCGGCGTGGTGCCCCGCTTCGAGGGCACGGACTCCGTGGTGCTCGCCGCGAGCATGCTCGGTGCCACTGTCATGCCGCACGCGATCTACCTGCACTCGGCCCTGGCGCGAGACCGGCACGGCCACGTCACCGTGACCGCGGACCTCGACCGGCTGCTGCGGGCCACGCGGACCGACGTCGTCGGCGCCCTGCTCCTGGCGGGCCTGGTCAACGTCGGGCTGCTGCTCCTCGCCGCAGCCAGCCTGCGGGGAGTGCCGGGCACGGACAGCATCCCGGGCGCGCATGCGGCCGTCGTCGGTGCGCTCGGCCCCGCCGTCGGGGTGCTGTTCGCCGTCGGCCTGCTCGCCTCCAGCCTGGCCTCGACGTCGGTGGGCACCTACGCGGGCGCGACGATCATGGCCGGCCTGCTGCGCGTCCGGGTCCCGCTGCTGGTACGCAGGGTGGTCACGCTGGTCCCCGCGCTGCTCGTGCTGGGGCTCGGCGCAAATCCGACGTGGGCCCTCGTCATCAGTCAGGTGGTGCTGTCCTTCGGCATCCCGTTCGCGCTCATCCCGCTCCTGCGTATCGGGCACGACCGGGCCCTCATGGGCGACCGCGCGAACGGTCCGATGCTGCGGGCGGTGCTCCTCGCGGTGGCCGTCCTGATCGTCACCCTGAACGGGGCGCTCGTCGTGCTGCTCGTCACGGGTTGAGCCGGGTCGCCGCTGGCACGGACGCCAGCACCTGCGAGTCCTCGGCGGGATCCGCAGGCCGCGCCATGTGCGGGCACAGCACACCGAGCCGGGAATGTCCAGCACACGCCCGAGGTTGAGCCCATCGGACTCAAGTACGAGCCGGCTGAGTTGCGTGGATCCCCGCGCGCGGCGCAGACTTGAGCCGACACGACTCAAGACGCACGGCTCCCGTCCTCCGCGACCGGATGCCGGACCGGACACACCGAGGAAGAGGCTTCACATGGCACGAGCAGTCGGCATCGACCTGGGCACCACGAACTCCGTGGTCGCCGTCCTGGAGGGTGGCGAGCCCACCGTCATCGCGAACTCGGAGGGCTCCCGCACCACGCCGTCCGTCGTGGCGTTCTCCAAGACGGGTGAAGTGCTGGTGGGCGAGGTCGCCAAGCGGCAGGCCGTGACCAACGTCGACCGCACCATCACCTCCGTCAAGCGCCACATGGGCACGGACTGGACGGTGTCGATCGACGACAAGAAGTACACCCCGCAGGAGATCTCCGCGCGCATCCTCGGCAAGCTCAAGCGGGACGCGGAGGCCTATCTCGGCGAGTCGATCACGGACGCCGTCGTCACGGTTCCGGCGTACTTCAACGACGCCCAGCGCCAGGCGACGAAGGACGCGGGCGCCATCGCGGGCCTGAACGTGCTCCGCATCATCAACGAGCCGACCGCGGCCGCCCTGGCCTACGGGCTGGAGAAGGGCAAGGAGGACGAGCTCATCCTCGTCTTCGACCTCGGCGGCGGCACGTTCGACGTCTCCCTGCTGGAGGTCGGCAAGGACGACGACGGGTTCTCCACGATCGAGGTGCGCGCCACCTCCGGCGACAACCGGCTCGGTGGCGACGACTGGGACAGCCGGATCGTCGAGCACCTCATCGCCGAGGTGAAGAACACCACGGGTGTGGACCTGTCCAAGGACCGGATCGCCCTGCAGCGGCTGCGCGAGGCGGCCGAGCAGGCCAAGAAGGAGCTGTCCAGCTCCACCAGCACGAACATCTCGCTGCAGTACCTGTCGATGAGCGAGAACGGGCCGGTGCACCTGGACTCCAAGCTCACCCGGGCGCAGTTCGAGCAGATGGCGAAGGACCTGCTGGAGCGGACCAAGGCGCCGTTCCACGCGGTGATCCGCGACGCCGGCGTCACGGTCGGTGACATCGACCACGTCGTCCTGGTGGGCGGATCCACCCGCATGCCGGCCGTGGTCGACGTCGTGCGCGATCTCACCGGGGGCAAGGAGCCCAACAAGGGCGTCAACCCGGACGAGGTCGTCGCTGTCGGCGCCGCGCTGCAGGCCGGCGTCATGACGGGTGACCGCAAGGACGTCCTGCTCATCGACGTGACCCCGCTGAGCCTGGGCATCGAGACCAAGGGCGGGGTGATGACCAAGCTCATCGAGCGCAACACGGCCATCCCGACGCGGCGGTCGGAGATCTTCTCCACCGCCGAGGACAACCAGCCGTCGGTGCTCATCCAGGTCTTCCAGGGCGAGCGCGAGTTCGCCCGGGACAACAAGCCGCTGGGCACCTTCGAGCTGACCGGCATCGCGCCGGCGCCGCGCGGCGTGCCGCAGATCGAGGTCACCTTCGACATCGACGCGAACGGCATCGTGCACGTGTCCGCCAAGGACCGCGGCACGGGCAAGGAGCAGTCGATGACGATCACCGGCGGGTCCGGCCTGAGCAAGGACGAGATCGACCGGATGGTGAAGGAGGCGGAGGCGCATGCGGCCGAGGACCGCAAGCGTCGCGAGGAGGCCGATGCGCGCAACAGCGCCGAGCAGCTGGTCTACTCCACCGAGAAGCTGCTCACCGACAACGCCGAGAAGCTCCCGGCCGACGTGACCACCGAGGTCCGTGGCGCGGTCGACGAGCTGAAGAAGGCGCTCGAGGGTGACGACGTCGAGGCGGTCAAGGCCAAGCAGTCCGCGCTGGTCACGGTGAGCCAGAAGATCGGCGAGGCGTTGTACCAGTCGGACCAGGCGACAGCCGCGTCCGGCGCGTCCGGTGCGGACGGGTCGACGGGCGCCGCGGCCGACGACGTGGTGGACGCCGAGATCGTGGACGACGAGGACACCAAGTGAGCGATCAGGACACCCGGACCGGAGGGGTCGGAGGGGCCGGAGGGGCCGGCCCCTCCGGGGGTCAGGCCGAGGTGCGGGTCACCGACAAGCGGCGGATCGACCCGGCGACCGGACACGTGCGTGAGCCGGCCCCAGCCGAGGTCCCCGCCGAGGCGGGGGGGACCGCAGCGCCGACTGCGGAGCCACCGTCGCAGGCGCCTGAGCCCGACCCGTTGGCACAGGCGCAGGCGCAGGCGGCCGACCTGCTCGATCAGTTGCAGCGACGCACCGCGGACCACTACAACCTCGAGCAGGAGTACTCCGCCTACGTCAAGCGGTCCCGGGCCGAGCTCGCGGCGGCGCGCCGACAGGGTGCGGCGGACGTGGCCGAGGCGCTGGTGGGCGTGCTGGACGACATCGAGCTGGCGCGCGCGCACGGCGACCTCTCCGGGCCGTTCGCGGCCATCGCCGACAAGCTCGAGCAGACCCTCCAGCGGTTCGGGGTGGAGCGCTACGGTGCGCCCAGCGAGCCGTTCGACCCGGCGGTGCACGAGGCGCTGCTGCACTCGACGTCGCCAGACGTGACGGAGCCGACCGTGCAGCAGGTGCTGCAGCCGGGCTACCGCGCGGGCGACCGCATCCTGCGTGCGGCCCGGGTCGCCGTCGTCGGGCCGCAGGGCTGAGCCGGCGAGCAGGCGGAAGGGGCATGGACAGGAGAGGAAGGGAGGCGCTGTGACCGGGCAGGACTGGCTCGAGAAGGACTACTACGCGGTCCTCGGCGTCCCCAAGGATGCCGACGCCGCGGCGATCAAGAAGGCGTACCGCAAGCTCGCCCGCAAGCTCCACCCGGACCAGAACCCTGGGGATGCCGGGGCCGAGGCGAAGTTCAAGGACATCGGCGAGGCGTACGCCGTCCTGTCCGACCCGGAGCAACGTCAGCAGTACGACCAGCTGCGGGCGATGGCCGGCGGCGCGCGGTTCACCGCGGGCGCGGGCGGCCCCGGGCGGGGCGCCCCGAGCGGGTTCGAGGACCTGTTCGGCGGGATGTTCTCCGGCCCGGGCACCCGGGTGCGGTTCCAGCAGGGTGGCGGCGGGAGCTCCGGCGGCTTCGACGACATCCTCGGCGGGCTGTTCTCCGGCGGTGGCCGGGCCAGCCGGACGGGCGCCGATCTCGCTGCGCAGACGACGCTGCCGTTCCGGGACGCCGCCCAGGGCTCGACGATCACCCTGAACGTCGAGGGGCGCACCGTCACGGCGCGGATCCCGGCGGGCGTGCGCGACGGGCAGAAGATCCGGTTGCGCGGCACGGGCCGGCCGGGCGAGAACGGTGGACCGGCCGGCGACCTGATCATCACCGTCCACGTCACACCACACCCGGTGTTCGCCCTGGACGGCGAGGACGTGCGCATCACCGTGCCTGTCACGTTCCCCGAGGCGGCGCTGGGCGCGACGGTCGACGTGCCCACGCTCGACGGCTCGACCGTGCGGGTGCGCGTGCCGGCCGGCACGCCGTCCGGGCGGACCCTGCGGGTCAAGGGCAGGGGGCTGAGGGCCGCTCGCCGTACCGGCGACCTGCTGGTCACCGTGCAGGTGGCGGTGCCGCAGCGGCTGGACGGTGCGGCACGCGAGGCGGTGCAGGCGTTCGCCGAGGCGACCCGCGGGCAGGACCCTCGCGCCGAGCTGGTCGCGCGCGCTCGGGAGTGAGGTCGCTGGACCGTGCGGAGGTGAGGAGCGCTCATGGCGACGGATGACGCCGCAGTGTTCGTGATCTCGGTCGCGGCCGGCCTGGCCGGCATGCACCCGCAGACGTTGCGCCAGTACGACCGCCTGGGGCTGGTGTCCCCGCGGCGTACGCGCGGGCGTGGGCGGCGCTATTCCTCCCGGGACATCGATCTGCTGCGGGAGGTGCAACGGCTCTCCCAGGACGAGGGCGTCAACCTCGCCGGCATCAAGCGCATCCTCGAGCTCGAGGCCGAGGTGGAGAGGTTGCGCGCCCAGCTGGAGTATCTGCGGGCGTTCGCCGAGCCGGGCAGCCGGGTGTTCCGTGCGCACCCGTCGGGCGACGTCGAGGCCGTCCGGCGTGGCCGGCGCCGTCGCGGTGGTGCCCCTGCGGCTCCGTCCGGGGAGCCCGGCGCGATCGTGCTGTGGCGGCCCGGGACCCGCTGAACCCAGCACCGGGCGCCCGGGGTGCCGAGGCTGCGACGGGGCAGGTCACAGGCGCCGTCGGTGGGGTCGGGTACGGTGTGCAACGCCGCCCACAGGGTGAAAAACGACACGCATGTAAGCACAAGCCCTAGTGGTCTGTGCGCGGCCTTACCACTAGGTGTAGTGTTCAAGGCCACGGCGACGTCGAGACGGAGCCGAGCAGCACGGCACAGGACACAGGGAAGAGCCAGGGAGCCACGATGTCGATCACGGTCTACAGCAAGCCGTCGTGCGTGCAGTGCACCGCGACGTACCGCGCCCTGGACAAGGCCGGCCTGGACTACACCGTGGTGGACATCACCGAGGACTCCGACGCCCGGGACTACGTCATGTCGCTGGGTTACCTGCAAGCGCCGGTCGTCGTGGCGGACGGTCACCACTGGTCAGGGTTCCGCCCGGACCAGATCAAGGCCGTCGCCGCCCGGTCGTCGGTCGCGATCGCCTGACCGCACGGCGTCGGGCGTCTCTCGCCGGAACGGCCTCGGCCGGGCCGGCGGCATCATCTCTGGACAGGTCGGGTGCTGTTGACGGGGCGCAGCCCCTGCACGCACCGGCGCGGGCGCCCCCGGCGTCCCGGAAGGATCGAGGCGATTGTGTCGACGACGGTGACGCAGACCAGCACCGGCGTGGAGCTCGACTACCACGCCCTCAACGCCATGCTCAACCTGTACGGCCCGGACGGGGAGGTCCAGTTCGACAAGGACCACGAGGCCGCCCGGCAGTACTTCCTCCAGCACGTGATCCCCCACACGGTGCACTTCCCGACGCTGGCGGAGAAGCTCGCCTACCTGGTGACGAACGGCTACTACGAGAAGGCCGTGCTGGACCGTTATGAGCCGGGCTTCGTCAAGAGCATCTTCCAGTACGCCTACTCCAAGGACTTCCGCTTCCAGACGTTCCTCGGGGCGTTCAAGTACTACACGTCCTACACGCTGAAGACGTTCGACGGCACGAAGTACCTCGAGGGGTTCGAGGACCGGGTCACCATGGTGGCCCTCAGCCTGGCCGACGGTGACCCCGACTTCGCCCTCCGGTTGGTCGACGAGATGATCTCCGGGCGCTTCCAGCCGGCCACCCCGACGTTCCTCAACCTCGGTAAGGCGCAGCGCGGGGAGCCGGTGAGCTGCTTCCTGCTGCGCATCGAGGACAACATGGAGTCCATCGCGCGGGGGATCAACTCCGCCCTCCAGCTGTCCAAGCGGGGCGGTGGCGTCGCTCTGCTGCTGAGCAACATCCGCGAGCACGGCGCGCCGATCAAGCAGATCCAGAACCAGTCATCCGGCGTCATCCCGGTGATGAAGCTCCTGGAGGACTCGTTCTCCTACGCCAACCAGCTCGGCGCCCGCCAGGGCGCGGGCGCCGTGTACCTGCACGCCCACCACCCGGACATCCTGCGGTTCCTGGACACCAAGCGGGAGAACGCCGACGAGAAGGTCCGCATCAAGACGCTGTCCCTGGGCGTGGTGATCCCGGACATCACCTTCGAGCTGGCCAAGAACAACGAGGACATGTGCCTGTTCTCCCCGTACGACGTGGAGCGCGTCTATGGCATGCCGTTCGCCGACATCGACGTGACCGCCCGGTACCGGCAGATGGTCGACGACGACCGCATCCACAAGACCCGGATCAACGCCCGCCAGTTCTTCCAGGTCCTCGCCGAGATCCAGTTCCAGTCCGGGTACCCGTACGTCATGTTCGAGGACACGGTCAACCGGGCCAACCCGATCGCGGGCAAGGTCACGCACTCCAACCTGTGCTCGGAGATCCTGCAGGTCGCCACGCCGTCCACCTACAACGACGACCTGTCCTACTCCCACGTGGGGCGGGACATCTCCTGCAACCTGGGGTCGCTCAACATCGCGCTGACCATGGACTCCCCGGACTTCGGGCGCACCGTGGAGACGGCGATCCGGGCGCTCACCGCGGTGAGCGACCAGACGGCGATCGAGTCCGTGCCGTCCATCAAGCGGGCCAACGACGAGGGGCACGCCATCGGCCTGGGCCAGATGAACCTGCACGGCTACCTGGCCCGGGAGCGGATCTTCTACGGCTCCCAGGAGGGGCTGGACTTCACGAACATGTACTTCTACACGGTCGCGTACCACGCGGTCCGTGCCTCCAACCGGCTGGCGATCGAGCGCGGCCGGCGGTTCACGGGGTTCGAGGACTCGACGTACGCCACCGGGGAGTACTTCACCAAGTACACCGACCGGGTCTGGGAGCCGCGCACGGCGCGGGTCGCCGAGCTGTTCGCCACCGCCGGGGTGCACATCCCCACGCAGGACGACTGGCGGGAGCTGGCCGCGGCGGTGCGCGAGCACGGGTTGTACAACCAGAACCTGCAGGCCGTGCCGCCGACCGGCTCGATCAGCTACATCAACCATTCGACCAGCTCCATCCACCCGATCGCCTCGAAGATCGAGATCCGCAAGGAGGGCAAGCTCGGGCGGGTGTACTACCCGGCGCCGTTCATGACGAACGACAACCTGGAGTACTACCAGGACGCCTACGAGATCGGCTACGAGAAGATCATCGACACGTACGCCGAGGCGACCCAGCACGTGGACCAGGGCCTGTCGCTGACGCTTTTCTTCAAGGACACGGTGACCACCCGGGACCTCAACAAGGCGCAGATCTACGCGTGGCGCAAGGGCATCAAGACGATCTACTACGTGCGGCTGCGCCAGATGGCGCTCGAGGGCACCGAGGTCGAGGGCTGCGTCTCGTGCATGCTGTGACACCGGTCGACCCGAGCACGTGAGGAGTGGGGACATGGCGCAGAAGCTGAGGCTCGTCGACCGGGTGCAGGCGATCAACTGGAACCGGCTGGAAGACGAGAAGGACCTGGAGGTCTGGGACCGGCTGACCGGGAACTTCTGGCTACCGGAGAAGGTTCCGGTGTCCAATGACATCCAGTCCTGGGCGACGCTCAGCGAGGTCGAGAAGACCATGACGACCCGGGTGTTCACCGGCCTGACCCTGCTGGACACCATCCAGGGCACGGTGGGCGCGGTCTGCCTCATCCCGGATGCGCTGACCCCCCACGAGGGGGCGGTGTACACCAACATCGCGTTCATGGAGTCGGTGCACGCCCGGTCCTACTCGTCGATCTTCTCCACCCTGATCTCCACGCCGGAGATCGACGACGCCTTCAGCTGGTCGGAGGAGAACCCCAACCTGCAGCGTAAGGCGGAGATCGTCCTCACGTACTACCGGGGCGACGACCCGCTCAAGCGCAAGGTGGCGTCCACCATGCTGGAGTCGTTCCTCTTCTACTCCGGCTTCTACGCCCCGATGTACTGGTCCAGCCGGGCGAAGCTGACGAACACCGCCGACCTCATCCGGCTCATCATCCGCGACGAGGCCGTGCACGGGTACTACATCGGCTACAAGTTCCAGAAGGGCCTGGAGAAGGAGTCCGCCGCCCGCCAGGCGCAGATCAAGGACTACACGTTCGACCTGCTCTTCGAGCTGTACGACAACGAGGCGCAGTACACCGCCGACCTGTACGACCCGCTCGGGCTGACCGACGACGTGAAGCGCTTCCTGCGCTACAACGCCAACAAGGCGTTGATGAACCTCGGCTACGAGGCCCTGTTCCCCCGTGACGAGACGGACGTCAACCCGTCCATCCTCGCCGCGCTGGCCCCCAACGCCGACGAGAACCACGACTTCTTCTCCGGGTCCGGCTCCTCCTACGTCATCGGCAAGGCCGTGGAGACCGAAGACGCGGACTGGGACTTCTGAGGCCGGACGCGGTGCCCGGCTGGCGACGCCCGGTGCTGCGCCTCAGACGATCCCGTACAGCCGGTCGCCGGCATCGCCCAGGCCCGGCACGATGTAGGCCTTCTCGTTGAGCCGCTCGTCCACGGCGGCCACCACGATCTTCAGGTCCACCCGGTCGCCGAAGGCCCCGTCCACGGTGCGCAGGCCCTCCGGGGCGGCGAGCAGGCAGACCCCGGTGACGTCGCGCGCGCCGCGGACGAACAGGTAGTCGATCGCCGCGACCAGCGTGCCGCCGGTCGCGAGCATCGGGTCGAGGAGGAAGCACTGGCGCCCGGACAGGTCCTCGGGCAGCCGGTTGGCGTAGGTGATGGCCTCCAGGGTCTGCTCGTCGCGCCGCATCCCCAGGAAGCCCACCTCGGCAGTGGGCAGCAGCCGCGTCATGCCCTGGAGCATGCCCAGCCCGGCGCGCAGGATCGGCACGACGATGGGCCGCGGATCGGCGATCGTCATGCCGGTGGTCGGGGCGACGGGGGTGAGGATGTCGCGCGGCTCCACCCGGACCTCGCGGGTCGCCTCATAGGCCAGCAGCGTGACGAGCTCGTCGACGAGCAGGCGGAACGTCGGCGACTTGGTCTGCTGGTCCCGCAGCACGGTCAGCTTGTGGGCGACGAGCGGGTGGTCGGCGACGTGCAGGCGCATGCCGCAAACCTACCGGCCGGGGGCCCCCGGCTCGCGAGCGGGGCCGAAGAACTCACGCAGCAGCGCCGCGGACTCCTCGGCGAGCACGCCGCCCACCACCTCGACCCGGTGGTTGGCTCGACGGTCCCGCACGACGTCCCACTGTGATCCGCACGCACCCGCCTTCGGGTCCCAGGCGCCGAGCACCAGCCGGGACACCCGGGCGAGCATGAGCGCCCCGGCACACATGAGGCACGGCTCGAGGGTGACCACCAGCGTGCAGTCGTCCAGCCGCCATCGGCCGTGCGCCGCCGCTGCCGCCTGGAGGGCGACGACCTCGGCGTGCGCGGTCGGGTCCACCCGGGCTTCACGGGCGTTGCGTCCACGCGCCAGCACCTGGCCGTCGGGTCCCAGTACGACGGCGCCGACCGGCACGTCCCCGGTGGCCAGCGCGGCGCGCGCCTCGTCGAGCGCCATCGTCATCGCCGCGAGGTCGGCCTCCCGGGAGAACGGTGGCCGATTGGCGGGCGGCGTCATGACGGTCATCCTGCCGCGAGCCAGCCCGTCGTGGACACCGGCGCGAGCGCCCCCGGCGCTGAGCCGGCGTCGGAGCCCAGGTCACAGCCGGTCGGCGAGCTCCACGAGCGTCAGCGAGGTCGGTGCGTCGAGCGTGAGCGTGGCCAGCGGATCCCCTCGGGTCTCCCCCCGGTTGACGATCACCACGGGCATACCGGCCCGGGCCGCGTGCCGCACGAACCGCAGCCCGGACATCACCGCGAGCGAGGACCCGGCCACGAGCAGCGCCTCGGCCTCGTGGACCAGGCCGAAGGCCTCCGCGACGCGATCGGGCGGCACCGCCTCGCCGAAGTAGACGATGTCCGGCTTCAGCATGCCGCCGCACGGCCGTGGGGCGCCGTCGGCGTCCGGCAGCCAGCACGAGGCGATCCGGTAGTCGGCCGTGTCCTCGATGACGGCGTCGGCGTCGGGTGCGATCTCCACGTCCTCGATCCGCCTGAGCCGCTGCGCGAATCCGGGGTTCAGCACGTCCAGCCGGGCGGCCAGCTCCGCCCGGGTGACCGTCCGCCGGCAGCGCAGGCAGATGACGCGGTCGTGCCGGCCGTGCAGGTCCACCACGCGGCGGGAGCCGGCCCTTTCATGCAGCAGGTCGATGTTCTGGGTGATCACGCCGTCGGCGATGCCGCGGTGCTCGAGCGTGGCCACGGCGCGGTGCCCCGCGTTCGGTCGGGCGTTGCGCAGGTGCTGCCAGCCGACCTGGTTGCGCGCCCAGTAGTGGCGGCGGAACCCCTCGTCGCCGACGAACTGCTGGTAGGTCATCGGGGTGCGGGGCGGGGAGTCCGGCCCGCGGTAGTCCGGGATCCCCGAGTCGGTGGACACGCCGGCGCCGGTGAGCACCGCCAGCCGACGGCCGGCCAGCAGGTCCACGGCGTCGTCGAGCGTGCCTGCCGCGGCGCGCGCCGTGCCGAGCAGGGTGGACGGTTGCCAGGGGGTCACACGTCCACCGTAGATCGTCGAGCGGCGGGGCACGGAGCGGCCGCGGTGGGACGTCACCGGGTGGGGCGCGGGCCACGCCAGGGCAGGGGCACGGATTGGTGCCCGGCGCGCGCCAGCCGGTATCCTCCTGGGCGGTAGCGTGTCCGAGCGGCCTAAGGAGCACGCCTCGAAAGCGTGTGAGGGTGAAAGTCCTCCGTGGGTTCAAATCCCACCGCTACCGCCATCGGTTTTCTGACGTAACTCAGACGCCGAGAGTGACGAAACCCGCTGTGCGGGCCCCCGCGGGGTCCTGCACAGCGGGTTTCGTCACAGGAGAGCGCCTGAACCGGCTCTTCGTGGTTCGTGGTGAACGGGCCTGCTGTGGAGGGTGTTCACGCTGCGGTCTTCGCGGCGCTGGTCAGGAGGATACGGGTGCGGTAGTTGCGGGTGTTGCGGAAGCCGCGGCCGGTCCGTTTGATGTTCTTGATCGTGGTGTTCGCGGCTTCGGTGCAGGCGTTGGTCACGCCGGTGACGATCAGGACCTCGATCGCCGGCCACCAGGCGCAGATGGTGTCGTAGAGCCTGTCGGCCTCGGGCATGTCCGCGGCCAGCACGTAGGTGCCCAGGCGCATCTTCTCGGTGTGGGCCTCGGCCAGGGAGCCGGCGTGCAGCAGGCGGCGGACCTGTTCCTTGATGCCCCAGGCGGCGCCGAGCTCGTCGGTCGGGTCATCGGTGGCCAGCACCCGTTCCAGGCGCGCCCAGGCGGCCGCAGACAGGGTGTTCACCCCGCGCAGCAGCAGGCGCCGGTTCGCCCAGGCCGGGTCGCAGACCATCCCGCGGCGCCCGTGGTTGTCGCGGGCCAGGCGCTGACGGACCTTGGTCACCATGTCGTTGGCCAGGGCGACCAGGTGGACGGCGTCCACTGAGACCGCGGCGGTGGGCAGGTGCTCGGCCAACGCCTTGCGGACCGCCGCCGACGGGTTGATCGCCACGACCTCGACCTGCTCGCGCCAGGTGAGGGCGCGCGCGGCCAGCCAAGCCCCGACACCGGCGGCGTCACGCCCGTCGACCACGCCCAGGACCTGCCCGGTGTCCAGGTCCACGAAGGTCGTCATCCACGGTTCGAACCGGGCCCACGTCCCGTCTGTGCGCCGAAAGTAGCGCACCGACCGGTAGCGGTGCTCATCGACACCCAGGCGGCGAACCGGCAGGTGATCGACGTCGGCCAGCAGGACCGCCACCGCCGACAGTGCGGCCTGGACCGTCCACCAGGACACCGCGAACGCCCGCGCGGTGGCCGCCGCCGCCCGCCCGGAGACGACCACCGCGCCCACCAGCGCCGCACGCAGCCGGGCGGTCGAGCGCGCCCGAGGTGGAACCTCGACGGTGGACTCGCTGAACGTCCCGCGAGCACAGAGCTCCTCGTCGCAGAACCACCGGCGCTTGACCCACACCACCTCCACCGGCCCGGCACCCACCGGCACGTCCCGCACCCGCTGCCGTCGCCGCGAATGGACCCGCTCCGCGACCACCCCGCAGACCGGGCACCCCGGCGGCGCCGTGGACTCCACAACCACCTCACGGCCGCCGTCGGGCAGGTCCACCGCGTCGATCACGCGGTCCAGGACTTCCGCGACCGCGCCCGCCCGAACCGGCGCACCTTCATCCAGCTCGCCCGCGTCGGCGCACTCGACAGCTTCATCGGCTACGACCGCCCGCGCCGTCACGAGCTGCTCACCCACGTCCGCCGGGTGACCGCCGCACCGGCCTGCGTTGCGCCGACGCAGCTCGCGTTCGACTTCGACCTGCCCGTGCCCCGCCTGGAGGGCGTCACCGCGATCGACCTGCACGGGCGCACCCAGACCGACCTCGAGCTCCAGGAACTCGGCGTCGCGATGAGCGACCACCGGATGACCCGGTTCCACCCGCTGTTCCGCGAACTCGGCGTGACCCCCGCCCACAGCCTCATCGACCTGCCCGGCGGGACTGAAGTGCTCGTCGCCGGCGTGCGGCGCGCCACCAACACCCCGCCGATGCGCAACGGCCGGCGCACGATCTTCGTCACCCTCGACGACGGCACCGCCGTCGCCAACCTCGTGTTCTTCCCCGACGCCCAGGAACGCATCAAGGGCGCAGTCCTGTTCACCGACTACCTGATCGTGCGCGGCACCACCCGCCGCTCCGGCGCGGGCGGCATCTCCGTCACCGGGCACCTGGCCTGGGATCTCGTCGATGTCGCCCGCCGCCATGACGCCGACAAACATCACGTGGCCCCGGCCGTTGCCAGGACTGCCGCGAGCGCGACGGGCTGAACCTGGCAAGTCCTCGTCTGGCTCCCAGGCGCTGCGCCGAGCTAGCCGACCGGCGGGGCGACGCCCTGGGTTCGTTGAGTGGTCGCGGCGAGAACCGCCGCGACGATCGCTGCGAGCAGGGCCGGGACGTAGAGCCAGCCCACGCTCAGCGCGCCGAGCACGACGAAGATGCCGAGCAGGGCGGCGCTCACGATCGACGCAATCCGCCAGACCGTGCCGGACGGGATCAGCACCGGGACGAGCGTGAGGAGCACGGGGACGAGTAGGGGAATCAGCACCGAGGCGCCCTGAGCCTCCAGGAGGGTCGGCGACGAGACGACGGTCTCGGTCGGCCCGTCGCTGCTGGTCATCATGGTCACCGAGCTTCCGCGCAGCACGAACAGGGCGACGAGCGCCGCCGCGAGGCTCAGTACGACGGCGAGCCACTGCACCGCCCGTGCGGCGGCACGGCGGGACCACCGCGCGCCGCGGGTCGGTCGCACTGCTTCCGCCGACGTCATGGCGTCATCCTATCACTCCCGCCACCGCAGCATCGCAGCGGCCACCGGCACTGGAGGGCGGCGCGGGGATCGACGACCATGACTCCCGCGCGTCCTCGCCACACTCAGAGCCGACCTCCACGCTCGACGTCGACACGCACATCGCCGAGCCGCATCATCATTCGCACCTATGCGGCAAGATGGATATAGCGAGAGCCGCCGCTGGCGGCACTAGGTGAAACCAGCCTCGCCGGGACCAAACCGGGACCAGTCCCATGCATCCCATGCCTTGCAGGGCATGAAATGGGCCTCACTTGGCCCCAGGAATCCCAGATATTCGCCCAACTCGACCGACGCGGGCACCTGGGGGTCAAGGGGTCGCAGGTTCAAATCCTGTCAGCCCGACAAATGTGATGTCTCAGGACATCGGAATAGCCCGAACCTACGAGTCGTGGGTTCGGGCTACTTCCTTGTGTGGGCGGGTCCGTGTGGGCGGCCGGTGGGCTGGTAGTCGCGGGTGAGGTCGATGGTGAGCTCGCGCAGGATCTGCCCGGTGGTGGCGTTGATGATCGTGACGTTGAAGCGCCGCAGGTTTTCGGCCGCTGCTATGCGGGTTGCGGCTCTCGGTTGAGGGTCGCGTAGTGGGCTTGCTCGTACTCCACTGGCGGGACGTTGCCCAGGGTCGAGTGGAGCCTTCGGTTGTTGTACCACTCGACCCAGCCGGCTGTCGCGAACTCCACGTCGGCGATCGTCTTGTAGGGGCCGGTGTGGAACACGGTTGTGCGGATGCACTCGGCCTTGTAGAGCCCGTTGATGCTCTCCATCAGTGCGTTGTCGTAGGCATCGCCGACGGTCCCGATCGAGGGCCGGATGCCCTCGAGAGCGAGGTGCTCGTTCAGGCGCACGGACGTGTACTGGGACCCGGCGTCGCTGTGGTGGATCAGCTCCCCGGGGTGGGCGGGGTGGCCCTCGCGGTCCCGCTGCCACAACGCCATGCGCAGCGGGACCATGACCAGGTCGGTGGCCTTGGAGGTCGACGCGTGCCAGGACACGATCCGTTGGGAGAACACGTCGAGGATGAATGCGACGTAGACCCAGCCGGCCCAGGTGCGGCAGTACGTGAAGTCGGTGACCCACACCAGGTTCGGTGCCGACGCGGTGAACTGCCGGTTCAGCAGGTCCCCGGCACGGATGCCGTCCTTGGCCTGGATCGTGGTGCGCAGGTGCTTGTCGCGGCGCACCCCGGCCAGGCCCAGTGCCCGCATCGCCCGGTCGACCGCGCCCCGCGAGGCGTCCGGAACGCTCGTACGGCGCAGGTGCGCGGTCATCTTGCGCCGCCCATACAGGCCCTCCGGGGCCAGCACTCGCTGCCCGGCGGCGTCGGTGGTCCACGCCGCGTTCCGGACCGCGTCCAGCACGTGGGCGTCAGTGAGCGTGCGGGCGGCGACCCGCCCACGGGCCGACCGCCACGACCGGTAGGTCCGTGCGGCGATCTGGCAGCCCTGCTCGCGCAGGACCCGGCAGATCGACTCGACCGCGTGACCCTCGGCCCTCATCGTGTCGATGAACCCCATGATCATCGGTTGCGGGGGTCGAGTTCCCCCACGAAGAAAACCGTCGCCGCCTTCAAGATCGCGTTGTCCTCCTCCAGCCGGCGGACCTTCGCCTTCAGCGTCTTGATCTCAGCGAGGTCCTCGCTGTTCACCCCGGTACGAGCACCTGTGTCGATGTCGGCCTGGGCGACCCACCGACGCACCGACTCCCGGCTCACCCCCAGCTGCTTGGCGACCGCGAACGACGCCGCCGTCACGTTCTGATACTCCCCGAGGTGGTCGTTGACCAACCTCACCGCACGCGCCCTCAACTCCGGATCGATCTTCTTCGGCATGACGACATCCTCCTGGACTCAAACAGGAGCGGCATCAAACCTGCGGCGCTTCACCCTCATCACGGCGGCCGACCAGGCCAACACCGCCGGCCACCCGGTCGACCCCCGCGTCCTGGCCGAACAACGGCGCCTGATCAGCCACAGCGCCACCATCGCCCAGAGCACCACCCCGGCCAACAAGATCGAACGAAAACACCGGGCCCTGGCCCGGCGCCTGACCAGAAGACTCCAGGACTACCTACGCTTCGCCACCGACCCCGCCGTCCCCGCCACCAACAACGCCGCCGAACAGCAAATCCGGATGGTCAAGATCCGACAGAAAGTCTCCGGCACCATGCGCACCCTCAAAGGAGCCCAAGACTTCGCCGCCATCCGCTCCTACACCGCCACCGCCGCCAAGCACGGCATCACCATGCTCGACGCCCTCACCCGCCTGACCAGCCACAACACCTGGTACCCCACCACCACCTGACCAGTTACCCCCGCGGCGGGTAGAGAGGTCGGGGTCTGTCGCCCGACGGCCGCGAACTGGGCGCGCGGCCACAAGGTCTACCGCGCTGGACAGTTCGTCCGGGTCGTCAATCCGCTCGGCCGGAGTGGAGACCCCGAGCGGGTCGCGACCACGCTGGCCAGCGGGTTTCGCCGACGTCTTCTACCTCGCCGACGACCGCGGCCGCCTGGTGCTTTTCAGGCGCTGGAGCGCGCGGCGGGCCGTGTTGTGGCTCGACCCGGCGACCGCCGATGACGGGCACGTCCGGGTAGGCAGCGAGCATCGGGGCGGCCAGCGCCAGCGCATCTTCATGGATCGGAGCGATGGTCGAGGCGAACGATGCGGCGTCGTCCCGCCCCGTCCCCACTGGGAACGACGACTCGTCCTCACCGTGTCGCAGACCGACCGCGGGGTAGAGCTCCTCGCCCACCCGCTGGCGGGCACCCCCGCGAGACGCGATCACGCCACTCCCCCAGCGGTCCGCCGACGACCGCGCCTCGGCCACGTCACCCCGTCGTCCCGGCGGTGCACACTGGCTCTGGGCGGCCAACCCGCGCGGTCGCGCCTGGCCCGCCTGCCGTCGACACGAGGAGATCCACCATGCGGATGGGTGTGCACATCATGCGGTTCGACCAGCCGGCCCGGCCGGCCGGGCTGCGCCAGGAGCTGGCGGACGCTGCGGACGCGGCGGAGACGGCCGGGCTGTCCTGGATGGACGTCATGGACCACTGGTTCGAGATCGAGGGCGTGGGCCGTGGTGTCGAGGCCCCGATGCTCGAGGCGTACACCACCCTGGGCTACCTGGCGGGCCGCACGCAGACCGTGCAACTCGGTGCCCTCGTCACCGGGGTGACGTACCGGCACCCGGCGCTGCTGGCGAAGATCGTCGCGACCCTGGACGTGCTCAGCGGTGGGCGGGCGACGCTGGGGATCGGGGCGGCGTGGTACGAGCGTGAGCACCGGGCGCTGGGGGTGCCATTCCCGCCGCTGGCGGAGCGGTTCGAGCGCCTGGAGGAGACCCTGCAGATCTGCCGGCAGATGTGGGACCCGGCCAACGACGGGCCGTATGAGGGCCGGCACTACCAGCTCGCCGAGACCCGGTGCTGGCCGCAGCCGCTCAGCCAGCCGCGCCCGGAGGTCCTGGTCGGCGGGGGCGGGGAGCGCAAGACGCTGCGCCTGGTCGCCCAGTACGCCGATGCCTGCAACCTGTTCGCCGGCTCCACGGAGGAGATCGGCCACAAGCTGGACGTCCTGCACCGGCACTGCGCCGACGTCGGGCGCGACCCGGCGGAGATCCGCGTGACGATGCTGCACGGCGCGGAGGACCTGGTGCACGGCGATGTCGACGGGTTCGTCCGGGAGATGACCGGCTATGCGGCGCTCGGTGTGGAGACGGTCATCGTGCGGACCCCGCCCGACGTGGGCGTGCCCGAGTGGATCGCGACGATGCTGGCGCCGGCCGTGCCCCGGCTTGCCGAGCTCGGCTGACCAGCGGCCGGTTACCGCACCGCCTTGATGGGCAGCACGGCGACCGCGCCGGCCAGCGCCAGCACGATGGCGATGGGGAACAGGGCCGCGTAGCTGTCGAAGGAGACGACGATCAGCCCGGCGAGCCCCGGGGCGATCGTCTGCGGCAGCGTCGCGGCGATGTTGAGCACGCCGAGGTCCTTGGCGAAGTCGTTCTGCGACGGCAGCACCTCGCTCATCAGTGCGGTGTCCACGGACTGGTAGGCGCCGAAGCCGAGACCGGCGAGCGCGGCGAAGACCATCCACCCGGTGAGGGTCGGGACCAGCCAGGGGACGAGCAGCGACACGCCCATGACGATGCCGGCCACCATGACGACGGGCTTGCGCCGCCCGAGCCGGTCGGACAGCGGCCCGGCGATGACCGTGGCGATGACGATGCCTGCGAGGTTGATGACGCCGACCTGCGGGATGTAGCTGGCCGCGTCCTCCAGGCCGACATAGTCCTGCAGCAGGTACAGCTGGTACCCGGTGATGAGGAAGTAGCCCACGTAGAGCAGCAGCCGGTTGGCGAAGCCCCAGGCGAAGTCCGGGTGCTTGCGCGGGCTCACCCAGAACGTGCGCAGGAAGACCCGCATGTCGAACGGCTCGCGGGGCTCGTCGGTGTTGTTCCGGTCCCGGTTGAGCACGATGAACGCCACGGTGGTGAGCGCGGCGAACCCGGCAAGGAACATGTAGCCGGTCGGCACGGCGTTGCGGAACTGGGCGCCGAGGATCTGGCCGCCCAGCACCCCGAGCATCAGCCCCATGCCAGCCACGGCCGCGAACGTCCCGCGCACTCCGCGGGGCACCCGGTCCGGCATGACCGCGCTGAGCGGTCCCTGGGTGAAGTTGTACGCCATCTGCACGACCGCCCACGCGATGCCCACCTGTAGCAAGGTGTTGGCGCTGGCCATGCCGATGAGGGCGAGGCCCCCGACGGCGACGCCGGCGAGCATCCACGGCGCGCGTCGGCCGAGCCGACCGCGGGTGCGGTCGGACACCATGCCGGCAACGGGCTGGGCGACCATCGCCACGAACGCACCGATGGTGGAGACCACGGCCAGGTTGGCCACCTTGTTGGCCGGGTCGATCCCCTCGATCTGCAGCGGCAGCAGTACCGCGGGGATGGCACCCCAGAGCAGGAAGATCCCGATGTTGCCCATGAACAGCGAGGCCATGAGCCGGCGGAGGCGGCCCCGGATCGGCACCTTCGCCAGGCTCTCGGGGTCGTAGCCCTCGGGGCTCAGGCGGACTGGAGCAAGGCTCGCCGCCGGGTCGGCGGTGCCTTCGGGATCGGTCAGGTCGGTTGACATCGTGCGCTCACCTTCTCGTCGACAGCGACGGTGGGAACCGCGCCGGCGCGAGCGCCGACGCGGGTGGGACGGGGGTTACCAGGACAGGCCGTGGCCGAACCGGAACAGCGGGTCGGCGGTGTCGAACGGGACGTCCGGGCGTGACGCCACGACGGCAGCCATGGACTGCGGCAGGTCGAACGGCAGGCGGCCCTGCGGGGCCACGGCGCCGAACAGCACGTCGAGCAGGGCGTCGTCGCTGCACCCGAACGTGACGACCAGCGCGCCGGCGTCGTCGACGAACGGCGTGAGCACGGCGGGCCGGTCGCAGGAGACCTCCACGACCGAGGGAACGGTCCGGGCCACCTGCAGGACGTGCTCGACGGTGTTCGCGTCGAACTCGAGCGAGCCGTTGTGGAAGAAGCCCTCGAAGCCGTCGGCCGGCTCGAAGGGAGCGGCCAGCCGCAGCACGGCGACGTCCGCCGCTGCCGGGCTGCCCACCACGGTGGCGTGCCGGGCGACGGCGGTCTGGTCCACGCCCTCGGCGTAGACCCGCAGGCCCGCAGCCAGCGGCAGGTGCGCGACGCCATTGGTCAGCACCGTGACGGCCCGGGCCTGGGCCGCCCGTCCGGCGGCCCGCAGCGTGGCGCTGCCGACGACCCGGTCCGCCTCGTCCGGGTCGACGTAGCGTGCCTCGTCGAACAGTCCGAGCAGGAACTTCTCCCGCAGCAGGCGCCGCACCGAGACGTCGACCCGTTCCACGGACAGGCGCCCGGACCGCACCAGGCCCACGACGATCTCCGGGCACGCCTCGCCGCCGAGCTGGTCCGCGCCGGCCTGCAGGATCAGCAGCACGCGGTCCGCACGGGACAGGTGCTCGGCCCCCCAGGCCCGGGCGGGGTACAGCCGGCCCATGACGGTCGCGTCGGTGACGAGCCCCCAGTCCGTGCAGACGATGCCGTCGAACCCCAGCCGTTCGCGGAGCAGACCGGTCAGCACGGGCCGGTTGAACCCGAAGCCCACCGCGGGCACCGCCTCGCCGTCGACCGTGAGGCCGACCGGCATCCCGTAGTACGGCATCATCTGGCGCACGCCCGCCGCGACGAGCGCCTCGAAGGGGCGCAGGTGGTCGGCGAACCGGGCGCCGGGGTAGACCTGCTCGCGCCCGTCGGCGAAGTGTGGGTCCTTGCCGTCGAGCTGCGGGCCGCCGCCGGGAAAGTGCTTGGCCATCGCCGACACCGACTGCCGGCCGAAGCCGGCGTCGAGTCCTGCGGCACGGGCCACCGCCCCGGTGGCTTGGATCCCTCGGACGTAGGCGACGGCCATCCGCGCCGTGAGCTCCGGGTCCTCTCCGAAGGTGCCCGACTGCCGGGCCCAGCGCGGCTCCGTGGCGAGGTCCACCTGGGGGTGCAGCGCGGTGCGGATGCCGACGGTCAGGTACTCCCGGCGCACGGCGTCGGCGAACTCCTCGACGAGGTGCGGGTCACCGATGGCGGCCAGCCCCAGCGGCTCCGGCCACTGCGAGAACGGGCCGGACATCAGGGCGGTCGCCGGGTTGTCGGTGAAGGAGTGCCGCGGGTCGGAGGCGACCGTCACGGGGATCCCCAGCCGGGTCGCGGCCGCGAGCTCCTGCACCCGGTTGTGCCACTCGGCCAGCTCCCGTGCGGTGGGTGGCGCGGCGAGGATGTTGACGTGGGTGAGGTGGCGGTCCTCGACCAGCTCGCGCACGCCGGCGACGCCGAAGACCGGATCTTCGCCGGCGAGCGTCCCCCCGGGTCCGACCGTGGCCATCGAGCAGAAGAGCTGACCGGCCTTCTCCTCCAGCGTCATGCGCGCGACGAGGTCGTCGAGGCGTTCGTCGATCGCCAGGTGCGCGTTGCGGTACGGCGCACCCGGTGGGGCAGCGGCGGGCTCTGGCACGGGTGACTCCTTCGTCTCCACGGCTGTGCTGAACTCTGGAGCGCAATATCTACCACATGTTCGATGTTGACGGAAGTTCCGTGACACACTGGATTGCGCAGTCGGCCAGGTGTGCCCGCACACTCAGGCAGAGGTGCCCCGCTCACACACCAGGAGACGCCGTGGTCACGTCGACGCCGGACATCCCCGGCCCCCGCACCCTCGTCGGGTACGCCAACGGGCGGGCGACACGGGAGGACATCCTCCAGGCGGCCACGGCGCTGTTCGCCCAGTCCGGCTACCGGGCCACATCGCTGCGGGAGATCGCGGCCTGGGCGGGCATCTCCCACACCGGCCTGCGCCACCACTTCGCGAGCAAGGCCGAGCTGCTCGACGCGGTGCTGCAGCGCCGGGACGCCGAGGACCGGGCCGCCGTCGACGCCGCGATAGGCGTCGGCTCGGACGTGTTCGACGAGCTCGTCGCACTGGTCGGACGCAACGCCCAGCGCCGGGCGATGGTCGAGCTCTACACGGTGGTCTCGGCCGAGGCGGTCGCCCCCGACCACCCCGCCCACGGGTCGTTCGTCGCGCGGTACGCCGGCCTCGTGGAGGTGTTCGCCGATGCGCTGCGCCGGCGCGCCGAGCAGGGCCGGCTGCGACCGGGCGTCGATCCGCAGGTCGAGGCCCGCACGATCGTCGCCCTGATGGACGGGTTGCAGCTGCAGTGGCTCCTCGACCCCGGCCGGGTCGACATGGCCGCCGCGCTGCGGGCCCACCTCGCTCAGGTGTTCCCGGAGGGCTGACGCTGCCCCGAGAACACCTGCGACGGATCCTGTCGGATCAGGTCAGAACCGCAGGACCGGCTTGAGGACCTTCCCGCTCCTGGAGTCCTCGAACGCCTGGTTGATGTCCTCGAGGGAGTAGGTCCTCACCAGCTTGTCGAACGGGAACCGGCCCTGGCGCCACAGCGCGATCAGCTGGGGGATGAACACCTGGGGGACCGCGTCGCCCTCGATGATCGTGCGGAAGTGCCAGCCCTTGGCCAGCGAGGCCCCGATCTCGAAGTGCACCTCGGAGCCCATGGCTGCGGCGCCGATGAGGGCGACCGTGCCTCTGATCCCCAGCACGTCAGCGGCTTGACGCAGCACGGCCGGCACGCCGGTGGTGTCCACCGCGTTGTCGATCCCCCGGCCACGGGTGATCCGTTCCACCTCGGCAGCGACGTCCTGGGTCCCGGAGTTGATCACGTGGGTCGCCCCGAGCTCCTTCGCCAGATCCAGGCGCGAGCCGACGTTGTCCACCGCGATGATCGTCGTGCACCCGGCCACGACGGCCGCGAGGATCGCCGAGGACCCGACCGCGCCGGTGCCGAACACCGCGAAGGTCGACCCGGTCGGCACCTCGAGCGAGTTGAGCACGGCTCCGGCTCCGGTCTGGATGCCGCACCCCAGCGGGCCGAGCAGCTCCAGCGGGAGGTCGGCGTCGACCTTGACGACGCTGCGCTCGGGCGCGTTCGTGTGGGCGGCGAACGACGACTGCCCGAAGAAGTGCGAGGAGATCGGGCCCGAGTCGTCGCTGAACGCCGTGCTCCCGTCCGCTCGGCGACCCCCGAAGTTGAGGGCGGACATCTGGGTGCAGTACGCCACGTGCCCCGTGAGGCACTGCTCGCACTTGCCGCACGTGTTCAGCGAGAGCACGACGGAGTCGCCCGGCAGGACGGTGGTGACATTCACGCCGATCGCCTCGACGATGCCGGCGCCCTCGTGGCCGAGGATGGCGGGCAACGGGGTGGGCACCATCTGGTCACGGACCACCGCATCGGTGTGGCAGACGCCTGACGCGACCATGCGGACCCGCACCTCGTCGGGCCGCGGGTCGTCCAGCTCGACGGTGGCGATCTCGAAGGGCTGGTGCGCTCCCCGTACAACTGCTGCTCGTGTCTTCATGGTGACTCCTCCAGTCGATCCACGCTGATCGCACGACGGACGTCGTCCCTCGGCCGGATCGGTCGGGACGCCGATGTCTGCGACGCTAGCACCGGGGCTTCCGGCCGGACATCGGGCGTGCTCACGCAGGTGAGCGTGATCCGCGGAGTCGAGCCCCGATCAGACGGGTGGTGCCTGGTGGTCCTCGTCGGGGGCGACGAGCCAGTCGCCCGGAATGTGCTCGCCGACCGGGATCTCGGCGTCGACGGTGTTGCCCCGGGTCGCCAGCGGGCACACCCAACGGGCGTCGTAGGCGCAGGACGGGTTGTAGGCGAAGTTGAGGTCGACGACGAGCAGGCCGCCGCTGCCGCGGCCCAGGTCCGCACCCTTGACGGTGTCCAGGACGTAGCGGCCCCCACCGAACGTGCCACCGTCGCGGCCGGCCAGGCCGTCCCGGAGCGGGAGGAACAGGCCGCCGCCGTAGGACTGCAGGGACCACAGACTGACCTCGCCGATGTCCGGCAGGCCCACCCGGCCGACCCGGTCGAAGCGGGCCGGCCCGCCGGCGGCGCCGGCCAGCTCCATGCGCTGCGGCGAGGTGCTGCGCACCCGCACCTCGAACCGGTACGCGGGATCGTACGGGGCCACGTCGAGCCCGGTGAAGGACACCCGCGCCGACGTCGGCAGCGGGGAGGCGGGGTGGTCCGCGAACAGCTCGTCCCGTCGGCGCACCCACCACGCGTGCGCATCCGCCGGGTCGTCCGTGGCGCGCCGGCGTACCTCGGCATACGTCTCGGCGACCTGCCGGCGCCAGTCGGTGACGGCCAGCACGTCCAGGACCGGGACGGAGGACATGGGGACAGCCTCCCACTCGCGCGTCACCGGAGCCGGTGACGCGGGCGGTCCGCGCGTGCGCCTGTGCCCCGCGTGCGAGGGTGGTGGCATGGACCTGAGGATCTTCACCGAGCCCCAGCAGGGTGCTGACTACGAGGACCTGCTCGCCGTCGCGCGGGCCACCGAGGAGCTCGGCTTCGACGGCTTCTTCCGCTCCGACCACTTCCTGCGGATGGGCGGCGGCGACGGCCTGCCAGGCCCGACGGACGCGTGGACCACGTTGGCCGGCCTGGCTCGGGAGACCAACCGCATCCGGCTGGGCACCCTGGTCACCTCGGCGACCTTCCGGCAGCCGGGCATCCTCGCGGTGCAGGTCGCCCAGGTGGACCGGATGTCGGGCGGTCGGGTGGAGCTCGGCCTCGGCGCGGGGTGGTTCGAGGCCGAGCACGCGGCCTACGGCGTCCCGTTCCCCGTGCGCCGGTTCGACCGGCTGGCCGAGCAGCTCGAGGTCATCACCGGGCTGTGGGGCACACCGGTCGGCGAGCGGTATTCGTTCACGGGCGGGCACTACGTGCTGACGGACTGCCCGGCGCTGCCCAAGCCCGTGCAGTCCTCGCCGCTGGACCCCGGCCGGGCGGGTGTCCCCGTCATCGTCGGGGGTGCGGGCCCGCGGCGGACGCCGGCGCTGGCCGCCCGGTACGCCCACGAGTTCAACATGTCGTTCCCGCCGCTGGACCAGGTGGCGCCCCGGCTGGCCCGGGTGCGGGCAGCGTGCGAGGAGATCGGGCGTGACCCGGCCGGGCTGGTCGGTTCCGTCGCCCTCGTGCTGTGCGTGGGGCGCGACGACGCCGAGGTGGACCGACGAGCCGCGGCCATCGGCCGGGACCCCGTCGAGGTCCGCGAGGTGGGCCTGGCCGGCACCCCCGGCGCCGTGGTGGACCGGATCGGCACACTCGCCGAGCAGGGGATCAGCCGGCTGTACCTGCAGGTCCTGGACCTGCACGACCTCGACCACCTGGCCCTCGTCGCCGAGGAGGTGGCCCCCGCGCTGGTCTGAGCCCCACGGGGTCGCGGACCTGCGGAGGGTCTAGACGCGGTCGGCGATCGGCTGTCTGAGGGGGTCCGCCGGGGGTGCTTCGACCGCGACGTCGTCCGGCTGGTCGCGCGGAACGGCCACCAGCTCTGTGACTGTCAGGCCCAGCAGCACGACGAGGCCGACGTTCCGTGCGGCCAGCAGCACCGTGATCCCGACGCCCCCGTACAGGACGTCGCCGTAGGCGAGCGGGAAGACGATCTGCGTGGTGAGCGCCAGCCCGAGCACCAGCTGAGCGGTGCGGCGCCACCTGGGGCGCCCGGCGGCCAGGGCGACCGCCACGGGCGGGGCCAGCCAGCCGATGAACTGCGGCGAGCCGACCTTGTTGAAGACGATGAGCACGGTGACGACGAGCAGCGCACCGCGCAGCAGGAAGTCCTCCGTGGACCGACGCCGGGCCCACCACGCCAGCGCGGCCGCGACGGCCACCGCCAGCGGGAGCAGCAGGCCCAGCAGGTCGGCAACGCCTTGGGTGCCGGGGCCGGCGATCTCGTACGTGACGATGGAGTTGTTGTAGTACCGCTTGACGCTCGAGCTGACCAGGGCAGTGAGCAGCCAGGGCGTGGCCGTCACGGATTCGAGCTGGAGCCCGCGCGCGCCCTGCTCGTCGAGGAAGCTCGTCAGGTGCGTCAGCCCTCCACCGGCCGCCACCGCGCCGACGACGACGGCGCTCACCGCCGCTGCCGGGGCGACGACCTGGCGCACCGGGCGGCGCACGGCCAGCACGAGCGGGAGCAGCACCGCCCCGGGCGCCACCTTGATCCAGGCCCCGAGCGTCAGCAGGGCGGAGGACACCCGCGGGTGGCGGGCCGCGAGCACCAGGGCGACGACGACGATCGGCGCGATGATCGCATCCAGCCGCCCGATCGCGACCGGTCCGAGCGCGAGGAGGAACGCCAGCCACCACCACGCGCCCACCACCGGGTCATGGCCGCGCGGGCCGGCGGGGACACGCAGCAGCACGGTCACGGCGATCGCGTCCAGCACGGCCACGATGGCGCACCAGGCGACGGCGAACCCGATCGTGCTGGTGACGCCGCCGAGGGCGGCGGCCGCGCGCATCGGCAGGAGCGCCGCGGCGGGGTAGACCCAGTCGCCGTCGAGCACCGGCCAGGCGTGGTCGGTCACGCCGACGGCCATCCAGTGCCGGTACAGGTCGAGGTCCCAGAACGACTGGTGGAGCAGCAGCAGCGTCCCGAGCACGGTGATCCACCCGTGGACGACGACGAAGGCGACCCACAGCGCAGCGCGGGATCGCAGCAGGCGGGACCCGGACAGCGCTGCCTCCGACAGGTTGAGGTGCAGTAACCGACGAACGCCGGTCGCCACGACCTTACCGAAGCCTGCTGTGGATCACCCAGCCGAAGGGGGCAAGGTGCGGTCAGCCGCCGGCGGCGGGGGCGGCGGTAGTAGGCGCGGCCGGCTGGGTGGCCAGCACCTCGACCGGGCGGCAGCCCGCCGGGGTCGAGAGCGATTCGTTCGGGTCGAGCTCGACCCCGGTGGGGTCGACCAGCGCGGTGAACGACGGTCCCAGCGTCAATGACACGGAGCTGTCCTGCCGGTCGTCCAGCTGCACCCGGGCGTCCTGCACGTGGGCCGCGAGCGTGTATGCGGCGGCCACCCCGTTCCGGCCGGCGGTGATGATGCCGACGTCCGAGTCGGGCCGGGTCGCGTTGCCGGTGCCCGCGACGGCGAAACCGCGGGCCTGGAGCTCCGATGCCACCGTCGTGGCGAGGCCCGAGCGCGTCGTGCCGTTCAGCACGGTGACGGCGACCTGGCCGTACGGCACCGGCAGCGCCCCGTCGGGCGGGCACGGCTGCGGCGGCAGTGCGGCCTTCGTCGAGGCAGGGGAGGCGAAGCCCCGCGCGAGCACGGGGATGGTCAGTGCGCCGGTGAACACCGCCGCGGACACGGCCGTGACGAGGGCCAGCGCCACCAGCAGCACACCGAAGACGGCGGCCTGCCGCTCCCGCTTGCGCCGGCGGCGCAGCGCGCGCGCCTGCTCGGGCGCGCTCACGGGTCGAGCACCAGGACCCGGGCGTGCAGCACGGGCCGCTGCTGCAGCGCCGCCCGAACTGCCCGATGCAGACCGTCCTCCAGGTACAGCTCGCCCTTCCACTGCACGACGTGGGCGAACAGGTCGCCGTAGAAGGTGGACTCCTCGGACAGCAGGGCGTCCAGGTCGAGGGTGCGCTTCGTCGTCACCAGCTCGTCCAGACGGACCTGGCGCGGCGGGACGTCGGCCCAGTCACGCACCGTGACGCGTCCGTGATCGGGGTAGGGCCTGCCGTCCCCCACGGCCTTGAAGATCACCGTAGCGAGTGTAGGGGGAACCCCCGCCCGACGGGCCGGAGTTCGGCCCGTCGGGCGGGGCGCGTTCGGGCACATTCGGGACGGCGATGCTCGCGCTACCGGTCCAGCGGCTCCCCGGCGGGACCGACGGCCCCCGCGACGCCGGGCAGCGCGGCGCCGCCGACGGCCTGGCCCGCCCAGCTGAGCATCTGCCAGCCGTTCGCGGGGTCCCCGTCGAGCACGACGACGCCGGTGTTGTCCAGCACCTCGCCGGCCACCGCCTCGATCGACAGGTTGCGTGCCCGCACGGCGGCCCAGAACCGGATCACCGCGCCGTGGCTGACCATGACGGCCGTGCCTGCACCATCGGCGGCGAGCCGGGCGACCACCTCGTCGTAGCGACCGAGCACCTCGGCACCGGTCTCCGCGCCGGGCATCCGCAGGTCCAGCTCGCCGCTGCCCCAGCGGAGCACGGTGTGCAGGTAGGTCCGTACCGAGTCGGGGTCGCGGCGCATCTCCAGCGCACCGGCGCGCACCTCGCGAATCCCCTCGTCGACGTGCACGGGCAGCCGGAGGGCGGCCGCGAGCGGAGCCGCCGTCTGCTGCGTGCGGACCAGCGTGGAGGCCACGAGGACGTCGACCGGCTGGCCGTCCAGGGCCCGGGGCAGGGCTGCGGCCTGCTGCTGCCCCAGTGCGGTGAGCAGGGCGCCGGGTGAGTCCGTGTCCAGCAGGCCACCGAGGTTGGACGTGGTCTGGCCGTGGCGGACGAGGATGAGGCGCACCGGACCATCCTGCCCGACCCGGCGCCGGGTGCGGGTGCGGACGGGACACGGGTGCGCTGCCCCGGGGAATCGCGCGACGCCCGGTCGCGTTGGTCTGTGCCATGGAGACCCCCATCGACGTGCACGTGTGGTTCGACATCGCCTGCCCGTGGTGCTTCATCGGCAAGCGCCGCTTCGAACAGGCGGTCCGGCTGTTCGACGGCGAGGTCCGGGTGGAGTACCACTCCTACGAGCTGGCCCCGGACACCCCGGTGGACTTCGAGGGCAACGAGATCGACTTCCTCGCCGGGCGCAAGCACATGCCCCGGGGCCAGGTCCAGGCGATGCTCGGCGAGATGACCGAGCTGGCGGCGTCCGAGGGGCTGCACTACGACTTCTCCGCCGTGCACCACACGAAGACGCTGCTCGCCCACCAGCTCGTGCACCACGCGAAGGCGCAGGGCAAGCAGGTCGAGATGGTGGAGCGGCTGCTGCAGGCCTACTTCGAGCAGGGCCGGCACGTCGGGAGGATCGACGAGCTGGTCGCGCTGGCCGGCGAGGTGGGCCTGGACCCGGTCGAGACCCGGCAGGTGCTCGCCGACGGCGTCTACGCCCCGGCGGTCCAGGCCGACCTGGACGCGGCCCGGCAGATGGGCATCGACGGCGTGCCGTTCTACGCGATCGACGGGCGCTACGCGGTGTCCGGGGCGCAGAACCCGGACGTCTTCCTGCGGGCGCTGACCCGCGCCGACGAGGAGCGCCGGACCACGTCGGTCTAGCCTGGGCCGGGCGTGGCCGCCGTCGCAGCGCGCCCGGCCCGGCGTTGAGCTGCGGGTGGCCGGTGTGCCCGGCGGACCGGGGGTGTGGTGGAGGTTGACTACGTCGTCGTCGGGGCCGGTGCGGCAGGCTGCGTGCTGGCCGCCCGGCTGTCCGCCGACCCGTCGACGTCGGTGCTGCTCGTCGAGCACGGCGGCCCGGGATGCGACCCGCTGGTCCTGGTGCCCAAGTCGTTCGTCCGCACCATGAGCGACCCACGGCACGCCGACCGCTACCCGGCCTGGGTGTCCGGCGGTGGCGAGGTCCCGGCCGGCGGCCGGGTGTCCGGCAGCCAGGTCCCGGGCACCGCTGGGTCGCAGCGCACCGAGACGTGGCTGCGGGGCCGTGGGCTGGGCGGGTCCACGACGATCAACGGGACGATGTACGCGCGCGGTGACCCTGCCGACTACGACGCGCTGGCCGGGCGCGGTGGGCCCGCCTGGTCCTGGGAGCACATGCTGGCGGTGTTCCGTGCGATGGAGGACCACGAGCTGGGCGCCTCGCCGGTTCGCGGCGCGGGCGGACCGCTGACCGTGTCCGTGCCGCAGCCGCACGAGGAGGTGGCCGCCCGGCTCGTCGCGGCGGGCAGCCGGCTGGGCTGGCGACCGGTCCGTGACGTCAACGCCGTCACCGGCCAACGCATCGGCCCCACGCCCACGACGACGCGAGCCGGCACCCGGGTGAGCGCTGCCCGGGCGTTCCTCGCACCGGCGCGCCGCCGGAGCAACCTGACGGTGCTGACCCGGACCGAGGCCGTCTCCGTCGTGCAGGCCGGTGGGCGCGCCGTCGGCGTGCGGCTGGCGCGCCGGCGGGCGGACGGCACGCTGGAGCGCGGCCAGGTGCGGGCGCGCCGCGAGGTCGTCCTGGCCGCCGGCGCGCTGGGCTCCCCGCTTCTCCTCGAGCGTTCGGGGATCGGCCGGCCGGACGTGCTGGCGCACGCCGGCGTGACCGTGCAGGTGGACAGCCCGAACGTGGGCGAGCGGCTCGTCGAGCAGCGTGCCGTCACCGTCAAGGCTCGGCTCGCCGACCACCTGGGTCTGGGTCCAGTGCTCGGCACGACGTGCGGTCGGCTGCGCAGCGGTGCCCGATACGCGCTGACCCGCTCGGGTCCGCTGAGCACGGCCGCCTACGAGCTGTGCGCCCTGGTGAGCACGACGGGCGGGCGGCCGGACGCCCAGCTGCTGTTCACCGCGCTGGCCACGGTCGGCACGGGGCTGGCCGCCGACCCCGAGCCCGGCCTGATGATCCAGGGCTACCCGTTGCGTCCGACGACGGCGGGATCGGTGCACCTGACCGGTCCGGACCCGTGGGACGTCCCGCGCATCGACGCGAGGTTCCTGGTGACGGACCAGGACCGGCGGGTGACCGGACGGATCCTCGAGCTGGCGCGCGAGCTGCTCGCCACGGCGCCGCTGGCCGACGTCGTCCGCGGCGAGCTGCTGCCCGGCCCGGCGGTGCTGGGCGAGGATGGCGCCGTGCGGCACGCCATGGACTCCGGGACCGGGATCTACCATGCCGTCGGCTCGTGCGCCGTGGGCCCGACCGAGGGCGACGTGGTGGACGGCGAGCTGCGGGTGCGGGGCGTGGCCGGGCTGCGCGTCGTGGACGCCTCGGTCTTCCCGGTCCAGCCCGCCGGGGGCATGGCCGCGCCGACGATGGCGCTGGCCTGGCGGGCCGCCGACCTGCTGGCCGGCGACGGGTCTGGCGGGACGGGGGCGGCATGACCCGGCCCACGGAGCGGGCGCGCCCGACCCGCCCGGGGGGCCTGCCGGCCGGGTCGCGCGTGGTCTGGGACGGGCGGGCCCGGCTGTGGCGGGGCGGCATCCTGGTCACCGGCGGGGCGCCGTGGGGCCTGGTCCGGCTCTCGCCGCGGGCACAGCCGTTCGTCGCACGGCTGGCCGCGGCGGGCGCCACAGGTGCGGTGCCGCAGGACGCCGCTGAGCGGACCACCGCGGACCTGCTCCTGGACCGGGGCATCGTGCACCCCGTCGCGCGTCGGCGGGAGCCCGGTGACGAGGTCGCCGTGGTGATCCCCGCGCACGGTCGTCCGGACCTGCTGGACCGCTGCCTCGCCGGGCTGGAGGACACGGAGGTGGTAGTCGTCGACGACGCGTCGGCGGATCCCGACGTGATCGCGCAGGTCGCCACCGCGCACGGTGCGCGGGTGGTCCGGCACGGCGTGAACCAGGGCCCCGCCGCGGCCCGGAACACCGGCCTGGCGGCCACGCACGCACCGCTCGTCGCGTTCCTCGACTCCGACACCACCGTCCCGCCCGGATGGCTCGGTGGCCTCGTCGGGCACTTCGACGACCCGCGAGTCGGCGCCGTCGCGCCGCGGGTGCGCCCGCGCCCGCACGGGCGGTCCCTGCTCGCCCGGCACGAGGACGCTCGGTCCGCCCTGGACATGGGCCGGCGCCCGGAGCTCGTCCGCCCGGGGGCGGCGCTGGGGTTCCTGCCGTCGGCCGCCCTCGTCGTCCGGCGCTCCGCCCTGGCCGACGGCGCCTTCGTGACGTCGATGCGGGTGGGCGAGGACGTCGATCTCGTCTGGCGGCTGATCGACGCCGGGTGGCACGTGCGCTACGACCCCACCGTCACCGTGCAGCACGAGATGCGCCTGGAACCGCTGGACTGGGCGCACCGGCGCTACGAGTACGGCACGTCGGCGGCCGCGCTGGACCGCCGTCATCCCGGTCGGCTGGCGCCGGTGCGGGCATCGGGATGGAACCTCGCCGCAACCGGGCTGCTCGTCGCCGGCCGACCGGTGCCGGCGGCGGTGGTGGTGGCGACGGCCGCGGGAACGCTCGGACGCCGGCTGCACGCGGTGGGGGTGCCCTCCTGGCTGGCTGGGGTGGTCGTCGGCAAGGGTCTCGTCGCCGACGCGGTGGCGGCCGGACATGCGCTGCGCCGGGAGTGGTGGCCGGTGGGCTGGCTCGCTCTGCTGGGCGCCCGGCGCTCCCAGGTGGCGCGGGCGGCGGCGGCCGCGATGCTCGCGCCCATCGCCCTGGAGCAGCTGCGCAACCGGCCGGACGTGGACCCGGTCCGTTACACCCTGCTGCGCCTCGTCGAGGACGCGGTCTACGGCAGCGGCGTCGTCGTGAGCGCTATCCGCGGGAGACGGCCGGGGGCCCTGCTGCCGCAGGTGCGCTGGCCGGCCGTCCGCCGGCCGTAGGGTCCGCCGACCGCGCGGTCAGTCGGCCGCATCGGGGCGGGTTGCCCGCACGGCGCGCTCGCACGCGTCGTACCGCGCGACGGCGGCCGCGATGATCGCGTCGAGCAGCCGGACGCCCTCCTGCGCCGACGCTCCGGCCGGATCGCCGAGCACGCCGTTCGGGCTCACCGCTCGGACCCCCTGCGCGGCGAGGACCGGCATGAGCTCGGTCACCGGCGTGCGGACGCCGGGTTCGGCGAGGTCGCCCCGCACCAGGTCCGGGGCGATGGCGAGCATCATCGAGGTCTCGGCGCGTCCGGCGTGCGCGTCCATGCCGGGCCGGCCGACCTCGGTGACGGCGAGCATGCGGCCCTCGGCGCGACAGAGCGCCGCCGCGGCCCGCAGCGCCTCGGCGTTGCCGCCGTGGCCGGAGACGACCAGGACGCCGCCCCAGCTCAACGAGGCGTGCCGGACGAGCTCGACGACGACCTCCTGCAGCGCCGACGTGCCGATGGACAGCGTCCCGGGGAACTCCCGGTGCTCCCCGCTGGCGCCGAAGGCGAGCACCGGTGCCAGGCCGGCCTGCGGACGGGCGGCGTGCAGCCGGGCAGCCACCGCCTCGGCGAGGACAGCGTCGGTGGACAGCGGCAGGTGCGGGCCGTGCTGCTCCATGGACCCGACCGGCAGCACGAGCACGGTGCGCTCGGCGTCCGCCACCTGCGGCCAGCGGGCCCGGGCCAGCGGCGGCAGCGGCGCCCCGGTCACGGCGCGCTCGCGGCCTCGAGTGTGGGGGCGACGAGGGTGAGGGACCGCTCGAGCACGGCGGACAGCTCGGACTCGGTGTCGGTGAGCCACTGCTCGTAGGCCGCCAGCGCGGCGCCCAGGACGTCGTGCCCGACGATGCGCACGCGCAGGAGGTCCCCGTCGATGCGGGTCGCAGCGAACTCCTCCACCGCGATGCGCCACTGGTTGAACCGTAGGGTCGAACTGGCCGCGACCACCGGCTCGCCGAGGATGAGGCCCAGCCGCTCGCGGTGGCGGCCCTCCTCGCCGGGCGGTACCGCATTGAACGCCAGGACCGCGCTTCGGACGGCCTCGGCGAGGCCGACCTCGGGCGGGGTGCTGGCCAGGTCCTGACGCAACTGCTCGACGAGCTGGTCGAACGATCCCCACACGGTGTCCGCCTTGGTGGCGAAGTACCGGAAGAACGTCCGTCGGGAGATGCCGGCTGCGGTCGCGATGTCCCCGACGCTCGTCGCCTCGAAGCCACCGGCGCGGAACAGGTCGAGCGCGGTGCGCTCGAGCTCAGCGCACGTCGTCACTCCCGGCCGGCCGCGACGGCGGGCTGGGGAGGTGTCGGTCGGCTGTGCCGGGTTCGACGTCGTGAGACCTACCCTCTGGACAACTGGCACGCAGTGTCATTACTGTCCACCATATCCACTGTGCGGGACGCGCAGTAGGACCAAGGTACTAGGGAGGACGTCATGGCCCCGCAGGAGCAGTCCGTCGCAGAGCTCGCCGCGATCGAGACCCAGGACCTCGTGGAGGACGTGTCCATCGACGGCATGTGCGGCGTGTACTGAGCCGACCGTGACGGTCGCGCCCCCGGCGTTCGATGTCGACGCCCGCTGGCGGGTGCACCCCAGCGTGTCGGTCCGGCCGGAACCGTTCGGCGCGCTGCTGTACCACTTCGGGACCCGCCGTCTGACGTTCCTCAAGGATCCGCGGCTCCTGCAGATCGTGACCACGCTCGCCGACCACCCGTCGGCGCTGGCCGCATGCCGGGCCGCCGGGATCGGCGAGGCCGAGCAGCCGCGCTTCAGTGCTGCGCTGGCGCGCCTGGCACAGATCGACATGCTCCTCATCGACGAGAGGGAGGATCCCACGTGACCGTCACGGCACCGGCGCCGCGCCTGATCGACCACTTCGAGTCGGGGCTGGCCGCCCCCATCTGTCTGACCTGGGAGCTCACCTACGCCTGCAACCTGTCCTGCGCCCACTGCCTGTCCAGCTCGGGACGGCGCGACCCGCGGGAGCTGAGCACGCAGGCCGCCAAGGGCGTCATCGACGAGCTGGAGCGGATGCAGGTCTTCTACGTCAACATCGGGGGCGGCGAGCCCACGGTGCGCCCGGACTTCTGGGAGCTGGTGGACTACGCCACCGCGCACCACGTCGGGGTGAAGTTCTCCACCAACGGTGTCCGGATCACCCCGGAGGTGGCCCGTCGGCTGGCCGGCACCGACTACGTCGACGTGCAGATCTCGCTGGACGGCGCGACCGCCGAGGTCAACGACGCGGTGCGCGGTCCCGGGTCCTACGACCTGGCCATCCGCGCGATGGAGAACCTGGCGGACGCCGGGTTCGAGCACTTCAAGATCTCCGTGGTCATGACCCGGCACAACATCCCCCAGCTGGACGAGTTCAAGGCACTGGCGGACCGCTACCATGCCCAGCTGCGGCTGACCCGGTTGCGCCCGTCCGGTCGCGGTGCCGACGTCTGGGACGATCTCCACCCGCTGCCGGAGCAGCAGAGGCAGCTGTACGACTGGCTGGTCGCCCACGGCGAGGGCGTGCTCACCGGGGACTCGTTCTTCCACCTGTCCGCCTACGGCGAGGCCCTGCCCGGGCTCAACCTGTGTGGTGCGGGCCGTGTGGTGTGCCTCATCGACCCGGTGGGCGACGTGTACGCGTGCCCGTTCGCGATCCACGAGAGCTTCCGGGCCGGCAACGTGCGCACGGACGGGGGGTTCGCCGCGGTGTGGCGCGACTCGGCGCTGTTCGCCGAGCTCCGGTCCCCGCAGAAGGGCGGCGCGTGCGCCTCCTGCGAGTTCTTCGACTCCTGCCGTGGTGGTTGCATGGCCGCCAAGTTCTTCACCGGCCTGCCGCTGGACGGACCGGACCCGGAGTGCGTGCAGGGCTACGGCGAGGTGGCGCTGGAGCACCGGATGGTCGACGCCGCGCCGCGTCCCGGCACGGACCACAGCCACCGCACCACGCCGCCGCGCCCCCGGCCCGTCCCGGTGACGATCGGGCCCGGCCCCACCCACCGACCGGTCAGCGTCTGCGAGGAGGACCCGCTGGCGGGGTTAGCACCCGCCTGAGCGCATGCGGGCCGTCCGGTCCACAGTCCTCACGTCATTCCCGTCCACTTTCCTTCCTATCCACGAGGCGGGCACCGTGCCCCGTCCCCCGAGAGAAGCACCGGCGGGCCCGGCGGCCCGTCGTCCCATCCATCCCCGGCGGGCATGGTCGCCCGCCCCGCACAACGCTCGGCGCCCTCGGGGAGCCGAAGCGCGTACACCCCCGCCCTCAGCCGGCTCGGAGCCGGCCCACGGGCCCAGGAGCAGAACGATCTACAACGGAGTAGCAGAGGCGAACATCATGGCTGGACGAGTACAGGGCAAGGTCGCTTTCATCACGGGTGCGGCGCGCGGTCAGGGCCGCAGCCACGCCGTGCGGCTCGCGCAGGAAGGCGCCGACATCATCGCGGTGGACCTGTGTGCGCAGGTGGACAGCGTGCCGTACGCCATGGCGACGCCGAACGACCTGGCGGAGACGGTGCGGCAGGTCGAGGCGCTGGACCGGCGGATCGTGGCGACCCAGGCCGACGTGCGCGACTTCGGTGCGCTGAAGGCCGCCCTGGACGACGGCGTGGCCCAGCTGGGTCACCTGGACATTGTCAGCGCGAACGCGGGGATCGCGAGCTTCGGCAGTGCGGCCGAGCTCGAGGAGTCGGTGTGGCAGGACATGATCGACATCAACCTCACCGGCGTGTGGCACGCCGTCAAGGCGGCGATCCCGCACCTGGGTAGCGGCGGGTCGATCATCCTCACCAGCTCCGTCGCGGGGCTCAAGGGGTTCCCGGGCCTGCCGCACTACACAGCCGCCAAGCACGGCGTGGTCGGCCTCATGCGCGAACTGGCCCTGGAGCTGGCGCCCCGCGGCATCCGGGTCAACAGCGTCCACCCCACCAACGTCGACACCGACATGATCCAGAACGCGGCGATGTACGGGCTGTTCGCCCCCGACCTGGACGAGGCCGCACGCACGCGGGAGGCCGTGGAGCCGCGGTTCACGGCGATGAACGCGCTGCCGATCCCGTGGGTCGAGCCCGTGGACATCTCCAACGCCGTGCTGTGGCTGGCCTCGGAGGAGTCGAGGTATGTCACCGGTGTCACGTTGCCGGTGGATGCGGGGTTCATGGTCAAGTGACGACCACCTGGCTGCTTGATCTGGTATGTCCGGTGCGGCTCGGATGAGCGAGACGGTGCTGCACGGCGACGACGGCGAGTTGGCCCTGGCCGATGTCCTGGCCAGGATCGGCGCGGAGGTCGTGGGCCGGGAGCGCGAGCTCGAGCTCATCCTGGCAGCGGTGGCGGCCGGGCGGGACGTCCTCCTCGAGGGCCCGCCCGGCACCTCCAAGAGCACGCTGCTGCGCGCGATCGCGGGCGAGTGGGGGATCCCGCTCGTCTTCGTCGAGGGCAACGCGGACCTCACGCCGGCCAAGCTGATCGGCCAGCACGACCCGGCCCGGGTGCTGCAGGAGGGCTACCGTCCGGAGAACTTCACCGACGGGCCGCTGCTGCGGGCGATGCGGGAGGGCGGGTTCCTCTACATCGAGGAGTTCAACCGCGCTCCGGACGACACGATCAACACCCTGCTCACCGCGATGGCCGAGCGGGAGGTCGTGGTGCCGCGAATCGGTCGCGTCGTGGCCCAGCACACGTTCCGGGTGATCGGCTCGATGAACCCGTACGACAACATCGGGACGACACCGCTGTCGACGTCGATCCACGACCGGTTCAACCGGCTCGCCGTGACCTACCAGGACGCCGAGGCCGAGCTGGGCATCGTCACCCTGCGGGCGCCGCTGCCGCCGGACCGCACGCCGCCGGAGCTGGCGACGGCGCTGCGCGCGGACGCGGTCGCTGTCACCCGGGCGACCCGGCTGCACCCGGACATCCGCCAGGGCAGCAGCGTGCGCGGGGCGATCGACCTGGCCCTCGTCGGCGCCGAGCTCGCGGCGATGCGCGGTCTGCGCGAACCCGGTGGCGCCCGGCTGGGCGCGGAGGGGTCGGCACGGCAGCGCTATGCGGAGACCGTCTACGACGCCATGGTGGTCAGCCTGTCCGGGCGCATCCAGCTCGACGACGCGGTGGACGCCACGCCGGAGATGGTGCTCCGGCAGATCTGGGAGGACCACTTCGTCCTCGACCCGGCCGCGGCGCAGCCCGGATGAAGGGCGGTGGAGGCGGACTCGCCGATCGTGCGCCGGTCCCAGCGCTCGGGGATGCGCCCGTTGCGACGCACCCCGAAGGCGCTCGACGCCGAGCCGACGGTGTACCGGCCCAGCGGGAGCGGGGCCGGGGTGGTGCTCACTGCCGATCCGGGACGGTCCGGGCACACCCCGCGCGCACCCCAGGGCGCCACCGCCCCGGGGATGACGGGCGAGGACGCGCAACAGGTGCTGGTCCCGCAGGGAGAAGTCGATGAGCAGACGATCCGTCGAGCCCAGGAGATCGCGTCCCGGCTCTCGCTCATCCGTCCGCAGCGCCGGGTCAGGCCGCGGCGCGGCCTGGGCGAGCTGGTCAGCGTCCCGTTCAGCGGGGCCTCGGACGACATCGACATGGATGCCACGCTCGAGGCGCTGGTCGCCGAGCCGGTCCCGCGCGCGGCGGACGTCGTGGTGCGCGAACGGTTGCGGACGAGGCGGGCCGTGGTCCTCGCGGTGGACGTCTCCGGCTCCATGCGCGGCGAACGCGTCCGCACAGCGGCCGCGACGGTCGGCGCTCTGGCGGCCGAGCTGTCCCGGGACGACCTCGCCGTCATCGCGTTCTGGTCGGACGCGGCCGTCCTGGTCCCGCTCGGCGAACGGGTGGCACCGCGGGCTCTCCTGGAGACGCTCGTGCGGATCCCCGCCCAGGGGCTCACGAACGTCAGCTTCCCGCTGGAGCTTGCCCAGCGGCAGCTGGCCGGCGTCGCCGTCGCGGACGCGCGCGTCCTGCTGCTGTCCGACTGCGTGCACAACGCCGGTCCGGACCCCCGCCTCGTCGCGGCCCGGCTGCCACGGCTGGACGTCCTGCTGGACACCTCGGGGGAGAAGGACGTCGACCTCGGCCGTGAGCTGGCGCACCGCGGGCACGGCCGGCTGGCGCTGGTGCGGGACTACCGGGACGTCGGCCCGGCCGTCTCGCGGCTGTTCGCGCCCTGACCGGAATCTCCCAGATCGTTCCCACGTCCGGGGACGACCGTGGGCGGTGGCCCCGGCAGCCGGAGCGGCGTCCGGCTCGACACCTGAACCGATCTCCACACGAGAGGAACACCCCTATGGCTGACGAGTGGTTCGAGACCGTGACCGAGGCGCGCCGACGCGCCAAGCGGCGACTGCCGAAGTCCGTCTACCTGGCGCTGGTCGCCGGCTCGGAGAGGGGCACGACGCTGCGCGACAACGTCGACGCCTTCGCCGAGCTGGGTCTCGCCCCGCACGTCGTCGACCTGCCGGCCAGCCGGGAGCTGTCCACCACGGTGATGGGCCAGCCGGTGTCGATGCCGGTGATCATCTCCCCCACCGGCGTGCAGGCCGTCCACCCGGACGGTGAGGTGGCGGTCGCCCGGGCGGCGGCGAACCGCGGCGTGGCCATGGGACTGGGCGGGTTCGGCAGCAAGCCGGTCGAGGAGGTCGTGGCGGCCAACCCGCAGATCTTCTTCCAGACCTACTGGACCGGGACGAAGGACGCGATCCTGCACCGGATCCAGCGGGCGAAGCAGGCCGGGGCGGTCGGACTCATCGTCACCCTGGACTGGTCCTTCTCCAACGGGCGGGACTGGGGCAGCCCGAAGATCCCCGAGCAGATGGACCTGCATGCCGTGCTCCAGCACGCGCCCGAGGTGATCTTCGGGGCGAAGTTCCGCTACCTGTTCGACTACGCCAAGACCCTGCGGCCGCCGGCCCTCACCGTGCCGAACATGCAGCTGCCCGGTCAGCCGGAGCCGACGTTCTTCGCGGCCTACCGGGAGTGGATGGAGACGCCGGAGCCCACGTGGCAGGACGTGGCCTGGTTGCGCGAGGCCTGGGGTGGGCCGTTCATGGTCAAGGGCATCACCCGGATCGACGACGCCAAGGCGGCCGTCGACGCCGGGGTCACCGCGATCTCGGTGTCCAACCACGGCGGCAACAACCTGGACGGCACCCCGGCGACGATCCGCGTGCTGCCGTCGATCGTCGACGCGGTCGGCGACCAGGTGGAGGTCCTCATGGACGGTGGCATCCGGCGGGGCAGCGACGTGCTCAAGGCGCTCGCCCTGGGTGCCCGCGCCGTGCTCATCGGGCGCGCCTACCTGTGGGGCATGGCGGCCAACAGCCAGGCCGGCGTCGAGAACGTGCTCGACATCCTGCGTGGCGGGCTCGACTCCGGGCTCATGGGCCTGCGCAAGTCCTCCATCCGCGAGCTGTCCCGCGAGGACCTCGTCATCCCGCCGAACTTCGCCCGCACCCTCGGCTCTCCCGAGGGGCACTTCGTCGGCGACGTGCACAGCCTGCACGAGCGGCTCCACTGAGCCGGCCGCACAGACACGGCCGGACCTGGCCGATGCCTCATCCATCAACCACACAACGAAGGACCCATCATGGGAATGCTTGACGGCAAGGTAGCTCTCATCACCGGCGGCGCTCGCGGCCAGGGCCGTGCGCACGCCGTCGTCTCCGCCCGCGAGGGCGCCGACATCGTCGTCGTCGACGCAGTCAGCCAGCTGGGCACGGTGCCCTACCCGCTGTCCACCCCCGACGACCTGGCCGAGACGGTACGGCAGGTGGAGGCCCTGGACCGCAGGGTGCTCTCCTTCCAGGCCGACGTGCGGGACCAGGCGGCGCTGGACCACGTCGTGGCCGAGACGCTCGCCCAGTTCGGCCAGATCGACATCCTCATCGCCAACGCCGGGATCCTCAGCCTCTCCACGTTCTGGGAGATGAGCGAGGAGATGTGGGACGAGATGATCGGGGTGAACCTCACCGGCGTGTGGAAGGCCGCCAAGGCGGTCGCACCGCACATGATCGAGCGCGGGACCGGATCCATCGTCATCACGTCCTCCATCAACGGGCTCGAGCCGGCACAGCAGTACGCCCACTACGTCACCGCGAAGCACGGGCTCGTGGGCCTCATGCGGAACATCGCCCTGGAGCTCGCCCCGTACGGGATCCGGTGCAACAGTGTCAACCCGGGCGCCATCCGCACCGGCATGACCGACAACGAGCCGATGCACGCCATGCTCGCCGGCCACGAGGGCGCCACGGCGGACGAGGCGTTCGAGAGCGCGCGGCACTTCCACGCCCTCAAGGGGGCCGGGCTGTTGCCGCCGGAGGTCATCGCCAACGCGGCCTTGTTCCTCAACTCGGACCTCGCGTCGGCCGTCACCGGCGTGGCCCTGCCGGTGGACGCCGGCCACATGATCCTGCCCGGCTTCAACCTGGCGCCGGCGCACTGATCAGCACGTTCGCACTCAACGAGGAGGAAGCATGAAGACCAAGGCAGCAGTCAACTGGGGAGTCGGGCAGGACTGGCAGATCGAGGAGATGGAGCTCGACGACCCGCAGGCCGGCGAGGTGCTCGTCAAGCTCACCGCCTCCGGGCTGTGTCACTCCGACGAGCACATCCTCACCGGGGACATGCCCGTGCCGGGCTACCCCTACATCGGCGGGCACGAGGGCGCCGGCGTCGTGGCGAAGGTCGGGCCCGGTGTCACCAGCCTGGCCGAGGGGGACCACGTGGTCCTCAGCTTCATCCCCGCCTGCGGGCACTGCAAGATGTGCTCCACCGGCCACCAGAACCTCTGCGACCTCGGCGCGGGGATCCTCGAGGGCCTGCAGATCACCGGCGGTTCCCGCCACCACGTCCGCGGCCAGGACGCGCGCCTGATGTGCGTGCTGGGCACGTTCGCTCCGTACACCGTCGTCAACGAGGCGTCGGCGGTGAAGATCGACGACGACATCCCGTTGGACAAGGCGGCCCTGGTCGGCTGCGGCGTCACCACCGGGTGGGGCTCGGCGGTCTACGGCGCGCAGGTGCGCACGGGTGACACGGTCGTCGTCATCGGCGTCGGCGGGATCGGCTCCAACGCGGTGCAGGGCGCCCGGCTGGCCGGCGCGAAGAACATCGTCGCGATCGACCCGGTCGAGTTCAAGCGCGAGAACGCCCAGGAGTTCGGTGCCACGCACAGTGCGGCGAGCATGGCCGAGGCGATGCCGCTGGTCCGGGACCTCACCCGCGGCCAGATGGCGGACAAGGCCATCCTCACGCCGGGCGTGGTCACCGGGTCGATGATCGCCGAGATGATGGCCCTGGTCACCAAGAACGGGACCGGGGTCGTCACGGGCATCGCCGCCGCCGCGAAGAACGACGTCACGCTGTCGCTGTTCGACCTCACGCTGTCCCAGAAGCGGCTGCAGGGCTCGCTGTTCGGCTCCGCCAACCCCCGCTTCGACATCCCCAACCTGCTCAGCCTGTACCAGGCCGGCCAGGTGAAGCTCGACGAGCTGGTCACCCGCACGTACGCCCTGGAGGACATCAACCAGGGCTACCAGGACATGCGGGACGGCAAGAACATCCGCGGGGTGGTGATGTACTCCTGACCGGGAGCACCCCTGCTGCCGGGAGTGGTGCCGCGAGCTCGCCCCGCGGGGTCGCGGCACTGCTCTCGGCCAGCACAGTCGACGCCTTCGGCGACGACGTGGTCGGCCGCCGGCGTGAGGTGGAGGTCATCCTCGCCGCGCTCGCCGCTGGCCGCCACGTGCTGCTCGAGGGGCCGCCGGGCACCGGGAAGTCCACGGTGTTGCGCACCCTGGCGCGTGCCGCCGGTGTGGGGCTGGAGCTCGTCGAGGGCAGCGCCGAGCTCACCCCCGCCCGGCTGGTGGGCAGCTACGACCCCAGTCGGGTGCTCGGCGAGGGCTACCAGGAGGACGTCTTCGTCGACGGGCCGCTCGCCACGGCGCTGCGCACCGGCTCGCTGCTGTACGTCGAGGAGATCAACCGGGTGCCCGAGGAGACCCTCAACGTGCTCCTCTCGGTGATGAGCGAGGGGGAGATCCATGTGCCACGGCTCGGCCGGATCGCGGCGTCGCCGGGGTTCGGCCTGGTCGCGGCGATGAACCCGTTCGACGCGGTCGGGACGGCGCGGATCTCCTCGGCCGTGTACGACCGCACGTGCCGGGTGCGGATGGACTACCAGGACGCGGAGGAGGAGGTGCAGATCGTCCGCCGGGCAGTCGCCGCAGCCGGCGACCCCGCACTGGTACCCGCCGCCGGCGGCCCCACCGCCTCGGACACGATCGACGCCCGGATCCACGACGTCGTCACCCTGGTGCGGGCCACCCGGGACCACCCGGACATCCGGGTCGGCTCCTCGGTGCGCGGTGCCGTCGACCTCATGCTCGTCGCGGCGGCGCTGGCCCGGTTGCGTGACGTGCCACCGGACGACGACGGCGTCGGGCTGGACGCCGCCCTGGCCGCCCTCACCGGGCGGATCCGGGTGCAGGACACCGCCCGGCGCACCGCGGAAGAGATCATCACCGAACTGTGGCGCCGGGTCTTCGGCCGGCCCTCCACACCCCGGCCGGGCGCGCCGGAGCCGCCGGACCCGCCGGGAAAACGCCTCGGGACGGGGGCCACGGCGCTGCCCTCGCCCCCCGAGCCGCGCTGAAGCCCGCGGCTCGCCGCCCGGGTGGCCGACCTGATGGGCAGCCGGAGCAGCACGCACAGCTCCGCCGGACGACGGGCCGGGCCGAGCTGGCCTCGGTGCCGGGCTTCGCCGAGGTCTCGCCCCAGACGGGCGTGATCGACGAGGATGCGTGGGCGACCCTGCGCGGCATCGACCCGGACGCGGCGCTGGTCCTGCTCGCCGAGCTCACCGGGGCCACCGACGAGCGCTTGGCGACCGTGGCGCGTCGGCTCGCCGGGCGGGTGCTCCTCACGCTCGCCAGAGGCGGTCCGGCCAGCCGACCGGGTGTCGGCCGGCTGCGGCCCCGGCGGGCCGAGCCCGGGGTCGACGTGGATGTGGACGCCAGCCTCGATGCGCTGGTCCTGGCGCGGGGGGCGCGGCGGTCCCCGGCCGTCGAGGACCTGGTCGGCCGCGGCTGGGTCCGGCCGGGCACCGCGCTGTGCCTGGTGCTGGACACCAGCGGATCGATGGGCGGGCGACGTCTCGCCAGCGCTGCGCTGGCCACCGCCGCGGTGGCACTGCGGGCCGAGGAGGACTACAGCGTGCTGTCGTTCTCCTCGCAGGTGCAGGTCGTCAAGGACCAGGAGCAGCACCGGCCGGCGGAGCAGGTGGTCGGCGACGTGCTCTCCGTGCGTGGCCACGGCACGACCGACCTCGGCCTGGCACTGCGCGCCGCGCAGGAGCAGCTCGCCCGGGCCCGGGCACCCCGGCGTGCGGTGCTGCTGCTGTCCGACGGGCGGGCGACCGCCGGCGGGGACCCGGTCGGTCAGGCCCACGGGATCGAGACCCTCCTGGTCCTCGCCCCGGCGGGCTCGGGCGAGTCCGATGGCCAGGCGCGCGCCCTGGCGATGGCGGCCGGTGGGCGGTACGCCGAGATCGATGGACCGTCGCAGGTTCCCGCGGCGATCGCCGCACTCTGGCCGTGATGCGGCCGCCGAGGGCCTGCGCGCGGGCAGCGTGAGCTTCGCAGCGGCTCACACAGCGAGCGGCTCACAGGGCCAGGGGCCGGCGCGACGGTAGGCCGGATGGTCGCGCCGGTGCGTGACGGTCAGCTGGCGAGGTGGCCCCAGTCCTCGGCCAGCTCGGCCCACCGCCCGCGTGCGGCGACGTGCCCGTCCTCGAGGACGACCACCTGGTCGGCCTGGGCGAGCGCGGCGCGCTTGGAGGTGGACCCCAGGACGGTGACGCCGCGCCGGCGCAGGCCGTCCCACAGCTCCAGCTCGGTGCGGGCGTCCAGGGCGGAGGAGACGTCGTCGGCCACGAGCAGCTCGGCGCCGGTCGCCTGCGCCCGGGCCAGTGCCAGCCGCTGCACCTGTCCGCCGGACAGCCGCACGCCCCGGTGCCCGACGAGCACGTCGCGTCCGCCCGCGGCGGCGATGTCGGCGCCCAGCCGGGCGTCCTGCAGGGCCTCCTGCCACGGACGCTCATGGTCCAGCGCGACGTTGTCGGCGAACGACCCGGACAGCACGCGCGGCACCTGGGCCACGTAGGCGACCTGACCGGGCCGCAGGAAGGTCTGCGCATCGGTCACCGGCACCTCGTTCCACCGGATGGTGCCCTCGTGGTTCACCAGGCCGGCCAGCGCCGCCAGCAGGCTGGACTTGCCGGACCCGATCCGGCCCACCAGCAGCACCAGCTCGCCGGCGTGCACGGTGAGGTCGACGCCGCTGACGCCGACGGTTCCGTCGTCGTGCACGGCACCGACCCCTTCCAGGGTGAGTTGGTGCAGCGGCACTCGCCCGGCGGGTGCCGGTGCGGGGGCCGTCCCGGTCACCAGGTCCACGCCGGCAGGGGCGGACAGCAGGTCGTCCGTGCCGGCCAGCTCCCCCATCGCCTGCAGCCACCGTCGGGCGACGGGCGCCTCGGTCACCGCGGCGCCGGCGACGGTGGCGAACCAGCTGACCCCGCTCGCCGCCGTCGTGACCAGCAGCGCGGTCGCCAGACCCCAGCCGTCCAGCAGGTACACCGCCCAGCCGGCCACGACGCCGAGCTGAACCAGCAGCCACGGCACGCCGTCGAGCAGCGCCCGGACGACGGCCTCCCGCTGGACGGCTGCCACCCGTCGGGCGTCCGCGCGCGCCAGGTGCGCCCGGGCGGCGTCCGTGGTCGCTGCGAGCTTGATCGTGCGGGAGGCGTCGAGGACGGAGGCGAGGGCCTGCCCGAACCGGGCCCGCTCATCGCCGGCGAGCCGGGCCGTGCGGCCGGCGATCGGTGCGCCCAGTGCGGAGATGACGGCGGACAGCGCGAGGATCGCGCCGATCACGGCACCGGCGAGCGCGCTGCGCGCGACCAGCGCGGTGACGCCCACCACGAGCAGTCCGTTGGTGACGTCGACCCAACGGTCGACGTAGAAGACCAACCGGTCGCTGTCCAGCGTCCGGGCCACCGCCTCCCCGGGCGGCGTGCGGGGCAGCCGGTGCTGGCGGGTCTGTCCGACCAGCACGGGCAGCCGCAGCCGCAGCGTGACGGCGGACCACCACAGCACGTACACGCGGAACGCGACGCCCAGCACCAACGGCGCCAGCAGGAGGCTGACCGCGAGCGCGCCGGCCGTCAGCCACGGTGTGCCGTCACCCTGTAGGTCCGCGACCGTCCGGCCCCAGAGCAGGCCGGTCAGCACCCCGTACGCGCCGAGCAGCGAGCTGAGCATGAACGCCCCGGCTCCCACCAGGCCCCACCGGGGGTAGGTGCGCAGCGCCCGGAGCACGGTGCGGGCGACGGACGGCCGGGGAACGCCAGGCACGTGCACCGGCACCGGGCGCGAGGCCTGGTGCGCGCGCAGCGCGGAGACCGGGGTGGGCGCGTGCGTCCGGACCGCCGGCCCCGTGTCACCGGCCGCCTCGAGCAGGTCCCGGAACGGGCCGGGCTCGTGGGCGAGCAGGTCGCGTGGGCCGTGCTGCACGACGTGGCCGGCGTCGAGCACGGCGACCGTGCTGCACCGCCGGGTGGTGGACAGCCGGTGCGCCACGATGATGCCGGTCCGCCCGGCGAGCAGCCGGTCGGTGGCGTGGCTGACCCTGGCCTCGGTCTGCGGGTCCATCCGTGCGGTCGCCTCGTCGAGGACGACGACGGCGACGTCCCGCACCAGCAGCCGGGCGAACGCGACGAGCTGTTCCTCGCCGGCCGACAGCGTGGTGCCAGCTGCGCCCAGGGGCGTGGCCAGGCCGTCCGGCAGGGCGCGCACCCAGTCCGTGAGCCCGAGCTCAGCGATCGCCGCCACCACGCGCGCGTGCGGGACCTCGGCGAACAGCCTGATGTTGTCCTCCAGCGTCGCGGCGAGGATCTCGGTGCGCTGGGTCACCACACCGACCGCGCGCCGCAGCGCCTCGACGTCGGTGACCGTGACGTCCTGGCCGGCGACGAGCACGGTCCCGGACGGGGGCTGCACGGCTCGGGACACCAGCTTGGCGAGCGTCGACTTACCGGCACCCGTGCGGCCGACCAGCGCGCAGCTCGTGCCTGCCGGGATGGTGAAGGTCACCGACTGCAGGCCGAACCCGCCCGGATAGGTGAAGGTGAGGTCCCGGAACTCCACGTCGGCCGGACCCGCCGGCACGGGTGCGCCGCCCACCGGTTCCGGGACGGCGTCCAGCAGTGTGCGGGCCCGGGCCAGCGCGCCCAGACCGGCCTGCAGCTCGGGGAGCTGGTAGGTGACCGCGGTGAGCTGGCCGACGAACGCGGTGACCAGCAACCACAGGGTGACCAGGGTGGCGACGTCCAGGCGGCCGCCGGCGACGAGCCCCACCCCACCGAGCGCGAGGGCCGCGAGCATGAGCTGCAGGATCAGCCCCGTCCGCCGGGTGACGGCGGCCGAGAGCTCTGACGTGGCGGCCACCCGGCGCAGCACGTCACGGGCGCGTTCGGCGTACTGGCGCACGACGTGCGCCTGGCCGAGTGAGGAGCGGACGTCGTCCCGCGCGGCGATCGCCTCCTCCAGCTGCGCGGAGTGCTCGGACCAGGCGGCCTCCTCGGCCTGCTTGCGCGCGGAGAGCGCGCGGGTCAGCGGCCGGGCGACGACCAGCGCCACCGCTGCGACCGCCGGGAACGCGATCCAGGCAGGCCACCACGTCACGCCCGCGACGACCCAGGCCATGACGGTCCGCAGCGCTCCGCGGGACACCTCCCAGCCGGTGCGCCGGGCCAGCACGCCCAGTTGACGGGGGTCGTCGTCCACCCGGTCGAGCAGCTCGCCTACGGCCTGCTCCTCCAGCACCGGGGGCGGCTGGTGCAGCGCAGCGGCGAGCAGGTCGGCGCGCAACCCGCCCTCGGCCCGGGTGGCGACTGCGGCGAACGTGGTGCGCCCGGCGGTGTCCAGCAGCACGGCGCCGACCAGCAGGCCGGCGAGCAGCCCGACCAGGCCCGTGGTCGGCCCGTCGGCGATGCGTCCGGCGACGACGGTGGCCACGGTCTCCGCCGCCGCCGCGACGGCGGCGGCCACGGCCGCGAGCGCGGTCGCCGGCCCGGTCACGAGACGCCAGGCGAGCGGCTGAGGGGCAGGCATGAGTCCTCGTCCGGGAGTGGATGACGGTGGGGTGGCCCGCGACCGGCCGTGGGCGAGGGCGGACGGGGCTACCGCATTATCGCGTACCCCGCCCCGAGTCCCGGAGGGCTCGCGCCTGGCTGGGGGAGGTGACCGGGCCGGGGACGCGGTGTGGACTCGGGGCCCTGCGGACCCGAGCTGGTTCTCCTGCTGGGACCGTTCGGGCAGTGTTCACCCGGGCGTTCCCTGCCGGAGAGCCGGGGAGCGTTCACTCCCATCGTCAGGGCATCCAGGTCCTGCTCTCGGGAGGCACGTGCATGAGTACATGGCAGAAGATCGGTGCGGTCGGCACCGCGGCGACGCTTGTCGGAGCAGCGCTGGCAGCGGGGCCGCTGCCCGCCACGGCGAGCTCCCAGGGGGGCTTCGGCACCCTCGCCGCCGCGAACCCGCGCAGCGGCATCCAGAACACCGTGCTCGCTGCGGGTCTGGCACAGACCTCGGTGGCATGGGGAGCGCTGCCGCTCACGAACCCGGACACCGCCCAGGGTGTGACGCACTACGGTTACAACACCGTCAACGGCGGCCCACTGACGCAGGACGCGCACGAGGCGTACAAGACCGAGCCGGACAAGAACGTCTACCTGGTGATGAACGGTCACCACTACCTGTTCCAGGGCCACGAGGCCGGGCCCCGGGGGTACGTGACCCGCGTGGACCTCGACCAGCAGGACCCGGCTCGGCGGGTGTCGCTCGTCGTCGACGCGGACGCCGACGGCAAGGCGCTGCCGACCTTCGACGGCATCACGTGGGACCCGTTCAGCCAGCAGCTGCTGTTGACCGCCGAGTCCAAGGCCCCGACCGGCGGGGTGTGGGCCGTCCATCTGGACACCGACGGCAACCCCCCCACCGGCACCGCGATCCCGTTGCCCGCGCTGGGTTCCGGCGGATACGAGGGCATCCAGAACGACTCGGACGGCAACGTCTGGTTGGTCGAGGACGTCGGCGGCCCGACCGTCACCGGGACCCACGGCAAGAAGCCGAACAGCTACGTCTACCGCTTCACCCCTGCGGACAAGACCGACCTGACCAAGGGCGGCTCGCTGCAGGCGCTGCAGGTCGCGCGTGCGGACGGCACCGCGGTGACGGCGAGCCAGCTCGCCGCGAACCCGGCCGACCCGGTGATCACGGACCTGCACACGTACGGTCGGGCGTTCGGGACGGCATGGGTGACCGTGCACGACGGGACGGCCACGTTCGACGCGACGGCGTCCGCCGCGGCAGCCGGCGCGACGCCGTTCAAGCGGCCGGAGAACGGCGTGTTCCGGCCGGGAGCGGACTTCGGGGAGTTCTACTTCACCGAGACCGGGGACACCGCCGCCGACTCGACCCTGCCCGGCGCCTTCGGGGCCGTGTTCCGCCTCGCCCAGAAGTCGCCGAGCGCGAGCTCCGGGACCCTGGCCCCGGTCTGGCTCGGTGACGTGACGCACACCGGCTTCGACAACCTCACGTTCGCGAGCCGCGACCAGCTCCTCGTGGTCGAGGATGCGGGCGACAGCCTGCACGCCCAGCGCAACGCACTCGACTCGGGCTACGCCGTGGACGTCAGTGGTAGCGGCAGGAAGGCGCCGCAGGTGACCCGGTGGCTCGCGGAGGGCCGGGATGCCTCGGCGCTGTTCGACGCGACGACCAACCCCGGCTACAACGACGGCGACAACGAGATCACCGGCATCCACGTGTCCGACGGCGACCCGACCGTCGCCGGCATTCTCGGTGCCAAGGTGCCGCAGCTGTTCGGCGGGTCGTGGCGGGCGTTCTGGACGCAGCAGCACGGTGACAACGTCACGTGGGAGGTCTCCCGCGCCGACGCGGTTCGCCCGGGGCACGGCCACTCCGACCAGGGCCACTCGGGGCAGGGCGGTTCCGAGCAGGGCTGACAGCGGCACGGGCACGCTGCTCCAGCGCCCCGGTCCTCGACCGGGGCGCTGGAGCGTGCCGGCCGTGGACCAGGGGCAGTGCGACCGGGGTCATCGGTCGCCGCTGCGTCGAGCTCTACCCCAGGGATGGCCGCAAGGACCTGCAAGAGGGCCCCGAGCACCGCGGGGCGGGCCGGGATGCTGGGGGGCGCAGCTCCCCGATCTGCGCGAAGAGTTGCGTGTCTGGATCAGGGTCGCCCTGGCGGTGCAGCGATCCGACGCAGCTCCTCGCCCGGCTAGGCCGGGTCGCTCGGGAGAGCCTCGACGCATGCCCAGTCGCAGTCGACGTCGCTGCAGGCCGGTGACCCGGTGTGTCGGCAGCTGCGGCCACCTCGCGTCGGGCCGCGACCCGGACGGGGTCGGCGGCGGCGGCTGGTGCCGACGCCGCGCGGACGTGGCGTGACCAGCGCGCTGCAGGTCCTCCCGAGCAGCGGGTGTCAGGAGGGGTCTGGGTGGTGCGGGTCACGTGCCAACCGGACGATCGTGCCGTCCTCGTCGTTCACCGGGGCTCCTCGCCCTGCCAGACACCCGGTACCTGCGGATCCTGGCGCCTTCGACCTGACGGCGGACTACTGGATCGGCGGTCTGCCCGCCGACCGCCGGCTGCGGCTCACCGTCGGCTGGCCCGAGATCGGCCTGCCGCACGCGGGGCGGACCCTGGTCCTCGACTGTCTCGACAACCTGCCCGATCGGGTCCTCAGCCTGCGTTGAGCGGCGCCGGGCGAGCGCCCGCTCAGCCGCGAACGAGCGCCGGCTGCTCCCGGGCGGCCGTGCCGGGTCGGCCCGGCCGCCCGGGCTTCGCGGTCCGTGCGGCGGCCACGCCGGCCTGCGGGCTGAGGTCGAGCCTGCGCAGCAGCTGCGCGTTGAGCGCGACGACGATCGTGGACGCCGACATGAGCAGCGCGCCGACCTCCATCGGCAGGACGAACCCGACGGGGGCGAGCACGCCGGCCGCCAACGGGACGGCGATGAGGTTGTAGCCGGCGGCCCACCACAGGTTCTGCTGCATCTTGCGGTACCCGGCCTGGGAGAGCTGGATCACGGACAGCACCGAGCGGGGGTCGTCGGAGGCGAGGATGACGCCGGCGGACGCGATCGCGACGTCGGTGCCGGCGCCGATGGCGATGCCGACGTCGGCCTGAGCGAGCGCGGGGGCGTCGTTGACGCCGTCGCCGACCATCGCCACGGTTCGGCCCTGGTGCTGCAACTCGGCGACCTTGTCGCTCTTGTGCTCAGGCCGGACGCCGGCGAACACCTGGTCGATGCCGAGCTCGCCGGCGACGGACCGCGCCACCGGCTGGGCGTCGCCGGTGATCATGACGACGCGGATGCCGAGCTGGTGCAGGGCGTCGACCGCCTCGCGGGACTCGGTGCGGACCTCGTCAGACAGGCCCAGCGCCCCGGCAACCTGGCCGTCGGCGATCACGTGCAGCACGATGGCGCCCGCATCGGACCACGCCCGAGCCGCCGGCAGGGCGTCCAAGCCGTGCTCGGCGAGCAGGCTGGGGCCACCGACGCCGACCGGGCGGCCCTCGACCGTGGCGCTGACGCCGACCGCCGTCGAAGCCTGGAAGCCGGTCGCGCGCGGGACGGTGAGGTTCCGGGTCCGGGCGGCGGCCACGATTGCCCGGGCCAGCGGGTGCTCGCTGTCGGCCTCGACGGCGGCGGCGAGCGCGAGCACGTCGTCCCCGGAGTGCGTCCCGGCGGCGACCTGGCTGAGGACCGGCTCGCCCTTGGTCAGGGTGCCGGTCTTGTCGAACAGCACCGTGTCGACGGTGCGCATCTGCTCCAGGGCGGCACGGTCCTTGACCAGGACTCCGCCCCGGGCGGCACGCTCGGTCGAGATGGACACGACCAGCGGGATGGCCAGGCCCAGCGCGTGCGGGCAGGCGATGACCAGGACCGTGATCGCACGCACCAGCGCGCTCTGCGGGGTGCCCGCCACAGACCACACGACCACCGTGACGACGGCGGCGGACAGCGCGAACCAGAACAGCCAGCCCGCAGCTCGGTCAGCCAGCAGCTGCGCGCGGGTGGCGGACGACTGCGCCTGGCTGACCAGGCGCTGGATGCCGGCGAGGGCCGTGTCCTCGCCGATGGCGGTCACCCGCACACGGATGGCGTTGTCCGTGGCGACCGTGCCGGCGACGACGTGGTCGCCCACCGACCGCCGCTCCGGGCGCGACTCCCCGGTGATCATCGACTCGTCGACGTCCGCGGAGCCCTCCACCACCTCGCCGTCGGCCGGGACGCGCCCACCGGGGCGGACGACGACCACGTCGCCCAGCGTCAGGTCGGCCGGTGCGACGGTGACGACCTCGTCGCCGTCCACCTTCTCGGCCTCGTCGGGCAGCAGTGCGGCCAGGGAGTCCAGCGCCGAGGAGGTCTGGGCGAGGGACCGCATCTCCAGCCAGTGCCCCAGCAGCATGATGACCACGAGGAGCGCCAGCTCCCACCAGAAGTCCAGCTCGTGGGGGAGCACGCCGAGGCTGGCGCCCCAGGACGCGACGAACGCGACCGTGATCGCCATCGCGATGAGCAGCATCATGCCCGGCGTGCGCGCCCTGACCTCGGCGAGTGCGCCCGTGAGGAACGGGCGCCCACCCCACAGGTAGGTGACGGTGCCCAGCACCGGGGAGACGAGGCCCAGGCCCGGCACGTCCGGCAGCGAGTAGCCCACGATCCCCGCGAACATGCCGCTGAGCAGCACGGTCGGCACGGACAGCGCCAGCATGATCCAGAACAGTCGCCGGAACTGCGCGACGTGGTCGCCGTGGCCCAAGTGAGCCATGTCGTGACCGGCGTGCTCCGCGGTCATGGGGTCCGGCTGAGCGGCGTGCTCGCTCCCGTGGCCGGCTGGTGCGCTGCTCACGACACCCTCCTCTCCGTCCTGGTGTAGATACCCGGGCGGGGTATCTACGGGGCACAACTGCGCGGCGGTCGCACGTCTTCCATGGTCCCCCGTCCGCGGCACAACCGCGCGTCGGCGCCGCGGACGGTGTGGCCGCACCTGACCCGGCGGGACCATCACGACGCCGCGGAGGCCGGCGCGTCCCGTCCCGGGGCGACGCGGTGTGCGGGCAGCCGGATCTGGAAGGTCGCGCCCGTCCCGGCGCCGCCGCTGGCCGCGGTGAGGGTGCCCTGGTGGGCCTGGACGACGGCGCGCGCGATGGTCAGGCCGACCCCGCTGCCGGCCGTCGTGCGGGTCCGGGAGGTGTCGGCCCGGTAGAACCGTTCGAAGATGCGCTCGGCGTCCGCCGGGTCGAACCCCTCCCCGGTGTCGACGACCGACAGCGTCGCGCCCCGCGGGTCCGCTCCGACGACCACGCGCACCTGGCCTCCCGCGGCGTGGCGGAGCGCGTTGTCGAGCAGGTTCGCCAGGACCTCGGCGAACCGTTGCCGATCGACGCGCACGATCGGCGCGGTGCCCGGGACGTCGAGATCCAACCGTGTGCCGGCCGCGGCATACCGGGCACGCGCGGCGGCCACCGCCTCGGCGCCCACCGTCGCCAGGTCGACCGGTTGCGGGTGCAGGTCCAGCTGACGCTCCTCGGCTCGGGAGACCGCGCCCATGTCGGCAACGAGGTGCTGCAACCGCTGGGTCTGGTCGGTCAGTGTGGCGAGCGTGACGGCGTCCGCGGGGAGGACGCCGTCCACCACCGCCTCGGCCGTGGCCTCCAGCGAGGCCAGCGGTGTGCGCAGCTCGTGGGCCAGGTCGCCGATCAGCCGCCGCCGCGTGGCCTCCGTCTCGCCGAGCCGGGCGGCCATGGTGTTGAAGGAGTCCGCGAGCTGGGCGAGCTCCGTGCCCATCTCCGGGGCAGCGACGCGCACGTCCAGGTCCCCGCGAGCGACCCGGTCGGCCGCGTCCGCGACGGACGCCACCGCCCTGGCGAGGCGTCGGGCCACCACCCACGTGACGGCGAACGCGGTGAGCAGGGCGACCGGCATGGCGACCCCCAGCGACACGAGGATCGCGTTGGCGAACGCCTCGTTCACGTGGGTCTGGACGGTCGGCTCGATCGCAGTGCCCAGCACCGTGTGCAGGTGTGTCTGGAAGATCTGCGGTGCGATCGTCAGCGCGAACCCCAGCAGGGTCACGCCACCGGCCACCACGACGAGACCCAGCGACGCACCCAGGCGTGCCCTGAACCCCAGCGCGGCCGGTCTGCTGCGACGAGTCCTCATCCGGGTCCCATCCGATAGCCGACCCCGCGCACGGTGCGGACGTACCGGGGGGCCGCGATGTCATCGCCGAGCTTGCGACGCACGTGTCCCAGGTGGATGTCCACCAACCGTTCCGCTCCGAACCAGCCTGGTCCCCAGACCCGTTCGACGAGCCGGGCGCGGCTGAATGCCGTGCCGGGCCGTGCCGACAGGGCCTCGAGGAGGTCGAACTCGGTGGGGGTCAGAGCGATCAGCCGGCCCGCCAGGAGCACCTCCCGTGCCTCGGGGTCGATGACCAGGTCGCCGAACCGCCGGACGGGCTCGGCATCGGCCGGCGCTGGCGCAGCCCGCACCCCAGGCACGGCCCGGGGCCGGCGCATCATGGCGCGGATCCTGGCGACGAGGACGCGGGGTGAGAACGGCTTGGTCAGGTAGTCGTCAGCGCCGACCGACAGCCCGACCAGGGTGTCGATCTCCTCGGCCCGTGCGGTGAGCATGAGGACGTAGGCGTCGCTGAACGTGCGCAGCTGCCGACAGACCTCGATCCCGTCGATCCCCGGCATCATGACGTCCAGGATCACGACGTCAGGCCGGGTCTGGCGGGCCAACCGCAGCGCCGCGGACCCGTCGGCCGCAGTGCCGACCTCGAAGCCCTCACGCTCCAGGTAGGCGGCGACGACCCGGACCAGCGTCGGCTCGTCGTCGACCACCAGGGCCCGGACCCGGGCGGAGCCGAGGGCCTGCGGCTCGGCCCGGGTGCCGCCGCCTACCTCGGACTCGGCCCGCGCCCCCTCGGCTGTCGCCATCCTCGGTTCCTCTCCGCGTGGTGTCGGGCGGGCGTCCATCGGTCCGAGGCGTCCATCCTGTGCCGGGAGACGTGCTAGGAGACGGTCAGCACGGTAGCCATCCCGGCGGCGTAATGGCCGGGGAGGTTGCAGACCAGCTCGTAGCGTCCCGGCGCCAGGGTGAGGGTGACCCAGCCGGAGGAACCCGGACGGATCCCGTCGCCTGCGCCCTCGCCCCCGCTGGCGGACGCCTCGCCGAGGCTGCCCGACTCGTCGACCCGGCCGTCGGGGCCGATCGGGCGCGTGCCGACCTGCTGGTCGGCGCCCAGCGGAAGGACGACCAGCTCGTGGTCGAGCCTGCCGAGATCGGTCACGACGAAGGAGACCTCCCCGGCGGGTACGGAGGCCCGGTCGACGCCGACGCGCATCGCGCCGCCCATCGTGCGCCGGGAGCCCATCATGGGGCCGCCCATGTCGACCAGGGACACCTCGACGACGGTGCCGGGAAGGTCCGGCACCGCGGTGGACGGGCCGGCCCGATACCCCGGGCCCCCCACGTGGAACCTCACCCGCGCTGCGTCAGCCGGTCCCGGGCCGAAGGCTCCGGCCCAGCTCGCGGCCAGTCCCACCGAACCGAGCAGGGCGGCGATCGCCGCCACCAGAGCGGTGACCAGCCAACCCCGCCGCGCCGCCATCAGCGTCCCCCCCGCGCCTCGAGGAGGGCCGCCCGCTGCGTGCGGTAGGTCTCCAGGTCGATCTCGCCGGAGGCGAACCTGCGGTCGAGGATGTCCAGGGGAGAGTCCTGGGCCGGCTCCTGCCGTGGCGCGGCCCGCTGCCCGTCCGAGTGCGACGTCGACGGCAGCAGCCGGATGACCAGCCAGATGATCACTGCGATCAGGAGGACCCAGAACAGTCCCATGAAGATCCAGGCACCGGCACCCATGCCTGTTCCGTACCAACCCATCATGTGCGTCTCCTTCGGTCGTGCGCTCGTGGTTCGCGCTCGTGGTTCGCGCTCGTGGTTCGCGCTCGTCGTCGCTTGACGACCAGCCTGGTCGTCCCGGACGAGGAACCGATCGAGGAGTCACAAAGATCGTGCGAAGATCTGCCGGGCCTGCCCCGGTCGAGCGCGGCCAGCCTGCCCGGACCCGTCCTCAGCCCACCGCCGTGCGGCTGGGGCGAAGCGCGCCCCACGTGATGTCGGCCATGCCGAAGCCGGGGTCGACCAGGTGCTGCCCGTAGCCGGAGACGTCCGTCCTGCGCAGCATCAGCGATCGGTACACCCCGGCGGCCCGGATGTCGCCGGCCAGCTGAGCCCCGACGATCGTCCCGCCGCGCAGGTAGACCGTCCGCAGCACGCCCGGAGCCTGCCAGCGCAGGATGTCGTCAGGGTTGTCGGTGCTGCCGATGGCGACGATCGGCACCCCGAGGTGCTTCAGGCTGTTCATCGCCTCGGCTCCGGGGTACCGGCGACGGGCGCCGAGCAGGTTGGCCGCGGCGAGCGGACCCTGGGCGACCGCGTTGGGGAAGATCGCGTGCACGTACCGCTCTCCGGTGAGTCGGTCCGCGGCCTCGGCGACGTCGCCCGCTGCGACGATGCCGGGCACGGTGGTGCGCAGCTCGTCGTCGACCCGGACGCCCCAGTCCGCCTCGACGGGGCTGCCGGCGAGGAACTCGGTGTGCGGCTTGACGCCGGTAGCGGCGACGACGAGGTCGGCGTGCAGGGTGGTCCCGTCCGCGAGCCGCACCCCGTCAGCGGTCGGGGTGCCGACGAACGCGTCCGCCTGCACCCCGAGCCGCAGCGTCACGCCCCGGCGGGTCAGCTCGGCCTCGGCGATCGCGGAGGTGACCGGGTCCAGGACCCGCGGCATGACCCAGCGACGCCGACCGATGATCGTCACCTCGACCCCGAGGTCGGCCAGCAGCAGCGCCAGCTCGATCCCGATGAACCCGTTGCCGACGACCAGCGCGGTCCGCGCCTGGCCGCTGCGCACCCGTGCGACGAGCTCGCGGGCGGTGCGCAGCGACTTGAAGTCCAGCACGCCAGGGATGTCCGCGCCGTCCAGCGGTGCGTACAGCCGACTGCCGGAGGCGATGACGAGACCTTCGTACGGCAGGCGCGTGCCGTCGTCGAGCACGACCTCCCGTGCGTCGACGTCGACGCCGCCGACCACCGCCTCGCGGCGCTCCTCGATGCCGAGTCGCGCGCTGACGTCGGTGCCCTTCCAGTACAACGTCTGCTCCCGGCCGGTGAGGAAATGGTCGGCCAGGGCAGCCGGGGAGTAGGGCGGGAACGGCTCGGTCGACAGCGCGGTCACCGAGCCGGCCGGGTCGAGGCGGCGCAGGGCGGCTGCGGCGGTGATTCCTGCCGGCCCGGTGCCGATCACGACGGCGCGCATCAGCCCACCTCCGCCACCTCGCCCCGGCCGACCAGGTCCCGCTCGACGACCACCGGGAGGGAGCCGGCCAGGAGGTGCTCGGCGAGATGCGTGACCGCGCCGGCGAGGGGAGCGCCGTCCAGCAGCGGGTCGATCGACGGCTCGGCCTGCTCCGCGCGCTCGTCGTACGGCAGGGTGTGCACCGAGGAGAAGGTGAAGCCCCCCAGCCGATCCAGGTAGCCGAGGGCGCGGGCGCGGTCGTCCGGCTCGCGCACCCGGTTGACAACCAGATGGATCGAGCCGATGCCGAGCTCGGCCGCCAGCCGCGCGGTGTCCAGCCCGACCTGGACGGCGTTGTACGTGGGGTCGACGACCACGACAGCGTGGGAGAACCCCCGGGCGAGCGCCCGGCCGAAGTGCTCCACCCCGGCGTGGGTGTCCATGAGGATGACCTCGCCGCGGCGCAGCCGCATGCCCGCGATCACCGTGGCGAGCACCGTGTTCTCCGGGCACAGGCACCCGGCGCCAGCGTGCTGGACCCCGCCCATGACCAGCAGGCGGATCCCGTCCGGGGCAGGCACCGAGAGCCGCTCCACGACGTCGGAGGTGTCAGGGTTCAGCCGCAGCAGGCCGCCGCCCTCACCGGGGCGCCCCCCGGTCTTCTCCGCCACGTAGTCTCCCGCCGCGGCAACCGGTACGACGGTCGCGAGAGTGTCGAGGTCGACGCCGAGGGTCGCGCCGAGGTTGCGCTGCTCGTCAGCATCCACGGCCAGCACCTGCGTGCCGTCGCGGGCGAGCAGGCGCGCGAGCAGCGCGGTGAGGGTGGACTTGCCGACACCGCCCTTGCCGACGACGACCACGCGCAGGGCGTCCTCGAGCGGTGGGACGTGGTGGCCGTGGCCTCCGCAGGTGTCGCACATGGGCTCAGCCCTCCGCGGGGGCGCCGGTCGCGCCCCCGTCGACGCGGGCGCCGACCGTGGCCGGCGGGCGCGGCTCGCCCGGCGGTTCGTCGGTGAGGTCCTCCGGCGCCGTGAACGGGAGGCCGAGGCCCTGTCGCTTGGCCTCGATGTGGCGGCGGATGAGCAGCGCGGCCCGGGCCGGGTCGGGTTCGACGGCGAACCGTGCGCCCACCACGTCGTCGAGCCCCGTGGAGAGCAGATCCACGACGTGCGGGCTGCCGAAGACGGCCGGCTGCACGCCGAGGACCGTGGTGATGCCGCTGGCCACCACGTAGGCCCCGATCGACACTGCCTTCTCCGAGTACCACTCGGGTGCGGCGCCGGCCAGCGGCAGCTGGTCGACGTCGACCCCGAGGAAGTCCGCCAGCGCGCCGGCGAGGTGGAGGATCCGGCTGTTGTCCACGCAAGAGCCCATGTGGAGCACCGGCGGGATGCCCAGCGCCTCGCACACCGAGCGGAGCCCAGGGCCAGCCAGCGCGGCAGACTCCGGCATCATCTGGCCGGCCTTGCCGTTGGCCACCGCCGCGCAGCCCGTGACCAGCACGAGGATGTCGTTCTCGATGAGCCGACGGGTGAGGTCGATGTGCGCGCGGTCCTGCGGCAACTTCGGGTTGTTGCACCCGACGACCGCGACGGCACCGCGGATCGTGCCGGCTGCGATCGCATCGACCAGCGGCTTGGGCGTGCCACCGAGCGCGCCAAGGATCGCCTCCACGGAGAACCCGCCCATCATCCGCACCGGTTCGACGGGAATGCGGACCCGGTCGGGGTTACGGGCCGGATAGGCATCCACGGCAGCCCGGACGATCTCACGGGCGATCTCCGCCCCTCGGCGTGGGTCGAAGGACACGTGCGTGGCACCCGGGAACTTCGCCTTGTCGGAGGTCGAGATGATGCGGGTGTGGTAGCACTTCGCGACATCGACGACGGAGGGCATGATGCACTGGTAGTCGACGATCATGGCTTCCAGCGCGCCGGTGACCAGCACCAGCTCCTGCATGAGGTGGTTGCCCGCGATGGGTATGCCCCTGCGCATGAGGATCTCGTTGCCGGTGCAGCACAGGCCGACCACGTTGATGCCGGTGGCGCCGTACGACCGGGCCAGATCGAGCAGCTCGGGATCCTGCGCGGCATCGACGATGACGTCGGACAGCAGGGGGTTGTGTCCGTGCATGGCGATGTTGACCTGGTCCCGACGCAGCACGCCGAGGTTGACCTGGGCCACGACGGGCTTCGGGGTGCCGAACATGACGTCGGACAGCTCGGTGGCGATCATCGAGCCGCCCCAACCGTCCGACAGGCTCGTGCGCAGGCCGTGCAGCAGCAGGTTGACGTAGTCGTTGTCCACGCCCATGTGCGTGCGATGCAGCATCTCGACGTTCTCCCGGTCGATGCCGCGCGGCGTGAGGCCGAGCCTCGCCCACAGGTCTCGGCGCGCCTGGGGGGCCCGGCCGAGGAACGCCAGCTCGTCCTTTCGCGAGCCGAAGTCCTCCAGGAGGACGTTGGCGACGTCGGCGACCAGCTGCTGGGTGGTGCGACCTTCGGTCCGCACCTCCAGCTCACCGGCCAGCCGACGGAGCTTGTCCTCGTCGGTGACGTGGTAGCCGGTCGTCCGCCCTTGTGCCATCCCGGCGAAGACCTCGAGGATGTCGCGACCGTGGTCGGAGTGAGCCGAGGCGCCAGCTGCGATGGCGCGGCCCAGGTTGCGGGCGACGATGGTGTCCGCGTCGGCGCCGCACACCCCCCGCGTCGGGCCCTCGCCGAACGGGTCGATGCGGCACGGGCCCATCGCACAGTTGCGACAACTCAGTCCCAGGGCGCAGTACCCGCACTGTGGCAGCTGATCCTCCAGCCGGTCCCAGACCGTCCGGATGCCCTCGTCGCGAGCCCGGTCGATCATGGCCCGGGCGTCGGCGTGGACGCTGAGGTCGGCGGATGCGGGGCCCTTGCTCGCCCTCGTGCTCATGGCTCTTGTTCCCTTCTGCTCTCCGAGCGGGCTGCCGCCTCGGCCTCGCCCAGAGCGCGCCAGCCGCCGAGCGGGCCTCGGTCATCCGCGCGTTCGGTGGTTGCCGCCGCCAGCACGGCCGCGCTCTGGTGCAGCCGCCCGGCCCTGATGAGGTCGTTGATCTCGCCGTAGACGAGGGCACCGACCTTGCACACCGCAACGCACGCCGGTGTTCCGCCCTGCCGCACGCGGTCCACGCACCCGTCGCACTTGACCGCGACGGCGGTGTTCGGCCCGGGGCCCTCGGCCAGCGGATGGAAGGTCAGCACGTCGAACGGGCACACCACGGCGCACATCGCGCAGCCGATACAGCGCTGCGGGTCGACGAGGACGAGCCCCTCGGCATCGTCGCGGGTGATGGCTCCGGCGGGGCAGATCTCCTGGCAGGGCGCAGGGTCACAGTGCCGGCATCGGTTAGGAAAGGACGTGGTGGCCACCGGCCCGGGTACCACGTGGATGCGCGTGCGGGGAACCGGCGTCTCGGTGAAGGCCAGCAGGTCCTGGCTGTGGGAGTGCTCGACCGCACACGCGATCTCGCACTGGCGGCACCCGATGCATCGTTCTGGGTCGACGTACACGGCAAGCACGGTCCGCCCCCTCCGCTGGGTGACAGATGTGCCCAGCGTGGCCTGGCTCCTCGCCCGGTTGCCACGGCCGAACGTCCCGGTGGGGCCGGCCCGGGGGTGCAGGCTGGCCGCGATGTTCCGGGATGTGAGGGTGTTATTCACGTGATCGCCATTGGGCGATCTCGCGTGTCGTTGAGGGAACATCGGCCCTCTCGTTGAAGAACGTATTTGTCAACAGCTCGTTCTTCGCGAGGAGGGCCGATGCGTTACCACTGTGCCAAGGGGCTGGGTGACGACTTGATCGCAGAATTCGTGGGACCAGCGTGTCCACCCTCAGGGGTCAAGCCCCGCCCACTACTGACCCACGCACCTAGGACCCCGTGTCGGTAAGCCGTGATCGGTGGCTGTAGCGGGAGAATGTGGTGTGGCGGAGTTGCGAGACGCTGAGCGATTTGTGCTGATGGACTTCGATGCTGGGGCGGTGGGCCCGCTGCGACCGAAGCGTCCGGTGGATAAGACGTTTCGCCGCTATGACCAGGATCAGCCGATGCTGCTGGCGCCGGACGTGCGGGACTGGTTGGCGGCGGATGACCAGGCGCGGTGGGTGGACGACCTGGTCGAGCACGGGCTGGATCTGGCGCCGTTGTATGACGACTACACCGAGACGCGAGGTGCGCCGCCGTATGACCCGCGGCTGATGCTGAAGCTGCTGATCTACGGCTACTCGAACGGGATCACGTCCTCGCGCGAGTTGGAGCGGCGCTGCCGGCATGATGTGGCGTTCATGTTCTTGACCGCTCAGCAGGCACCGGACTTCGTGGTGATCAGCCGGTTCCGCAAGCGGCACCTGAGGGCGTTCGCAGCGTTGTTCACGCAGGTGCTCACGTTGTGCGCCCAGGCCGGGTTGGTGTCGCTGGGTCGGGTCGCGTTGGACGGCAGCAAGATCCGAGCCTCGGCGAGCCGGCATCGGGCGATGAGCTATGACCGGATGGTCCGCGCCGAGGGTGAGTTGGCGGCGGAAGTCACGGCGCTGCTCGCCGACGCCGAACGCACCGACGATGCGGAGGACGCGGTGCACGGTGAGCGGCGCGGCGATGAGCTGCCCGCCGAGCTGGCCCGACGCGAAGGCCGGTTGGCGGCGATCCGCCGGGCGAAGGCGGACGTGGAGGCTGAGCACGCTGCGAAGGCCCGCGCGAAGGCGGAGCAGGCGGCAGCCCAGCGCGGCGCGCAGGAGAGCGAGCAGGCCGCTGCCGGTGATGAGGCCGAGGCCACGGCGGTGGTCCCACCCAAGGCGCAGCGGTCGTTCACCGACCCGGACGCGCGGATCATGAAGACCTCTGATGGGTCGTTCCACTACTGCTACAACGCCCAGACCGTGGTGGACGAGGACAGCCAGGTCATCCTGAGCAGCACGCTGGTGCCTTCTGGTGCGGACAGCCCTGAACTGCCCGGGGCGCTGAGTGGCCTGGCCGAGTCGCTGGCCGCGGCAGGGATCAGCGATGGACCCGAGACGTTGCTGGCCGACGCCGGGTACTTCAGCGCAGACAACGTCAAGGCGTGCACCGAGGCGGGAATCGATCCGTTGATCGCGACCGGCCGCCAGAAACATGGCGAGCAGCCACCGGCGGCGTCGCGCGGACGGATCCCGAAGGGCCTGACACCCAAGCAGCGGATGACCCGCAAGCTGCGAACCAAGAAAGGCCGCGCGAACTACGCCCGGCGCAAGGCCATCGTGGAACCCGTTTTCGGGCAGATGAAGGTCACTCAGGATGCCGGTCGGCTCCGCCTTCGAGGGCTCGCAGCCGTCCAGGGCGAGTGGAGCTTGCAGACCCTTTGCCACAACATCCGCAAGCTCCGCAACAGCGGCGTCGAGTGGATCCCCACCGCAGCGATGGGCTGACCGGGAGGTCACACCTGGCCAGAGCAGGACACCGCCAACGCACCCGCAACGCCCCACACGACCAACACACCCCCCCGGGCCAGCACGGCCCTCAGCGGGACGTCAGGTCTGCACCGCGACCACTCGACCGCTCCCGACCGGCAGACCCTTACCGACTCGGGGTCCTA
>CAVPEV010000047.1:0-158135 GCA_963703555.1 uncultured Actinomycetota bacterium | reverse complement strand
ACCTGACGTCCCGCTGAGGGCCGTGCTGGCCCGGGGGGGGGGGTGTTGGTCGTGTGGGGCGTTGCGGGTGCGTTGGCGGTGTCCTGCTCTGGCCAGGTGTGACCTCCCGGTCAGCCCATCGCTGCGGTGGGGATCCACTCGACGCCGCTGTTGCGGAGCTTGCGGTGGCCGCGGCAAAGGGTCTGCAGCTCCACCACTCGCCCGATAGCGGCGGTGGAGGCGAGCCCTCGAAGGCGGAGCCGACCGGCATCCTGAGTGACCTTCATCTGCCCGAAAACGGGTTCCACGATGGCCTTGCGCCGGGCGTAGTTCGCGCGGCCTTTCTTGGTTCGCAGCTTGCGGGTCATCCGCTGCTTGGGTGTCAGGCCCTTCGGGATCCGTCCGCGCGACGCCGCCGGTGGCTGCTCGCCATGTTTCTGGCGGCCGGTCGCGATCGACGGATCGATTCCCGCCTCGGTGCACGCCTTGACGTTGTCTGCGCTGAAGTACCCGGCGTCGGCCAGCAACGTCTCGGGTCCATCGCTGATCCCTGCCGCGGCCAGCGACTCGGCCAGGCCACTCAGCGCCCCGGGCAGTTCAGGGCTGTCCGCACCAGAAGGCACCAGCGTGCTGCTCAGGATGACCTGGCTGTCCTCGTCCACCACGGTCTGGGCGTTGTAGCAGTAGTGGAACGACCCATCAGAGGTCTTCATGATCCGCGCGTCCGGGTCGGTGAACGACCGCTGCGCCTTGGGTGGGACCACCGCCGTGGCCTCGGCCTCATCACCGGCAGCGGCCTGCTCGCTCTCCTGCGCGCCGCGCTGGGCTGCCGCCTGCTCCGCCTTCGCGCGGGCCTTCGCAGCGTGCTCAGCCTCCACGTCCGCCTTCGCCCGGCGGATCGCCGCCAACCGGCCTTCGCGTCGGGCCAGCTCGGCGGGCAGCTCATCGCCGCGCCGCTCACCGTGCACCGCGTCCTCCGCATCGTCGGTGCGTTCGGCGTCGGCGAGCAGCGCCGTGACTTCCGCCGCCAACTCACCCTCGGCGCGGACCATCCGGTCATAGCTCATCGCCCGATGCCGGCTCGCCGAGGCTCGGATCTTGCTGCCGTCCAACGCGACCCGACCCAGCGACACCAACCCGGCCTGGGCGCACAACGTGAGCACCTGCGTGAACAACGCCGCGAACGCCCTCAGGTGCCGCTTGCGGAACCGGCTGATCACCACGAAGTCCGGTGCCTGCTGAGCGGTCAAGAACATGAACGCCACATCATGCCGGCAGCGCCGCTCCAACTCGCGCGAGGACGTGATCCCGTTCGAGTAGCCGTAGATCAGCAGCTTCAGCATCAGCCGCGGGTCATACGGCGGCGCACCTCGCGCCTCGGTGTAGTCGTCATACAACGGCGCCAGATCCAGCCCGTGCTCGACCAGGTCGTCCACCCACCGCGCCTGGTCATCCGCCGCCAACCAGTCCCGCACGTCCGGCGCCAGCAGCATCGGCTGATCCTGGTCATAGCGGCGAAACGTCTTATCCACCGGACGCTTCGGTCGCAGCGGGCCCACCGCCCCAGCATCGAAGTCCATCAGCACAAATCGCTCAGCGTCTCGCAACTCCGCCACACCACATTCTCCCGCTACAGCCACCGATCACGGCATACCGACACGGGGTCCTAGGAGGAGTGCCGTCTCGGAGTCGAGTGCATCGTGCATCTGGTCCAGGTGGCCGAGTTCCCGCCGGATTGAGGTCACGATGGTGGACTGCTCAGCGAGAGGCGGGAGGGGTATGCGAAGAGCCTGGATGTCGGGCATGTAGATCGTCTTGTGGGTGCTTCCGATTGCCCGTGTCCCGACGAGCCAAGGCCGCATTGCCCGGAGGACCCAGAGAAGAAAGTAGGGGTTGAGTCGCGGTCCACAGGTCCAGGTGGCGAAGTCCTGGCTAGTCGCCATGTCGAGGCCCATTACTCCGCTGAAGCCCACCGACGCCGTACGGCTAAGCACGACGGTGCCGCGAGGGTGGACCTCGGCGGCGGAGTTCGCCAGTCCGAACTCGGAGATCAACTCACGGGTCTCGGTGAGCGTCTCGAGGCGATCGTCGCGGAGCTGGGCAACCTCGCCGGTCGTGATCCAGGGGATGGTCGGATCGAGCCACCATTCGGGGTGTGACCTGCTTGGAGTGTGCCCTGACCCGAGTCGTGCGAGGAGGCTCAGGCGGACCGTAGACCAGTGGTCGGGGATTGTCGGCAACCACTCGAGCCCACTGGGCACGCGATTGGCTTCCGTGCCTCCGACGAGAGCGAGTAGCAGAGAACCGCGACGCTCCGAGAGTCGCTGCCTCTGGACCGCTCGGACCTCGAGAAGGCGGTCCAGGCGGGCGGTCTCGGCGTCGAGGCAGTCGGCGATGCGGCGCTGCTCGGCGAGAGGTGGGACGGGGACGGGGATCGACGCAAGACCGTCCCTCGACAGCTCGGAGAACGTGCTGCCCTGGCCCCGAGCCTCCAACTCGGGGCGCGCCGCGACAAGCGCGTAGGTGAGGAATCGGGCGTTCGCCCGACTTGACGGGACTAGGCCGCGGCAGCCCTGGTTGAAGGCCGTGGGAGCGCCCGTCCGCGAGACGTACCCAATCGGAGCCCGGGTCGAAACCAAGATCGAACCTGGTGGGACAATCGACGAGCCGGACTTGGCACCGAGCGCTGTCACCGTGCGGGCGGTCTCAGTGACGACACCGCCATGATGGAGTCCGAGGTCGACAGGTGTCGCCCACGGAACGTCGCCACCCCAGTTGGCCTCGTCGCTCGTCGGCGTGCCGCCGTTGACCAACCGTGCCACTCGGCGAAGTGGGAGCGACTCGATCACGACGTGACCTCGCCGAGGAGGCGCTGGATCTCGGCTTCGAGCGCCTTGAGCTCGGCGTCGATCTCGGCCAACGGGCGCGGGGGTGTGTAGACGTAGAAGTGCCTGGTAAACGGGATCTCGTAGCCGACTTTGGTCTTGGTGTGATCGATCCATGCGTCGGGCACGTGCGGGAGGACCTCGCGCCTCAGGTACCCCTCGACATCCTCGCCGAGTGGGACGTTCTCGTTGTCGCGTAGGTCGGCGTCGGGCAGTGGGTGGCCCTTGCGGTCGGTCTGCAGCTCGCCGCCGGGGTCGGGCACGGAGATCGCTGCCCAGATGGCCTTGAGCAGCGGTGCGCCGGGGGCGACGTCGTGCGCCTTGAGCGCCTGCACCAGGGCGTGGTCGAACGAAGCCCAAGTGCCGCCGTCCGCTTCGCGCAGGGACTCCAGTGCCTTGAGGAGCCGGGCGGCATCATCGAGGGCGAGTGGGCGGAAGGGCTTGCTTGCACGGATGGCGGCGACGGCGTCGTCGGACACTTCGAAGCGCAGGCGAAGTGGGCGCTCGACCGTGATGCGCTGGTAGCCGAAGGCCGTCGTCGGGAAGACCTTCACCCGGGCCGGGCCGTCGCCGTCGGGCACCTCGGCGAGCTCGAGGGCGTCCGCGTACCACTGGGTGATCTGGTCGATCTGCCCGGCGGCGATCTCCTTGCGCTTGTCGCCCAGGGACTTGCGCATCTTGATCCACTGGTCGCGCGCGTCGAGCAGCACGACCTTGCCGCGCAGCTCTGGGCGCTTTCGGTTCGACAGGATCCAGAAGTACGTCGAGATCCCGGTGTTGTAGAAGAGCTGGTCGGGCAGGGCGACGATGCCCTCGAGCCAGTCGTTCTCCAGGATCCACCGGCGGATCTCCGACTCCCCGGACCCGGCCGCGCCCGTGAACAGCGGCGAGCCGTTGAAGACGATCGCCAGGCGTGAGCCGCCCTCGGAGACCGGCTTCATCTTGGAGATCATGTGCTGCAGGAACAGCAGCGACCCGTCGTTGATGCGCGGGGTGCCCGCGCCGAACCGGCCTGCGAACCCGCGCGCGGCCTCGTCCTCGACGAACGACTGCACCTTCTTCCACTCCACCCCGAACGGCGGGTTGGCGAGCATGTAGTCGAAGGTCCGGCCCGCGTGCGCGTCGTGGGAGAAGGAGTTGCCCAGGGCGATGTTCTGGGCGTTGTGGCCCTTGAGCATCATGTCCGACCGGCAGATCGCATACGTCTCCGGGTTGAGCTCCTGACCGAACAGCTCCAGGCTCGCGGCGTCGTTGTGGCTGCGGACCCAGTCCTCGGCCGTGGACAGCATCCCGCCGGTGCCACACGCGGGGTCGTACAGCGTCTTGACGATGCCGGGCGTGGCCAGGGTGTCGGACTCGTCCGCGAGCAGGAGGTTGACCATGAGCCGGATGACCTCGCGCGGGGTGAAGTGCTCCCCGGCGGTCTCGTTGCCCGCCTCGGAGAACTTCCGGATGAGCTCCTCGAAGGCGTAGCCCATCTCCACGTTGGACACCACGTCGGGGTGCAGGTCCATGTCCGCGAACCGGGCAACCACCTGGTAGAGCAGCTCGGCCTCGTCCAGGCGGGTGATCTGGGCGTCGAACCCGTACTTGTCCAGCACCTCGACCGCGCCGGGGGAGAACGCGTCGATGTACAGGCGCAGAGACCGGGCGATGTGGTCGGGGTCGGCGAGCAGGCCGCGGAAGTCCAGCGGGGAGACGTTGTAGAACGGCTGGCGCGCCGCGCGGCGCAGAATCGGGTCGACGTTGCCCGCGCCGGAGCCCTTGAGACGCTCGACCTCAGCCAGGACGGCGGGCTTGGTGGGTTCCAACACGCAGTCCAGGCGGCGCAGCACCGTCAGCGGCAGGATGACCTTGCCGTACTCGGCCTGCTTGTAGTCCCCGCGCAGCAGGTCCGCGACCGACCAGATGAACCCGACCATGTCGCTGAACCTGTTCACCGGGACGTGCCTCCACTGCAGCGGGTGCGGGGTTGTCGTCGAGCAGTCTGCCGCAGGTGTGGCAGGAGCTCGCGGCACGGCTCGTCCCGGATCCGGCCTTGGATGCCCGCGTCGGCGCCGCATGCGTCGGCCGTCGCTGAACCGTTGCGGGGGGGCACCGGATGGCCTGGCCGGCCCCGGCCCAGGTCGACTTCCATCAGGTCGTGGTTGTCGGCGACGGCAGTGGAATGGTCCGGCACCTCCCGGGCGCGCCGCACGGGTGCCGTGAAGACCGACGACCGCCGGGCCCCGGTCGCAGCCTTGGCGCACTCGTCAGCTCGACGCCGCCCGTGGTGCGGCAGCCCGATGGGGATGTCGACCGCCACCGCGCTGACGGCACTGCGCCTGCGCCGAGGAACGTGCGGCCTTCCGCGTCCGGCATTCTGGTTACCGTGCGTGCCGTGCAGCGAGGCGAGCGCGTCCGGCTGTGCGAGCGCGTCCGGTTTACCCGACCAGCGTCTGCGGCCTCCCGAGGAGCTCGGCCACCGTCTCGAGGAAGGCCGCGCCCGGCGCGCCGTCGACCGCACGGTGGTCGATCGTCAGGCTGAGCGTGATGACCTTGCGCCACGCCAGGCCGTCCCCGGCGCGCACGGGCTGCTCGACGATCCTGCCGATGCCGAGGATGGCGACCTCGGGCGGGTTGATGATCGGCGTGAACGCATCGATGTGCTGGCCGCCGAGCGAGGTCACGGTGAACGTGCTCCCGGAGACGTCCTCGATGCTGAAGTCCCCCGCCCGGACCTTGTCCACCAGGCGGGCCGACTCGTCGGCGAGCTCCTGGAGGCTCATCTGGTCCGCATCCCGGACGACCGGCACGACGAGGCCGTCTTTGACGGCCGTCGCGATGCCGATGTGGACACCCGGATGGAGCCGGATCCTGTCGCCCTCGAGGGTTGCGTTGAGGTGCGGGTGGTCGCGCAGGGCGAGCGCGGCGGCCCTGACGATGAAGTCCGTGTACGTCGGCCGGTGGTCCTGGTCGAGCCCCTGCCGGACGGTGACGAGGTCGGTGACGTCGGCGGTCGTGACGAGCGTCAGCTGGGCCATCGCCTGCAGGGACGCGTGCATCCGCTGGGCGATCGTGCCCCGCATACCCTGCAGCGGGATCGTGGCGCCGTCCTCACCAGGGACCTCGGCGGTGCCGGTCCTGGCCACGGGTGGGCCGGCTGCCGGGGCGCCGGCTACCGGTGGGCCGACCATCGCGAGGACGTCGTCGGGGAGGATGCGCCCACCCGGTCCGGTGCCGGTCACCGTGGCGAGGTCCACCCCGAGCTCGCGGGCGAGCTTGCGCGCCTTCGGTACGACGTGCCCCGTCCCGCCCGCAGCCGCGCCACCCGCAGCGGTCACAGGTCGTGGGGCAGTTGCGGGCGCCGGCGGCGTCGTCACGTCGGCGCGTGGGGAGGGTGCCTGCTGCGCCCCGGCCTTCTCGCCGCCGACGGGGGCGACGGTGGCCAGCAGCTGATGGACGGGAACCATCGTGCCGGCGGGCACGAGGATCCGCTCGAGAACCCCGGCCTGCGGTGCGACCACGTCCTCGGTGGTCTTGGCGGCCTCGACCTCGGCCAGCGGCTCATCTGCCTCGACGGCGTCCCCCTCCTGCTTGTACCACTGCAGGATCCTGCCCTCGATCATGCCCATCCCCCACTGAGGGAGTCGGATCTCGGTGCTCATGGTGCCCCTTCGTGATAGACGGAGCGCGTGCTGGCGGGGGGTCGATCCCCGGGGTCTGCGTCCCCCGCCAGCACCCGGTCGGTTCAGCCCATGACGCCCGTGACCGCGGCGGCGATCTTCTCGGCAGTGGGGTAGAGCGACTGCTCCAGGCCGGCGCTGAACGGGATGTGGACGTGCGGGGTCGTGACCCGGGCGATCGGGCCCTGCAGGTCCCAGAAGCCCTCCTGGGCGACCACTGCGGAGATCTCCGAGGCGACCGAACCCATCTCGGGCGCCGGGTCGGCGACGACCAGGTGACCCGTCTTCGCCACGGAGGCGAGGATGGTCTCGCGGTCCATCGGCACGATCGACCGCAGGTCGATCACCTCGGCGGAGATGCCGTTGCCGGCAAGCTGCTCGGCGGCCGCCAGCGCCTGCGGGACCGCACCGGCGATCGCGACGACGGTCACGTCGGTGCCGGCGCGCTTGACGTCGGCCTTGCCGAGGGGGACGAGGTAGTCCTCGTCGGGGATGTCGGCGCTCAGGCCCCAGACGGACGAGTCGTCGAAGATGATGACCGGGTCGTCCTCCCGGATCGCCGACTTGTACAGGCCCTTGGCGTCGTACGGCGTGGTCGGGACGACGAGCTTCAGACCCGGGATGGTCATGAGGGTCGCGTACGGGCGGTCGGAGTGCTGGGCGGCATTCCCCGCGCCGTAGATCATCGGCGCGCGCAGGGTGATCGGGATCCTGGTCTGTCCGCCATACGTGTAGGTGAACTTGGCGATCACCGAGGCGATCTGGTCGAACGCCACGTAGACGAACGGGGCGATGAGCATGTCGACGAACGGCCGCATCCCGACCATGGCGGCGCCGGTCCCCGCGCCGACAAACGCCGACTCGGAGATCGGGGTGTTGCGCACCCGCTCCTTGCCGTACTTCTCGACGAGGCCGCCGGTGGCCCCCATGATATTCCACCCGACGTCCTCGCCCATGATGAACATCGTGTCGTCGCGTGCCATCTCCTCGTGCAGCGCCTCGTTCACGGCCTGCAGGAATGTGACGGTGTGCATCATTCATCCTTTCTCGAGTCGGGTGGCGCTCAGGCCGTGATCGGGTGGGTGAACAGGTTGGTGAGAGCCTCCTCCGGGGCCGGCGCTGGGCTGGTCCGGGCGAACTCGACCCCGGCGGCGATCTCCTGGGCCACCTCCTCGTCGATCGCGTCGAGCTCGGATGCGGCAAAGCCGCGCTGCGTGAGCGTGGTCCGGAACAGGGTGATCGGGTCGCGGTTGGTCTTCCAGTACTCGACCTCCTCGACGGACCGGTAGTTCTCGATCGGGATGCCGATGGCGTGGTTCTCGAACCGGTAGGTCTTGGTCTCCACGAGACTGGGACCCTCGCCCGCGCGGGCGCGACGAACGGCCTGCGACACGGCGTCGTACACCGCGAGCACGTCCTGCCCGTCGACGGTCACCCCGGGGATGCCGTAACCGGCCGCGCGGATGGAGATATCCTCCACGCACACGGCGTCGCGGGTGGCGGTGAGCTCGCCGTAGCCGTTGTTCTCGCAGACGTAGACCGCCGGCAGGGTCCACAGGGATGCGAGGTTGAGGGACTCGTGGAAGGTGCCCTGGCTGGAGGCGCCGTCGCCGAAGAAGCACAGCGTGACGTGATCCTTGCCCTGGAGCTTCGTGCCCAGCGCTGCGCCCGTGGCGACGGGCAGCCCTGAGCCCACGATCGACGTCTCGCCGAGGGAGCCGATCGAGAAGTCGGACAGGTGCATGGAGCCGCCCTTGCCGTGATTGACGCCGGTCTCCTTGCCCATGAGTTCGGCGAGGAGACGGTCGACCTTCGCGCCCTTGCCGATCGGGTGGCCATGCGAGCGGTGTGTGCCCACCATGTAGTCGTCGTCGCGCAAGGCCATGCACGAACCGACGATCGAGGCCTCCTGGCCGGTGGACGTGTGGAAGGCGCCGTACAGCTCGCCCTTGAGCAGGAGTGCCTTGGTGGTGTTCTCGAACTGGCGGATCCGCGTCATCCGTCGGTACATCTCGCGCAACTGGTCGTCGTTGATGGTCATCGCGCTACTCCTCACCTCGATGGTTCGGAGCGTCGGACCAACGTGCTCCGCCGCTCCGTTGCGGTCGGATGACATAGCGGCGTCCACGCTGACCTGCGGGCGTCTCTTTCACGCTATGGCTGGCGGATGCGCTGTCAAGAGACGAAGGGGCCGGTGCGGGCCCGCCGCCCGGTGTCCGGTCCTAGTGCTTCTCCGCCGCCTCGGCGGCGTCGGCGTCGGCCTTGGTGGCGTGGACGGTGCCGTCCGCGTGGTGCGGCGGTCCGTACACGGTGTAGAGGACCAGCGGGTTGACGCCCGTGTTGCGGAAGTTGTGCTCCGCACCGGCCGGCACCGCCACGAGGTCGCCCTGGGTGACCTGGGCGGTCTGTCCGTCGACGATGGCCTCGCCGACGCCGCTGACGAACGTGAGGATCTGGTCGTTGTCGGGGTGGGTCTCCATCCCGATCTCACCGCCCGGCGGGATCGTCATGACGACGAGCTGGGTGTGCCGGCCGGTCCACAGCACGCGCCGGAAGTCGGCGCTCTGCTCGGCGACGGTCGAGATGGCGAAGTGGTGGATGACGGCCATGACGGCGGTTCCTCTCCAGACAGCTCCGGAGTGGTCCGCCGGGCCCTGGTGCGCAGCGGTGCGCCGGAGCGGTGACGATCTCCAGTCTGGCCCGGGAGGGGCACTGGGCGCGCGGGTCCTCGGTCTCGGCCTGCCCGTCCGGCGTCGGGGGCCGGCTGGTGGACGAGCGTGCGGGCCATGACGTCCGGCCGCGGTCAGCTCACCGCCGGCGCCGCGGGGCCCGCCGGCTGGTCCGGAAGATCACGGCGACGGCGACGGCCGAGACCAGCGCGAGCGCACCGCCGAACCAGAACGGTGCGTTCGACCCCACGGTGTCCCACAGCACCCCGGCCACGATCGACGCCAGCAGCAGGCCGACGCCCTGCAGGGTCCCGTAGATGCCGAGCACGGTGCCGCGCAGCTGCACCGGTGCGGCCTCGGCGATGAACGCGCGCTCGGCACCGCTGAGCAGGGCGGTGCACGCGCCGTACAACGCGAACAGCACGACCAGGGCCGGCGCGGACGTCAGGGCGGCGATGCCGACGTAGACCAGGCCGGACAGCAGGTAGCCGGGCAGGGGACAGCGGCGGCGGGGGCAGCGGCGGGGACGGGCACGCGGTCATTCTCGGCCCGCCGATCCGGGACCCAGGTGCTTGCGCATCGGCGGCCTGCTGGGAAACCCAATTCTTTCAAGAGGCGGACTTCCCCTTACGTAGGCGCGCCGAACAGTCCTCGTTCAATCAGCCTGAATAACCCTCGAAGAGCGGGACGGCGACGTCGGCAGTTTCCTCGCCTAGATGACTGATTCCAAGGGGTCAGTGGGCGTGGGTGGTCAGGGAGCGCAGTGTGGGGGCGCCGGTGTGGTCGTTGTGCCAGATGGCGGCGGTCAGGGCGAGGAGGCGTTGGGCGATTCGGGTTGCTGCGCCGCGCAGGGTGTGTCCGCCGTGGCGTTCGAGGTCTAGCTGGCCCTTGGCGGAAGGTGTCAACCCTGTTGGGTCAGTTCTTCGGTTCGTTTGTTGAGTGTTCGAGTGGTCGGTTGATCCAGGCCGCGGTGGGCAGCGCGAGCGGCGTCGGGTGGCGGCGGACGAACCGCTCCGGGTGGTTCACGTAGGCGGCCGTGAGGACGTGCGCGCGTCGGGTCTGGACCTCGGCCGCTGTCGCGTGGTGCAGGTCGGTGGGCGTGTGCATGCCGATCCCGGAATGCCGGTGCTCGGTGTTGTACCAGGCGTAGAACGTGGTGCAGAAGGCGTGGGCGTCCTCGATCGACCCGAAGGTGGCCGGGAACTCGGGCCGGTATTTGAGGGTCTTGAAGTGCGATTCGGAGTACGGGTTGTCGTTGGACACGTGCGGTCTCACCGGCCCGTGCAGCTTCGTGATGTCCCACGGCCAGACCTGGTTCGGGCCCGTCGCGACGAGCTCCGGTTTCACTCGGGCGGGGTTGGCCTCGATCTTTCACGTGGTCAGGGCGTGAGGTCCGAGCGCGGCTCGTTGGTCGCTTCCGGGAGTGATTCTGGTCTGAGGGTGTGACGCAGGGCCCGCTGTCGTGCGGGTGGGCGTCGGTTCCACTTGGCCGGGGTCGTGCTCGGGGTCGTTGGGGCGGTGGCGAACGGCGTCAGCCGGGCGCCAGTGCGCCGAGGCGGTCGAGCCCGGTCAGGATGAGCGAGGCGAACGGCGAGCGGGCGGCCAGGTGCAACCGGACGCGCCGCCCGGTGCGGGCCAGGGTCGCGGGGATCGTGAAGAGCCGGAACCGCAGGGTCTTGGGTTCCCAGCGGCGGGCTTGGTGCCCGTGCAGGGCGAGGGTCTGCATCCAGGCGGTGATCTCGGCGGCCAGGGCGACCACGGCGCACCAGATCTGGTTCGCGGCGAACGACTTCAGCGGCAGGTTGTTCAGTCCGGTGTCTTTCGCGATGCGGATGCGGTCTTCGCAGCGGGCGCGGCGCCGGTGCCGCAGCTCGAGGTCGGCGAGCTGCCCGGTGCGGGAGTTGGTGACGAACGCGGTGATCCGCATCCCCTCGACGTCCTCGAACCGCAGCTGGGCGCCGGGGTGGGGTCGTTCCTTACGGACGATCACGCGCATCCCGGTTGGCCAGCCGGTCAGGTCCATCAGGTGTGTGAGCTCGGCGACCCACGCGCCGTCGCGGATCTCGTCGTGCGCGTCGTAGGCCGGGGTCCACACGTCCTGGGGGATGAGCTTGAGCAGGTCAGGGGTGTTGTCCGGCAAGGTGAACCCCACCGAGTACGCCAGCCGGCGCCTCGTGAGGGCCTCGATGACCTTGTGGGACCCGCCCGCCCCATCGATCCGGACCAGCACCGACTTGCCGCGGGTGGTCCCCGGGATCTGGGCGAGTGCGTCGGCGATGACCTGCAGGTGGTCGGCGGCGGTGTTCGATCCGGCGTTCCCGGCGCGCAGCAAGATCGCCAACGGTTCACCGGTCCCGTCGGTGCCGTGGTCGACGAACGCGCACAGCGGGTGGAACCCGTACCCCCGCTTGAACGTCGGGGCCGCGTTCTCCTTCTCCGAGTGCGCCGTGACCAGCGTCGCGTCCAGGTCGATGACCAACGGGTGCGCTGCGTCGCGGGCGTGGCCGGGGGCGTTCGACCCTGCCGCGCTCCACACTCTGGCTCGAGCCGTCGACCGGGCCCGGTCGATCGCAGGCAGCACCCGGGTCACGTCCCCGGCGAGCGCGGTGATCGTGCGGGAGACCGTCGCGTCCGAGGCGACCCGTCCGAAGACCGCCGGCTCGGAGCGCACGACTGCGATGTCGGAGCACGTGTCCCCACCGAGGGCGAGGGTCACCGCGAGGTCCACCAGCACCTTCGCGGGGTCGTGAACCGCGGAGGGCTTGCGCCATCTGGCCAGCTCCGCGCTCAACGCGACGTCCAGACCCGAGGCACGCACCGCCCTGGTCAGCAGCACCCCACCGGCCTGACCGACCGCCGACCCGCCGTGCGCATCGACCACCAGCCGCGGGTAGAACCCCGTACTCTTCTTCACCTGGAAGGTGCTCCTCATCCGCGACGATCTGTCCCTCAGCAAGACACATCATCGCAGGTCAGGGGCACTTTTCACGCCTCCGACACGCCACCGCCGTGAAAGGCCGAGGTTGGTCGCTTGCCGGCGGCGTTCGGCGACCTGCCCGTGTCGGCGCAGCAGCCGATACATGCTCGAGACCGAGCAGAGGTAGGTGCCCTCATCCAGCAGGACCGCGTGGATCTCAGCCGGGGCCATGTCCACGAACCGTTCCGAATGCAGCACCCCCAGCACCTGCGCTTCCTCGTCAGGGGTGAGGGCGCGCGGCTGGCGGGCCGGCTCAGCACGCGGTGGCCGGGCCGGGGCCGGCGACTTGCGGTGGTGCCGGTAGTGCGTCGCTCGTGGCCGGCCCACGGCCAGACAGGCAGCGCGGACACCGACCAGCGGGGTCAACTCGGTGATCGTCTCGTCGATCATCGCTCGGGCTTCGTGCTGGCGCTGTCGGTCGAGAACTGCTCCAACAGCGCCGAGAGTTTTCCCTGGATGTCGATCACCTGCCTCGCCGTCGCGAGCTCGCCGGAGAGACGGGCGACTTCCTTCCGCAACCGGGCGGCTTCCCGCTCCGCAGCCGACGCCAGCGGGGCGCCGGCCGGGCGGGCGAGGGCCTCCAACGCGCCCCGATCGCGTTGCTCCCGCCATGCCGTGACCAGCGACGTGTAAAGGCCCTCGCGACGCAGCAGCGCGCCCCTACCCGCCCGGTCACAGGCGTCCTACTCCGCCAGAACATCACACTTGTACTTCGCCGCATACGTCCGCCGCGTCGCCCGCTCCGCGACCTGCAGGTCCGGCACGTCCATCGACCCAGCCTGCACCGCACCGCTCGCGACCGCCACAATCGTACTCATCAGGGGAACTCCTCCCCGCCCTCACGCCACCGAACCGGACTATCCGAGTGGCTCTCCCAAGGCTGACACAGAGGGTTGCGGGTGTCGTTGACCGGCTCGCTGATCTGGCGCAGGGGTTTGAAGAATCGCGCCCCGGCTCGTTCGGCCGCCCCGTTGCGTGCTCGGCGCAGCAAGGTGACGCCCGAGTTGTCCAGCTCGGTCTGGAAGGTGCGCCCGTAGTGGTTCTTGTCCGCGATCAGGGTGTGGTGCCCGTCGGGCAGGGCAGTGGCAGCCAGGATGTCGAGGAGGACGAGGCGTTCGTCGCTCTTCGCCCCGGTCAGGGCGAAGGCGACGGGCAGACCGTGCAGGGTGCACAGCAGGTGCAGGCGCAGTCCCCAGAAGTACCGCGGGTGGGAGGCGCAGTAGCCGTACTCGGCGTAGCCGGCCAGGTCCGATCGCTGGGTCGTTGCTCGGGAGCGTCCGCACTCGACGGGGGTGGAGTCGGCCACCCACACCTCGCCGGTCCGGACCGTGGTCTGGGCCGCCAGGTGGTGCAGCACCCAGGTCATGGTGCCGGTGAGCCCACGCAGCCGCTTGTTGTAGCCGCTGTGGCCAGGCAGGTCGGGGAACATCGCCGCCAGGTGCGCGTGGGCGTAACGCAGCCAGCGCCGTTCAGAGACGAACCCGAGCATCCCTCTGTGTCAACCTGGAGTGAGACACCCGGATGGTCCGGGCCAAGTGTCGTAGAGGGGCGGGAGGTGGTTTCGCAGATGAGTACGACGGTGACGGCGCCGGCCCAGCCGGGGCAGGCTGGGTTCATGCAGGACGTGCCGGACCCGCAGGTGCCCCGGAAGGCGGGGCGGCGCACGTATACGGCGAAGTACAAGCGCGACGTGCTCGTCGAGTACGAGGCGTGTGACCGGCAGGCCAAGGGCGCCCTGTTGCGCCGGGAGGGTTTGTACACCTCGCTGATCAGTGTCTGGCGTGAGCAGCGCGACCGCGGCGGCCTGCAGGCGCTGGCCCGGCCGGCGGGGGCGGCGCCGGCCAGCGCGGAGCACAAGGAGACCGCCCGGCTGCGCCGGGAGAACGAGCGGCTGACCGGCGAGCTGGACAAGGCCCGGAAGGTCATCGAGATCCAGGGAAAACTCTCGGCGCTGTTGGACCAGCTCTCGACCGACAGCGCGACGAAGAGCGACGAGCGAGTGATCGACGAGACGATCACCGAGCTGACGCCCCTGGTGGGCGTCCGGGCCGCCTGCGAGGCTGTGGGACGGTCCCGGGCGACCCACTACCGGCGCCACCGCAAGAGCCCCGCCACCGCGCCCGCGGCCCGGGAGCCGGCTCGCCAGCCGCGGGCCCTGACGAGGCGGAGGAAGCGCAGGTGCTCGCGTGCTCGCTCGCAGCGGTTCGTGGACATGGCCCCGGCCGAGATCCACGCCATCCTGCTCGACGAGGGCACCTACCTGAGCTCGGTGCTCGACGATGTACCGCCTGCTCCGCCGCCGCGGCGAGGTCCGCGAGCGGCGCCGCCAGGCCACCCACCCGGCGCGGGTCAAGCCCGAGCTGGTCGCCGACGCCCCGAACCGGGTATGGTGCTGGGACATCACCAAGCTGGCCGGCCCGGCGAAGTGGACCTACTACTACCTGTACTCCGTCATCGACATCTTCTCCCGTTACACCGTCGGCTGGATGGTCGCCACCACCGAGTCCGCGGCGCTGGCCGGCTGCTGGACGCCGGTCCCCAGGTGGCTCGGATCCATCCGCGCGCCCCGGCAACACCCACTGTCCGGGAAGGCCATGAGCGGTCATGACGTGGCTAGCGGCGGCTCCCGCGCGCTTCGACGGCAGCGCGATCCGCCGCCTTCACGAACTTCCACCCCGGCCGGGGATGGCTCCCGTACCACGTTGTCCGCGCAGCACACGCAACTCAATCAGAAGGCCCCGGCCGATCTGCAGGACCGGTTGTGCGACCATGCCTTGTCGCTGCCGGGCGTACGACCGAGCCGTGGCAAGGTGTCGGTGCCCGGCGCGATCGCCTTCTTCCTCGACCAGCCGACGCACGTCCCGGACGTTCCCGACCTGTTCTTGCACCTACATAGCGCACAACCAGCACCACCCCGGTGCTGGACCCCTGACCCCTCAACGCTGAGAGGAGTACTAACATGATTCCAGGGCTCGCACAATGGGTACGAGGGTTCGGCACATCGACCTCGGGACGCACGCTGATTTCGACGCGGGCGCGCTCTGAGCTGGTGACCATGCTTGGCGCCGGGCCAGAGGCTTGGCTTGCTGACCTCGCCGAGCAGTCCTCGGAGCAACTCGAAAGCCGGGAGCCGGATTTTGGGATCGCTGCTTCCCGGCTACGCACTTGGCTGGAGTGGCTCGATGTTCGTTCCCTGTTGGTCTTATGCGGGCTGCACGCGGAGATTCGCGTCGACGCTGAGGATGCGAGCCTAACTGCCGAACTGGTGCACCGAGGCATCAGCCTTGACCAGGTGCTGCGCATGCTGCACCTCCATCAGGGCCACTTCACCCGCGCCCTGTACGACGGCTTGCGCGTAGTCCCCGTAGAAATGCGATCGGAAATCATGGCCGCGATCGAAGCAGCCATCTTCGATCTTTGGGACACCTTCGGTGCCCGATTCGGCAACGGCTACACGCAGGCCTTGACTTCTTGGAAGGCAACGGGCGAGGCGGCACGTGTCGGATACGTCCGCGGGATGTTGGGCGGCACCGTTGAACCGGCCGACTTCGAACGGTACACGGGATACCGCTTGGACCGCAATCACGTCGCCCTCATCGCCTTTTCCCCCACGTCGGAGCCGAAGAAGCTCGCTTCCGCGGCGCTCGGCACCCTGCGTGGTTTGGGATGCACCACAACGGTCCACGCCCTGCTGGCACCGAATCTGCTGTGGGCATGGGGGACAGTAAGCGCGTCCATCAAGACTGTCTCCCAGCCCCCACCCGGCTGCTCCGGATGTACGGTGGCCGTCGGCATGCCTGGGGAGGGCGTCGGCGGTTTCCTGGCAAGTTTCCGCGAGGCGGAAGCCGTGCAGTCCCTGGTCTCCATCGTGGAATGGCGCAATCTTGGCAAAAGCCTTGCGTACGGCGACATCGGAATGATTGCGGAAATGGCCGCTCGCCCGGAACGGTTGCGGCGATTCGTTGTTGGGCAGCTGGGACCGCTTGCCGGGTTCGGTACGTACGAAGCCGACCTGCGGGCCACCGTTCTGGCCTACTTGGAGGCCAATCGGAGTACCACCGAAAGCGCCGCCCGCCTGCATGTTGCCAAGAACACCGTCAGCTACCGGATGAGACGTGTTGAAGAGATGCTCGGCCGGGACATCTCCCACAGCCAAGTGGCGCTCCAGAATGCGTTGCGCGCGGTGGACATTCTCGGCGAACCGCCCCAGGCCTGGTGAGGGGTGGCGGCGTAAGGGGGTGAGTGCGTCACTACCGGTATGTTCTGCTGCTTTGGAGGTGGGGTGTGCGGCTCGTGGTGTGGTGTTGTCGGCGGTGGAGCGGGAGGGATCTGTCGGCGAGTCGTGGTGGGTGAGTCTGGTCGGGTGATCGGGGCACGGCTGGGTCGGCGTTACTGGGTGGTGAACCGACAGATCGCCCGTCATGGTGGGTGGCGTGGCTGTCGGGCGCATTCGGCGCGGGAGCGGACCGATGTGCAGCGGGCCGGGCCCAAGGAGCGGAAGGTCGAGTCGGGTGCGCGGTTGGCGGCGGCGGTCAACGAGGGTCTGACCCGGCACTGGTCGCCCTGGGCTGCATTACTGATTCCGGACCAATGCTTGTTGGTCCTTACGCGGCGATTCGTTCCTGGTGCCAGGCGGCCTCCACTTCGTTCGGTGTGCGGTAGCCGAGCGCTGAGTGGAGACGCTTCTGGTTGTAGCGCAGTTCGATGTATCGGGTGACGTCCGCGACCACATGGTCGCGGCTGGGGTAGGCGTTCCTGTGGACGCGCTCGACTTTCAGGGTCGCGTTGAAGGACTCGGCCCACGCGGTGTCGTAGCAGATGCCGGTACGACCGACCGAACGGGTGATTCCCAAGCTCGCGGTGCAGTCGGCGAATTCCTGGGAAGTGTATTGGGTGCCGCGGTCGCTGTGAAAGATGGTGATGCCTTCTCGGGTGTGCCCGTTCGTGGCGGCCATGCCCAGTCCAGCGGTCACCAGTTCGGTGCGCATGTGCTCGGCCAGGGCGTATCCGACGACCTTCGTGGAGAAGCAGTCCAGGACGGTGGCAAGGTAGACCCACCCGTCCCAGGTGTCGATGTAGGTGATGTCCCCGACGAGCTTGTGCCCGGGGGCGCTGGCGGTGAAGTCCCGAGCCAGCAGGTCCGGGGTGTCCCCGGCGTCGCAGGCCACGGTGGTGCGCGGGTCTCGCCGACGCAGCTGGCAGGCCACCAGACCCCGCTGCGCCATGATCGAGCGGACCGTGTGCGGGTCCGCAGTGCCGGCCCGCCCGCGCCAGGGCCGCGGGCAGGCGCCGGTAGCCGTACGTGCCGTCGGAGTCGGCGAACAGGTAGGTGATGGTCTCGCCCAAGTGATGGTCTCGCCCAACTCGGCCCGCCACAGGGCCGTGGCCGAAGGCGCCCTGTCCTTCCACTCGTAGAACCCCGAGCCTGACACCTGGGCCCCGGTGCACATCGTGCGCACCGGGTAATTGCCTTCCTCGCCCGCGATGAACGCGTACTTCACGCTCACCGGTACTCCTTGGCGAAGAAGTCCGCCGCTCTTTTAGGAACTCCTGCTCCATCTTGAGGTCCCGGACCTCTGTGCGCAGCCGGGCGAGCTCGTCGCGCTCGGACCCGCTGATCCCCGGCTCATCGTCCCTGTGCTCGCGCCGGTACTCGTTCGCCCAGTTCCCAACGTCTGGGAAACAATCCCGAGTTCGCGGGCGACGCCCGCGACGGGGCGTGACGTCTCGATCACCGACCGGACCGCAGCCGACCTGAACTCCGGCGAATACTTACTGTGCGCTGATCGCACAATCATGCCTTCCCTTCCCTTCCGGCCCGATTCTGGCCCTGGGTCCCTGGTCCGGAATCAATCGCTCACCTCAGGATGTCCCGCGTCAAGTAGATGGCAGGTTTTGGGTCTCGGGAAAGTTGGGGGTGCGGGGGTCGGCGAGGCCGAGGTGGACGTCGCGGGGACGGTTCCAGGCGATGGCTTCGTGGGGGCGAACGGTGTTGTACTCGATCCGGTAGGCCTCGGCGTGGGCGACCAGGTCCAGGGCGTCGTCGATCTCCTCCAGGAACAGCCGTTCGTACTTCGGGGACTCGAAGCCGTGTTCGCGTGAGCCGTTCTAGCCGGGGGTGCGGACCCGGGTCCGGACGTGGCGCAGCTCGGGGTGGGTGGCGATGAACGCCTCGAACCGGAACGAGTGGAACGGGCCGCCGTTGTCGGTGACGAGCGTGACCGCAGGGACGATGTTGCCCTCGCCGTCGGTGGTGCACGTGGCGACCAGGGGCCGACCGAACGTGGCCTCGTGGCCCGCCAGCGCCAGCTCGACCGCGGCGATCGCGTCGTACTGGCTGGCGGTCGGGGCGGTGTGCCAGGGGTGCTCGTACTTCGACCAGTACTCCCGGCACCCGGCCAGGCGCCACGTCCCGCCGGTGGTCTCGAACTCGGAGAAGTCCAGCAGCCAGGTCTGGTCCGGGCCGGTCGGGTCGGTGGCGAACGCGGCCTTGCGCCGGGCGGCGTGCTGGCGTCGTTCACGCTGGTAGTTCGCCTCCAGCAGCAGACCCTCGTCGCGCAGCAGACGCAGCACGGTGGCCTGGGACATGTGGTGACCGTCGTGGCGGCACATCGCCCAGACCTTGCGGTGACCCCACGCCGGGTGGGCTAGCGCGTGACGGCGGGCAGCGTCGCGGACCCGCCCCCTGGCCGGACGCGGCCACGGGCCCTTGACCGGGGCACCGGTGCGGCTGCGGGCCTGGTGTCGACGCTGGGCCCGCTCGGGCATGCCGGTCAGCGCGCAGCACCTTGTGGTCGGCATGCCCGCGTCGGTGCGGATCACCTCGAGGTCTGCGAAGGGTGTCGACGGCGTCTGGCGGGGCGTGCTGTCTCCCGTCGATGGACCTGCCGCATCTGCTGGCCGCGATGACGATCCTGCTGGCGTTGCTGGGCGGGCTCACCCGCGACTGGCGGTTCGACCGGATACCACGGTCCTCAAGCAGGGCACCAGCGATCTGACGCCGATGTCCGCCGCGTTCGCTAAGCACCACGCTGTGACTGTCATCGCGTGCCGACCCCGCTCGGGGAACCGGAAGGGGGTGGTCGAGAAGAACAGCCACACCGCCGCCCAGCGCTGGTGGCGCACCGTCCCGGACGAGTTCACTGCCGAGCAGGCGCAAGCCGGCTTCGAGGCGTTCGCCAGGGGACAGGATGACCGGCCCCGGCAGACGGAGACGGGGAAGACGACCGCGAAGGTGATGTTCGCCGCCGAGCGACTGTGGCCGTTGCCTCCGGCCGTTGCCTGCGGCCGTGGTCCCGGTCGCGGTGACCCAGGAGCGCACCACGACCTGGCACGCCACCCCAGTCCGCGCGCACCGCGGCCTGCTCCGAGCCACCAACTCGATCCGCGAGAACTGCACCGGCAGCGCAAGACGCCGCCGTCCCGCAGCGGCAACATCAACAACAGCACGAACGGCTGTCGGCGAAGACAGCTCGTAGATTCCAGGACGCCCGGACCCAGGTGATCCTTGTATCCGACAGTCGCCGGAGCGCGATTCAGCGACATAATCCGACCGGCACAGCACAAGCGATCTTGCCGCGATGCGGCCCGACAGAGTACCTGGAGGGTACTGATGAGTCTGCCATTCTCAGCCCATGATGTTCACGGGATATTCAACATCCTCGCAACGCCAGCTACAGCCGATGCTGATCGCTGGGACTGCGAGGACTCGGTCAACTATGCCGAAACCGCTCGCTTGGTGAATATGTTGGTCGATGACGACGTCGACGCACTCATGACGAATGGCACCTTCGGTGAGGCGGCAACTCTCACCGAGCCGGAATGGCGCGCGTTCAATCAGACGGTCGTCGAAACAATCGGCGGACGTATACCCGTGTTTGGGGGAGCTACCACTCTCAACACACGCGACACCATCCGTCGATCACGACAGCTGATGGACATGGGATTCACAGGCCTATTCCTCGGTCGGCCGATGTGGCAGCAGATGGATGATGACGCGATAGTAGGATATTACAGCGACGTCGCGGAAGCGCTGCCGGACGCCCCGATCGTCGCGTATGACAATCCAGAGGCATTTAAGGGAAAACTCTCCCCAATAGTCTACGGTCGGCTTGCCACGATTCCGAATATCGTTGCGTCCAAGTATCTCGCCATCGGTCCGCAGTACCTGGCCGACCTGGCAGCCGTCGGGGACAACATCATTCTCATGCCAATCGATAGTGACTGGTACTTCGCCAATCGCTGGGCTCCCGGAAAGCCCCGGGCCACGTGGAGCGGCAGTGGCAACTGCGGCATGGCTCCCCTCGTGGCGCTCAGAGAAGCCGTGCAGGCAGGCGACGACGACACCGCGCACCGCATCACGCTGGAATTGCGCGATGTCGGTTCGACGCTCTTCCCGCACGGCGACTTCCACGAGTTCTCCATCTACAACATCCAACTAGAAAAGGCTCGATTCAACGCTGCCGGCCTCGCCGATGTTGGTCCTTGTCGACCTCCCTACAGGTACCTCCCCCAGGCCCACGCCGAAGGAGCCGTGCTCGCGGCAAACAAATACGCAGCGCTGCAGCAGAAATATTCCGCTCAGCGCTAAAGCCCGCCGTTCTGGCCGGCAGTCCGAGTGGTTGCCGGCCAGACCTTCAGGAAGGTTTGAGGTAGACAAATGCTCGGTATGGAGAGGGGCGTTTCCCTCAGGCAGTCTATTCGCGATTTCGGCAGCAGCATCACCCCTGCTGGCGTCGGTGTGGCTACCGCCGCAATTCTGTTCGGTGAAGGTCCGGTGTTCCTACTACTGAAGTTGCTCAATGATGCGAAACTTGCGAGCAACCTCGCGGTGTCATGGCTCACCATCATATTCCTCGTGGGCGGGGTGCTGTCGGTCGCGTTCTCGATGTATTATCGACAGCCAATCCAATTCGCGTTCTCCATCCCCGGCGTGGCGATCATCGGCAGTGCCCTGACTCGCTACGAGTTCAATGCCGTGCTGGGAGCCATCCTACTCTCAGGCGTGCTGGTATTCATTCTCGGCGCCACCGGTGCCTTCAAGTGGGTATTGCAGTACATTCCGATCCCGATTATTCAAGGAATGATCGCCGGTGCGCTGGTCGGCTTCGGCGTAGCAGTCATCAAAGCGATGAAGGCGGATCCACTCATCGCCGGTGGGACGTTCGCGGTGTTCATTATCAGCAGTATAGTCCCCCTGCTCGCCAAGCGGTTCCCACCGATCCTCAGTGCCCTGGTTGGAGGATTCGTGATTGCCGTGGCGGCCGGCAGAGTGACCCTGGACGCATTGACTTTCCAGTTGTCGTCCCTGACATTCGTCGCGCCCTCGTTCAATGTTGGCGCCATTCTGGAGTTGACGATACCATTAACTATCCTTACGGTTGGGTTCGGAAATATCCAAGCGATTGGCATCCTAAAGACCCAGGGCTATCAGCCGCCGGTAAATGCATTTGTGGTGGCCAGTGGATTCGGGACCATTGTAAATTCCTTCTTCGGTGGTCATAACACCGTTGTCGGCGGTCCCACGGTCGCAATGATGGCCGCACCGGAAATCGGTGCGAAGGAACGTCGGTACTCGGCCGGAGCGCTCGCAGGAATCCTAATGGTCGTGGTTGCGGTGATCTCCCCAGTGGTGATTTCGTTCACGCAGACCGTGCCGACGTCGTTCATCGACGTCCTCGCCGGCTTGGCAATGCTCTCAGTCATCGCGAACAACTTTGCGCAGGCGTTTTCCTCCAAGCTGAAGATGGGAGCGTTGTTCGCACTGATCATCACCATGAGCGGATTCACCGTCTTCAATATTGGCGCGACACTGTGGGCCATCATCGGCGGCGCGCTCATCTCGCTCCTCCTTGAGCGGGATGCCTATCGAGAGATCATTCGGACGAATAACGTGGTCTCGTCTCCGCTGTCGGGCGGAGCCCGCTGATTGCGGCCGCCCACCATGGGATCTGCGGGACGTAGGCGGGAGTGAGGGCCATTATAGTGCCGACGCAGCTGGAGTTCGTGCCTAGATGCGTGGGCAAGTAGTCTGCGGCCGACTTCAAGGTCCTCGAACGGGCCGAGGTAGGCGCGCCCCCGGGGTGGGAGGCGGTTTCAGGCGGTGAGTGCGTCGGTTGCATTGAATAGTATGTAGCCGGTCGAGTTTCTCTGCTGGTGTGAGCCAGCCGAGGGCTTCGCGGGGACAGCTGTTGAGCAGAACTGCGACGAACCCCGGGGGTGGTCCGCCGGGCCCTGCTGGGCAGCGGTGCGCCCGGAGCGGTGACGATCTCCAGTCTGGCCCGGGAGGGGCACCGGGCGCGCGGGTCCTCGGTCTCGGCCTGCCCGTCCGGCGTCGGGGGCCGGCTCGTGGACGAGCGTGCGGGCCATGGCGTCCGGTCGCGGTCAGCTCACCGCCGGCGCCGCGGGGCCCGCCGGCTGGTCCGGAAGATCACGGCGACGGCGACGGCCGAGACCAGCGCGAGCGCACCGCCGAACCAGAACGGTGCGTTCGACCCCACGGTGTCCCACAGCACCCCGGCCACGATCGACGCCAGCAGCAGGCCGACGCCCTGCAGGGTCCCGTAGATGCCGAGCACGGTGCCGCGCAGCTGCACCGGTGCGGCCTCGGCGATGAACGCGCGCTCGGCACCGCTGAGCAGGGCGGTGCACGCGCCGTACAACGCGAACAGCACGACCACGGCCGGCGCGGACGTCAGGACGGCGATGCCGACGTAGACCAGGCCGGACAGCAGGTAGCCGGGCACCAGGGCGGACCGCCGGCCGAACCGGTCCGACAGCCGCCCGGCCGGGATGGCCAGCACCGAGGCGGCCACGTTGAACACCAGGTACACCAGCATGGTCTGACTCACCGAGAAGCCCCGCTCACGGGCCTTGAGCAGCAGGAACGCGTTGGAGGAGTTGCCGAGGCTGAAGACGAGGACGACCGCGAGGTACAGCTTGAGCCGCCCGTCCAGGTGGGCGCCGCGCAGCGTCGGACGCGCCCCGACCGGGCGGTCGACGCGCTCCTCACGCACCATCTGCAGCACGACGAGACCGACCACGGCGGGGACGATGGACCAGGCGAACGCCTGGTGGAACGACGCGCCGGAGGCGATCACGACGAATGCGAGCAGTGCACCGATGGACGACCCGGCCATGTCGAGCATCTTGGCCAGCCCGAACGAGCCGCCCAGCCGGTCACGGTCGCTGGACTGGGCGATGAGCGAGTCCCGGGGTGCGGTGCGGATCCCCTTGCCGGTGCGGTCGACGACCCTGGCGAGCAGCACACCACCCCAGGATGTCGCCAGCAGGAGCAGGAGCTTGTAGACGACGCCTCCGGCGTAACCCACGGTGGCCAGCCGCTTCCGGTGCTGGCGGACGTCGCCGAGGTAGCCGCTGAAGGACTTGAGCAGGGACGCGATCGCCTCGGCGATGCCCTCGATGACGCCGACGACGGCCGGCGCGGCGCCCAGGGTCGCGGTGAGGAAGATCGGCACGATGGGGTACACCATCTCGGTGCTGAGGTCCGCGAACATGCTGGTCAGGCCGAGCAGCAGGACGTTGCGTGTCCCGTGGCGCGGGCGTGGTGCCTCGGCCGGTTGCGCGTCCGTCACGGTGCGGTCCCGATGACGACCGTCGCGTCGAGGGCTTCGGAGCGGACCACCCGGGGCACCAACCCGGCACGGGTGAATGCCGCAGCGGTGGCGGGGGCCTGCCGATCGCTCGTCTCGACGAGCAGGTGCCCGCCGGGTGCCAGCCAGCCGGGCGCTGCGGCGACGACCCGGCGTTGGACGTCCAGGCCGTCCGCCCCGCCGTCCAGCGCGGCGCGCGGCTCGTGCAGGCGGGCTTCGGTGGGCATCAGTGCGATGGCCTCGGTGGGGACGTAGGGGGCGTTGGCGACGAGGACGTCGACCCGGCCGCGCAGGTGGGCTGGCAGCGGGGCGTCGAGGTCACCCTGCAGGACGTGCCCGCCCACGGCGGCCACGGCGCGCCGGGCGCAGGCCACCGCGGCCGGGTCGATGTCCACGGCGTACAACTCGATGCGCCCCAGCGCAGCGGCCAGCGCGACGCCGACCGCACCAGACCCGCAGCACAGGTCGACGACGACCGGCAGGTCGACGACGACCGGCCGGTCGACGGCGGCGGGTGGAGAGCCGGCGACCGGTGGAGAGCCGGCGACGGCCGCCGAGGCGACAGCCGGCGGGTCGCCGACGACCTGCCCGGTCGCGACGTCCCGGCGGGCGTCGCGGACCAGAGTCACCGCCTCGGAGACGAGGAGCTCGGTGCGCCGGCGGGGGACGAAGACGCCGGGGTCCACCCGGATGCGCAGGCCGCAGAACTCCGCCCAGCCGAGGATCTGCTCCAGGGGCAGGCCGGCCACCCGGCGAGCGACGAGGTCCGCCAGCTCGGCCGGGGTGCGGGCCGCCTCGACGAGCAGCCGGGCCTCGTCCTCGGCGAAGACGCAACCGGCGGCCCGCAGCACGGCCACGACGTCGGCGGGCGGCGCGGGTACGGCGGCGGGGATAGCGCCGGGGCCGGGGCCGGGGCCGGGGACGGGCGCGGGGACGGCGGCGGGGACGGGCACGTGGTCATTCTCGGCCCGGCGGTCCGGGACCCAGGTGCTTGCGCATCGGCGGCCTGCTGGGCATACTCGTGCAATCGATTGCCTGTAATCGATTACACGCACGAGGTCCGCAGCGAGGCGGGGATGTCGATGGTGACGATCAAGGATGTGGCGCGGCGCGCCGAGGTGTCCACGGCCACCGTCTCCCGCGTGCTGTCCGGCAGTCGCGGCACCTCGGCGGACAAGCGTGACCGCGTGCTCGCCGCGGCCGACGAGCTCGGCTTCCGGCCCAACGCCGTGGCCCGTTCGCTCCGCTCGATGGGCACCCGCACGGTGGGCCTGGTGGTCTCCGACCTGCTCAACCCGTTCTTCTCCGAGCTGGCCCGGGCCGTGGAGGACACCGCCCGCGCCGCCGACTACGCCGTCATCATCGGCAACGCCGACGAGGACCCTGCCCAGCAGGACCACTACGTGCGCATCCTCCTGGAGCGCCAGGTCGACGGGCTGCTCGTGGTGCCCACCGTGGAGACGTCGCCCCTGCTGCGCGAGGCCGCCGGGCTCGACCACCACCTGGTCCTCGTCGACCGGCCGGCCGGGGACGTCGACGCCCCTATCGTGCTGGCGGACGGCACCCGGGCGATCGACGAGCTCGTCGCCCACTTCGCCGCCACCGGGCGGCGCCACCTGGCCTTCGTCGCCGGGCCCGAGCGCGCCGGCTCCTCCCGGGAGCGCCTGACCGCCTTCCGTGCAGCGGCCGCCCGGCACGGTCTGGACCTGCCCGACGACGCCGTCGTGCACGGCGACTTCCGCGCCGGCGGTGGCCGCGAGGCCATGGTGGCGCTGCTGGCGGCGCCGCAGCGGCCGGATGCCGTCCTCGTCGGCAACGGGGCGATGGCGCTGGGGGCCCTCACCCTGCTGGCCGAGCAGGGTGAGCGCGGTGTGCACGTGCCGGAGGACGTGGCGCTCGCGGTGTTCGACGACTCACCCTGGCTGACCCTGCTGCGGCCCACCGTCACCGCGATCGAGCAGCCGACGGCCGAGCTCGGCCACCGCGCCATGCAGATGCTGCTGGCGCGCATGGCAGGGGAGCACGTGCCCGACGAGCGGATGGACTGCCGACTGATCCTGCGCGGGTCCACCGCTGCCGGGAGGACGCCATGACCGCCGGGCCGACCCCGCTGCTGCGGGTGGAGGGCCTGGTCAAGGACTTCCCCGGGGTCCGGGCCCTCGACGGCGTCTCGTTCGACCTGTTCCCCGGCGAGGTGCACGTGCTGCTCGGGGAGAACGGCGCGGGCAAGTCGACCCTCATCAAGTGCCTCGCCGGGGTGTACCAGCCGGATGCCGGGCAGGTGTTCGTCGACGAGCGGCCGGTGCATCTGCGCACCGCGGCGGACGCCGAGCGGCTCGGCATCGCCACCATCCATCAGGAGTTCAACCTGGTGCCTCAGCTCAGCGTCGCCGAGAACGTCATGCTGGGCCGTCAGGCCCGCCGACTGGGCATCATCGACCGCCGACGCACCACCGAGCTGGCCGCTGCCGCACTGGATCGCGTGGGTCTGCGGATCGACCCGCGCACCCCGGTGTCCGAGCTCGGCGTCGCCCGCCAGCAGATGGTGGAGATCGCCAAGGCGCTGAGCCTGGACGCCCGTGTGCTGATCCTCGACGAGCCGACCTCCGCCCTCACCGACGACGAGGTGGACCACCTGTTCGCCCTGATGGCCGAGCTGCGCGACACCGGGGTGGGCATGGTGTTCATCTCCCACCACCTCGAGGAGATCCGGCGGATCGGCAAGCGGGTCACGGTGCTGCGCGACGGCAGGTCGGTCGGGACGGTGCCGGCCACGACCCCCACCGAGGAGCTCGTCCGGCTGATGGTCGGCCGCTCCATCGAGTCCCAGTACCCGCGAGAGCGCGGCGCCGTCGGCGAGCCGCTGCTCGTCGTGGACCATCTCACAGCGGCCGGTCGGTTCGAGGACGTGTCGGTGCAGGTGCGGGCCGGCGAGGTGGTCGGCATCGCCGGGCTGGTGGGCGCCGGGCGCACCGAGGTGCTGCGCGCGGTGTTCGGCGCCGACGGCTACGACGCCGGTACGGTGACGGTCCGCGGTCGGAGCCTGCCCCGCCACGACGTCCGGGCGGCGATCGAGGCGGGACTGGGGCTGGTCCCGGAGGACCGGAAGGCGCAGGGGCTGGTGCTCGGGGCGTCGGTGGGGGAGAACGTCGGCCTCGTCTCGCTGCAACGGGCGACGCGGTGGGGCCTGGTGGACCGGCCGCGGCTCGACCGCCTGGCCCGGTCGACGGTGGCGGACCTGGGCGTGCGCACGCCGTCCATCCGCACCCTGGTGCGCGCCCTGTCCGGCGGTAACCAGCAGAAGGTCGTCATCGGCAAGTGGTTGGGCGCCGACCCGGCCGTGCTGCTCATGGACGAGCCGACCCGCGGCGTGGACGTCGGTGCCCGGGTGGAGATCTACCAGCTCGTCAACGCCCTGACCGCGTCCGGCCGTGGGGTCCTCCTGGTGTCCTCCGACCTGCCCGAGGTGGTCGGCATCTGCGACCGCGTGCTCGTCATGGCACAGGGTCGAGTGGTCGGCGAGCTCAGTCATGACCAGGCCAGCCAGGACGCCGTGATGGCGCTGGCCGTGACGGAAGTGGAGTCCAGCCGTGCCCACTGAGACCATGCCCACCCGGACCACGCCGGACACCCGGCGCTCGTCGCTGGGCGCGAGCGCCCAGGCGTTCCTCGGGCGCAACGGGGCACTCGCCGCGCTCGTCCTGCTCGGCGTCGTGATGAGCGTGCTCAGCCCGGTCTTCCTCACCTCCCAGAACCTGCTCAACGTCGGCGTGCAGGCGGCCGTCGTCGCGATCCTGGCGTTCGGGCAGACCTTCGTCATCGTCTCCGCCGGGATCGACCTGTCGGTCGGCTCCGTCGCGGCGCTGTCGGCGATCGTCACCGGGTTCATCGCGAGCACGCAGGGACTGCCGCCCGCGCTGGCGATCGTCCTGGGGCTGGCCACCGGGGTGGCGTGCGGCCTGGTCAGCGGATCGTTGGTGGCCTACGGCCGGCTCCCGGCGTTCATCGCCACGATGGCCATGCTCTCGATCGCCCGCGGGCTGGCGCTGGTGGCGTCCGGCGGCGTGCCCGTCGCCCAGCCGGCCGCGGTGGCCTGGCTCGGCTCGACGCTGGGCGGCTGGCTGCCGGTGCCGGTGCTGGTCATGGCGGCACTCGGGGTGCTCGCCTCGGTCATCCTCACCCGCACCTACTCCGGCCGGGCGATGTACGCCATCGGCGGCAACGAGGAGGCTGCCCGGCTGTCCGGCATCGACGTGCGCCACCAGCAGCTCGTCATCTACGGGCTGTCCGGGCTGTTCGCCGCGGTTGCAGGCCTGGTGCTGGCCGGCCGGCTCGCGTCGGGCCAGCCGCAGGCCGGGGCCGGCTACGAGCTCGACTCGATCGCCTCCGTGGTCATCGGCGGGGCGAGCCTGGCCGGCGGGTCGGGGCGCGCATTCGGCACCTTCGTCGGGGCCCTGGTCCTGGCCGTCATCCGCAACGGGCTCAACCTGCTCAACGTGTCCTCGTTCTGGCAGCAGGTCGTCATCGGCGTCGTCATCGCCCTCGCCGTGCTCACCGACACTCTTCGTCGCCGTCGCCGGTGACGTCGTTCCCCGGCGGTCGCCCCGGCCGCCGGCCGTCGCTCCACTCAAAGGAAGGACATGACTTCGATGATGAAGTCCCTCGTGCGACTGACCTCGCTGCTGGCCATCTCGGGACTGGCGCTCGCCGCCTGCTCCGGATCCACCAGCGGCGGCACCACCACCGCAGCCAGCGGTAGTGCCAACCTGTCGATCGGCTTGGCCCTGTCGACGCTGAACAACCCGTTCTTCATCTCCCTGCGGGACGGCGCGCAGGCCGCCGCGGACAAGGCCGGCGTGCAGCTGATCGTCACGGACGCCCGGGATGACGCCACCACCCAGGCGAACCAGCTGCAGAACTTCCAGACCCAGAAGCTCAATGCCGTCCTGATCAACCCCGTCGACTCGGACGCCGCCGGCCCCATGGTGTCGCCCCTGGTCGGCGCGGGAGTGCCGGTCGTCGCGGTGGACCGGGCGGTCAACGGTGCCACCGTCGGTGCGTTCGTCGCGTCGGACAACGTCGCCGGCGGGCGGCTCGCGGCCGACGCGCTGGCCAGCGCCATCGGGAAGAAGGGAAAGATCGTCGTCCTGCAGGGCGTCGCCGGGACGTCGGCCTCGCGCGACCGTGGCAAGGGCTTCACCGAGGGCATCGCGGCCTACCCGGACATCCAGGTGGCGGCGACCCAGCCCGCCGACTTCGACCGCGCGAAGGGTCTGGACGTCGCGACCAACCTGCTGCAGGCGAACCCGGACGTCGTCGGGATCTTCGCGGAGAACGACGAGATGGCACTCGGCGCGATCCAGGCACTCGGCGCCCGGGCCGGCAAGGACGTCTTCGTCGTGGGGTTCGACGGCACGGATGACGGCAAGGCGGCCATCACAGCCGGGACGATGGCGGCCTCGGTCGCTCAGCAGCCGGAGGAGCTCGGCCGGATGGCGTTCGAGACCGCGCTGGCCCTGGCCCAGGGCAAGCCGGCGGAGAAGTCGGTCGCGGTGCCGGTCGTGGTCCTCACCAAGGACTCGCTCTGACCGTACGTTCCATCGACCGGGCCACCGCGGCGTTCGCGCGTCGCGGTGGCCCGCCCAGGGAGGGCCTGTGCCCAGGCAGCGCATCGTCGTCGTCGGGTCGGCGAACGCCGACCTCGTCATCGACATCGACCATCGTCCCGGGGCCGGGGAGACGATCCTCGGCTCCGACCTCGTGACCACGCCCGGCGGCAAGGGGGCGAACCAGGCGGTGGCGGCCGGGCTGCTGGGCGGCGACGTCACCTTCGTGGGGTGCGTCGGGGCGGACCCGCACGGGGCGATGCTGCGCGCGTCGCTCACCGGAGCCGGGGTCGACGACACCGCGCTGACGGCCGTGGACGCACCGACCGGGACGGCCGTCATCCTCGTCACGCCGGACGGGGAGAACGCGATCATCGTCTCCCCGTCGGCGAACCGGCACGTTTGCCCCCAGGCGGTGGACGCCGCGCTGGGGCGTGGCGAGGTCGCCGTGGTCGTGACCCAGCTGGAGATCCCGCTGGCCACGGTCGAGCACGTGGCACGCCGAGCCGAGACGGTGGGGGCGCGGCTGGTGCTCAACGCCGCACCGGCGACCCGGCTGCCGGCCGCCGTCCTGGCCGTGGCGGACCCGCTCGTCGTCAACGAGTCGGAGGCGCAGGCGCTGCTCGGGACCCAGCCGGCCGAGCCGGCCCGGGGTGCGGGTGCGGGTGCCGGCGCTCCGCCGGATCGCGACGCCGAGCGGGCCGTGCTCGGCCTGCTCGGGCTCGGGGCACGATCCGTGGTGCTCACCCTCGGTGCGGGGGGATCGGTGCACGGCGTACGGGGACCCGGCGGCTCGCCCGGTGTCCTGCATCACGTCCCGGCACGACGGGTCACCGCGATCGACACCACCGGCGCCGGGGACGCGTTCGTGGGGGCGTTGGCCGTGGAGCTTGCGGACGGCGTGAGCCTGGCCGACGCCGTCGACGTGGCCACCGGTGTGGCCGCCATGGCCGTGGGTCGGCGCGGGGCGCAGTCGTCCTTCCCGACCAGGGCGGAGGTGGCGGGGCGATGAGGCGGGCAGGAGTGCTCAACCAGCCGCTGAGCTGCGCCTTGGCGGGTCTGGGGCACACGGACACGCTCGTGGTCTGCGACTGCGGGCTGCCCCGGCCCGCCGGGGTTCCGGTGGTGGACCTGGCCGTCGTGTTCGGCGTGCCGTCGTTCGCGCAGGTGCTCGACGCGCTGCTCGGTGAGCTGGTGGTCGAGGGAGCGACCCTGGCCCAGGAGGCACGGGAGCACAACCCGGCGGTCGTCCGGCTGGTCGGCGACCGCGTGGGAGCACCGCGGTGGGTGAGCCACGAGCAGCTCAAGCAGGAGACCGGATCGGCACGTCTGCTGGTCCGTACGGGCGAGGCGACCGCCTACGCCAACGTCATCCTGCGCTGCGGCGTACCGTTCTGAGCCGGTCGGCGCCGGGCGGTGGGCGGACGGCCTTACCGTCGCTGCGTGACACCACCCGTGGCCGGCACCGTCCGGTACCGCTCGGGCCCCGGCCGGGCCGCGCTCGCTGCCACCATCGGCGGCTCGTCGGTGGTGTTCATCGACGGCACGATCGTCACCATCGCGCTGCCACGGATCGGCGCCGACCTGGGTGCCTCCACCGCAGGGCTGCAGTGGACGGTCACCGGGTACCTGCTCACGCTGTCGGCGTTCCTCCTGCTGGCCGGCTCGCTCGGGGACCGGTACGGGCGCCGGCGGGTGTTCGTCGTCGGGCTCTGGGGGTTCGCGGCGACATCCCTGCTGTGCGCGCTCGCCCCGTCCGTGGGAGCGCTCGTGGCCGCCCGGATGGTGCAGGGCGTCGCCGGGGCCCTGCTCACGCCCGCCTCGTTGGCGATCATCCAGGCGGTGTTCGTCCCGGCGGACCGATCCCGGGCCATCGGCACGTGGTCGGGACTGGGTGCGGTCGCCGGGGTGGTCGCACCCCTGCTCGGCGGGGCGATCCTCGCGGTGGCGACGTGGCGATGGGTGTTCCTCGTCAACGTGCCGCTGGCCGGCGCCGTGGCGGTGCTCGCGGCGCGCGCGGTGCCGGAGAGCTCCGACCCGCAGGCGGCGCCCCGCCTGGACTGGGCAGGGGCGGGCCTGGCCGGCGTGGCGCTCGCCGGGATCTCCTACGGCCTCACCACCCTGCCCGAGCGCGGCACGGACCCGACCGTGACGGGCGCCTTCGTCGCCGGCGCGGTCGCCGGCGCGGCCTTCGTCGTCGTCGAGGCGCGGGTCCGCCACCCGATGCTGCCGTTGTGGGTGTTCGGGTCCCGGGCGTTCTCCGTCACCCAGGTGGAGACGTTCGTCGTGTACGCGGCCCTGGCCGGGTTCAGCTTCTTCCTCACGGTCACCCTGCAGGTGGTCGTCGGGTACAGCCCGCTCGCTGCCGGCACGGCCTCGCTGCCGGCCACCCTGGCGCTCATGGTGCTGTCCGGCCGCTCCGGGGCGCTCGCCCAACGGATCGGGCCGCGCTGGCAGATGGGCGCCGGTCCACTGATCGCCGCCGGCGGCGTCGCGCTGCTCGCGGGCATCGGCCCGGGCGCCTCGTACCCCGCGGACGTGCTGCCCGGTGTGCTGGTCGCCGGGCTGGGGCTGGCCACGGTCGTCGCACCGCTGACGTCCACTGCGCTCGCCGCGGCCCCGGACCGGCTCGCCGGCCTGGCCAGCGGTGTCAACAACGCGGTCGCGCGGTCGGCCGGGTTGTTCGCGGTGGCGGTGCTGCCCGTGGTGGCCCGGGTGGGCGCCAACCTGACCGACCCGGTCGCCCTGGAGCCGGCCCACCGGGTGGCGATGCTGACCTGCGCGGGGCTGCTCGCCGCAGGGGGGCTGCTGGGCCTGGCGGGGATCCCCGACCGGGTGGGCAGCGGTGCACCGCCCGGCAGCCCGGGACCTGGGTCCTGACCTGAGGTCCGCGGAGCCGTGACCCCGCCTCGATCGGCGCCCACCACCTGCCCGGGCGCCGGCGCCACCGTCGCGCCACGTCTGTGATCTGCGGAACTATGAGGGCACTGTGCACGTTGCACCGATGGTCCGGTCAACCCCGCCGTGGGAATGGCCTTCGTTCACCACGGGAGGTCCTATGTGGCGGCTCGCGCGCCTGTCCCTCGCCAACCGGTCGGTCGTGGCGCTCGCCGCTGTGGCGGTCGCCGTGTTCGGCGTGCTGAGCGCGGGGGCGCTCAAGCAGGAGCTCATCCCGTCCCTGCAGATCCCCGCCGCGGTGGTCATCGCCGTCGACCCCGGATCGTCGCCCGAGCTGGTCGAGTCCCAGGTCACCCAACCGCTGGAGTCCGCGATCTCCGCGGTGCGGGACGTCAAGCAGGTGACGTCGCAGTCCACCACCAGCGTGTCCGCCACCACCGTCGAGTTCACCTACGGGATCGACCTGGACCGTGCCACCCAGGCGCTGCAGCAGGCCGTCAACCGGGCGCAGACCTCGCTGCCCAGCGGGGTGCAGCCGACCGTGATGACCGGGACGCTCGACGACCTGCCCGTCGTCCAGCTCGCCGTCACCGGTTCGGGGGACCAGGCCGACACCGCCACGCTGGCCGCGACGCTGCACGGCGAGGTCGTCCCGCGCCTGCAGCAGATCTCCGGGGTCCGCGACGTCACGGTGACCGGCCTGTCCACGCGCCAGGTGGTCGTCGCCCTGGACATGCGTGCCCTGACGGCCGCCGGCGCGTCGCCGACCGCGGCGTCTGCGGTGCTCAAGGACAACGGTGTGGTGATCCCCGCCGGGACGGTGGCCGACGGCAGCCAGACCCTCAGCGTGCAGGCGGGCTCGCCGCTGACCTCCGTCGACGACATCGCTGCGCTGCCGCTGACCACCGCGACCGGGACCGTCGTGCACCTCGGCGACGTCGCGAAGGTCAGCGAGGTCGACAAGGCCCCGACGTCCTTCTCCCGGCTGAACGGTTCGGACGCGCTCGCCATCGCCATCACCAAGACCCCGGCCGGCAACACCGTCGACGTCTCGCACGGGGTGAGCGACGCGGTCGCCGAGCTGAGCGCGGCCCATGCCGGCAACCTGCAGTTCGGCGTCGTGTTCGACCAGGCGCCGTTCATCGAGGAGTCCATCTCCGGTCTGTCGACAGAGGGCGGCCTGGGGCTGCTGTTCGCCGTCGTCGTGATCCTGCTGTTCCTCACCTCGCTGCGCTCGACGATCGTCTCCGCGCTGTCCATCCCGCTGTCCCTGCTGGTGACCTTCATCGGCCTGCGGGTCGGCGGCTACTCGCTGAACATTCTCACCTTGGGCGCGATGACCGTCGCCATCGGGCGCGTCGTCGACGACTCCATCGTCATCATCGAGAACATCAAGCGTCACCTGTCCTACGGCGAGCCCAAGCGTGACGCGATCCTCGCCGCGGTCCGCGAGGTCGCGGGCGCGGTGACCGCCTCCACCATCACCACCGTGTCGGTCTTCCTGCCGATCGGTCTGGTCGGTGGCATGGTCGGGGAGCTGTTCCGGCCGTTCGCCGTGACCGTGGCCGTGGCGATGCTCGCCTCGCTGGTGGTGGCCCTGTCCATCGTCCCGGTGCTGGCGTACTGGTTCATCAAGGCCCCGCCGGCGGCCCAGGACGTGGCGACGGTGCGTGCCGAGGCGGAGGAGCGGGAGCGCCACACCCGGCTGCAGCGCACCTACCTGTCCACTCTGCGGGGCGCGATCGGGCACCCCGTCGTCACGATCATCGCGGCCGTCGTGGTCTTCGGCGGCACGGTCGCGCTGGTGCCCCGCCTCGAGACGAACTTCCTCGGCGACGTCGGGCAGGACACCGCGACCGTCACGGAGCAGTTCCCGCCCGCCACGTCCCTGACGGCGCAGGACGACGCGGCGCGCAGGGTCGAGAAGGCCATCATGGGCGTCTCCGGGGTGCAGAACGTGCAGACCACCATCGGGTCGTCCGGGGGCATGGAGGCTCTGTTCATGGGCGGCGGCGGGGCGCCGCGCGCCACGTTCGCGCTGACCATGGACGCCACCGCCGACAGCCTCGCGGTGCGGGACGAGGTCCGGACCGCGCTGTCCTCGCTGACCGCCGGAGACCAGACGCTCGGCACGATCACCGTCGCGGGCGCGGAGGCGATGTACGGGGTGTCGACGGTCGACGTCATCGTGCAGGCCGCCGACCCCCAGCAGCTCGCCACGCTGGCGTCGCAGGTCGAGGACGTCGTCAAGGGCGTGCCGGGCACCACTGATGTCACCAACAACCTGGCGGGCGCACAGCCCACCGTCCAGCTGGTCGTCGACCGGCAGGCCGCCGCCGCCGCCGGGCTCACCGAGGTGCAGGTGGCCGGGACCGTGGCCCAGACCCTGAGCCCGCAGCCGATCGGCAAGGTCGACGTCGGGGGTGGGCCCATCGACGTGGTCGTCGACGCCGGGATGGCTCCCAGCACGGTCCAGCAGCTGCAGGCCATGGTGCTGCCGACCGCCCGCGGCCCCGTCCCGCTGACCCAGGTGGCCAGCGTGCAGACGGTCGAGGCGCCCACCGCGATCACCCGCATCGACGGTCAGCGCAGCGCGACGATCTCCGCCACCCCGGCCGGGCAGGACCTCGGGGCGCTCACCACGAGCATGCAGACCGCGATCGACGGCATCGACGTGCCGGCGGGCGCCAGCGTGGAGATCGGTGGTGTGGCGGCGCAGCAGTCCAGCGCGTTCTCCGACCTCGGCACGGCCCTGCTCATCGCGATCGCGCTGGTCTACCTCATCATGGTGGCGACGTTCCGCAGCCTGCTGCAGCCGCTCATCCTGCTGGTGTCCGTGCCGTTCGCGGCGACCGGTGCGCTGCTCGCCCTGCTGTCCACCGGCACGCCGCTGGGCGTGCCGGCACTGATCGGGCTGCTCATGCTCGTGGGTATCGTCGTCACCAACGCGATCGTGCTCATCGACCTCATCAACCAGTACCGCGGTCGAGGCAGGGACATCGGCGACGCCGTCACGGAAGGCGCGCGCAAACGCCTGCGGCCGATCGTCATGACCGCCGCTGCGACGATCTTCGCGCTGCTGCCCATGGCGTTCGGGCTGACCGGTGGCGGGGTGTTCATCTCCAAACCGTTGGCGATCGTCGTCATCGGCGGGCTGGTCACCTCCACGCTGCTGACCCTGGTGCTCGTCCCGGTGCTGTACACCGTGTCCGAACGGGCCTCTGCGCGCAGCCGCGAGCGGCGGGCCCGCCGGCACGCCGAGCGCGACGGTGGGGAGCCGGCTGCCCGTGAGGACCACCCCGCGGGACGGCACGCGGAGGCCTGACCTTCCCAGCACGACGAGCCCGACCCCCGCGGGAGGCCGGGCTCGTCGTGCGCGGCCGGTCCTCGGGTCCGGTGCCTCGTCGGTGGACATGGGCCCGGCCTGCGGCCGGAGTCTCGCAGGTGCGCACACTTCACCGGGCGGACCAGGGGTGTTCACCTGCGCTGCCCCCGCCGGTCGTGCAGGGTGCGTACCACTGGGGGTGGTCGACATCCGTCGGCCGCCTCCTCCTGAAGGACCACGATGCGCACACTGAAACTGCTCGCACCGCTGACCGCCGCCGCGTTGACCCTCACCGCCTGCAGCACGGCGAGCCAGGCTTCCCCGGCCGACTCGGTGGCGGCCACCGGCACCACCGGGACCACCCAGTGCGGCTCGACGCTCGACGAGCTCGCCGCAGCGGCGAAGAGCGAGGGCCAGGTCAACCTCATCGCGCTGCCCGACACCTGGGCCAACTACCAGGGGATCCTCGCCTCGTTCCGCGACACCTACGGGATCGACGCCCCGGTCGCGAACCCGGACGCATCCTCCGCCGACGAGATCACCGCCATCCAGACCCTGCGGGGTCAGGCGGACATGCCCGAGGTGGTCGACGTCGGCGCGTCCTTCACCCAGCAGCTCATCGACGACGGCTACGCAGACGTCTACAAGCCGACGGTCTGGGACCAGATCCCCGACGGGCTCAAGGACCCGCAGGGTCACTGGGTGGCCGCCTACTACGGCGTGATGGCGATCGCCACGAACACCACCCTCGTGCCCAAGCCCCCGACGTCGTTCGCCGACCTGGCGGACCCTGCCTACAAGGGCATGGTCACGCTCAACGGCGATCCTCGGGAGGCCGGTGCCGCGTTCGCCGCGGTGCTGGCCGCGTCGCTGGCCAACGGGGGCAGCTTCGACGACATCACACCGGGCATCGAATACTTCTCCCGGCTCAAGCAGTCGGGGAACCTGCAGACGATCGACGTCAACGAGGCCAACCTGGTCTCCGGCGAGGTGCCGATCGCGCTGGACTGGACGTACAACTTCCCGGCGCTCGAGCCGATGCTGGCGAAGGCCGGCTTCGACATGCAGGTGACCGTGCCGAGCGACGGCGTGTACGGGGGCTACTACGCGCAGTCGGTCGTGACCGACTCCGCGCACCCGTGCGCGGCCCGGCTGTTCCTCGAGCACCTCGTCGGTGACGCCGGTGCGCTCGGCTACGTCCAGGGGGGCGCGGTGCCGGCCCGCTACGCGACCCTGCTCAAGGAAGGCAAGGTCGATGCGGCGGCGGCGGCCAACCTGCCCGACGCGAGCCTCCTCGACCAGGTCAGCTTCCCGACCCAGCAGCAGATCGAGGCAGCGAAGGCCACCCTGGCGCAGCAGTGGGGCCCGATGGTCGCCGACCGGTGAGCCGGACGCCCGGTCGGCCCCGCCGACGCCCCGGCGTCGTGGGCCTGGCACTGGCGCCGTTCCTGGCCTTCATCGCGGTGTTCCTGGTCGGACCGATGGTCGTCGTGGTGGTGCGGGCGCTGACCCCGGGGGGGCACCTCGGGGTCAGCGCGCTGGCGCGGGCGGTGTCCGGACCGTACCGGTCGTCGTTCGCGAACTCCCTGCTGCTGTCGGGCTCGACCGCGCTGGTCGGCGGGGTCCTCGGCGTGGCGCTCGCGCTGGCCGTGCGGGACGTCACGCGGCCGTCCTGGCTGCGGCCGGCGGTCGAGGCCTTCGGCTCGGTCGCGTCCCAGCTCGGCGGGGTGCCGCTGGCCTTCGCCTTCGTCGCCGCCGTGGGCACGCAGGGGGTGGTCACGGCGGCGCTGCGCGGAGTGGGGATCGACATCATCGGGGCGGGGTTCTCCGTGTCGTCGATCGCGGGGACGGCGCTGGTCTACCTGTACTTCCAGATCCCGCTGATGTACCTCGTCGTGGCCCCTGCGGTCGCCGGCCTGCGCCGCACCTGGCAGGAGGCCGCCACGCTGATGGGTGCCGGCCCGGTGCGCTACTGGCGCAGCGTCGCCGGGCCGCTGCTGGCCCCGAGCGTGCTCGGCGGCATGCTCCTGCTGTTCATCAACGCGTTCTCCGCCTACGCCACGGCCTACGTGCTCAGCTCCTCGGGGCAGCTGGTGCCGCTGCAGATCCGGTTCGTGCTGCAGGGCAACGTCATCACCGGCGAGCAGGACCTGGGCTACGCGCTGGTCACCTGGACCGTCGCGCTGCTCGCCGTCGGGCTCGGGCTCATGCAGGTGCTGCAGCGGCGGGCCGCCCGGTGGGCCGCCGGATGACCGCCGAGCGGGGCACCGCGCGACGGCGGGGGGCGGCGTGGGCCCGCTGGGTCTTCCTGGCGGTGCTGGCGGTCTACTTCGTCGTGCCGCAGCTGGCCATGGCGCGGTTCGCCTTCCAGAACGTGCCGGTGGTGCGGCTCGGCTGGCACACCCTGGCCACCGGGTGGTCGGCGCGGCCGCTGCTGGAGGCGCTGTCCGAGCCGGCGCTGTGGGCGGCCGCGCGCACGTCGGCGCTGCTGGCCGTGCTGGCCGTGGTGGTGAACCTGGCGCTGCTGCTGCCGCTGTCCGTGCTGGCCGAGGTCCGTGCGCCCCGGCTGCGCCCGCTGCTCACCGGCATCACCCTGCTGCCCTGGGTGATCCCGCCGATCGCCCTGGTCGTGGGGGTGTCGGCGACGTTCCGGGCGGTGGCGCCGTGGTTCCTGACCAGCCCGCTGAGTCTGGTGCCGTTCTACGCCGTGTGGGCCATGCCGTTCACGTACCGTGCCCTGGACTCCGGGCTGCGGGCGATCAACGCGCGCACCCTCGTCGAGGCGGCGACCGGGCTGGGCGCCTCGGGCTGGACCGTGCTCACCCGGGTGCTCGTGCCCAACCTCGCCGCGTCGATCGCCGCGTCCGGCGGGCTGACGGCGGCGTTGGTGCTGGGGGAGTTCGCGTTCGCCTCGCTGCTGCTCAAGCAGACCCTGCCCACCTACCTGGTCGTCTACCAGCGGTCCGCGCCGCAGGCCGGGATGGCCCTGGCCCTGGCGATGCTGGTGCTCACCGCCGTGGCCATCGGGCTCGTCGTCCGGGTGCTGCGGCGCCGCGGGCTGGGTGTGAGCACCAGTGGCGTGTGACCGGCCCTGCCCCCGCCCCTGCCCCCTGCCCCCGATCGAGGAGGACCCATGGCCACCGTCGAGATGACCGGCGTGCGCAAGACGTTCGGCGGCACCGTCGCCCTGGCGGACCTCGACCTGCGCATCGAGTCGGGTCAGCTGGTGTGCCTGCTCGGCCCGTCCGGGTGCGGCAAGACGACTGCGCTGCGGCTGCTCGCCGGGTTCGAGCAGCCCGACGCGGGCAGCATCCGCGTCGACGGCGACGACGTCACGCAGGTGCCGCCGCGCCGGCGGGGGTTCGGGATGGTGTTCCAGGACTACAGCCTGTTCCCCAACCTGACCGCCCGCGGCAACATCGAGTTCGGCCTGCGGGTGCGCCGGGCGGGCCGGGCCGAGACGGCCGACGTCGTCGACCGCCTGCTGGCCATGACCCGGCTGGACGGCCACGCCGACAAGTACCCGCACCAGCTGTCCGGCGGGCAGAAGCAGCGGGTGGCACTGGCGCGGGCGATCGCCACCCGGCCGCGGGTGCTGCTGCTCGACGAGCCGCTGTCCGCGCTGGACGCCCAGGTGCGCGAGCACCTGCGCGACGAGATCCGCCACCTGCAGCAGGAGGTGGGCATCACGACGGTCTTCGTCACCCACGACCAGCACGAGGCGATGGCGATCGCCGATCAGGTGGCGGTGATGCGCGACGGGTCGGTGGAGCAGGTGGACCCGCCGCGGGTGCTGTACGCCCGGCCGGCGACACCCTTCGTCGCCGGGTTCGTCGGCACCGTGAACCTGCTGGGCGCTGTCCGCGGCAGCGACGGGGCGTGGCGGGTGCTCGGCGGCCCGGTCGAGGCCGGCGGCACCCGGGCGCCGGCCGTGGCAGGACTGCTCGCCGTCGTGCGGCCCGAGCAGCTCGAGGTGCGTCGGACCGCCCCCGACCGTGCCGCGGCGCATGTCAGCGGGCTGTCCTTCCTCGGAGCGCTGACCCGCGTGGTCGTCGAGCACCCGCAGGAGGGCACGGTCCTGGCCGACGTGCTCGGCGCCGCGGCTGACGACCTCGCGGTCGGCGACCCGGTGGTGGTCGCGGTGCGGCCCGACGCGGGGCCGGTGGTGCTGCAACCCGCCGCCCGGACCCCCGGCGGGGCGGCGGCGTGACGCGCGAGCCGACGACCGCCGAGGCGAGGCTGGTCGCAGGACCGGCCGGGCCGCTCGGCTGGCGGGACCTGGTCACCGCCCCCGGCCAGGCGCACGTGGGTGCCCGTCCGGACGGCGACGTGCTCACGGCCTTCGTGCACGTGTCGGACCTGCACGTGTGCGACGCGGAGTCCCCTGCGCGGCAGGAGCACCTGGACCACCACGGCGACCCCGGCGCACCGTACGCCGGCCGGCTGGGGACGATCGGCACCTACCGTCCCCAGGAGATCCTCACCGTGCAGGTGGTGCAGGCGGCGCTGACCGCCGTGCGCCGCCTGGACCGCGCCCCGGTGACCGGCGCACCCCTGGACGCCGTGCTCGCCACCGGCGACGCCACCGACAACGCCCAGCGCAACGAGCTGGCCTGGTACGCGACGCTGATGGCCGGCGGGCCCGTCACCCCCGGCAGTGGGCAGCCGGGGCGGAGCAGCTGGGTCGGTGCCCCGGACGCGGGCGGCTGGTGGCCGCACTTCTGGCACCCGGACGGCGCCGCCGACGGCGAGCAGCCGGACGTCCCCACCGCCAGGTTCGGCTACCCCGTCATCCCCGGGCTGGTGGAGGCAGCACGCCGGACGGTGGTGTCCGCCGGGGTCGGGCTGCCCTGGTACGGCGTGCACGGCAACCACGACGCGTTGCTGCAGGGCACGGTGGCGCCCACCGCCGCCACCCGTCGGCTGGCCACCGGAGGCCGGCGGATCGTCGACCTCGCCGCGCGGCAGACGCCGCTCGTCGTCCTCGAGGCGACCGCGCGGACCGGACCGGCGCGGTACACCCACGACGCGACGTCACCGTGGGTGCCGGTGCCCCCGGACGCAGGGCGTGCCCTCGTCGATCCGGGGGAGTTCGACGCGACGCACGCGCGCGCCGGCGCCGCGCAGCACGGCCCGGGCGTGGTGTCCCGGCGCGGCAACGCCTGGGCGGCGGACATCGGACGGGTACGGGTCGTCGCCGTCGACACGGTGAACCCGTACGGCGGCTGGGAGGGGTCCGTCGACGCCGAGCAGCTCGGCTGGCTGGAGGAGCGGCTCGTCGAGGCGCGCGACGGCTACGTGGTCATCGCCTCCCACCACCCGTCCTGGACCCTGACCAACTCCTACCACCCGGACGGCGCCCGCCGGGGGCTGGCGGACGACGTGCTCGCGCTGCTGCTGCGCCACCCGTGCGTGGTGGCCTGGGTCGCGGGCCACGTGCATGCCCACACGAGCCTGTGGCACCCCGCGCCGGACCGGTCCGGCGGGCTGTGGGAGCTGACCACGGCCTCGCTCGTCGACTGGCCGCAGCAGCTGCGGGTCCTGGAGCTCGTCCGGGAGCGCGGTGGCACCCTGGCGCTGGCCTCGACCGTGCTGGACCACGCCGGGCCCGCGGCATGGGACCGCGAGGCGCTCGGCGAGCCGACCGGTCTGGCCGCCGTGTCCCGGGTGCTGGCGGCGAACGACTACCGTGCGCGCAGCCGACCGGGCCTGCTGGCGGCTGCCGCCGGGCGTCCCGAGGATCGCAACGTCGTGTGGCGGCTACCCGACCCGCACGCCTGAGCCGCCTCACGGCATGGGCGCTGGTTAGGGTGCCGTCGAGGCGTCCGCGGTCGGTGGCACCTGCACCGTGATCGTCACCTCGGCGGTGTCGGTGAGGACCGCGTCCGTGGCCGGTACGGCGGTACCCGTCATCGCCCGTCCCGCCATGGCGACCACGGTGAGGAGCACGGCGGCGACGAGCCGGGTGCGCCGCCCGCGCGGTGTCGGCCGGGGCCGGTCGGTCATGACAGCACGTCGATGGGCAGCCTGTCGGTCCGGACCAGCAGCGGGGTGGCGGACTCGGCGGTCCCCTCCCCGGCGTGCCGGGTCGGGCGGGCCCGGCGCTCACGGAGCAGGGCGAGCAGCTCCAGCACACCCAGCGCGGCCAGCGGTGGCCCCAGCAGCACCAGACGCCCCTGCGCCGACTGGCTCCACTGCAGCACCCAGCCCCACCCGGGGCGGACATCGAGGACCACGCCCTGCACACGGGTGAGCGGCACCGCGTCCGGGTCGGGTGCGGGGTTCGCGTCGCCCTGGGTGATGACGTACGGCCGTTCGATCGGCCGGCCGGTGGCCGGGTCGAGGGTGGGGACCATCCGCCCGCTGGCGGTGTCCTGCTCGAGCACGGGCAGCATGTGCAGGGCGACGACGCGGTGGGTGACCAGGCGCTCCGAACCGGGCGGCCAGAACGTCACGACCTGACCGATCTTCAGCTGGGAGGGGTCGGTGACCTGCTGGAGGAGCACCGCGTCCCCGGCGCTGAAGGCCAGGGCGCGGGTGCCGGACATGGACCCGGAGGTCACGATGAGCAGCCGCTGGTCGTGCAGGGAGAACCACGCGGGCACCGCGAGGGTCAGGGCGTACGCCATCCCGAACGCCACCACGACGGTCCACAGTGCCCCGGTGACCACCCGTTGCCGCAGGGGTGCACGCGGTCGGGCGGCACGCCGCTGCGGCGGCTGGCGCCGGTCCGCGACCGCCTGCCCGGTGGGCAGCTCGACGGTGCGCATCGCCTCAGGCGTGGCTCTGCGTCACGGGTTGTTCACGACCTGCTCGGCCGCGAAGTGCAGCTTGAGGTCGACGGCGGTGTTCTGGTAGGCGTTGTCCGCGTCCTTCGCCAGATCGAGGCGGACGCAGAGGGGCTCGCTCGCGGTCGATGGGAGCGTGCGATCACCCTCCTGCCCGCCCTCGCTCGCGTTGCCGAGCAGGAGCCCGCCATCCTCGGTGAGCGGAGTCACGGCCGGGGCCAACGGTTCCAGCGAGGCCGTCCCCTCCGCCGTGCACGTCGCCGTGGGATCGTAGACCCGCAGGGTGAGCTGGCTGCCGAGGTAGCCGGGGGTGGGCGATGGCGTGATGGTCGGCGCCGGCGACGGGGCGGGCGCGGCCGGGGCCGCATAGCTGACGGCGTACCGCAGCGCCAGCGAGCCGGAGTTGGTCACCGCGACGGTGGCGAACGAGGAGTCACCAGGCGCGAGGTTGACCGCAGGGGCCACGAAGGTCAGGTCGCCCGCCGCGATGTCCACCGTCCCGGTGGTGATCGCCCCGCCGACGTCCTCGTTGTCGGTGAAGATGGCGCCGGTGGTCAGCGAGGTCAGCCCGATGCCGGCCAGCCCGAGCACCGCGACCGTGGAGACGAGCCGGCGCCTGCGCTGGCGTGCCTCCGGCGGGGGCGCGGGCTCGATCATCTCCTCGATGAGGTCGTCCATCGGGTCGTGCTCGGCGTTGGTCATGACCGTCCCCTCGGAGTCCTTCGCGCACGGCTGCTCGTGTCGTCATCGGGACGATCCTCGTCCGACTTGAGTGGTTGCGCGGCATCCGTCCCGTTCGGCGTGGCGGACCGGGGCGCGCGGGTCCGGGTCGCCGACGTCGCGGGTGTTGGAGCGGCGGTCGGCCACCCGACGGCTTCCTCCGGCAGGTCGGCGGCCGGGACCGCGGGGGAGTACAGGAAGCCCTGCGCCTCGTCCACGCCGAGGCCGCGCAGCGTCATGGCGGTCTCCGGCACCTCCACACCCTCGGCCACCACGCGCATCCCGAACGAGTGAGCCAGCTCGACCATCGCCCTGACGACGTCCCGGGAGCCTTCGTCGCCGTCGGTGCCCAGGTCGGCGATGAACAGGCGGTCGATCTTCAGCCGATCGACGGGCAGCGTGCGCAGCTGGGAGATCGACGTGTTGCCGATGCCGAAGTCGTCGATGGCGATGCTCACGCCGGCGGCGGCGAGCTGCTCCAAGGTGCCCAGGGCCCGCACGGGGTCCGCCACGAGGGCCGTCTCGGTGATCTCCACCTGCAGCAGCCGGGCCGGCACGCCGTGCTCGGCGAGGAGCTCCTCCACGAGGTCGGCGACGCCCGGGGAGGTGAGGTCGTGCGCGGACAGGTTGACCGCGACCGGCACGCCGACCCCGTCCGCCTGCCAGCGGGCCAGCTGGCGGATGGCGCCGGTCAGGGCGACCCGGGTGAGGTCGTGGATGAGGCCCGACTGCTCGGCGAGCGGGACGAACACGTCCGGCGGCACCAGACCGCGGGTCGGGTGGTGCCAGCGCATGAGGGCTTCCAGGCCGATCGTGCGGCCCGACGCCAGGTCGATCTTCGGCTGGTAGTACATCGCCAGCTCGACGTGGTCCGCCAGCGCGCGGTGCAGGTCGCCGAGGAGGACGAGCCGGGCGGGGGAGGACTGGTCGTCGTCCGGGTCGTAGACCGCGACGCTCAGATGGTGGGTCTTGGCGGTGTACATCGCCACGTCGGCGCGGCGCATGAGCGAGGAGGCGTCGTCGGCGTGGTCGGGCAGGCAGGCCAGGCCCACCGACGTGTCGACATGCAGCTGCAGGTCCTCCAGCATGAACGGGGTGGCGAACAGGGAGCGGACCCGTTCGGCGAGCCGTCGCGCGACGTCCACCGACCCGACGTCGGGCAGCACCACGGCGAACTCGTCGCCGCCGAGCCGGGCCACGACGTCCTGGCTGCGGAACGCACCGTGCAGCCGCTCGGCCACCTGCTGCAGCAGGGTGTCGCCGTAGTCGTGGCCCAACGAGTCGTTGATGTCCTTGAACCGGTCGATGTCGAGGAACACCAGGCCGACGTGCGTCCCGTCCCGGTGGGCCTCGTCGAGGACCCGGCGCAGCTGCTCGGTGAGCATCCGTCGGTTGGGCAGGCCGGTGAGGGAGTCGACCAGCGCCAGTCGGGCGTTGTCCCGGGCCGACACCTGCAACCGCCGGGACGCGTTGCGCACGGTGCGGAACAGCGTGAGCCAGGTGAGCACGATCCCGCCGGCCACGACGAGCACCACGGTCCGGGTCGCGTCCGCGATCGCCCGGGTGGGCTCGTCGTAGTCGAGGGTCACCTGGGCGGCCCCGACGGTGCCGGCCGCACCCTGGACCGGCAGGTAGACGTCCAGCACCGTGGTGCGGGTGGCCCCCACGGCCGCGCCGTCGACCTCGGTCACCACCCGCGCGTCCGTCTGGCCGAGCCGGGTGGCGGCGTCCAGCCGCACGGCGTCCGGGAACCCGGTCTCGTCCCGGCTGGAGTCGAACAGCAGCGCGCCGTCGACGGTCCACAGCCGCAGCCGGTGCAGCCGGTCGCCGAACCCGGTGACGGCAGCCTGCACGGCCGCGTCGGTGGAGGGGTCCAGCACCCCCAGGGCGAAGGCCTGCTCCGGCACCACGGCGGTCGCGTACGCCTGGACGGCCTCGGCCGACTCCGTGCCGTCCTGGCGGGCCTGCCGCTCGATCACCCGGACGGTGACGAGGATGAGGCTGGCGCCCAGCAGGAGCAGGGTGACCGTGCTGACCACGGCGAAGGTGCGGGTCAGCGTCCAGCGGCGGCGCGATGACGGCACGGGACCTCGGCTCGGTCTGGGAACCGGCCTGACGGCCGGACAGTGCGAGCGTAGGGCGCCGGTCACCCATCTGCGGCGACCCCGCGCCTGAGCGCGTCTCGTCGTCGGCCAGCCGCTACGGTGCGGTGGGTCCCCTGCGGAACGGAGCTGACCGCATGCACGAGCTGGCGCCGTGCGCCGTGAGCGGGCCGTCGGGTGCCCGGGCGCAGGGCTACGTGCGCGCGCTCGACGGCGACGTGCTGCGCGTCGCCGTGACCGGCGACGGCGAGGCGCTCCGGCCCGGGGACCCGGTCCAGGTGGTCCTGCTCGACGAGGGGCGCGGGGAGTGCCGCTACACCGGGGTGGTGGCCCGGCTGGTGGACGGCACGCTCGACGTCGCAGGCGCTCGGCTGGTGTCGGTGGTGCAGAAGCGGTCCGCGGCGCGGGTACGCACGGGTGTGGTCTGTGTGGGCCGGGTCCGGGTGCCGTGGACACCGGGGCGCACCGACGCGAGCCCGCAGGGCCCGGCGGGCGACGAGCGCCTCGTGCGGTTCACCGTGCTCGACGTGAGCGCCACGGGCATGCGGTTCCTGTTCGTCGACCAGCTCCCGACCGGCAGCATCGTGACGTTCCGGTTTCCGCCGCTCGCCCTGGCCGAGGACATCCGCGCCACGGTGGTGCGGCTGGAACGGTCGCGCAGCGGGTGGCACCACGGCTGCCGGTTCGACGGGCTGAGCCGGCGGCAGAGCGATGTCCTGTACCGCTACGTGCTGCGGACCCAGGGCGAGCAGCGCCGTCGTCAGCTGCTCGGCTGACCCTCGGCGATCACCCGGTCCCGCTCGGCCTGCGCGGCCACCAGCGCGGTCGCGGGCTGCCCGACCAGGCGCGCGGCTGCGTCGGCCGGTGCGGCCCGCGCGAACAGGTAGCCCTGACCCAGGCTGCAGCCCATCGCCACGAGCAGGTCGCACTGCGCCTGGGTCTCGATGCCTTCGGCAATGACGTCGAGGTGCAGCGCGGTGCCCATCGCCACGATCGCCCGGACGAGCTCCATCGAGCGCGGGGCGTCGACAAGCTCGGCGACGAAGGAGCGGTCGATCTTCAGCGCGTCCACCGGGTAGCGGTGGAGGGTCTGCAGGGACGACTTGCCGGCTCCGAAGTCGTCGACGTGCAGCCTGACACCCAGGCGGTGGAGCTCGCCCAGCAGCTCGAGCGCCCTGGCGGGCCGGTGCATGATGACGCCCTCGGTGATCTCCAGGGTGAGTGCGCCCGGGCGGACCCCGTACCGGCTGAGGGTGGCTGCGACGTGCTCGACGAGGCCCGCGTGCCAGAACTCCCGGTCGGACATGTTGACCGCGATGTCCACCTCGCCGAGGCCGGCGTCCCGCCACGTGGCCATCTGCGCGCATGCCTGGTCCACGACCCACTGGCCCAGCCGGACGACGGCCCCGGTCTCCTCCATGAGCGGCAGGAACTCGTCCGGCGGGACGAGCCCACGGTCCGGGTGGCGCCAGCGCACGAGTCCCTCGAACCGGGTCACGGGGCCCCCGTCGAGGCGCACGATCGGTTGGTAGTGCACCTCGAACTCCCGGGCCTCGAACGCCCGCTGGATCTGCGCCTCGAGGCGGAGGCGGGCCACCGCCCGCCGGCGCATGCCCTCCTCGAACACCGCCACGGTGCCCGGCTCCGCGGACTTGGCCTCGTACATCGCCGAGTCCGCGTCACGGAGCACCTGGGTCGCGCCGTCGTAGTCCGGGCGGCCCAGCGCGATGCCGACGCTGGCCGTCACCCACAGCAGGCTGCCGTCGATCGCCACCGGGTCGGCGAGGCAGGCGTGCACGCGCCGGGCGACGTCCGGCACGCGGTCGGGCGGGACGTTGTCGAGCAGCACCGCGAACTCGTCGCCACCCAGCCGGGCGGCCGTGTCCCCGGTCCGCAGCACCCGGGTCAGGCGCTCGCCCACCGCCCGCAGCAGGCGGTCGCCCGCCTGGTGGCCCAGGGAGTCGTTGACGAGCTTGAATCGGTCCAGGTCGAGGAACAGCACGGCGAACGGGGTGTCCGACTCCTGGCAGCGCCGGACGCTGGCGTCCAGGCGCTGCAGGAAGAGCCGACGGTTGGGCAGGCCCGTGGCCTCGTCGTAGAGGGCGTGGTGGCGCAGCTGCTGTTCCAGCTGCTTGCGCTGGTGGATGTCGGTGACGGAGCCGACGAGCTTCGTCCCGCTGACCGCGTGCAGCGCCACCGCGCGGCACAGCATCCAGCGGGCCGTGGATCCGGTGAGCATCCGCAGCTCCACCTCGCGGGCCTCGTCGCCGTCCCGGGCGGCCTGCAGGGCGTCGCTGAGCCGACCCCGGTCGTCGGGGTGCACCCGGGCGAGCAGCTCGGCGCGGGTGAGCTCGGCCGGGGCGTCGAGGAGCTCGGCGCACCGGTCGTTGAGCGTCACCCGGTCGGCGAGGTTCCACTCCCACAGCCCTTCGCGCATGGCGACGGCCACGGCCGCTGCCCGCTGCTCCGTGGTCCGCACCGCTTCGGCGAGCGCCAGCTGGTCGTAGACGGTGCACAGCTGGGCGGCCCACAGGTCGTACGTGCTCTGCTCGTTGCGGGTGTCGAGGTAGCCCAGCACCGCGAGAACCCCCCAGTCGTGCCGGTGGGCACGCACCGGGATCACGACGGGAACCTCGAACCGGTCCAGGCGCGCGGCCTCGACGAGCCGCTGCGGAGGGAACAGCTCCGGGCGCATCCGCTGCCCGATGTCGATGCCGCTCAGCACGGCCTCCGGGTCGTGCACACCCTCGACCACGAGGGTGTCGGTGTCCCACCGGGCGAACACGCCGGCTCGCACGTGGGTGTTCGCCAACCACGACAGCGAGCCGGCGCCGCCACGGGCGAGCATGGCCATGCTCACGGCCTGCTGCTCGGTAACCGTCGCCTGCAATCGGCCGATCCGCTGGACGTAGGTGGCCGAACGCAACCGGCTGAGCGCCAGCCGGGTCCGCCGGCGCAGCAGGGCCAGCGCCGCGGCGCCGGGGCCGGGTGGGCAGGACCGCTCCTGCCCAGCCAGGTAGGAGGTCAGTTCGGTCTCGATGAGCTCCAGCACCTCCGGGTCGGACACCGCGTCGGCGAGCGGGCGGAGGATGTCCGTGAGCAGCTCGGTCGTGGGGGCCAGCCCGGTCTCGACGGCACGGCTGATGAGCTCCGCCAGCCCGGCGCGCTGGACGGCCTCGGGCGTCGGCAGGGTCGGCGCATCGTGCTCGGGTGGGCACCCGCAGGACGTCCGGCGCACGACCCGGGCCTCCGGGGTGACCAGGCTCGTGCCGGACGGTTCGCCGCGGATCTGGGCGAGCGTCATCCGTGCAGCGAGCTGCCCGACGACCGCGAACGACTGCCCGACGGTGGTGAGCGGCGGTCGGGAGAACCGGCCCTCCTCGATGTCGTCGAAGCCGATGACGGCCAGGTCCTCCGGGACGCGCACCCGGTGGGCCGCCATCTGCCGCAGGAGCCCGATCGCATTGCGGTCCGTCGCTGCGAACACCGCCGTCGGCGGCCGCGGGCCCGCCATCTGCCGCAGCAGGCTCTGCGCGGCGACCTCGCCGCCGCGCTGGTCGGGCCCCTGGGCGGCGTGCAGGTCCTCGGGCTCGGGTTGCACGCCGTGGGCCAGCAGGGTGTCGTGGAACGCCGCGTAGCGCTCGCGCACGTGCGGGTGCTCCAGGTCGCCGACGAAGGCGATCCGTCGGTGGCCGTGCCCCAGCAGGTGTTCCACGGCAGCGTGGGTGCCGCCGTCGTTGTCGGGCGTCGCGAGTGGTGCGTCCAGCCCGGGCATGGGACTCCCGGTGAGGGTGAGGGGGGTGCCTTGCGCCTGCAGCCGGCGGAGCTGGTCCTCCCGGGGCGCCGGTGTCAGCACGACGGCACCGTCGGCGCGGCCCCAGGCGACCTGCGCCAAGGACGTGACCGCAGGGACCGCCGGACTCTGCCCGGACCCGGCGTCGGTGGTCTGCACCACGACGACCTGGCCGCCCTGTGCGGCGACCTGCCGGGTGATGCCCGACAGCACGTCGCCGTAGTAGAACCCGGACGTCCTGGGTGTCAGCACGAGCACCGTGCTCGGTCCACCCACCGGGCACCTCCTCGTCCACCGCACATCACGTCCTCGTCTGTATCGGCGGCGCCGGCCCACCCTTGACGGGTCCGGCGCGAGCGGCTCGATCCGGACGGCACGCCTGCCGCGGCCACCGGGATGCGAGCGCACGCCCGGCCCGGTGGTGCAGGACGGAACAGGCGCCGGCCCCCGATCGTTGACCGTTGCGCGCCGCGTCCGCCCGGACGGCGGCGGGACCACCAGGAGGACGCCATGGCCGATCGCCGCGTGAGGACGCATCCCGGACCCGCGGGGGCCTACCCCGTGGCCAAGGACGACACCGAGTGGCGGGTGGAGCTGTCGCCCGAGGAGTTCCAGGTCCTGCGGCTCGCCGGGACCGAGCGCCCGTGGACGGGTGCGCTGCTCGACGAGCACCGCTCGGGCACCTACCGCTGCCGGGCGTGCGGCGCGGAGCTGTTCCGGTCGGACACGAAGTTCGACTCGCACTGCGGCTGGCCGAGCTTCTTCTCCCCGCTCGCCGGCGACCGTGTGCAGCTGCTCGAGGACCGCAGCCTGGGCGCGGTCCGCACCGAGGTGCGGTGCGCGACCTGCGGCTCGCACCTGGGGCACGTGTTCGACGACGCCCCGCAGACCCCGACCGGAGATCGGTACTGCATGAACTCCGTGAGCCTCACCTTCGAGCCCGACGCCGACTGACGACCCGCCGGGGGTGCAGGCCGGGGCCCGACCGGCCGATGATCACGGGGTGGAGAGCGGCTTCGTCGTGCGCCGCTGGCGCCGCTACGGTGCCGACCGGCTGTACGTGACCGGCGAGACAGGCGTGCCGGTGGGGTCGATCGACCTGCAGTCCGGGGCGGTCACCGTCGAGGCCCCCGCTGCGGAGCAGGCCGTGCGCCGCGCCGCTCAGGCGTACCTGCGGGCCGACCTGCCGGAGCTGCAGCTGCCGCGCAGCGACGACTCCGGCGGCCTCCTGGGGTCCGAGGCGTCGGCCGACGGGGCCGGCGCCGGCTCCGCGTCGGTAGGTGGACGGGTCGACGCCCTCGCCGCCGAGGGCATCCTCGCCGCCGAGGGCTGGCACGTGCTGCGCGACGTGCCCGTGGGGCGGCAGGGGTCCGTCGTCGAGCTCCTCGTGGGCCCCGGCGGGATCTTTACCCTGTCCAGACTGGCTGCCGGCCGTGCTCGGCTGGCGGGGCGGTCGTTCACCGTCGAGGGGCGGCCCAGCTCCGCAGCGTGGCTGGCGCGGCTGGAGGCCGCCCGGGTGCAGGCCTTGTTGCGGACGGCCGTGGGGTCCGCGCTGTCGGTGCGTGGGGTGCTCGTCGTCGAGGGTGCCCTGGCGGTCGTCGAGCCGGTCGAGGATGTGCTCGCCTCGGCCGAGGACGTCCTCGTGGTGGCCGCCGCTGACGTGCCCGAGGTGTTCCGGGTGTTCGCGGGGCGGCTGGAGCAGGCGCGTGCCGACGCCATCGCCGGGATGGCGCGCCACCGCGCCACCTGGGGTCGTTGACCTGCCGGTGACGCGGTGACGCGGTGACGCGGTGGCGCGGTGGCGCGGTGGTGCGGTGGCGCGGTCAGTCCCGACGTCGCCCGCTGCGGGCGCCGACCCCCAGGTGCTCCTCGTCCGTGCCGTCGCCGGGCGCGGCGTCCGGGCGCCCGTCCACCGTGCGGGAGTCGGGGCCGTCGACCGGGTGCCTGCCGCTGCCCACCTGGGCCGTGGCCGAACCGGCGGCCACGTGCTGCTCCCCGGCGGCCATGTGCTGCTCCCCGGCGGCCACGTGCTGCTCCCCGGCGAGGTCGTGGCTGGCGACGCCCTGCTCCGCGGCCAGCCGCTGTTCGATCGCCGACTTGCGGCCGAGCGGGACCTCCTGGAGGAAGCACACCGCCACCAGCGTGACCAGGGCGAGCGGGACGCCGATGAGGAACAGGTCGGCGATGGCCTGCCCGTAGGAGGCCTCGACGACCTGGCGCACCGGAGCCGGGAGAGTGGCGAGGTTCGGCAGGGTGTTCACGCCGCCGCCGAGCGCGCTCGGGTCGATCCCCAGTCCTGCCAGACCGTCGAGCACCAGGGTGCGCACGCGGCTGGCCAGCACCGCCCCCAGGGCGGACACGCCGATCGCGCCACCGAGGGAGCGGAAGAACGCGACCGTGGCGGTGCCGGAGCCGATCTCGGTGAAGTGCAACGTGTTCTGCACGGCGAGGACGAGGTTCTGCATGAGCATCCCGACGCCCGCGCCGAGCACCAGCATGTACAGGCCGACCAGCACGAAGCTGGTGTCGTAGCGGATCGTCCCCATCAGCCCCAGGCCCACGGTGAGGATCGAGGCGCCGGCGATCATGAACCGCTTGTAGTGGCCGGTGTTGCTGATGGTGCGACCGGACAGGGTCGAGGAGACGAACACGCCGAGCACCATCGGGATGGTCAACAGCCCCGACTCCGTGGGGGTGCGCCCGCGGGCCACCTGCATGTACTGGCTGAGGAACACCGAGGTGCCGAACATCGAGACGCCCACGCCGATGCTGGCGACCACGGACAGCACCAGCGTCCGGTTGCGGAACAGGTGCAGCGGGATGATCGGCTCCGTGGCGCGCGACTCCACCCGGACGGCGACCGCGAGGATCACCAGGGCACCGCCGACCATGGCGGCCGTCTGCCAGGACGCCCACGCGAAGTCGTTGCCCGCGAAGGTCACCCAGAGCAGCAGCAGGGCGACGCCGATCGAGATGAGGGCGGCACCCCAGTAGTCGATCCGCACCGTGCGCCGCTTGAGTGCCGGCAGCCGCAGGGTGCGCTGCAGGACGAGGATGGCGGCCAGGGTGAACGGCAGGCCGACGAAGAAGTTCCACCGCCAGCCGATGCTGTCCGTGATGACGCCGCCGAGCAGCGGTCCGCCGACCATGCCCAGGCCCATGATGCCGCCGAGCAGGCCCATGTACCGGCCGCGGTCCCGAGGGCTGATGATGTCCGCCAGCAGGATGGTGGACAGGGCGGTCAGGCCGCCTGCGCCGATGCCCTGCAGCGCCCGGGTGGCGATCAGCTCACCGGTCGACTGGGAGATCCCGGCCAGCACCGCGGACACCATGGAGATGCCCAGGGCGAGCTGGATGAGCAGCTTGCGGTCCACCAGGTCGGCGAGCTTGCCCCAGATCGGCGTGGTGACCGTGGTGGTCAGCAGGGTCGCGGTGACGACCCAGGTGAAGGACGACTGCGAGCCCTTGAGGTCGGTGATGATGCGGGGCAGCGAGCTCGACACGATGCTCGTGGCCAGGATGGACACGAGCATCCCGAGGAGGATGCCGTAGAAGGCCTCCATCACCTGCCGGTGGCTCATCGCTCCGGTCGGCGCTGGGGCGGTCTCAGTGTGTACAGACATGACGATCTCCGCTCTGGGGTGAACGATGGGCCCGGCGCCGTCGGCGGGCGGAGAGGGAAAGGACGGTGTGGTCCGGCGGGGCCGGTGGCGGGGCGGGTGGTGCCGACTCGGCGGTCGCTGTCACCGGTGGATGACCAGTTCCGGCGTCTGCTCGTCCCGCGGGTGGGCTGCACGCAGTCGCGGCTCGGCGGGAGCCGGACTGAGCCAGCTGGCGCGGTCGTCGTGCGCGGAGGCGATGGCGGACGCGACCTTGGCGATCTCCCGGGCCGCCAGCCGGATCTCCTCGGCGGACCAGTCGGCGAACGCGGCAGAGGCGAACCGGTCGAAGAACCCGTCGGTGTCGGCGAGGAACACCTCGCCGGCCGGCGTGATCCGCAGGGTACGGACGCGGCGGTCGTCGCCCGGGCTGCGTTCGACGAGACCGGAGTCGACGAGCGCACTGGCCTGCCGGCTCGTCACCGAGATGTCTACCCGCAGATGCTCGGCGAGCTCCCCGACCGTGCACCCGCCGGTGCGACGCAGCGTGCGCAGAGCGGACAGACCCGCGCGCTGGCAGCCGATCTCGTGCGCGACGGCGAGCGCCAGCTCCCGCTGGACGCGGGCGAGGTCCTCGAGGGCGGCGACCAGCGGACCGTGCGCCGTCTGGGTCTTCTCGTCCATGGCACCTCCTGATTGGTTGCTGCACGCAAGAGTAGGCGTTCCGGTTGCCCTGCGCAACCGCCGACGGGGTGATCTGCACCACGGGTGCGGCGGGCCCAGGCCAGGTGGCTGCGGCCGTGCGGCTCGGGCGGCTCCGGGTGCCGGCTCACACGGCTCCGGGGAAGCCGAGCTGGCGCCAGGCCTCGTAGGTGGCGACCGCCGCGGCGTTGGCGAGGTTCATGGAGCGGCGACCCGGCAGCATCGGGATGCGCAGCTGCTCGGTGATCCGTGGGTCCCTGCGCACGGGTTCGGGCAGCCCGGTCGGTTCGGGGCCGAACAGCAGCATGTCGCCGTCCCGGTACCGCAGGTCGGTGAACCTCACGGACGCCTGCGTCGTGAAGGCGAGCACCCGCGCGGCGGGGAGGGCGCTGAGCAGGTCCGCGAACGAGGGGTGCACCTCGACGTGGGCGAGGTCGTGGTAGTCGAGCCCGGCGCGGCGCAGCCTCGGCTCGGACAGGTCGAAGCCGAGGGGTTCGACCAGGTGCAACGTCGCCCCGGTCCCCGAGACCATCCGGATGGCGTTGCCGGTGTTGCCGGCGATCCGGGGTTCGACGAAGGCGACGTGCAGCACCGGGCGATCCTCGCACCGGGCGGCGTGCCGGCGCGCCGGCGGGTGCCGTTGTCGTGCCGAGGCTCAGCGCCGCACCTGGCGGGGATGGCCGACGGCCTTGTAGATCTCGAACCACGCGACGCTCACGACGCCCGCCGCGACGGCGACGCCCCAGTCGACGGGACGGATGGCCCCGAGGCTGAAGGCGGCGCGCAGACCCGGGACGGTGACCACGACGACGAGCAGGGCCGGCGCCAGACCGAGGATCCAGCGCACGGTGTGGTTCTCCCGCTCGCGGAACGTGCGCCAGACGGACAGTCGCCACGACCGGTTGACGAGGATCAGTGCGAGGTTGGCGACCACCAGGGTGACGAAGGTGATGGACCGGACGACGTCCGCGGGGCGATCGGCGAGCACGGCCGACAGGTAGACGCCGAGCGCGACGAGCAGGACGCACACGCCCTGCAGGACCGCGATGGTCAGGACGTGCCGGCCGAACATCGGTTCGCCGAGGCCGCGCGGCGGCTGTTCCATGACCTTCGGGTCGATCTCCTCGGCCTCGAACACGATCGAGCACGCGGGGTCGATGATCAGTTCGAGGAAGGCGATCTGCACGGGCAGCAGCACGATCGGCCAGTCCGTGAACAGCAGGGGTGCCAGGGACATGCCGACGAGCGGCACGTGCACGGCGATCACGTAGGACAGCGCCTTGTGCAGGTTGTCGAAGATGCCGCGGCCCGCCCGGATGCCCGCGGCGATCGAGGTGAAGTCGTCGTCGGTGATGATGAGAGCCGCGGACTCCCGGGCGACGTCCGTCCCGCGCGCGCCCATCGCCAGCCCGATGTCGGCGGCCCGCAGGGCGGGGGCGTCGTTGACACCGTCGCCGGTCATGGCCACGACCTCGCCCGCGGACTTCAGCGCGCGGACGAGCCGGAGCTTCTGCTCGGGGACCATCCGCGCGAACACGTTCACCGCCCGGACTCGGCGCGCGAGCTCGTCGTCGGTCATCCCGGCCAGCTCGGGCCCGGTGATGCAGCCGCCCTGGTCGTCGAGCCCGATCTCCCGGGCGATCGCCAAGGCCGTGCCCGGGTAGTCGCCCGTGATCATGACCGTGCGCACGCCGGCCCGGGCGCAGTCGCGCACCGCCTCCGGGACGCCGGGGCGGACCGGGTCGAGGAGTCCCGCCAGCCCGAGATACTCGAAGTCGATGTCGTGCTGGGCGGCGGGCAGCGGCCGATCCACGGGCCAGCGGCCCCGGGCAACTGCGAGGACCCGCTGTCCGTTCGCGGTGGCGGTCTCGACCTGCGCCGTCAGATCGGCCACCTGGTCGGCGTCGAGGTGGCACACCTCGGCGATGGCCTCCGGTGCTCCCTTGGCCGCGACGACGTACGGACCGCCGTCGGCGGGTCGCCACACGTTCGACAGCGCGAGCAGCTCCTCGGACAGCGGGTACTCCTGGACGAGCTGCCAGTCGGGGTGCAGGTGCTCGGTGCCGGCGAGGTACCGGTCGCCGAGGACCTTGAACGCCGTGTCCATCGGGTCGAAGGGGTCGATGGGAGAGGCGAGCGCCGACGTCTCGGTGATCGGGTGGAACGCTTCGGGGAGCGGCTGATCGTCGAGCACGTACACCTGCCCGTCCACGACGAGCTGGCGCACCGTCATCCGGTTCAGCGTCAGCGTGCCCGTCTTGTCCACGCAGACCACCGTCGCGGAACCCAGCGTCTCGATGGCAGGCGACCGTCGCGTGAGCACGTGCTTGCGGGACATCCGCCAGGCGCCCAGGGCCAGGAACACCGTGAGGACGACGGGGAACTCCTCCGGCAGCATGGCCATCGCTGTGGCGATCCCGGCGAGCAGGCCCTCCAGCCAGTTCCCCCGGGTCAGCCCGTAGACGGTCACGACGATCGCGGCAGCGGCCAGGCCCAGGATGGCGATCACCTGGACCAGGCGGTCGATCTCCCGCTGCAACGGGGTGCGCTCCACCTCGATGGTGCGCAGCGCGGTGCCGATCCGGCCCAGCGCAGTGCCCGCACCGGTCTCCTTGACCAGAGCCGTCCCGTGGCCCTTGACCACCAGCGTGCCGGAGAACAGCCACGGCGTGGCGTCGCCGCCGGGCTGGGCCACGGGTCCGGCCAGCACCTGCGAACTCGCGGCGGTCTTGCGCACCGGGACGGACTCACCGGTCAGCGCGGACTCGTCGACGGACAGGTTGGCGCAGTCCGCCAGCACGGCGTCGGCCGGCACCCGGTCGCCCTCGGCGAGCTGGACGAGGTCGCCGCGCACCACCTCGCGGCCGGGGATCCGGACCGGCCGGCCGTCGCGGAGGACGAGCGCGCGGGGCGAGGACAGGTCGCGGAGTGCGGCAAGGGCGTTCTCGGTGCGGTGCTCCTGGTAGATGGAGATCCCGATGACCACGACGACGAAGGACATCAGGATCGCGCCGTCCAGCGGGGCGGCGAGCATGAAGTTCACCGTGCCCGCGACGAGCAGGAGGAACAGCATCGGCTGCCGGACGACGTCCCAGGTCTGCCGGAGCAGGCTGCGTCGCTGTGCGGTCGGCAGCTCGTTGGGGCCGTCCAGTGCCAGGCGCTCGGCGGCTTCGTTCGACGTCAGGCCCCGAAGGGCCGCTTGAGTCGTCGGCGCGACCATCTGACCTTCCTTCACGGTGCCCCGGACGCCGGCCCGCGCGGATGCGGTGATCCGGGGCATCACTACGCTAGCCTGCGCCCCTCGGTCGCGCGGTCGCGGAGCCCCGGGCCGTGCTGGACGCTGGGCGGTATCCGGTCGTCCGGGCAGGCAGCCGTGCGCGCCGTCCGTCGAGGTCCGACCGCGGAGCCGGGTGACGACCCTGACACGACTAGCGTGGACGCACCGCCAGCCCGAGAGGACCCGATCGATGCCGCTCGCACCGCACCGCGCCGCCGACGACCGCTACGGCCAGATGCCCTACCGCCGGGCCGGGCGCAGCGGGCTGGACCTGCCGGCGATCTCGCTGGGCTTCTGGCACAACTTCGGCGACGACCGGCCGTTCGCCACCCAGCGGGACGTCGTCCTGCGGGCGTTCGACCTGGGCATCACCCACCTGGACCTGGCCAACAACTATGGGCCGCCGGCCGGCTCGGCCGAGCAGACGCTCGGCCGCATCCTCGCCACCGACCTGCGGGCGTACCGCGACGAGCTCGTCATCTCCACCAAGGCCGGCTACGAGATGTGGCCCGGCCGGTACGGCGACGGCGGGTCCCGCAAGTACCTGCTCGGCTCCCTCGACCAGTCGCTGCGCCGGCTCGGCGTGGACTACGTCGACATCTTCTACTCCCACCGTCCGGACCCCTCGGTGCCGGTGGAGGAGACGATGGGCGCCCTGCACACCGCCGTCGAGCAGGGCAAGGCGCTCTACGTCGGTATCTCCAACTACCCCCCGGCGCAGACCCGGGCCGCCCACCGGGCGCTCGCCGACCTCGGCACCCCGCTGCTCGTCCACCAGCCGAGCTACTCCATGCTCAACCGGCACGTGGAGCGGGTGGCCGCGGACCAGACGGAGTCGCTGCTCGACGCGGTCGCCGACCTCGGCATCGGGATGGTGGTGTTCTCCCCGCTCGCCCAGGGGCTGCTCACGTCGCGCTACCTGGCCGGCGACGTCCCGGCCGGCTCCCGTGCGGCACAGGGCCGGTTCCTGTCGGCCAGCGAGATCGACAACGCCTACCTGGCCCGCGCCCGGGCGCTCGACGCGATCGCGCGCGGCCGTGGGCAGACGCTCGCCCAGCTCGCCCTCACCTGGGTGCTGCGGGACCCGCGGGTGACCAGCGCGCTGGTCGGGGCGAGCTCCGTGGCACAGCTGGCGGACGACGTCGCCGCGCTGGACGCCCCGCCGCTCACCGATGCCGAGCTCGCCGCGATCGAGCCGTACGCCGTGGAGGCCCGATGAGCACCGCCGCGCGGTCCGGCCGGGTCGGGCACGTGGCCTGGCGGGCCTCCGGCGAGGGGCCGGGACTGCCGGTGCTAGCCCTGCACGGGTTCGCGGACTCCGGGGAGTGCTGGACGCCGCTGGTCCACCACCTCGCGTCCGGGCGGACCGTCGTCGCACCCGACGCGCGCGGCCACGGGTCGTCCGGCCTGCCGGAGGAGCCGTTCAGCATCGCGGCGCTCGCTGCCGACGCGGCCGCGGTGGTCCGGACGGTCGTGGGCCGGCCGGTCGTGGTGGTGGGGCACTCGATGGGCGGTGCGACCGCGGAGGAGCTGGCGCTGCGCGAGCCGGACCTCGTCGCGGCGCTGATCCTCGAGGACCCCGCCTGGTCCGAGGACGAGGACGACGCCCGCGGGGTGCCGGTTGGCATGGCCGACTGGGTGCACACGTTCGCAGGGCGCACCGAGGCGCAGCTGCTCGCGCTTTCCCGGGCGCAGGACCCGCAGTGGCCCGACGACGAGCACGGCCCGTGGGCCCGCTCGAAGGTGGCCTTCGCCCAACGCGTCGTCGATCTGCCGCACCGCTGGAACGACCGCGACTGGCCCGCCGCGCTGGCCGAGGTCCGGGTGCCGGTCACCCTGGTCACCGGTGACCCGCAGCGCGGATCGGTGGTGACGCCCGCGGCGATCGAGGCCGCGCGGCGCGTGCTCGGCCCCCGCCTGGTGCATGTGCCGCTGCCGACCGGGCACAACGTGCGCCGCGAGGCGCGCGACGAGTTCTTCGCCGCCGTCGACGCGGCGCTGGCCAGGGCTGACGCCGCGGCCGGGACGGCCGGCCGCTGAGGGCGCGGTCCGCCGTCGCGCATCGGGTGGCGCGCTACCGGGCCGGCGCGCCGGGGACGAACGCGCCGGCCCGGGGGCTGCCGCCGGCTCACGGCGTGGCGGCTCGGACGGCCTCGAGCACGTCGGCGCCGTAGCGCTCGAGCTTGGCCTGGCCGATGCCCGGCACCCCGGCGAGGCCCTCGACCGTGACCGGGCGGCGCTGCGCGAGCTCGCGCAGCGTGGCGTCGTGGAACACGACGTAGGCCGGCACGCCCTGCGCCCGCGCGACGCCCGCCCGCCAGGCGCGCAGCGCCTCGAACAGCCCTGCGTCGGCGGGGTCCAGCTCGGTGGCGGTGCCGGCGCCCGGCGCGCGACGGGACGTGCGCGGCGGACGAGCCGGGCGGGCGGTCTCCCGGCGCAGCGGCACCGACCGCTCCCCACGCAGCACCGCGGCGCTCTCCTCGGTGAGCCGCAGCGTGCCGTACCCGTCGGTGTCCAGGCCGAGCAGGCCCTGCGCCAGTAGCTGACGGACCACGCCCCGCCACTCGGCCTCCGACAGGTCCGGGCCGATCCCGAACACGCTCAGCGCGTCGTGCCCGAGCTGTGCGACGCGGGGGGTCCGCCGGCCCCGGAGGATGTCCACCAGGTGGCCGGCGCCGTAGTGCTGGCGGCGGTCCCGCTCCAGCCGGACCACGGCGGAGAGCAGCTGCTGCGCCGCCGCGGTGCCGTCCCACGCGTCCGGCGGGGCCAGGCAGGTGTCGCAGTTGCCGCACGGGCCGGTCGTCTCGCCGAAGTAGGCCAGCATGGCCGACCGCCGGCAGCCCACCGTCTCGCACAGGGCGAGCATCGCGTCCAGGTGGGCGGACAGCCGGCGCTTGTGCGTCGCATCGCCGTCCGAGCCCTCGATGAGTCGGCGCTGCTGGACGACGTCGGCCAGCCCGTAAGCCAGCCAGGCCGTCGACGGCAGGCCGTCGCGCCCGGCCCGGCCGGTCTCCTGGTAATAGCCCTCGACGGACTTCGGCAGGTCCAGGTGTGCGACGAACCGCACGTCCGGCTTGTCGATCCCCATGCCGAACGCGATCGTCGCGACCATCACCAAGCCGTCCTCGCGCAGGAAGCGGGCCTGGTTCGCCGTGCGGGTGAGGCGGTCGAGCCCGGCGTGGTAGGGCAGGGCCGGGATCCCCTGCTCCACGAGGAACCGCGCCGTCTGCTCCACCGACGCACGGGTCAGGCAGTAGACGATGCCGGCGTCCCCGGCGTGCTCGGTGCGGATGAGCTCGAGCAGCTGGGCGCGCGGGTTCGACTTCGGCACGATCCGGTACTGGATGTTGGGCCGGTCGAAGCTCGCGACGAACTGCCGCGCCCGGCCCAGCTGCAGCCGTTCGACGATCTCGGCCCGGGTCGCCGCGGTGGCCGTCGCCGTCAGCGCGATCCGCGGGACGTCCGGCCAGCGCTCGTGCAGCACGGACAGCTGCAGGTAGTCGGGGCGGAAGTCGTGCCCCCACTGGGACACGCAGTGTGCCTCGTCGATCGCGAACAGCGCGACGTGCCCGCGCCCGAGCAGCTCCAGGGTCTCGGGCACGCGCAGCCGCTCCGGGGCGAGGTAGAGCAGGTCGAGCTCGCCGGCGAGGAAGGCGGACTCCATGGCACGCCGCTGTGCCGGGTCCTGCGTGGAGTTGAGGAAACCGGCGCGCACCCCCAGCGCGGACAGGGCGTCGACCTGGTCCTGCATGAGGGCGATAAGCGGGGAGACCACGACGCCGGTGCCCGGGCGGACCAGCGCGGGGATCTGGTAGCACAGCGACTTTCCGCCACCGGTGGGCATCAGCACCATCGCGTCGCCGCCGGTGAGCACCGTGTCGATGACCGCTGCCTGCTCTCCTCGGAAGCTGTCGTAGCCCCACACGGTGCGCAGCACGTCGAGCGGGTCCCGACCGGCGAACGTCGCTGAGGCGGGGCGGGGCGGGCCGGGTCGGGGGCGGGGATCGGCAGGTGCGTCCTCGCCCCAGGGGTCGAACGGGGGCGCCCCGTCCTGCCAGGGGTCGAACGGGGGCCCGTCGTCCATCGGCCACCCGTCGCTCACGCCGCCCACCCTACGAGGCGGTGCCGACAGCCGGTCTCGCGCCGTCCACGGTGCGCCCCGGCGGACGTCGTCAGCCGAGGGCCGCGCCGCCGGCGACACCCAGGGCGGCGGCGGCCACCGCCAGCAGCAGCGAACCGAGCACGTTGGCCACCGCCGGCAGCGGCTCGTCGGCCTGGAGCAGGCGCACGGTCTCCACCATGGCCGTGGAGAAGGTGGTGAAGCCGCCGCAGAAGCCGGTGGCTGCCACGGTGAACCAGGAAGGCTGACCGGCCGCACCGGGCAGGCCGGCTGCACCGATCCGCAGGCCGACGAGCACGCCCAGCACCAGCGAGCCCGTCACGTTGATCGCCAGGGTCGCCACCGGGAAGGTGCTGCGCGAGCGGGCTCGGACCACCCCGTCGACGACGAACCGCGCCGCCGAACCGAGGCCGCCGAACAGCGCGACGAGGGCGGCCGTCATGACGCCCGGTCCCCGCGGATGCGCAGGCCGGTGGTGATGCCCGCTGCGCACGCGAGCAGTCCCAGCACGAGGCTCGCGCCGCCGTACGCCAGGGCCAGGCCGGCCCGTCCGCCGGCGAGCTGTTGCTCCACGTCGACGGCGAGGGTGGCGAAGGTGGTGAAGCCGCCCAGCACACCGGTGCCCAGGCCGAGCCGCAGGGCACGGGCCCCGGGGGTCTGCGGGTCACGCCCGGCGATCACCTCCAGGAGCCCGCCGAGGAGGAAGGCGCCGACCACGTTGATCGCCAGCACGCCCACCGGCCAGCCTCCGACGGGCCGCACGGCGAGCGTCACGCCGTAGCGGGCGACGCTGCCCAGGGCGCCGCCAGCCGCGACGAGCAGCACGAGCCCGGGCCGCAGGTGAGCCGGTCCTGTCACGAGGGCACGCTACGCGACCGAGCCGAGGAGCCGCGGCCCTCACCGGTGCGTGGTCGCAGCCCTCACCGGTGCGTCGGCACGATCAGCACGGGGCGGGGCTGCGAGTGCGAGAGCCGACCGGCGACGGACCCGCCGATCACCTCGTGCATCCAGCCGGTGACGCCGGCCGGCCGGGAACCCACGACGATGAACCGGGCGCCGACCGCCTCACCGGCAGCGGCGAGGGCCCGGGCCGGGTCTCCCGCGGCGATGACGAGCCGCCAGCTGACCCCGCGCGGAGCCACGGCTGCGGCGATCTGCGCCTCGAGCTCGGCGACGCGGTCGGCGTCCGGGTCCTGAGTGTCCGGGTCGACGGGCTCGGTGACCGGGGTCCCGTCCGCACGGTGACCGGTGACGACGCGGCTCGGGTCCGACCAGACGCACACCAGGCCGGTGCTCAGCGCGGCGGCCAGGTCGGCGGCGGCCACCGGCACCGTGCTCGGCTGGCCGGGGCAGACTGCGACGACGAGCGGGCTCGACCCTGGCTCAGGCGGGTCGGGGTGCCACCTGCCCGTCACCGTGTCACTCATCGCGACCTCCGTCCCTGTGGTCCGCCGGTCTCACGACATCCTGCTCCGACGGCAACGGCCCCCGCCGACGCACCGAGGTGCACCGACGGGGGCCGCGCCGTCGTGAGGTCCTGCGGCGCGCGATCAGCGCACGTCGTCGTCGACCCAGTCGAAGGTCTTCGTCACGGCCTTCTTCCACAGCCGGTACTGCCGGTCCCGCTCGTCGGACTCCATCCGCGGTGTCCAGCGCCGGTCCTCGGCCCAGTTGTCCCGCACGTCCTGCTCGCCGTCCCAGAATCCGACGGCGATGCCGGCGGCGTAGGCGGCACCCAGCGCCGTCGTCTCGGCCACCTTCGGGCGCACTACCGGCACGTCCAGGATGTCCGCCTGGAACTGCATGAGCAGGTTGTTGGCGGTCATGCCCCCGTCCACCTTGAGCTCGGTGAGGTTCACGCCGGAGTCGGCGTTCATCGCGTCCAGCACCTCACGGGTCTGGAACGCGGTGGCCTCCAGCGCCGCCCGCGCCAGGTGGTTGCGGTTGACGTAGCGGGTCAGCCCGACGATCGCGCCCCGGGCGTCGGCACGCCAGTAGGGGGCGAACAGGCCGGAGAACGCCGGGACGATGTACGCCCCACCGTTGTCCTCCACCTTGCTGGCCAGGTACTCCACGTCCGGGGAGTCGGCGAACATCCCGAGGTTGTCGCGCAGCCACTGCACCAGCGACCCGGTCACGGCGATGGAGCCCTCCAGCGCGTACACCTGCGGCGCATCGCCGATCTTGTACGCCAGGGTGGTCAGCAGGCCGTTCTTCGACGGCACCGGGGAGGTGCCGGTGTTGAGCAGCATGAAGTTGCCCGTGCCGTAGGTGTTCTTCGCGGTGCCGACCTCGAAGCAGGCCTGGCCGAAGGTGGCCGCCTGCTGGTCCCCGAGGATCCCGGCGATCGGGACGCCGGGCACCATGCCACCCTCGCGGCCGTACCCGTAGACCTCCGAGGAGGACCGGATCTCCGGGAGCATGGACAGCGGGATGCCCATCTCGGCGGCGATGTCCTTGTTCCAGGTGAGCGAGTCGAGGTCCATGAGCATGGTGCGCGAGGCGTTCGTCACGTCGGTGACGTGCACGCCGCCGTCGACGCCTCCGGTCATGTTCCACAGCACCCAGGCATCGGTGTTGCCGAACGCCAGCTGACCGCGCTCGGCCTTCTCCCGCGCCCCCTCGACGTTGTCGAGGATCCATCGGATCTTCGGACCCGAGAAGTACGTGGCCAGCGGCAACCCGACCCGGTCCTTGTAGCGGTCGGCCCCACCGCCCAGCGCGCCGAGCTCCTCGGCAATCTTCTGCGTGCGGGTGTCCTGCCAGACGATCGCGTTGTACACGGGCTGGCCCGTGGTGCGGTCCCAGACCACCGCGGTCTCGCGCTGGTTGGTGATGCCCACGGCGGCGACGTCGTGGAACGTCTTGTTCGCGCGGGTCAGGGCAAGACCGACGACCTCGCGGGTGTTCGTCCAGATCTCCATCGGGTCGTGCTCGACCCAGCCCGCCCGGGGGAAGATCTGCGCGTGCTCCTTCTGGCCGACCGACACGATCGTGCCGGCGTGGTCGAACAGGATGGCGCGGCTGCTGGTGGTGCCCTGGTCGATCGCCAGGACGTACTGCTGATCCGGCATGGTGACTTCTTCCGTGAAAGGTGGTTGACAGGCTCAGATGAGGCCGAAGGCCGGGGCGAGCAGGCCGGCGAGGATGCCGCCGACCGCGGGGCCTGCGACGGGAACCCAGGAGTACCCCCAGTCCGAGCCGCCCTTGCCGCGGATCGGCAGCAGGGCGTGCGCGATGCGCGGCCCGAGGTCACGGGCCGGGTTGATGGCGTAGCCCGTGGGGCCACCGAGGCTGGCGCCGATGCCGAGCACGATCAGAGAGACCCCGAGCGGACCGACCCCGCTGGGGGTCTTGCCGCTGACCAGGACCCAGAACACCAGGACGAAGGTCGCGATGAGCTCGGTGACGAAGTTCCACGTGTAGGAGCGCAGCTCCGGTGCGGTGGAGAAGACGGCGAGCTTGACGGCCGGCTGCGCGTCCTGGTCGAAGTGCTTCTTGTAGGTCAGGTAGGCCAGAGCGGCGCCGACTGCGGCGCCGGCCACCTGGGCGACGATGTAGACGATGCCATTGGCGGCCGTGACGGGGACGCCGGGGGCGAACTCGCTCGCCCCGGAGGCCCAGACGCCGAGCGTCACGGCAGGGTTGATGTGTGCACCGGACCGGTACGCCACGTAGACGCCCGCGTACACCGCGAAGGCCCACCCGACGTTGATGAGCAGCCAGCCGCCGCCGAAGCCCTTGGTGCGGGGCAGGATCGCGTTGGCGACGACACCGGCTCCGAGCAGGAGCAGGACGGCGGTGCCGAGGAACTCGGACATGAAGACCTGTCCGATGGAGATGGTTTCCATCTGTGACCTCTCTAGGACGTCGTTGTCACGTGCACCCCGGGCGGGGGTCTGGCAGCCCGGGGGGTCTGTGGGCCCCGGGCCTGACGGCCGTGGTGGTCGCAGGGCCCGGAGGGTCTGAGGGCCTGGGCGGATCGCAGCGCGAGCGGCCCAGGCCGCGGGGCGAGGGGCGGTGCTCGGTCAGCTGCCGGCGGGTCCGGAGCCGCCGGCGCTGCCCACCAGCGAACCGGTCCCGGAGCCGTCCGCCAGCGGCAGGACGGGGACGATGTCCTTGGCCTGCAGCCGCGCGCGCAGCGCCGACTCGTCGTCCTCCTCGCGGGCGGCGGCCTCCTCGGCGCGGATCCGCTGCCGGTAGGCATCGATCTCGGCGGCGCGCTGCTCGGCGTCCCACCCGAGGACGGGGGCGAGCAGGTCGGCGATGTGCTCCAGCGCGCCGGCCCCCTTGTCGGCCTGCTCGTAGTTGAGCCGGGTGCGGTGCATGAGGACGTCGTCGAGGTGCAGGGCGCCTTCGTGGGTGGCGGCGTAGACGATCTCCGCGCCGATGTAGGCGGGCGCCTGGGGCAGCGGTGCGCCCAGCCTCGGGTCGGCGTCCACCAGCTCGGTCAGCTCGCCGAGCAGCGAGCCGTACCGGTGGAACAGGTGGTCCATCCGACCGTGGTCCCACCCGTAGCGGCGGCCGATCGCTCGTGCCTGGCGCCGCACGGCCTCCAGCCCCTCGGCCCCGACCAGCGGGATGCGCCGCGTGATGGACGGGAGGCTGGCCGCGCGCGAGCCGATGGCGAAGTCGACGGCGTCCTCGGCCATCACGCGGTAGGTGGTGAGCTTGCCGCCGGCGATCACGGTGAGACCCGGGGCAGGCGACGCCACGGTGTGCTCGCGGGACACCTTCGCCGAGTTGGTGCCCTGCTTGGTGCCCGGCTGCAGGAGCGGCCGCAGCCCGGCCCACGTGCCGATGATGTCGTCGCGCGTCAGCGGGCGGGAGAGCACCGTGTTGGCATGCTCGAGCACGTAGTCGATGTCGGCCGCCGTGGCGACGGGGTGCTGCAGGTCGCCGTGCCACGGTGTGTCGGTGGTCCCGATCACCCAGTAGCGCGACCACGGGATGATGAACAGCACGCTCTTCTCGGTCTGCAGGATGAGCCCGGTGCTGCCCTCCAGCCGGGCTCGCGGCACGACGATGTGCACACCCTTGCTGGCCAGCACGCGCAGGCCGCCCTCCGTGCCGGCGAGTGCCTCGGTCTGCTCGGTCCACACCCCGGTGGCGTTGATGACGTGCCGGGCGCGGACGTCGAAGCGCTCCCCGGTCTCCAGGTCGACGAGCTCCGCTCCGGTGACGGCGCCGCCGCTGGTAGTGAGCAGGCGGTCCACCTCGGTCCGGGACGCGGCGTGCGCGCCGTAGGAGGCGGCGGTGCGGATCAGGGTGGACACCAGTCGGGCATCGTCGACGCTGCCGTCCCAGTACTGGACGGCGCCGATCGCAGCGTCGTGGCGAAGGTCTGGGAAGGCCTTCTCCATGCCGGTACGCGTGAGATGGCGGTGGATCGGCAGGGCCCGCTTCGTGCCGTTGACGGTCGCCAGCGTGTCGTACAGGGCGACCCCGGCGCCGACGTACGCGCGCTCCCAGACCCGGTGCTCGAGCGGGTACAGGAAGCTCACCGGCTTGACCAGGTGCGGCGCGATGTGCTGGATGAGCAGGTCCCGCTCGGTGAGCGCCTCGCGCACCAGGTGGAAGTCCAGCATCTGCAGGTAGCGCAGGCCGCCGTGCACCAGCTTGCTGGACCGGCTCGACGTCCCGCTCGCCCAGTCCTGGGCCTCGATGACCGCGGTGCTGAGCCCCCGGGTGATGGAGTCCAGGGCGATCCCCGCTCCGGTGACACCTCCGCCGACCACGAGGACGTCGAGCTCCTCGGTGGTGCTGGCCCTCAGGGCCTCCAGTGCCTCCGTGCGCAGTCGTGGCGTCAGTGCCGCGGTCCTCATGCCGTTCCCCGTCCTCCTGGCAGCAGTGCGAGCGGCCGGTCCGGCCGCTCGGCACACGTCGCGTCATGGTCGGCGCATGTGCAACCGATGCGCAACTACGCTGCACGAACGTGCACGTGGCCATGGAGGAGGTACCTGATGCCCGAGCGCGAGGAGGACGTCCTCCGAGCAGCGTCGATGTACTACCTGCAGGACATCAAGATGGATGTCATCGCCCGCCAGCTGGGCACCTCGCGCTCCACCGTGTCCCGGCTGCTGAAGCGGGCGCGGCAGACGGGTCTGGTCGAGATCACGCTGCGTCCGTCGAACACCCGCGCGCCCGGGCTCGGACGGTCCATCACGTCCCGGTTCGGGATCGTGACCTACGTCGTGCCCGTCCCCGACCCGGCCACGCACGTCGAGCGGCTCGACCAGGTCGCCATGACGACGGCCCACCTGCTGACGTCCTGGTTCGACTCGGACATGGTGCTCGGGTTGGCCTGGGGGACCACGCTCGCCGCGGTCGGGCGGCACCTGCAGCCCAAGCCGACCCGCGGTGCCGCCGTCGTCCAGCTGAACGGAGCCGCGAGCCCGCGGACGTCCGGCATCGAGTACGCCTCGGACCTGATCTCCGGGTTCGGTCAGGCGTTCGGTGCGGCGGTGCACCACTTCCCGGTGCCGGCCTTCTTCGACTACCCGGAGACCAAGCGGGCCATGTGGCGGGAACGCTCCATCCGTCGAGTGCTCGACGTGCAGGCCCGCTGCGACGTCGCGGTGTTCTCCGTGGGGGCGGTCGCCGGACCGGTGCCCTCGCACGTCTACTCGGCCGGCTACCTGGACGACGAGGACGTGGCGGTGCTCCGCCGCGAGGGTGTGGTGGGCGACGTCTGCACGGTGTTCCTGCGCGCCGGCGGGTCCTGGCAGGACGTGCCGCTCAACGACCGCGCCACCGGCCCGACGCCGGCGGAGCTGCAGCGCATCCCGCGACGGGTGTGCGTGGTGGCCGGCGACAACAAGGTGGCACCCCTGCTGGCTGCGCTGCACGCTGGTGTCGTGACGGACCTGGTCATCGACGAGATCACGGCGGCGGCGCTGATGCGCAGCACCGGGGCGCGGCCCGCAGTGGTCCGGGGTCGTCCGTCCGCGGTCGGGACGGCGGTCCGATGAGGCCGGCGGTCGGGACGGCGGTCCGATGAGGCCGGCGGTCGGGACGGCGGTCCGATGAGGCCGGCCGACGTGCGGATCCGGTCCGCCGTGCCCGCCGACGTGCCGGCGGTTCGGGCGATCGTGCAGCCCTATGCCTCGGCGCGAATCCTCCTGGACAAGGAGTGGGTCGGTTACTACGAGGCGGTCCAGGAGTTCATCGTCGCCGAGCACGACGGGCAGGTGGTCGGCTGCGGCGCGCTGCATGTGCTGTGGTTGGACCTCGCCGAGGTCCGCACCCTCGCCGTGGACCCCGCATGGCGGGGTCAGGGGGTTGGGCACGCCCTGCTCACCGCGCTGCTGGAGCGCGCCGAGCAGCTCGGGCTACGCCGGGTGTTCTGCCTGACCTTCGAGGTGGACTTCTTCGCCGCCCACGGCTTCGCTCCCCTCGAGAGCGCGGCCGTGACGCCCGACGTCTACGCCGAGCTGTTGAGGTCCCACGACGACGGTGTCGCGGAGTTCCTCGAGCTGGCCAGGGTCAAGCCGAACACCCTGGGGAACACCCGAATGCTGTGCGAGCTTCCGCTGCCGGGTCGGTGAGAGACCCGCTGCCGGGTCGGTGAGAGTTCCGAGCTCGAGCCCGAGCCCTGGCGCAGTGGGCACCGCGGGCCCCCTCGGCAGCCGGTAGGCCGGCTCGGTGGACCCGTCGGCCTCCTGCACCAGGCCGTCCGAGACGAGCCCGGCGAGGCAGCGCACGAGCTGCGGACCGGCGACGGGCAGGGCGCCGAGCGTGGATCGGGGCACGTCCGCGGTGGCCGTGCGCAGCACCGCCATCACCTGGCCGCGCACCTGCCGGTCCGTGCCGGCCCACGGCTGGGTGCGTCGCCGGGCGGCGTGCGCGCCCGGCGGGTGGCCGGCGGCCCGCCAGCGGCACAGCTCGGACACCGGGCACTGTCCGCAGCGCGGGGCCCGGGCCGTGCACACCAGCGCGCCGAGCTCCATGGAGGCGGCCGCCCAGGCGGCCGCCTCGGCGTCGTCGTCGGGGACGAGGGCCGCCGCCCCGCGCAGCTCCGTCACCGTCGGCGTGGGCGCGGGCAACGCCTGGCCGCCCACCAGCCGGGCCAGCACGCGGCGCACGTTGGTGTCCACCACCACGGAGCGCCGACCGAAAGCGAAGGCACGGACCGCCGCGGCGGTGTACGTGCCGATGCCGGGCAGCGCGAGCAGCTCGGTCGAGCCGTCGGGCACCTCGCCGTCGTGCCGCTCGACGATCGCCCAGGCGCAGGCGGCGAGCCGCAGAGCCCGTCGCGGGTAGCCGAGGCGGTCCCAGGCGCGGAGCACGTCGTCGGTCGGGGCCGAGGCGAGGTCGCTCGGTCTCGGCCAGCGCGCCATCCAAGCCCGCCATGCGGGCTCGACCCGCGCCACCGGGGTCTGCTGCAGCATGACCTCGCTGACCAGCACGCCCCACGGCGTGCGCTCCGGTCGCCGCCAGGGCAGGTCGCGACCGTACGTGGCGAACCAGGCGAGCGTGGCTGCGCGGACCGCCGCCGGGTCGGGCCCGCTCGGTGGGTGGGCCGCCGGCCGTCCCGTGCCGGGGGGGCGCGGTGGACCGGCTGCGGATCGCTCCGCCCCCGGCGGCGGGGCGGTTGGCGCGGGACGCATCGACCCATCCTGGCGCAGCGGCGCGTCTGCTCGTCGCGCCGGAGGTCGCCGGTAGCCTGGATCGCGGTCTGCCGGGGAGGTGACATGGACGTCGTGCGTCCCAGAGGTCCGCTTCCCGCGTCTGTGTACTGGCGCCGTCGAGCGCTCGTGCTGGGGGTTCCGTTCCTGCTCGTGCTGATCGTGGTGTGGTGGGGGATGCGTGGCAGCGACGACCAGGGGACGGGACCGGCGACGCAGCCCGTCGCCGAGGCCTTGTCGGCGCCGACGACGCCCTCGCCGACGACGCCCGTGGGCCCGCAGCCGTGCACGGCGCTGGCGCTCGCGCTGCAGCCCGACGCCGCCTCCTACAGCGGCGGTGCGGAGCCGGTGCTCACCGTCACCGTGACGAACACTGCGGACGTGGCCTGCCTGGTGGACGTCGGTGACGCCCAGCGGGAGATCGTCATCACGTCCGGGACGGACCGGATCTGGTCGTCCCGGGACTGCGCCGGTGCCGACACCCAGAGCATCCGGTTGCTCCTGGATGCCGGTCAGGCGGACACCCGTCAGGTCCAGTGGACTCGGGTGCGGTCGGTGCCGGGCTGCACCGGCGACCGGCCGGCCGCCCGGTCGGGCACCTACAGCGCACAACTGACCTTGGGTGGTGTCTCGGCGCAGCCGGCCGTGTTCGTGCTCGGCTGACCGGCGGTCAGGCCCACGGTCGTGCTCGGCCGACCGGCGGACAGGTCACCGGACCGGCCGGCCGGTGGTCACACGTACCGTTCGAGGATGCTCGACTCGGCGAGCCGGGACAGGCCCTCGCGGATCGCCCGGGCGCGCTGCTCGCCCACGCCGTCGACCGCCATGAGGTCCTCGACGCCAGCGGCAAGCAGCTTCTGCAGGCCACCGAAGTGGCCAACGAGCCGGTCGATGACGGGGCCCGGCAGGCGCGGCACCTTGGACAGCAGCCGGTAGCCGCGCGGACCGGCCGCCGAGTCCAGCGCGTCGGGCCCGGCCGGCAGGCCGAGTTCGTGGGCGATCCCGGAGAGGTCCAGCAGGCCGTTGTCGTCGAGGCGGGCGAGTGCTGCGTCGACCTCGGCCGGGTTCAGCCCCCGCGTCGGGTCGACGTAGTCGCGGATGACCAGCACCCGGTCGGCCGCGACGCCGCCGGTGAGCTCGTCGAGCTGCAAGGACATGAGCCGACCGTCCGTGCCGAGCTCGACGACATACCCGTCGATCTCCTCGGAGATCCGGCGGAGCATCTCCAGCCGTTGCAGCACCGTGGCGACGTCCCGCACGGTGACCAGATCCTCGATCTCCAGCGCGGACAGCGTGCCGCTGACCTCGTCCAGCCGGGCCTTATACCGCTCCAGCGTGGCCAGAGCCTGGTTCGCGCGCGACAGGATCGTGTCGGACCCCTCGAGCACGTGCCGGACGTTGCCCACGTACAGCGCCACGATGCGCATGGACGCAGACACCGAGATCACCGGGAAACCGGTCTGCTTGGCGACCCGCTCGGCGGTCCGGTGCCGGGTGCCCGACTCGGCCGTCTCGATCGACGGGTCGGGCAGCAGCTGGACCGCCGCACGCAGGATCCGCGTCACGTCCCGATCAACCACGATGGCGCCGTCCATCTTTGCCAGCTCGCGCAGGCGGGTGGCGGAGAATGGCACGTCGAGCACGAAGCCGCCGGAGCACATCGACTCCACCGTCTCGTCGTACCCGAGGACGACCAGGCCCCCGGTCCGCCCACGGAGGATCCGCTCGAGGCCGTCACGGAGCTCCTGCCCTGGAGCCACCGCAGCCAGCGTCGACCGCAGCAGGTCGTCCAGGGGGGTGGCCACGGCGTGATCCTACCGGTGCCAACCACTGTGGGTGGAAGCCGCGCCGTGACTACCAGTGAGGGCATCCGTGACAGCCCCGCCCACGCCATGGGTCGGGGCGTCGCGCGTCAGCGGGCTGTGCGTGCCCTCCGTCGTGCGGACGCGGCCGCTCGGTTCGGCGATCCCCGGCATCGCCTGCGTCACGGCGTCGGCCAGGTCGGCCGCAGCGAACACCGCCAAGCCGGCGGCGTCCGCCAGGCCTGCGGCGCCGGCGGGGACGATAGCGCAGGTCATCCCCAACCGTGCTGCCTCGGCCAGTCGGCGCGCCGTACCCGTGACGGGCCGGATCTCCCCGGCGAGGCCGACCTCGCCGACAGCCACGAGGCCGGCCGGCAGGGCGACGTCGAGTCGGGAGCTGATGGTCGCCAGCGCCAGCGCGAGGTCGGCTGCCGGTTCCGCGACCCGCGCCCCGCCGACCGTGGACACGTAGACGTCGGCGTCGGCGACCGGGAGCCCCAGCCGGCGCTGCAGCACCGCCAGCACCATGGCCAACCGGCTGGCATCGATACCGCTGGTGGTCCGGCGAGGATTGGCCAGCGCACTGGGCGCGACGAGCGCCTGGACCTCGATGGCCAACGGGCGGCTGCCCTCCAGGGTCACCGTGACGCAGGTGCCCGAGACGGCGCGACCGGCGGGTGACAGGAACAGCCCGCTCGGGTCCGGGATCCCCACGATGCCGTGCTCCGACAGGTCGAAGCAGCCGACCTCGTCGGTCGGCCCGAAGCGGTTCTTCGTCGCGCGGAGCAGGCGCAGCCGCGAGTGTCGGTCACCCTCGACCTGGCAGACGACGTCCACCAGGTGCTCCAGTGTGCGAGGCCCGGCGACCGACCCGTCCTTGGTCACGTGCCCCACGAGCACCACGGGCAGGTCCCGACGCTTCGCCGTGGCGATGAGTGCTGCCACCACCTCGCGGACCTGGCTGACGCCGCCGGCGGCGCCGTCGACGGCCGCGGACATGATCGTCTGCACGGAGTCGACCACGAGCAGTCCGGGGTCGGTCTGCTGCACATGGCCCAGCACGGTGCCCAGGTCCGTCTCGGCCGCCAGGAGCAACCTCTCATCGAGAGCGCCGATCCGCTCGGCTCGCATCCGGACCTGGCCGGGCGACTCCTCGCCGGTGATGTAGAGCACCGGGCGACCGCCGCCGCGCGCGACGCGGCTGGCCACACCCAGGAGCAGGGTGGACTTGCCCACCCCGGGCTCGCCGGAGAGCAGGACCACCGAACCTGGCACGAGGCCGCCGCCGAGCACGCGGTCCAGCTCCTCGACGCCGGTCGGGTGCGCCCGGCCGGCGTCGGCGTCGATGCGCCCGATGGGCACGGCCGGCGACCCGAGCGGCAGCTGCACCGCGGTCCGCGGTCCCGTCGCGGGGGACGAGTCCTCGACGACGGTTCCCCACGCCTGGCACTCCCCGCACCGGCCGACCCACTTGGACGTCATCCAGCCGCACTCCGCACAGCGGAAGGGGGGCCGGGCGGTGCGGTCGGCGCGTCGCGGAGCAGTGGTCGTGGTCACGGCACGGACGGTAGCGAGGGGGTCTGACATCGCATCGGTTGACAGCTTCATGTGCGAAGGGGCGGCGGTGGTGGGGATGCGGCCGTCGGGTCCGACGGGCGGGCGGCGCGTCGCCGAGGCGCTGCGCTGCGGCCGTCGGCTGTGGCCACGGGAGCCTGTGCCGTGTGCACGATTGTGTGCCGCCCTCCGGGCGCAGCGACGTCAGGATGGTATTCACGCCCCCCACATCCGAGTCTGAAGAGTTCGAGTCGTGCGACGGTGCGGATGACGGTCCTGCGTATCCGGTGTCGGCGATCCAGGCGGCGTCCTCCCGTTGGCGGTCCCATTCGCACAGTCGTAGCGCGGCAGCGTCGTGACGTGAACTGCCGTTCGGACACGGCCGCCAACGTGCCGCCCGTCCAGCAGGCGACCGGGATGTCCACGCACTGCAGGTGATGTTTGCCCGAGTAGTTCGCTCTTCTCCACGTCTCGGCCCTGGTCTCGCCTGTCAGCGGTCGGCATGGGCATCGAAATTCAGGGCGAATTGCGACTCGTCCAGGCCCTGCCAGGTCAGGACCTCTCGGACGCGCCCCACCAGTTCCGCAATCAGGTCGTCACCCAGCCCCGTGGCACAGTGATAACGCATCGGCCCTCCTCGCAAAGAACGAACTCTTGACAAGTCCGTTCTTCGCGAGGAGGGCCGATGTTCTCCTCAGCGAGACGCGAGATCGTCACATCACAATCTCGTGAACAATACCCTCAGACCGGCACGGCCTGGGTCTCCAGTCGAATCTGCTGGCCGTCGATCCGGGCGTGCACACCCGCAGGCAGGTTGATGGGCTTGAGATTGGTGAACTCGAGGACGCCCTCCTCTCCCATCTCGCGGGCGTAGCCGGAGTCCTTCACCCCGCCGAAGGGGATGGCGGAGGAGACCGACGGGAAGCCGGTGTTGATGAAGACCTGGCCCGTGTCGAGTCGGCGCGCAACCTGCAGTGCAGCGTCGGCGTCGGCACTCCACACGTAGCCCGTGAGACCGTAGGGCGAGTCGTTGGCCAGGTCGATGGCCTCCTCGACGTCCTTCGCCCGGTAGATCATCGGCACCAGGCCGAAGATCTCCTCCCGGAAGATCGGGTTGTCTCGAGTGATGCCGGTGAGGATCGTGGGCTGGACGAATGCGCCGCGCCCGGGCACAGGGTCGCCGACCTCGGTGGCCACTGCCCCAGCGGCCACGGCGCGCTTGATCTGGTCCTTGACGATGTCCGCCTGGGCTTGGGAGGACTGGGGCGCCACCGTCGTCCCGGGATCCGTCGGGTCCCCGGGATGAAGAGCGCTCAGGGCACGGGTGAACCTCTCGACGAACTCGTCATACAACGGGTCCACAACGATCATGCGCTTGGGAGACGCGCAGATCTGGCCGCCCGTGAAGCAGCGACCCGCCGCTGCGCCAGCCACCACCTCGTCGAGATCAGCATCAGGCAGCACGACGAACGCATCGGATCCGCCCAGCTCAAGAATGCTCTTGCGCAGGGCCTTGCCCGCCTGCGCGGCCACATGCGAACCCGCTGACCCGCTGCCCGTCAGGGTCACAGCTCGCACCCGCGGGTCCGCGATGATCCGGTCCGCCTGCGCGTGGGTGGCGTAGAGGTTCTGCCACACGCCCTCCGGAAGGCCGGCATCGTGGAGCAGGTCGACGATCGCCTGCGAGCACTGCGGGTTGATCGACGCGTGCTTGAGGATGACGACGTTGCCGGAGATCGCAGCAGGTCCGAATCCGCGGATCGCCTGGTAGTACGGCACGTTCCATGGCTCGATCGAGAAAACGATGCCCTGTGGCTCGTGCGTCATCAGGGTGTCGCCACCTGTGTCCGGCTGATGGCGTTCGACCGGCCGCAAAACACTCTCGCCGTTGTCCGCCAGCCATTCAAGCATGCCGGGGACCATCCCGGTCACTTCAATGACCGATTCGCTCAGGAGCTTGCCCATCTCCAGCGTGGCCAGTCGCGCCAGCTCGTCCTTCCTGTCCCGCACGAGCTGCGCGGCCCGCCGGAAAATCACGGCACGCTCCGCGATCGGAGTGTCCCGCCACGCAGGGAACGCAGCCTGCGCCCGATCCAGAGCAGCATCCACCTCCGCATCAGTGGCATCCGGGAATGTCTTGACCACCTCGTTGGTGTACGGATTCGTCGTCGCGTATGGCATGGTGTCCTCCTCGATCACCTGGAAGCCAGGTGCTCGCCCGGCTTCCGCTCCACTTTGACCCGGACCCCGATCGGAGTCTTGCTGACCCAGACGGACATGACTTGAGTCCTGGGTCCGCGCCCCTGCAGGCGCCACGCCCACGAACCAAGACCTCGTCCCCTGTTCAGGTGCAGGTCCTCATCGCTGATTCACCGCTCGCTCACGACCAGGACCGCAGTCCCGATGTGAGCAACCTCACGATAGACCGAACCCCGGACGTTTGTCCTACGCTCGTCGTCCGACGTCCGCTTTCGAGCACGGCGTCGCCATCGTCAGTGAGGGTGGACGAGGACGCCCCGGCGCGCAGCCACCCCGGCGGGCAGCCACTCCATACGGTCTAGGCTGCGCGGCGACGCATCGGCAGAACCTGGACAGGGGCGGACGTGGCCAGCAGCGGCGGTTCCGACGACGCACCCGGCTGGCTCCCGCTCGACGGCCTCGGCTCGCCCGCTGCCCCCGGATCGGGCGGCTCGCCCTCACCGGCCGACCCCGGTGGCCCGGCACCGGAATCGACGGACGGTCCCGCCGGCGGTGCGGTCCCCGAGCATGCGCGTCCTCGTCGACGGGGTGTGGCGACCGGGGTCGTCGTCGTGCTGGTGGCGGTGGCGGGGGCCGTGGTGGCGCTGCTGGTGCTCCGGGGCGGCCCCGACGAGCCTGCCCCGGTGGTGACCGTGACCGCCGGTGTCCCGACCCCGACGGTGACCCCGGCCGTCCGAGCGGCCTCGAGCACCTTCGCCCAGGCGCTGCCGGCGACCGTTCTCCAGTACGTCCTCGCCTCCTCCGGGCCCACCGACGACTGGCTCTCCGCGGGTGCGCTCGAGGCGTGGAGCGACACCTACACCGACGGCGGTCCCCAGCGAATGGCAGTGACGGCGGGCCAGTGGGCGACCCCGGACGAGGCGGCGGGCTTCGCCGCGGCGCTCCGGCTCACGGCGGCCGCGGGCGAGGCCGCGGCCGCGGCCGGAACGGGCTCGCCGGGCGCCGGGCCCACGGGGGGGTCGGGCACCGGGGGCACGTCGAGCGCCCCGGACGCCGCGGCCAGCGCCGGCGCATGGCCGGCCGACGGCCTGCCGAGGAGCGGCGACGTGGTCGCTGGGGGGCAGACCGTGGGGACGTTCACCGTCGTCGACGGTGGCGACGGGACGGGGTCCGCCGTGTGGACGAACGGTGCCAGCGCCTTCCGCATCGTGGCGCCGGTGGCCGAGATCCTCGACCTGTACGCCGCGTACCCGTGGTGACCACCGCGTCACCCTGGTGGCTGGCCGTGTACCCGTGGTGACCACCACGTCACCCTGGTGGCTGCCGTGTACCCGTGGTGACCACCGCGTCACCCTGGTCTCCGCCGCCTACCGGTGGTCTGCGCGGCAAGCACCGGTGAGCGCGGGTTCGCGGCGGCCTGAACCGTTCGACATCGCTGGCGCAGGCTCCCGCGACCGACGCAGGCGGTTCACGAAGGCTTGAGCACGTACCCGACCCCGCGCAGCGTGTGGATCATGGGGCTTCGTCCGGCGTCGATCTTGCGGCGCAGATAGGAGACGTACAGCTCGACGATGTTGGCCCGGCCGTCGAAGTCGTACTGCCACACGCGGTCGAGGATCTGGGCCTTGGACAGCACCCGGCGCGGGTTGCGCATGAAGTAGCGCAGGAGCTCGAACTCCGTGGCCGTGAGGTGGATGTCGCGGCCGCCGCGGGTCACCTCGTGGCTGTCCTCGTTGAGGGTGAGGTCGCCGACGGTGAGCACCGACTCCCCCCGCCCGCTCACCGCTCCTGCGCGGCGCAGCAGGCCCCGCAGCCGCCCGACGACCTCCTCCACCGCGAACGGCTTCGTGAGGCAGTCGTCGCCTCCGGCGGTCAGGCCGGCGGTCCGGTCCGTCACGGGGTCCGCCGTCGCGAGGAACAGCACCGGCACGGCGGGGGAGGCGGCCCGGATCCGCCGCAGCACCTCCAGCCCGGTCATGTCCGGCAGCGTCACGTCCAGCAGCACGACGTCCGGCTCGAGCGTCTTCGCCCGCTTCACCGCGGCGTGGCCGGTGAGGGCGTGCTCGACCTGCCAGCCCTCGTACCGCAGGGCGGTGGCCAGCAGCTCGGCGAGCGCCGGCTCGTCGTCGACGACGAGCGCGCGGATCGGCGAACCGTCCGCGCGCGTGAGGGTGGGGCGCAGGGCTGTGCTCGTGGTGGTCATGGCGGACACCCTGGTCACAGGGGCTGGCACGGGCCTGGGCGTCGGCTGTGAGAAGGATGACAGTCTGCGGTGCCGCGCGCCGGGACCGGCAGGGCTCGTACACCGGCAGAGCTCGTATCGTGGCGGCATGAGCCCCCGTGGACGTCGGTCGTGACCGGCGCCGCCGCGGGCGGCATGCTGGCGGGTGCCGTGGCCGTCGTGTTCTGCGCGGCGCTGACGTACGGGTTCGTCGCCCTCGCTGTGCGGGCCGGGCGGCTCGACGACATGCACGTGCGGCGCCGGGCCGATCGCCCGCTGGTCATGGTCGTCGCACGGGTGTCCCTGCTGTTGGGCCGGGCGACGCCGATCCGGCTCGGGGCGTCCGCACGGTTGCTGGAGTTCCTCGGGGCGGTGCTCGGCGTGGTCGCCGTGGCGCCCGTGGCTGTCAGGCTCGCGGTGCCGTAGGTCGCCGGACGGCAGACGTGACAGGCCTGGTGGTCGTCGTAGGGTGGCGAAGGCTCCGGCAGGCGCCGTGCGTCCGGCGTGGCCGGTGGAAGGCAGGGCGAGGACAGGATGGTTGCGCGGCGCAGGACGGGCCGGGCCCGGACGGTGATCACTCGACGGGAGCACCCGGACGGCGCGTCGGCCGCACCGCCCGGCCCGACCACCGTCCGCTGGACCGCCGCCGCCGACCGACCTCCGGACGAACAGATCGAGCTGCGCACCGTCGACGGCGTCCGGCTCGATGCGGACATCTACCGGCCGGACGGTGACGTCCGTGGCGCGGTCGTCCTGGTCCATCCGTTCACGGCGTCCCGTCGCGCGGTCGGTGTGCTCCGCCAGGCGCGGTACCTGGTGGAGCGCGGGTTCGGGGTGCTCGCCTATGACGGACGCGGGCACGGTACGTCGTCCGGGCGGTCCACGATCGGCCGGACGGAGGCGCACGACCTCGAGGCGGTGGTGGGGCACGTGCGCCAGTACGGGCACCCGATCGTGCCCGTGGGCGCCTCCATGGGGTCGTTGGTGGTGCTGCACTATGCGGTCCAGGACGACGGCCTGGCCGGGGTCGTCCTGGTGAGCACCCCGGTGTTCCCCCGAACGCTGCTCACGCCGCGTGGGGTGGGCGCCGCCCTCCTGGTGCGCACGGCGCCGGGTCGTCGGCTGGCCCGGTCCCGGTTCGGCGTCCGGCTCGCCCGGTGGGAGCCGGACGTCCCGCCCGTCGAGCTGGTCCGGGACGTGCAGGTCCCGGTCGCGGTGGTGCAGGGGCTGGCCGACCCGACGGTGCGGCCCGGCGGCGCGCCGATCCTGTACGAGGCCGCTCCCGAGCCCCGGCGGCTGCAGATGGTCGACGGGATGGGGCACGCCTTCGAGCCGGGCGGGCTCGTGGCGATCACCGACGCGATCGACTGGGTGCTCGGTCTGGGTGGGGGCCCGAGCACCACGGCCACGGCGCGCGGGTCCGGCGCGGTCTGAGGGAGGGGAACATGGCGCTGGTCATCATCGCGTGCGGGTACCTGTTGGGCTCCGTACCGAGCGCGTACCTCGCGGCGAGAGCGCATGGCGTCGATATCCGCCGGGTGGGCAACGGCATCGCCGGGGCGACCAACGTCGGGCGTCACGTCGGCAGGACGGCCGCGCTGCTGGTCGGGCTCGTCGACGTCGCCAAAGGTGCCGCCGCGGTGCTGCTGGCGCTGACCGTCGACGGGCGTGAGACCGTGGCGGTCCTGGCCGGACTAGCCGCGCTGGTCGGACACTCGTGGCCGGTCTGGTCACGGTTCCGCGGCGGGCTGTCGGCGGGATCCTCGGTCGGCGCCTGTGCGGCGCTGCTGCCGGTCCCGGCCGCCATCACCGTCCCGTTCGCAGTGCTGGCGATGCTGCTCGCGCGCAAGCCCAGCCCGGCCGTGACGACCATCTTCATCGGGTCGGTGCTGCTCGGCGCGGTCACGGGCGCGACCACGACGCGCGTCGTCGGGGCGGCGCTCACCGGCGTCTTCGTGCTCGTCCGGGCGCGGACCTGGCACGCACCCGCGGACCTCGATCCGGCCGAGGCGGCCTGACCCGGGCAGCAGCCGACCCGCCCGCGCAGGGCGACCCGTGCCGGCGGCCGCGGTCCGTCCGCCTACGGTGGACCGGTGAGCGACCGCACCGCCGTGCAGCATGCACCGACCGGCCCGCTGACCCTGGTCGGCCTGGGGGCAGCCGGCGTCCTGGTGGCCTGGTGGGCCTTCGTCACGACGTTTCCGGGCCAGCGGGCCGACGCCGCGGCGCTGTCCGGTGCGGCGTACGGCCGCAACGAGCTGTGGCGGTTGGCCGAGCCCGTGCTGGAGGTCGTCTCGGTCGGCTTCCTGGCCGCTGTGCTGCTGGCTGCGGTGCTGGTCGCGGCGGCGCGGCGGCGCTGGCTGCTGGCCGTCCAGGTGGGCGTGCTGATGGGGGGCGCGAACCTCACGACGCAGCTGCTCAAGCACACCGTGCTGGACCGGCCGTCGTTCGGGCTGGGGATCGGCTCGAGCGCGAACACCTTGCCCAGCGGCCACACGACGGCGGCCGCGTCGGCCGCTGCCGCGCTCGTGCTCGTGGTCCCGCCGCGCGCCCGCCCCGCAGCGGCCTGGGTGGGCGCCGCCTACACGGCGGCCACCGGCGTGTCGACGCTGGTAGGCCAGTGGCACCGACCGAGCGACGCGATCGCGGCGGTGCTCGTCGTGCTCGCCTGGGTCGGGGTCGCCGCTCTGCTGCCGGTGGTCCGCCCGGTCCCCGGCGAGCGCTCGACGGGCCGCGTCGGCGCGGGGATGCTGCTGGGAACCGGCGCCGTCGCGGCCGTGCCGGCGGCCGCGGCCCTCGCCGTCACCCTGCAGTCGGCGGACCCGTTCGCGACCCGGGCCGGCCTGCTCATCGCCTACGGCGGAGGTGCCGGGGCCGTCGTGGCCGCGACGTGCTGCGCGGCGGCACTGCCCCTGCTGATGGGTGTCGGTTCGGCCCGTCGGGCCGCCGCCGGCCGCGGGCGCAGGCCCGGCGGGCGGACCGCGACGGTTTGACCGGGGTCGTACAGTTCCCCACCAGGCCACGAACGGCCCCACAGGAAGCAGGAACGTATGTCGTCTGGTCGCAAGCTCGTCATCGTCGAGTCGCCCGCGAAGGCCCGGACCATCGCCGGCTACCTCGGCGACGACTTCGACGTCGAGGCCAGCGTCGGCCACATCCGGGACCTCCCGCAGCCCAGCGAGCTGCCGGCGGACCTGAAGAAGGGTCCGTTCGGCAAGTTCGCCGTCGACGTCGAGCACGGCTTCCCGCCCTACTACGTCGTCGACCCCGACAAGAAGAAGAAGGTCGCCGAGCTGCAGGCGGGCTGCTCAAGGGTGCCGACGAGCTCTACCTCGCCACCGACGAGGACCGCGAGGGCGAGGCGATCGCCTGGCACCTGCTCGACGAGCTCAAGCCCAAGGTCCCCGTCAAGCGGATGGTGTTCCACGAGATCACGCCGCGAGGCGATCCATCGCGCGCTGAGTGCCACCCGGGACCTCGACCAGCACCTCGTCGACGCCCAGGAGACCCGCCGCATCCTCGACCGGCTGTACGGCTACGAGGTCAGCGCCGGTGCTCTGGCGCAAGGTCCGGCAGGGCCTGTCGGCCGGCCGCGTGCAGTCGGTGGCGACCCGGATCGTCGTCGAGCGCGAGCGCGAGCGGATGGCGTTCCGGCGCAGCGGACTACTGGGACGTCACGGGTGCGTTCCGCCGGACCGACGGGGCGGGCGAACCGTTCACGGCCCGGCTCGTCCAGCTGGGCGAGCAGCGGGTGGCGTCGGGTCGGGACTTCGACGATCGTGGCGCGGTGCGTAGCACCGGGGTCGTCGTGCTGGACGAGGCCGGGGCTCGCGCCTGGGCCGACGTGCTGGCCCTGGCGGACTTCCGGGTCCGTTCGGTGGACACCAAGCCTTACTCCCGGCGCCCGGCCGCCCCGTTCACGACCTCCACGGTGCAGCAGGAGGCCGGCCGCAAGCTGCGGATGACCGCCCGGCAGACCATGCGGGTGGCGCAGTCGTTGTACGAGAACGGCTACATCACGTACATGCGCACCGACTCGCCGGTGCTGAGCAGCCAGGCCGTCGACGCCGCCCGCCGTCAGGCCGCCGACCTGTACGGCCCGGAGTACGTCCCCGACACGCCGCGGGTCTACGCGGCGAAGAGCAAGGGCGCCCAGGAGGCGCACGAGGCGATCCGGCCGGCCGGGGACCACTTCCGCACCCCCGCCCAGGTGGCCCGGGAGCTGTCGGGCAACGACTTCCGGCTGTACGAGCTCATCTGGAAGCGCACCGTCGCGTCCCAGATGGCCGATGCGCGGGGCTCGACGGCCTCGGTGCGGCTGACGGCCACGGCGCGTCCGGACGGGGCCGACGCGCCCGTCGAGGCCGCGTTCGCGGCCAGTGGCACCGTGATCACGTTCCGCGGCTTCCTCGCCGCCTACGAGGAGGGTCACGACGTCGACCGCTACGCGCAGGACGTCCGCCGCCAGGACGGCGCGGACACCCGCCTGCCGGTGCTGGCGGCCGACGACCCGGTGACCGCGCAGGACCTGCAGCCGGAGGGCCACCGAACGTCCGCGCCGCCGCGCTACACCGAGGCGAGCCTGGTCAAGGCGCTGGAGGAGCGGGGGATCGGCCGCCCGTCGACGTATGCGGCGACCATCTCCGTCATCCAGGACCGCGGGTACGTGACCAGCCGGGGCCAGGCCCTGGTGCCGACCTGGCTGGCCTTCGCGGTGACCCGGCTGCTCGAGGAGAACCTCCAGCGGCTGGTCGACTACGACTTCACCGCCGCCATGGAGGAGGACCTCGACCGCATCGCAGCCGGTCGGGAGGACCGGGTGGCCTGGCTGACCCGGTTCTACGAGGGGACGCGCGACGGCACGGGCACCGGGGACCGCACCACCGTCGGCGACCACGGCGAGGGCCTGCGCGACCTGGTCGCCAGCCTGGGGGAGATCGACGCCCGGCAGGTCAACTCCATCGACATCGGCGACGGGATCACCCTGCGGGTCGGGCGATACGGGCCGTACCTGGAGGCGCCGCCCGCCCCGGGGGAGGACGCGCCCCGGCGGGCGTCGGTCCCCGAGGACCTGGCTCCCGACGAGCTCACCGTCGACAAGGCCCGTGAGCTGCTCGCGGCGCAGCCGGACGGTGACGTCGAGCTGGGGACCGACCCGGCCACCGGGCACCGGATCGTGGCGCGCACCGGGCGTTACGGGCCGTACGTCACCGAGCTGCTCCCCGAGCCGGCCGTCGACCCCGGACTGTCGGCGGCGGCGCGCAAGAAGGCGCTGGCCGCCATGCCGAAGCCGCGCACCGCCTCGCTGCTCTCCGCCATGACGGTGCAGTCGGTGACCCTCCACGACGCGCTGCGGCTGCTGTCGCTGCCCCGCGTCGTGGGGACCGACCCGGCCACCGGCGAACAGATCACCGCCCAGAACGGCCGGTACGGTCCGTACCTGAGGAAGGGCACCGACTCCCGCTCGCTGCCGAGCGAGGAGTCGATCTTCGACATCACGCTCGACGAGGCGCTGGCCCTGTACGCGCAGCCCAAGCGCGGCCGGGGACCACGGGCCGCCGGCGCGCCGCCGCTGCGCGAGCTCGGCGCGGACCCCGCCTCGGGCAAGCCCGTGGTGGTCAAGGACGGCCGGTTCGGCCCGTACGTGACCGACGGGGAGACGAACGCCACCCTGCGGGCCGAGGACGACGTCGCCACGGTCTCGATCGAGCGAGCGGCCCAGCTGCTCGCCGAGAAGCGCGCCAAGGGCCCGGCCCGGCCCCGGGGCCGGGCCGGTGCGCCGCGCTCGCGTGCCAAGACGTCGTCGCGGTCCTGACCGCGATCTCGGCCCCGGGGGGGCCTACCTACGGTGGCGTAGGTAGGCTGGGGTGCGTCGGCGGCGGACCTCCTGCCGCGACTGCGCCAAGGAAGCAGTGTCGCCCATGAGCACGTCCGCCCCATCCGTGGGGGAGCACCCGGCGGAGGATCCCCGGGGCGCCGTGCCGCGGGACGTCGAGGTCCCCGACGAGACCGTCCCCGATCTGCTCCGGCAGGCGGCGGCCCGGTACGGCGACCACCGCGCGCTGGACTTCCTGGGAGCACGGACCTCCTACCGGGAGCTCGCCGGCCAGGTCGACCGGGCGGCAGGCGCCCTCGCCCGGGCCGGGGTGCGGGCCGGGGACCGCGTGTGCGTGGTGCTGCCGAACTGCCCCCAGCACGTGGTCGCCTGCTACGCGATCCTCCGGCTGGGTGCGGTCGTCGTCGAGCACAACCCGCTCTCCCCGCCCGCCGAGCTGCAGGCGCAGCTCGCCGCGCACGGCGGCCACGTGGTGATCTGCTGGGAGAAGGCGGTCGACGCCGTGGCGCCCGGTGGCGACCTCGGCGGCCGACTGGTCCTCACCGTCGACCTCACGCGTGCCCTGCCCCGCCGCTCACGGTTCCTGCTGCGCCTGCCGGTGCGAGCCGCGCGCCGCCAGCTGGAGGTGCTGCGCGGTCCGGTGCCGGCGGGCACGCACAGCTGGGATGCCGGCGTCCGGGCGGCGCCGTCGCTGCCGGCGGACCACCCCGGTCCCGCACCGACCGACCTGGCCGTCCTGCTGCACACCGGGGGGACCACCGGGACCCCGAAGGCGGTGCGGCTCAGCCACCGCAACCTCATGGCCAACGTCGTCCAGGCGGAGGCCTGGGTGCCCGGGCTGCGGCCGGGCCACGAGACGTTCTACGCGGTGCTGCCGTTCTTCCACGCCTTCGGGCTGACCCTGTCGCTGACCACTGCGGTCCGGCTCGGCGCGACCCAGGTGGTGCTGCCGCGGTTCGACGTCGACATGGTCCTGGCCGCCATGCGCCGGCAGCCGGCCACCTTCTTCCCCGGTGTGCCGCCGATGTTCGACCGGCTGGCGGCCGCAGCCCGGGAGCGGCACCGGGACCTGACCTCGATCCGGTACGCCATCTCCGGGGCGATGGCGCTGGACCCCGACGTCGCCCGACGCTGGGAGGAGGTCACCGGCGGCCTGATCATCGAGGGCTACGGGATGACCGAGTGCTCCCCGATCGTCCTGGGCAACCCGATGGGTCCCGCCCGCCGCCCGGGCACCCTGGGGCTGCCGTTCCCCTCCACCGAGGTCCGGATCGTCGATCCCGAGGACGTGACCACGGACGTGCCCGAGGGAACCGTCGGCGAGCTGCTGGTGCGCGGTCCGCAGGTCTTCGACGGCTACGACGGCGACCCGGCGGAGACCGCCGAGGTGCTGGTCGGCGACGGCTGGCTGCGAACCGGGGACCTGGTCCGGCGCGAGCCCGACGGGTTCGTCGTGCTGGCCGACCGCCGCAAGGAGCTCATCATCTCCGGCGGGTTCAACATCTACCCCTCGCAGGTGGAGAAGGCGCTGGCGTCCATGCCGGGGGTCATCGACGTGGCGGTCGTCGGCATGCCCGACGAAGCGCGCGGGGAGAGCGTCGTCGCTGCCCTCGTCCTGGAGCCAGGGGTGAACGTGGACCTCGAGGGCGTGCGGCGATGGGCCCACGAGACGCTGTCCCACTACGCGATCCCGCGGCGGATCGCGGTGCTCGAGGAGCTGCCCCGCTCCCAGTTGGGCAAGGTGCTGCGCCGCACGGTCCGCGACGAGCTGCTCGCCCTGGAGGGGCGCCTCCACCTGGGCGACAAGCCACGCGAGGGGTCCACGCCGCGCGACGGGTCCTGATCGGGTCCGCCCGGGTCCGCCCGGCCGGGCTAGGTTGGGCGCCATGGCACGCACCGAGGATCCCCGCACCGCCCCGCCGATCCGCTGGGGGATCCTCGGCGCCGGCGGGATCGCGGCCACCTTCGCCCAGGCGGTCGACCGGCACACCCGTGCCCAGCTCGTCGCCGTCGGGTCACGCAACCGGGACCGGGCGGAACGGTTCGCCACGGCGCACGCCATCCCCACGACCCACGCGCGCTACAGCGACCTGGTGGAGGACCCGCACGTCGATGCCGTCTACGTGGCCACGCCGCACTCCGAGCACCGCGCGCACGCGCTGCTGGCCATCGCGGCGGGCAAGCACGTGCTCGTGGAGAAGTCGTTCACCCGCAACGCCGCGGAGGCCGAGGAGGTGTTCGCCGCTGCCCGGGCCCGGGGGGTGTTCGTCATGGAGGCGATGTGGACGCGCTTCTTGCCGCACGTCGCCGCCCTGCACGACGTGATCGACGCCGGGGAGCTCGGCGAGGTGGTGAACGTTGCCGCAGACCACGGCCAGTGGTTCGCCGTCGACCCGCAGCACCGGCTGTTCAACCCCGCGCTGGCCGGTGGGGCGCTGCTGGACCTGGGTGTGTACCCGGTGTCCTTCGCCCACGACATCCTCGGCGTGCCTGACCGGGTGACCGCGGTGGGGTCGCTGACCCGGACCGGGGTCGACGGCCAGGTCTCCGTCGTGCTCGGTTACGGGGAGAGGGCGCAGGCCACGCTGTCCACGACGCTGTGGGCCCAGACGCCGACGACGGCGAAGATCTCCGGCACCGAGGGCTACGCGCACCTGGCCGGCAGCTTCTACGCCCCGACGTCGTTCCGGGTGCAGCGCCGGGACGGGCGATCGTGGACGTTCGACCAGCCGATCGACGGCGGGCTGCAGTACGAGGCCGCCGAGGTCGCCCGGCGGGTCGCCGCCGGGGACACGCAGAGTCCACGGATGCCGTGGCAGGCCACGCTGGACGTGCTGCACACCCTGGACGCGGCGCGCGCGCAGATCGGCCTGCGGTACCCGGGGGAGTGAGCGGGCGGGGCCGGGGCGCGCGGTGTGGGTGCCGCGGTGCGGCGGCCGGGCGGTCGGGTGTCGGCGACTGCCGGTACCGTGACCGCCGTGCGCACCGGCCTGTTCGTGTCCTTCGAGGGTGGTGACGGCGCGGGCAAGTCGACGCAGGCGCGCCAGCTCGCCGGCTGGCTGGGCCGGCACGGCCGGGAGGTCGTGCTGACCCGGGAGCCGGGGGGCACTCCGCTGGGACGCGAGCTGCGCGAGCTGCTCCTGCACGGCGACCACGTGGACGACCGCACCGAGGCGCTGCTGTACGCGGCCGACCGTGCCCACCACGTGGCGACGGTGGTGCGTCCGGCGCTGGCGCGCGGTGCCGTCGTCGTGACCGATCGGTACCTGGACTCCTCGGTGGCGTACCAGGGCAGCGGACGCGACCTCGGCGCCGAGGACGTGGAGCGCCTGTCCCTGTGGGCGACCCGTGGGCTGCTGCCTGCGGTCACCGTCCTGCTCGACGTGGACCCCGCCGCCGGCCGGGCCCGGCTGACCGGCGACCCGGACCGGCTGGAACGGGCCGGGGAGGAGTTCCACCGGCGCACCAGGCAGGCGTACCTGGAGCGCGCCGCGGGGGACCCAGGCCGCTGGCTCGTGCTGGACGCGAGCCGGCCGGTGGCGGAGCTGGCCGAGGCCGTCCGGCGTCGGGTGGGCCCGCTGGTCGGGGTGCCGGTCGGCGCGGACGCCGGGGACGGGACCGGTCCCGCCGGCCCGACGGACGCCCGGGTCGGGCCGGGCGCCGGCGGCACGCCGTGAGCAGCGTCTGGGACGAGGTCGTCGGGCAGGAGCCGGCGGTGGCCGTGCTCCGGGCTGCGGCGGAGGACCCCGGCCGGATGACCCACGCGTGGCTGCTCACCGGTCCACCCGGCTCGGGCCGGTCCGTGGCCGCGCGGGCGTTCGCCGCGGCTCTGCAGGACCCGAGCGGCGACCCGGCGAGCCACGCCTGCGCCACCGTGCTCGCCGGCAGCCACCCGGACGTGACCTTCGTGTCCACGGAGGGGGTGGTGATCCGGGCGGACACCGTGCGCCCGCTGGTCGGGCTGGCGCAGCGGGCCCCGTCCCAGGGGCGCTGGCGGGTGATCGTCATGGCGGACGCCGACCGACTCAACGAGACCAGCGGCAACGTCCTGCTCAAGGCCATCGAGGAACCGCCGCCGCGGACCGTGTGGGTGCTGTGCGCGCCGAGCCCCCAGGACGTGCTCGTCACGCTGCGGTCCCGCGCCCGCCCGGTCGCGCTGCGCGTCCCGCCGGTGGACGCCGTCGCCGACCTGCTGGTGCGCCGGGACGGGGTGGACCCGCAGGTCGCCGTGGTGGCGGCGCGCGCCGCGCAGAGCCATGTCGGGGTGGCCCGTCGGCTCGCCCTGGACCCGCAGGCTCGCGAACGGCGGGCCCAGGTGCTGTCCGTGCCCGGACGGGTCCGCGGGGTGGGGGACGCCGTGCTGCTCGCCGGCGAGCTGGTGGAGACCGCGCAGGCGGACGCGCGGGCGGCAACCGCCGAGCGGGACGCCGCCGAGCGCTCCGCGCTGCTGCGCGCCCTGGGGGCGGAGAGCTCCGCCGCCGTCCCGCCAGCACTGCGCGCGCAGCTCCGTCAGCTGGAGGAGGAGCAGAAGCGCCGCGCGACCCGCGCCCAGCGCGACGTCCTGGACCGCGCGATGGTGGATCTGCTGTCGCTGTACCGGGACGTCGTCGTGGTGCAGCTGCGCGCCGGGGTCGAACTGGTCAACGTCGACCTGGCGGACACCGTGCACCGGTTGGCTCAGGAGTCCACCCCGGAGCAGACCATCGTCCGGATGGACGCGATCGGGCAGGCCCGCACCCGGCTGGCCGGCAACGTGGCGCCGTTGCTGGCCGTCGAGGCGATGGTCATCGCCCTGCGTCCGCAGGCAGCGTGACCGTGAACCGGACCTAGCCCGGCCCGCGGCCCGCATGCTCCGGGCCCCGGTCCCTGGTTTTCCCGCCCGCCCTCCTCCGGCCTGCCCGCCCCGGCCTCCGAGCTACCCCGTCCGCAGCCTGCTGTCCCTCGGCCTCCGGCGCGATGCCGGCGCCGCGTCGTCGCCCGGCTCCGGTTACGGTGGTCCGGTGCCAGCCCGGACCCGGACCGTGACCTTCGCCCTCGTGCTCGCCGGCACCCTCGTCGCGGCAGGGTGCAGCGGCCCCGCGGAGCCGACGACGCGGACGCCGCAGGCACCGAGCCTGGCCGCGACCACCGGCGCCGACCGGTTCGCCGGTCAGCAGCTGGACTGGACCACGTGCGGGAAGCTGCAGTGCGCCACGGCCGAGGTTCCGTTGGACTGGGCCGATCCCGACGGTGCCGCCGTCTCCGTGGCGCTGAACCGGCAGCCGGCCACCGGGGGCGACCCGGTCGGCTCGCTGTTCGTCAACCCCGGCGGCCCGGGCGCGTCCGGGGTGGACTTCCTCGGTGACCCCAACGGCCTGCTGAACCGGCTGCCGGCCGAGGTGGCGAAGGCCTACGACGTCGTCGCCTTCGACCCGCGCGGGGTGCAGCACTCCACGTCGGTGGACTGCGGTGACCCGGCCCGGCTCGACGCGCTCATCTCCACCGACCAGGACTACGGCACGGACGCGGGCATCGCCGCGGCGCGGGCCGCCTACGCCGCGTTCGGGGCGGCGTGCCTGGACGGCACCGGGTCCCTGCTCGGCCACGTCGACACGGTCAGCGCCGCCAAGGACCTCGACGTGCTGCGCTCGGCCGTGGGTGACCGGACGTTGACGTACCTGGGCTACTCCTACGGCACCCAGCTCGGTGCCACCTACGCGGCGCTGTTCCCCGACCGGGTCGGCCGCCTCGTCCTGGACGGCGCGCTGGACCCGACGCTCAGCGCGGACGCGCTGGCCACGGGGCAGGCCGCCGGCTTCGAGTCCGCGTTGCGGGCCTACGTGGCGGACTGTCAGGCGGGTAGGAGCTGCCCGCTGTCCGGCACGGTCGACGACGGCATGGCGCGGATCGCGCACCTGCTGGACGGCGCCCGGACGTCACCCCTGCCCACCGGGACGGACCGGCCGCTCACCGGGACGCTCGCCTTTGCCGGGGTGGCGCTGGCCCTCTACGACCAGGGCAGCTGGCCGTACCTGACCACCGCGCTGCGGGCCGCGCTGACCCAGCGCGACGGGTCTCAGTTGCTGAGGCTGGCCGATGTCTACTACGAGCGCAACACCGACGGCACGTTCGCCACCAACGCCACCGAGGCGTTCTGGGCCATCGGCTGTGCCGACGACCGCTCCTCGGCCGACCCTGCCGAGATGCGGGTACAGGCCGAGGCCATCCTGGCCGTGGCACCCACCGTCGGGGAATGGTTCGCCTACGGCGGGGTGATCTGCGCCGACTGGCCGGTGCCCGAGGTCGGGGGGCTGGCCGACTACTCCGCCCAGGGCGCGGCGCCGATCCTCGTCATCGGGACGACGAACGACCCGGCGACCCCGTACGCCTGGGCCCAGTCGCTGGCGCAGACCCTGTCCTCCGGGGTGCTCGTCACGTACCGCGGCGAGGGGCACACGGCCTACGGGCGGGGCAACACCTGCCTGGACGGCGCCGTCGACGCCTATCTCCTCGACGGCACGGTCCCCGCCGTGGGTCTGACCTGCTGACACCGGCACCGCCCAGGGGGGCGGCGGCAGCGCTTTGGAGGCGCGCCTGACCAGGCTTTGGAGGCGCGCCTGACCAGCCGGTAGAGTGTCGGCGCTCGCCGCCCCGTCGGGCGAGCGCGCCGCCTTAGCTCAGTCGGCAGAGCGTCTCACTCGTAATGAGAAGGTCGAGAGTTCGATTCTCTCAGGCGGCTCCACAGCATCGGGTCAGACCCAGGTTCTCGGTCCCGGAAGGGATCACGAAGTCGCGGTGGACGACCCGCGGGTGTTCGTCGACGAGCTTCGGCACGCCGACGGGCGCCCGTTCGTGTTCCTGGTCGGCGAGCATGACGAGCCGGTCACGGTGCGGCCCAGGCTGTCCGCAGGGCGGTTGCTGCGGCTGGACGGGTCCCCGGTGTCCGAGCCGGCGCTGGAGCCGTTCGGGGTGGCCGTGGTGCAGCGCGCCTGACGGGCGTGCCCGGCGCCGGCCGCGCCGGGGCCAGGTCCGCGATCAGGGTGGCCCCGGCGCACGCAGCGCGAGGCCGGTCACTGGCCGTCGGCGTGGACCGTCACCGTCACGACGAGCTGACGGGTCGCCTCGGCCGGCAGGTCGACACTGACCTGCGTGCCGTGCCGGGCCAGGGTGCCGTGGTCGACGTCGACCCGGGCCGCGGTCTGCAGCTCGGCGCGCCCGCCCGTCGGACCGGGGCGCAGCCGCACGGTGGTCGTCAGTGGGCCGTGGGTGATGCCGACGAGGTCCGCGTCGCTCCACTGCAGCCGGCCACCGGGGACGGTGAGGTTCTCCGACAGGAGGATCCCGGTGCGGGCCGGGACGTCGAGCGCACGGCCTGCGAAGGTGGGGGCGCCGTCGCGGTCCAGGTGCACCCGGGCCGGCCACGGGGACACGTTGAGGACGTGCAGCAGCCGTTGCCCGTCGGGGGTGGCGGTCGGCACGGTGACCACACCGGGCACGTCGGCCCGGGGCTCCACCACCGGCCGGACCCCCAGCCGGGCGGTCAGCGCCCGCCAGACCCGCAGGTCGCATGGCAGGTCGGCGGCCACGACCACGACCCGGCCGGCCCCGCACGGCACGTCCAGCACGCAGGGTGCGCCCGTGGCGACGTCGGCGGCGAGCACCTCGGAGCCGGGCGCCGTGGCCCGCAGACCCTGGCGGAACCCGACGGCGACCTCCACCATGCCGGCGTCGCGCAGGTCGTCGCTCACCGGTGCGACGGACGGGAAGTACCGCGGCGACCGGTCCACGCGGTCCGTCGCCGTGACGCCCAGCGCGTCGACGAGGTCGGTGGCCGGCTCGCCCTCCAGGTCCTGCACGGGCACCGGGCCGGCGAGCAGCAGCCGGCCGCCGGCCTGCACGTACGCCACCAGGGCGCGCTGCACCGGCCGGTCCAGGAACGGGGTGGGTGCCAGCGCCAGCGCCGGGGTCCGTGCCGGGTCCGGCGGGCGGTCCTGGACGTCCACGGCATCGGGGGCGCAGCCCAGCAGCACCAGCGCGCGGGTCATGATCTCCCGGGGACCGGAGCCCCGGAAGCGCCCGAGCTCGCCGACGAGCCGCCGCTCGGCGGCGGACCGGGGGGAGCAGTACTCGGTGAGGAAGTGGTCCGGGACGAACGCCAGGCTGATCGGGGCGGACTCCGGCCGTGCCGCACCGAGCAGGGCGCTGCTGCCCGCGAGCGCCCGCGTCGCGTCGGCCAGCGCCGGCCAGGACGGGGACCGGGTGCCCTCCGGGCTGATCGGGGCGGCGAACCCGTGGCGCTCCCCGGTGAACGCGATGCGGTCGTTGCCGTCGCCCACGGGCGTGCGCAGCGGGGCGTTCCGCCCGCCGGCGAACAGGTACTCGTTGATCAGCCGGCTGCCCTGGGCGACGCACAGCCGGATGCGCAGCGGTGCGCCCTCCGGCCCGGAGGCGATGTCCAGGGCCTCGCCGTAGTCGCCGCTGCCCACCTCCATCTCCAGGGTGGCGAACGGGCGCCCGGGTGGGGTGCTGGCGGCCAGGAAGGCGTTCGCCGCCCACAGGCCCGGCAGGGTGTCCAGCGTGAGGTCGCCGATGTAGTAGTCGGCGCCGGGGAACACGTCCGGGGTGGAGCTCCAGGTCCGGTAGAGCTGGGAGATGCCGATCGGGAACGGGGCGGCCGAGCCGTCCCACGTGCCGTGCACGTTCACGCAGAACGGTACGTCGGCGCCCAGCTGCCGGGCGGTGTCGCGCAGCCAGCGGAGGTAGCGGGCGTAGCGCTCCCGGGTGAACATGCCCAGGTCGCGATGCAGTCGGAGGGCGACGGGGTCGCCCGGGTCGCGCACCAGCGGGACCCAGGCCGCCGGGTCCGCCGGGTCCAGCCCGTACCGGCGGCGTGCGCCTTCGGCCCCGTACCGGTCCGCCAGCCAGCCGACCAGCTCGGCGACGGTGCGCTCGGACAGGTCCGGGGAGTTGGCCACCCACGGCAGCATGCCGACCTCGTTGTCCAGCTGGATCGCGACGACGGGCCCGCCGTGCGGGCGGGAGCGGGCGGCCAGCAGGGGGATCACCGCCTCGTACCACCGCCGGCACTCGGCCAGGTACGCCGGGTGCAGGTAGTCCACGATCGTCTCGGCCGCCAGCACGCCCCGCCAGCCCGGTGTGCGGATCTGCGGGTGCTCGCGCAGCACGCGGTGCGGCAGGCCCTCGTTCTTCAGCTCGGCCATGACGAACGGACCCGGGCGGGCGACGACGTCGAGCCCGTAGGTGGCGCACAGGTCGAGGAAGGCACCCAGGTCCAGCTCGGGACAGGTGTGGCCGTCCAGGTCGACGGAACCGTCGGGCAGCTCGTGGACCAGCCACGGGACGTAGGTGGCGATCGTGTCCAGCCCGGCGTCGACGGCCGCCTGCAGGCGGGACGGCCAGTCCGCGCGGGCGAGGCGGAAGTAGTGCACCTCGCCGGACAGGGTGAGACGGTCGGCCAGGTCGGTCATCCGCGGCACGCTACCGTGACCCGCGGTACATCGGACGGACCCGCGGTACGTCGGACGGGAGGAGCGGTTCGTGGCCAAGCTGTACTTCCGCTACGGGGCGATGAACTCCGGCAAGTCCACCGCCCTGATCCAGGTGGCCTACAACTATGAGGAGCGGGGTCAGCGGGTCCTCATCGCCAAGCCGTCCGTGGACACCAAGAGCTCCGGCGTGCTGTCCCGGGTCGGCATGGACCGGTCCGTCGACCTCGCCGTACCACCGGACCTGCGGCTGCGCGAGGCGGTGCTGGCCGACCGGGCGGCGCACGGCCGGCTGGACTGCGTGCTCGTGGACGAGGCCCAGTTCCTCACGCCCACGCAGGTCGACGACCTGTTCCGGCTCGCCGTCGCCGACGGCATCCCGGTGATCGCCTACGGCCTGCGCAGCGACTTCCGCACCCATGGCTTCCCCGGCAGCATCCGGCTCATGGAGCTGGCGCACTCCATCGAGGAGCTGAAGACGATCTGTCGGTGCGGGCGCAAGGCCATCCTCAACGCGCGGACCGTCGACGGGCAGTACACCCGCACCGGCGAGCAGCTGGCCATCGAGGGCGACGTCGGCTACGAGGCGATGTGCGGGTCCTGCTACCTGGCGAAGGTGGGCTGGCCGGTCGCCTGACCGTGGCGGTCCCGACGGACGGCCGGGACGACGGCTCGCACCGGGCGGGTGCCGTCGGCGACGCAGCGGGCCGGCTGTCACGCGGGATCTCACGCGGGCCGGTCGTGGTCGCGGCCCGCGTCGAGCGCCACGTCGAGGTCCGCCAGAATCCGGCGACACTCGTCGACGTCCCAGGGGGTGCCGGACAGCTCGAACTCGAAGAGCACCGGGCGTCCCGACCGCCGGGCGATCTCGCGGCACGCCATCTGGTAGTGCCGGCCGAAGTTGCGGTTGCCCGAGCCCATCACGCCGACCATCCGGCGTCGGTTGACCGGTGACCGGAGGAACCGGCGGACCGCCTCCGGAACGGTGTCGTTGCGGTCGTTGCCGGTCTTGTACGACGGCGTGAGCAGCACCCAAGGTCCGTCGGCCTCGCTCACCCGGACGCCCCGCTCGGACAGGTCGAAGACCGGGCGGTCGAGGCGCTCGGCGAACGACCGCACCAGTCCGCTGGCGCTGGAGTAGTAGTAGACGGGGGTCTGCCGCACCGGACCAGCGAACCAGCACCGTGCTGCGAAGTCACGCGGGGCCGGTCCGCTGGTGCCGGCGGGTCGCGGCGTACCGGTGCCGGCAGCAGGTGGGGACAGCGGCGTACCGGTCCCGGCAGCAGGTGGGGACAATGGTCGCCGTGACAGCGACGGTGGGCCGTGCGCCGGACGCCGTGGGCGCGCTGGTGCGGGCGGCGCTCGCCCTGGTCCCGGACGGCGGGCGCGCCCTGCTCGGGCTGACCGGCCCGCCGGGCGCGGGCAAGTCGACCCTCGCCGCGCAGATCGTGGCGGCCGCGGGGGAGGGCGCCGTCGTCGTCGGTATGGACGGGTTCCACCTGGCGCAGGCCGAGCTGGTCCGGCTGGGCCGGGCGGGCCGGAAGGGGGCGCCGGACACCTTCGACGTCGCCGGCTATGTTCACCTGCTGCGTCGGTTGCGAGACCGGTCCGAGGCGGTGGTCTACGCGCCCCGGTTCGACCGGGACCTGGAGGAGCCGATCGCCGGGGCAGTGCCCGTCGCCGACTCCGTGTCGCTGGTCGTCACCGAGGGCAACTACCTCCTGCTCGACGCACCGGGGTGGGATCGCGTCGCCGGCCTGCTGGACGCCTGCTGGTACGTCGATCCCGGGGAGGATGACCGGGTGCGGCGCCTCGTCGCCCGGCACGTCGCGCACGGGCGTGACCCGGCTGCGGCGCGGGCCTGGGCACTGGGCACGGACCAGCGCAATGCGGAACTCGTGGCCGTGACCCGGCCTCGCGCCGACCGGGTGGTCCACCCGGGGTAAGGGCTCGGTCCGGACGGTGTCCAGGTGTGGTCCACCCGGGGTGAGGCTCAGGGAGTCTTCCGCGCGCGGCTGGGCTGCACCCGGGACGGCTCGCCGGGCATCTTCGGGGAGCCGACCCCGTGAACGCTGTACCGACCTGCGAAGACGCAGGTATGGCCTCAGCGCTGTGGTCGAGGTTATCGGGTGAGTCTCGGTACCTCGCAGGCGATTTCCGCGGAGAGGACTCCACCATGAGCACGACCATCCCCACCACCGGCACGACACGCCCCTGGACGGTCCGCACGACGCCCGACCTGCTCCGCTCCGACGGCAGCACGGCAGGCCTCGTCTACGACCAGGACGGGGCCGTCACGGACGTCCTCTCCCTGCCCTACGTCGCCGACGAGGCCGGCTGGGATGCCGCCGCCGACGAGGTGCTGGAGGCCGCCATGCTGGCCCGAGCGGGCGCCTGGCGGCACGACGGCACCACGGGCGAGCTGGTCTGCGACGTCGTCCGGCTCGTGAGGGCGCGGCTCCGCTCCGGCGGGGACGTCGTGCAGGTGGTCGACTTCGACGAGGCGGTGCGCCGCGAATACGGCCGCCCGGACATCCTGCTCGCGATCACACAGGACTTCGGCAGCATGCGGGCGTTCGACGTGCTGGCGCCGACACGTGAGCCGGACACGTGGCACCGGCTCGGCTCGGCGTTCCTGTACGACTGACGGATCCTCGCGCGCGCGGCGAGGGGGAGGTGACAACCGGAGTTGTCACCTGGCGGTCCGACGGATCCTCGCGCGCGCGGCGAGGGGTGCTCGCTGACCGAGTGCCGTCGCCCCGGGCCTAGGGGTCGGCGCTGAGCGCCTATCCCGAGGTCGCATACCCTGCCCGCACAGAACGCGACAATGGCCCCCGCGCCCGGAAAGGGCTGCGGGGGCGACGTACTCCTGGCGGACCTCAGATCGCGATGCGCGTTCCGGTCATGCGGATGAACCGCGCCCACGTGTACCGCTCGACCGCCACGCCGTCGACCATGCGCTTCCAGCCGCGGCCCTCCGGCGCCTCCACGAAGACGTGCACACCACGGCCGGACATCGAGCGCTCGGCGTAGAGAACACGCTCCGGGATCGTCCGGGCGAACTGGCGCGCCTGGCCATCGGAGCAGTGGTCCAGGTCGTAGCAGCCCAGCCCGCCGCCGAGCATGACGCCGAACCCGTCACCGACGCCCGAACGGACCTCGGTGAACGACGCCCACGTCTCGGGCCGCGTCGAGCTGGCCGGAGCTCCGGACGTCGTGATCGGACGCTTCCCGTCGGCCCGCACGAAGCGCCGGCCGGACCGCAGGGCCGCGGGCAGCTCGGCTCGGTGATGCGCGACACGACAGCGCGTGGAGCAGAAGCGGGCGTCCGAACGCGCGAGCGCGTTCAGCTTCGCCCCGCACCGCTCGCACTGTCTCATGCGACCATCATAGCAGGTCAGTGAGCCGTAAGCGTTACATCGGCAGGCTGTATCGCCGGATAGCCGGCGCGGCGTTCGTGCAGGTCACGGGCACGGGGCGAACGTGAGAGCTCTGTGTGTGAAAAGGCTCTATGCCGGAGGGGGCGCCTTGCCGGGGGGGAGGGGGGACCTGCCCCTGGGGGGGACGCGCCGGTCGGGCAGTGATCGCGTCGACCGGCGCGTCCGACCTTCAGCGCGTCGAGGCGGGGTTGTACCTGTGGCGCCGCGCTCGCTCGAAAGCCTCGTCTGCGGCCCGGCGTTCGGCTTCGAGCCGGTCGTACGCGTCGGCCAACGAGTCGAACGTGACGCCGGTGATCTCCTGCCCCTCGTGGGCGGCCAGTTCCCACGTGCCGATGCTGGGCGGCAGGAGCGCGAGCTTCTGCGCGCTGACGCCTGAGGCGCGGACCAGGATGCCCGAACCGGCGACCGCGACCGCGTGGGGGCGGACGGCCCCGGCGAGCACCCGGAACGACTCGCTGAGCGCGTCGACCTTGATCGTCGCGTCCGTGGCGGCCCTCCAGGCGTTCGACATCCGCTCGCCACCACGCAAGCATCGGTCGGCCTGGCTGGGCAGGTCTGCGTCGGGCGCGAGCACCTGCGCGGCCTCCGCGAGGATGCCCCCAGCCTCGGCCACCTGCGCGCGCCAGGAACTCGCCAGGGCGTCGGCGTGATCGCGGAGAATGTGGCCGACCTGCTCGTCCTGCCAATCGCGCAGGAGGGTGTCCCAGCCGACCGCGGCGGAGAGCACCTGCCGGGTCAGCGCGGCGAGCACGGCCTTGTCGGCGTAGGGGTCCTTGCCGGCGAGGATCGCATTGGCGTAGGCGTCGACGAGGTCGGCGCTGACATTCTTCGGCACCGCGTCCGCGACCGGGGCCAGGGCCGCGATGGACGCGCTGATCTTCTCGGGCAGGGCGGTTCCGGCCCGGCGGAGGGCGGCGGTGATCAGGGTGGCGGCGGAACTATTGGTGTGTGCCATTTCAGTCCTTCTTTCCAGGGTGGAACAGTTCGGCGGCGAATCCGCGCGAGGTCCGGGCGGGTTCTGGTTCTGGCGCTTCGTCGGCGTCGGGGTGGAACAGCCTGTGCACCTCGACGGCCAGGCCCGGCTTTGTCTCGTCGCGCACGCGTCGTGGGCCGAATAGGGCGGCGGCGAACTGGCGGCGCTCGCTCAATGTGCTCATGTCAGATTCCTCTCAATTCCTCTTCGGTGTTCTGTCCGGGGCGGGTCGCCCGGCCAGATAATGGAATGTCGAACGTGTAGCCGGCGCCGCGTTGTTCAGGCGTCAGGTGCCAGCCGCACAATGGGGCCCGGCGCTCGCGGGCGCCACGCTCGACGCGCGGATGCTGATGCACTCCGCCGCAGAACGGGCACCGGACGGTGGCGGTGTGCCCGTCGAGCGAAAGCAACTCGGCCGCGGGGGGAATCGGGTGCGGGTCGCGGGTCATTGCTCGACCGCCACATGCTCGGGCATGCCCAGCATTTCTGTGTAATGGAGATCGCACAAGAATGCGGTGCCGTCCGGCTCGACGTGCAGAACGTGGCCGCCATCGCAGATTGGGCAGCCGCCGTGGTCGTCCAGGTAGTGCAGCACCGAGGCCTCGGTGCTCAGCTGGTCGTCGTCGCTCATTCGTGCTCCCTCTCGGTCGTCCTCGGTCGGCCGCGGCGCGGTCGGCGTTCGTCGTCGGTCACGGCGCCGTAGACGCCGGACTCATGCGGCCAGTGCTGCCCGAACGCCCGGCACATCGCGATCACGCTGCACGGCGCACACATCGCGGCGGCGAGGCGCTGCGCGTCGACGTCGTCACTGGTCCACCCGGTCCGGTCGGTGGCCCCGACGCACGGAACGGGCCGGCGTCGGTCCAGCTGATCGGCGGCCATCGCGAGCAGCTCGGCCCGCTCGGCGTCCCGGACGGCGTCGTCGGTCACGGCGCGCACCACCCGGTGCAGCTGCACGACTGCGCGCGACACCCGGGGCCGTGGCCCTCGAGGCCAGGGCGAGGCCCGTGGATGCGCGTGACGTGGCCGCAGCGGCAGGCGTCCTGGGCTGAGGCGTTCGGCCCGGAGATTGGCACCTGGACGGCCTGGGGCACGTCTGCGAGTGCGTCAGGTCGACTGAGGCCATCCGGGACGAGGTCGGACGAGGTCGGACGAGGTCGCGTCTCACCAGTCGGACCACCTGGCATCTCACGATGCGAGACGATCTGGCGCTGACCTGCACAGTCGCCCAGAGCATGACGGGCATGACGGGTCTTCGGTATTACTTCCCACCTGCGCGCTACGTGGATAGATGCCATTTGCCCGTCATACCCGTCATGCATGGGACGAATCCTCGTCATCCGCGGCCAGGCAGAGGCCGTCGAAGACCTTGCCCGTCATGGTCACGCGACGTCGGTAGCCGCGGTTCTCCAGCTGGTCGTTGAACTGGCGTTGACCACCCGGTTCCTCACCGCTGTCGCGGCACCAGGCCGTCCAGGCGGCCCACAGCTCCGAGCTCCGGACGTAGCCGACGGTCAAGCACTTGTCCTCCACGAACTGGGCGATCGCGTCGGAGCTGACCTGGTAGGTGCGCGTTCTCGCCTTGACGGCCTCCGGTGGGTCCAGTCGCCGTGCTGCGTACTCGCCGTACCCGCGGACGGCCCAGGCGAGCACGCCGGGCAGCTCTAGTAGCAGCCGGTCGCCGAGCGTGGTGTCCTCGCGCCCGAGGAACGACATGTCGAATGGCACCACGAGCAGCCGCGCCCACAATGCCGGATCGTCGGCCGGCACCTTCGGCAGGTGGTTCGTGATCATCATTGCCAGGTGCGACGGCTCGAACTGGACGAAGTCCTGGCGCATCGCGCGCGCCCGGATCGTGTCCCCGCCGGTGAGCCGTTTGACGGTTCCTACGGCCAGCCGTTTTCCCTCGTCGGTTTCCTGCATCGTCGCAAGCCGCACGCCGCGTAGGTCCATCTGCCCGGTGGGGTGTGCCCGGTCGCGGGCGAGGAACAGGTCAGGCTCGGCCTCGATCGCATAATCTCCGAGCGCGGCGGCAACGGTGCGGACGAACGTGCCCTTGCCGTTCCTGCCGGTGCCGGTCAATATCGGGAGAACGTGCTCCGGCGTCTTTCCGATGAGGGAGAGTCCGATGAGGCGGCGCAGGAAGTCGCGGACCTCGACGTCGGGAATTGCCTGGGCAAGGAACGTTTCCCAGCTCTCGGATGCGGCGGCAGGGTCGTAGCCGGTTCCGGTGACCTTCGTGATCCGGTCCCGCGGGTCGCACGGCCGCACCTGCCCGGTCCTCAGGTCTACCGTCCCACCGCTGGTGTTCAGCAGGTACGGATCGGCGTCGAGGTCGCTGACGGTGGCCGCGAACGGTTCGAGCGCGGCGGCCAGCTCCAGCACGCCGGCGACGCCGCTGGCACTCTCGGCCTTGCGCACGTCCGCGCGCAGGTCTCGATCGTCCAGCGACTCCGCGAGCGCGGACCGCAGCTCGTCCAGCACCGCGCGGGTGGCCTCGCCCCGGTCGTCGGCCGCCCAGCGTGATCCGTCCCACCAGTGCCACCCAACGCCGTAGACATGCAGCAGCCGGCCTGCGTGCGAGGCGGCGAGGCGGTAGGCGAACCGGGCTTGGCCGTGGTGCACCGCGGCGTGCTCGCGGGCGTCGTCAGCGCGCTGCTGGACGCGCAGGCGAGCGACGGCCGCCCTGGCCTCCGGCGTGCCCGGCTTGGCGACGGGAGGCCAGCCGGCCTCGGCGGCGCTCATGCGATGCCCCGCTCGACGAGGATGGCACGCTGGGCGGCCGCGCGGTCGGGCTCACCCCGGAGGTCGGCGAGGTCGGCGAAACTCGGCCTAGAGGTCAAGGTCCGCACGATGTCGCGGTTGCAGGTGTCGAGAAACCGCGAGCGCTCGGCCTCGTCGGCCGCGTCGCGCTCGGCAGCCTCGTCGAGCCGGCCGGCGGAGTAGCCGGCACGCCACGAGCTCGCTACGACGTCGAGGCGGCCGACCGCGCGGCCCGCGTCGAAGCCCGCCAGGAAGTCGGCCATGACGACGCCGGTGTTGATCTGCTCGAGGTCGACCTGCGGTACAATGGCACCAGGCCGGGAAGCCTCGGATGCCGCCTTCACGCTCGTCGTGAGGCGGCGTTCGTTTGCGTTCACCGGGCGGCCTCGCCCTCGCCCAGGGCGGCCAGCTCGGCCTCGGCGGCTTCACCGTCGGCCACGACGGCACGAGCGCGTCGAGCCTTGGCGGACTTCAGCGAGAGCCGCAAAAAATATGCCCTGCGCAGATGATCCGCGCGGATCGGGTCGCCGTCCGCTTCCCTGAGGAAACGGGCATCCAGCGCGGCCCTGGCGGGTGCGGTGCGCGCGGGGCGGTCGGTGGTGTGCGCCCAGGACTCATGGGCTGCGATCTGGGCGGCGAGCGACTTGGGTGACGTTTCGGTTGGCACAGTCGTCTCCTTGGGAAGACGACCGCGGTCCGCACCCCGGTCTGGCCTTGAGCATCCCGCTCCGGGCGCCCCATGAAAGGGCGCTGGCCACGCCTGAACGATTAGAGAGTACACCCGGTGTACTGGTATTGGCGCTCAGTGGTGCGGTGCGCCCATTCTTTCAGGCGCTGTCCCAGCGCGAGCCGTCGTGCTGGCGCAGCCATTCGTGCACGTCTGCGAGCTGGAGCGGGTCCCCGGTGGTCCGGTACGTGGTGGTCGATGTCACCGTCTGGTGAGGCAGTCCGTCGGTGCGCTGCGTCGTGTAGTCCATGAACGGCAACGCCGTGGGTGCGACGACGGTCTGGCGCCCGCCCCGCAGCGCGGCGAGCACGTGGTCGCGCTCGAGCACGGCGTCACCGTGACGAGGGCAGCGCACATACAAGGGCACGGCCACCTGCGGCAGACAGGCTGGGACGGCCAGCGGGGCGAAGAACCCTTCCGGCCGCGTCGGTGCAGGTTCCGGCCCGGACTGGGCAACGACGCCGGTCGCCAGGTGCGCGATCTGGCCGCGAGGGCGAAGCCTGCGCCCGCCCACCACGGTGACGACGGGCAAGGTGTCCTCCACCGGCCAGGTGGCGGAGAACAGTGGCCCGGCCGGGGTCTGTCCGGCTCTGCCGAGGACGCGCGAGCACCCGCGGGCCGAGCAGCGCACCGCGACCGCAGGAGCCGCCCCGGCCGAGGCGACCACCAGCTGGAGCACGTACGCCCACACGGCGTCGTCGGGCACGTCGAGGTCGACGCTCACGGCTCGCCCAGGGTCCGCGTCCAGAGTCACACCCGGTCCCCCCGCCTCATCCGTTGCGCCGCCGCCTTCGCCCGGGCGTCGGCGGCGCTCGCCCCGTACCGTTCCAGCATGGCGTCGCTCGACCAGCCAGCCAGCCGCTTGAGGTCGCGTTCCTGGCCCCCGGCCATCAGGAAGTCGTGCGCCCAGGTGTGCCGGAAGCGGTGTGGGTGCAGGTCGGTGATGCCTGCGGCCGCGCCGCGGCCGTGCACGATGTCGCGCACCCCGTCGGGGGTCAGCGCGCCGCGCTGGGACAGCCACAGGGCGTCCAGGTGCGCCCATCGGCTCGTCGCGCGCACCCGCAGGTAGCGGTCCAGCGCCTGGGCGGTGCGGTCTCCGTAGTAGACCGGGCGGACCTTGTCGCCCTTGCCCCGCACCAGCACCATGCCCTGATCCAGAGCGGCGTGGTCCATCGCCGCCATACCGCACAACTCGGACACGCGCACCCCGCAGTCCAGCAGCACGCGGATGATCGCCAGGTCCCGGCGGGCGGGCAGGTCCTTGCCAGCGCAAGCCCTGACGAGGGCGGTCAGCTCGTCGTCGGACAGCACCGGCACGGGCCGGTCCCGGACGGTCGGCAGGGCGACACCGACCATGGGGTTGGCGCCGATCTCCTCCTCGGCGACCAGCCACCCGGCGAACCGGAACAGGCCGCGGTAGCGGGTGCGGACGGTGGAGGCCTCGTGGACCTCGTTCAGCCCCGCCAGCCAGTCGATGATCTCTCGGCGCGTCAGGTGGTCGAGCGTCGCGTCCTTGCCCTGCGCCTCCAGCCACCGGGCGTAGAACTCGACGGCCTGCCCGTACAGGCGCACGGTGCCGGCGGCCTTGCGTTCGGCGCGCAGGTAGCGGGCGAACGACGCGCCCAGGTCCCTCAGCTCGACTGCCACGAGACCTAGGTTATCAGGACAGTGAGCGCTATGCTAGGCAGCGCCGCACCGCAAGGTCAGGTGTCTTCGCAGGTCACGTGCCGCGCGCGGCTCGGCTGCACCCGCGTCGGCTCGCCCGGCATCTTCGGGTACTGGGGCGGATACGGCTCGTCACCCAGACCGTCGCGCTCGTCGCGGTCGGCCAGCTGGAGCAACCGGTCGAGCGTGAACGCCGGTCCGGACGCCAGCCGGGCGTGCAGGTCGCCGACGGTGGCGAACCGCGTGGGCATCGTCGTCACGTCGAAGTCGTCGGGCTCGACGTCCGGCAGCTCCTCCCATCGGAGCGGGGCGGACACCGTGGCACGGGCGTTGGCCCGCACCGAGTAGGCCGACGCCATCGTGCGGTCCCGGGCCATCTGGTTGTAGTCAACGAGGACGCGCTCGCCGCGCTCCTCCTTCCACCACGACGTGGTGACCAGGTCCGGGGCGCGTCGGGCGAGCTCGCGGCCGAACGCGATCACGGCCCGGCGGCACTGGGTGAACGTCCAGCGCGGTTCGATCCGCACGAACACGTGGATGCCTCGTCCGCCGGACGTCTTCGGGTGGCCCTCGAGGCCGAGCTCGTCGAGCAGCTCGTGGGCGAGGCCGGCGGTGCGGACCACGTCGGCGAAGTCGGTACCGGGTTGCGGGTCGAGGTCGATGCGCAGCTGGTCGGGGGTGTCCAGGGCGGGGCGACGCACCGGCCAGGGGTGGAACGTCAGCGTGCCCATGTTCACCGCCCACACCACGACGGCGAGCTCGGTGGGGCACACCTCGTCGGCGCTGCGCCCGCTGGGGAACTCGATCCGCACCGTCTCGACCCAGTCCGGCGCGCCGCGCGGTACGCGCTTGGAGAAGAAGCCGTCCCCGCTGGAGTCCTCCCGGGTGGCCGGCCGCCTGCCTGCCACGTACCCGTCGGGCCAGCGTTCCAGCGTCGTGGGTCGGTCCTGCACGGCGCCGAGCAGGCCGTCACCGACGGCGATCGCGTACTGCGCGACGTCGAGCTTGGTCAGACCGCGGGCGGGGAACCAGATCCTGTCCGGGTGGGTGATCCGCACCGTGCGGCCGCGCACCTGCAGCTCGGTGGCAGGCGTGGTGGCAGGCATGGGCCGACCGTAGGCCGGGGGAGCCCGGCCCGCCAGGGCGGGCGGCGGCGCGCCGTGCCGCGAGCCGTAGGAGCCGACACGTCGGCAGGACGGTGCGGACGCTGCCCGGCACGGCGAGCCCACGGCGACCCTGCGATGGAGGATGGGCCCGTGCAGCGGGCCGGGACAGGGCGCAGGGCGGCACTCGCGGCGCACGGCCCCGGAGTGGCGCTGGCTGTCGGCGTGGCGCTGGCCGGCTGTGCGGCGCTGGCCGGCTGTGCCCAGACGGACGGCGTGCCGGGGAGTGGGACCTCGCCCGCCGCCACGGTCGCCGTGCCGGCGCCCGGACCGACGGCAGCGAAGCTGCCGGCACCCGCCCCGAGCGTCACCGCCGTGCCGGCTCCCACACCGTCCGGCTCCCCGGCGGCCCCCGCCGGATGGGGCCCGGACAGCGCGGCGCGCCTCGGGCCGCGGCCGGAGCCGGCGTGCGCCACCACCTACGACGGCCCGGACTTCTTCTCCTCGGTGCCGAGCCTCGATGGCGACGGGTCGAACGGGCACATCCCCGCCGCCCAGCTGGCCCACCCCTGGTGGGCCTACGGGTTCGACGGCACGCCGCACTACCTGCGCACCGCCGCGGCCGCCGCACTGGACCGGCTCGACGCGCAGTTCGTCGCCACGTTCGGCCACCACCTGGACATCGACCTCAGCTACCGCGACTTCGCCGGCCAGGTCGCCATGCGCGCGGCGCTGGGCAGCACCGCAGCGGTGCCCGGCACCTCGCGGCACGGGACGGGCCTGGCGATCGACCTGGCGGAATGGCCGTGCGAGTACGGATGGGACTCCGTCAAGCGCGGTTGGTTGCTCGAGCACGGACCGGCGTACGGCTGGGTGTCACCGTCGTGGTCGCGGCAGGGTGGCGAGAACCCGGAGTACTGGCACTTCGAGTACGTCGGCTGAGCTCGCGGTGAGCATCTGCGCCGGGAGGAGCCGGCCCTAGACCAACGTGGGCTGGTGGTGCCGCAGGTCCGCGCGCAACCGCAGCTCGTCGACCACCCGCAGGAGCTCGCGGGTGAACGCGGCGGGCGCGTGGGTGTTCACGTCGTGGCCCGCGCGGGGCACGACGGTCAGATGCGTGCCGGGGTGCGCCAGCAGGTACCGGCGCTCGTCGATGCGCAACGGGTCCCGGCGTCCGTTGACCAACCACACCGGGACGGCCAGCCGGCGCAGGTCGGCCAGCGGGGAGTAGCCGTGCAGGGCGGCGAGCATGTCGGTGACCACGTGCCAGGTCCCCGCCCCGCGCCCGAAGAGGGTCGCGAGCCGGCCCGAGACTCGTCCGTACGCACCGACGGGCTTGCCACGGATCTCCGTGGAGCAGCCCGAGAGCATGACACCGGCGACGCGTCCGGGGTGGTCGGCCGCGTAGGCCAGGCACGTGTACCCGCCGAGGGACAGGCCGACGAGCAGCGGGGGTTCCGCGCAGGTGCCCACCGCTTCGTCGATGGCGCGCATCGCGGCGGTCAGCGTGAACGTCTCGTCCTGACGGACGCCGTGACCGGGCAGGTCCAGGGCGACGGTGCGGTGGCCGGCCTGCTCCATGGCGGCGGTCTGCACGGCCCAGATGGCCGACGACGTGCGGACACCGTGCACGAACACGATGGGGGTGATAGGGACTCCTCGTGCCGAGACGTCCGGTCGCCGACCGCGATCCCAGGTGCTCGGTAGGTGGCGAGCCTAACCCCTCCGGCTGGGAGCGCCCTGGGCGTGCGTGGACGGGCTCTCGCTAGGGTGCCCGTGTGCCGCGAGACCCGTTCGACGCCGAGGAGCTGTTCAACGACCGACACCTCGAGGCCGTCCTGTTCGACATGGACGGCACGGTGCTGTCCTCGCTGCCCGTCGTCCTGCGGTCCTGGCGCCGTCTGGCCGAGGAGTTCGGCGCGCCCATGGACGCGCTCGGGGACCACTCGGCCTTCCACGGCGTCGCCGCGCGCGACATCGTCGCTCTGCTGCTCCCCGATGGCGGGCCGGACGTGCGGGCGCGGGCGTTGGCCCGGATCATCGAGCTCGAGACCGCCGACACCGACGGCGTCGTGCCGCTGCCCGGTGCGGCTGCGGCCCTGACGGCGCTCGGGGGCCGGTCGGCGATCGTCACGTCGAGCACGTCGGGCCTGGCGCGGGTCCGGTTGGCCGCGTCGGGTCTGCCGCTCCCGTCCGTCGTGGTCACCGCCGACGACGTGCGCCGTGGCAAGCCGGACCCGGAGCCGTTCCGGCTGGCTGCTGCCCGGTTGGCAACCGCGCCCGAGCGGTGCCTGGTCGTGGAGGACGCGGTGGCCGGCATCACGGCGGGTCGGGTCGCCGGGGCCGCGACGCTCGGCGTGCGGACCACCGGTCAGCAGACGGGGGCCGACGTCGTCGTCGACGATCTGGCCCAGGTGCGGTTCGTGGTCGACGGCGGTCGTGTGCGGGTGCTGGCAGCCTGAGAGCGCACCGCTCGATCCTCTGTCGCCGCACCCGCGCGATGGTCGCGCGTGACTTCACCCGGGCTCGGAGGGTGGGCACGAGCGGCGGAAGCACGCCGGATCCGGCACAGTGGGGGCATGGACCAGGTACGGCAGCTGCGCAGCGCGCCGAGCGCGCGCCGTGCCGACGCCGCTGCGCGCGTCGACGAGCTGACCATCGTCGCCGAACGGACCGCGCCGCGCCGGGCGCGGCACTGGGTGCTGGGGGTCATCGCCGACGCGGGCGTCGGCGGTGCGACGAACCAGGTCGTCGAGCTGCTCACCGGCGAGATCGTCGCCAACGCGCTGGTCCACGGGCCGGACGGTGGCACCGTCCGGGTGCGTGCCGCGGTGTACGACGACCACGTCCGGGTGGAGGCGGACGACGAGAGTCCGGCCCTGCCGCGGGTGCTGCACCCCGACGTCGCTGCGCCCCACGGGCGGGGCATGGCCATCGTCGAGGCGCTGGCCTCGGCCTGGGGCGTCGAGCCGCACGAGGGCGGGAAGACGGTGTGGTTCACCGTCACCCGGGACTGAGGTCGACCGGGACCGAGGCGGCGACCGGGACCGAGGCGGCGACCGGCGCAGGAGGTCTCGACACGCATGACGACCCCGCGCAAGGATCGGGCTCGTCGCGACACATCCGCAGCGGGTGCTCCGTGCACCCGCGACGCCGCCCGGCGCCGCGTCCGCGACGACGAGGAGCGCCCGTGCCCCCGCCCTCCGACGCTCGGCGACCGACGCCCGCCGACCTCTCGCCGACGCCCGCCGACCTCTCGCCGACGCCCGCCGACCTCTCGCCGACGCCCGCCGACCTCTCGCCGACGCCCGCCGACCTCTCGCCGACGCCCGCCGACCTCTCGCCGACGCCCGCCGACCTCTCGCCGACGCCCGCCGACGCGTCGCCGGCTCCCGTCCACGCCGGGTCGGTCCACGACGCGGCGTGGTTCGACGCCCTGTTCCGGGCCCACGCCGGCGCGGTGCACCGCTACCTCGCGCGCCGGGCGGGCCGCTCGGACGCCGAGGACCTGGCAGCCGATGTGCTGGCGGTCGCCTGGCGGCGGCGTGACGACGTGCCGGACGGTGCCGAGCTCCCGTGGCTGTACCGGACCGCCGGATATGTCCTGGCGAACCATCGGCGGCGGGGTCGACCGATCGCGGTCGGCCTACTGCCCGAGGCACCGGACCTCGACGACCCGGCCCTGCGTGCGGTGGTGGACGACGAGGTTCGTGGAGCACTTGCCCGGATGACGGCCCGCGACCGTCAAGTGCTCCTGCTGCACGCCTGGGAGGGGTTGGACGGTGACGCCCTGGCGCTCGTCCTGGGTGTCAGCCGGGGTGGTGCCGATGCCGCGCTGTCCCGTGCGCGGGCCCGGCTGCGCACGTCGTGGGCCGAGTGACACTCCGGCGCCCGGTCCGGTGTGTGGTCCGTCGAACGGTCCGTCGAACGGTCCGTCGAACGGTCCGTCGAACGGTCCGTCGAACGGTCCGTCGTCGCCGGGGAGCGCGGCAAGCGCTGGGTGGCCGGGATCTGCAAGGTCCGCCACGGTCGGCACACAGACCGGGTGGACGGGCGGGACCGCTGCCCAGCACTCCCCGGAGGTTCTCATGACCGACGACCACGGCGGCCGGCTGCCCGGTGAGCCGGACGACGAGCTGCTGCAGCGTGTGCGCGCGGCGGACCCGGCGGCGGCGGTGGAGACCGACTTGGCGGCGTTGCGCGCCCGGGTTGCGGCGCGAGTCGAGCAGCCGGCCGGTGCGGAGGTCCGCCGCTCGGCTCCACGGCCCGGGCCCCGCTGGCTGCGCCCGGTCGCTGCTGCTGCGGCGCTGGTCGTCGTCGGCAGCGGCGGTTTTCTGGTCGGCCGGCACGATGGGACGACTGCGGCGTCCGATACGGTCGTCCCCGCCGTGGCGCTCGACGCGTCCGGCTCGCCGCGGTCGGCCCAGGGCGCCGGGCCGTCGCTCCCCTCCGACACCCTCTTCCCGGGCCCGTCGCGGATCGTGTTCGAGGGGTCCGGGCTGTCCGTCGAGACGGCGTCCGCGCACGCATGGGGTTTCGACCAGGCGGCGGTCGCGACCGCACAGACGGCCGAGCGGCTGGCGGCGGCGCTGGGTGTGCACGGCACGGCGCAGGACCAGGCCGGCGCATGGGTCGTCGGCGCGACGGACGGAAGCGGACCGTCGCTCACGCTGGGCACCGACGCCATGGCATCCGTGAGCTATGTCGACCCCACTCGCGACCCGTGGTGCGTCACGTCCGTGCCGGGGTCCGTCGGCCCGGGCGCGGCGTCCACCGGCGCGATGGCCGGTGGCTCCCGCCCGTGGGTGGGAGCGGGTGCTGCGGCCGACGCCCCCGGCACCTCCGACGGCCCGGTCACGTCCAGCGGTCCCGCAGCGGAGCCGGGCGCGCCGCCGACGCTCGTGCCGGGGCTGCCCGTGCCGGACTGCTCCGCCGCGGGCCCGGCGCCGACCGGCGACGCCGCGCTCGCTGCGGCCAGTGATGTGCTCACGCGGCTCGGCGTGGACGTGACCCGGTGGACCCTCACCGCCGACTCGACGAGCGGTTCGGCGACCTGGGTGCGCGCCGCGCTGGTCGTGGACGGGCGTCCGACCGACGTGCTGTGGACCGTGACGCTGGTCGCCGACGGTGTGCAGCAGGCCAGCGGGCCGGCCGCGCCCGTCGTCGACCTGGGGGAGTACCTCTTGATCAGCCCGGCACAGGCCGTCGACCGGCTTGCCGATCCGCGGTTCGCCGGACTCGGTGGCGTCGTTCCCCTGGCTGAGGCGCAGGCCGGCGGCGCGGCGCAGCCTGTCCCTGCGGAGACCTCGGAGGGGAGCCCTGGTGCGCCGACGGCGATGCCGATGCCGATGCCGACGGCGACGGCGACGCGACTGCAGCCGGGCCGACCACTGCCGTGGCCGGTGCGGCACGTGACGCTCACGGCGGCGACTGTCGGGCTGACCCTCGTGTGGCTGGGCGACGGGGCCCCGGCCCTGCTGCCCGTGTACAGGCTGAGCTCCCCGGACGGCTCGGTGTGGACGGTGCTCGCGGTCGCCGAGCAGGCGCTCGACCTCGCACCGGTCGGATGAGCCCGCACCTCGCACCGGCAGGATGGGCCCGCACCTCGCACCGGCAGGATGAGCACGGCGGCGTGCCGGCCGGATGAGCCCGCACCTCGCACCGGCAGGATGAGCACGGCGGCGTGCCGGGTACGGTGACCGGAGCGCCGCCGCTGCGCGACGGTCGTGCGCCGGAAGGACGGGACTCGCGTGGGGCGCCTCATGCTGCTGGACACGGCCACCCTCTACTTCCGCGCCTTCCACGGCGTGCCCGAGGTGGTCCGCGCCCCGGACGGCACGCCTGTCAACGCCGTGCGTGGCCTGCTGGACATGCTCGCCCGCCTGGTGGCCGACCATCGCCCGACGCGCCTCGTGGCGTGCTGGGACGACGACTGGCGCCCGGAGTTCCGGGTGGTGGCGCTGCCGTCCTACAAGACCCATCGGCTGGCGACCGACGGGACGGGGGTCGAGGACGTCCCGGCCGCGCTGCAGGCGCAGCTGCCGGTGATCGTCGAGGTGCTGGCCGCCCTCGGGGTGGCCCGGGTCGGGGCGAAGGGGTTCGAGGCGGACGACGTCATCGCCACGCTCGCCACCCGGGAGGCCGCTCGCGGGCGGTCGAGCCCCGTGGACGTCGTGACCGGCGACAGGGACCTGTTCCAGCTGGTCGACGACGCCGCCGCGGTGCGGGTGCTGTCCGTCGCACGGGGGCTGCGGAACCTCGAGGTGGTCGACGACGCCCGGCTGCGCGAGCGCTACGGCGTCATGGGGAGCGGCTACGCCGACCTGGCGACGTTGCGCGGTGACCCCAGCGACGGCCTGCCCGGCGTGCCCGGCATCGGCGACCGGACCGCGGCAGAACTGCTCAACCGGTACGGCGACCTGGCCGGTGTGCTCGCCGCCGCCCGTGCCGGGGACCCGGGTCTGACCGCGGCACGGCGGCGTCGCCTGCTCGACGCGGCGGATTACCTCGCGCTCGCCCCGGGCGTCGTCCGGGTCGTCCGCGACGCGCCGGTCCGCGACCTCGACGACACGCTGCCCGCTGCGCCGGCGGACCCGGACGTCCTGGCGGCGCTGGCGCGCCGGTGGGGGCTGACCTCCAGCGTCCGGCGGGTGCTGGCAGTCCTCGCGTCCCGCGGCGACTGAGCTGTGCGGGACGCGAGGCGCCTGTTCAGCGCACCACCCGGTACAGGCGCAGGGCCGCGGACGGTCCCACGTCGTCGGTGCCCAGGTAGGTCGCGGTGAGGGTGTGCAGGCCGGCGTCCATGCCGGGCAGGGTCAGGGTGACCTCACCGGTCCGGTCGGTGACGACCAGGTCGCCGGTCGCGACGACCTTCCCGCCGTCGCGCACCTGGACCGAGCCGACGGGCGGCGCCGATCGCCCGGTGACCCGCACCGTGGCGGTCACCGGGTCGCCGGCCCGACCGGGCACGGGCGCCAGGGTCAGCGCCGTGCTGGACGCGGAGCGCACGACGTGCACGACCACCGCCCCGGAGGTGGAGCCCGCGAACGCCGCGGAGGCCGGGACCAGCTCGGCGGTGAGCTCGTGCCGGCCCGCCCCGAGCGTCAGCTGCGCGGTCGCCCGGCCGTGCTCGACCGGCACGGTAGCCAGTTCGGCCGCGCCCTCGAGGAAGCGCACCGTGCCCGTCACCGCCGCGGGGCCGACCCGGGCGGTGACGCGGGTCGGCACCCCGGCCGTCCCCACGCTCGGTGCCTGCACCGTGGTCCGGGTCGCCGTGGGCGCCGGCACCTGCACGTCCACCACCTGGGCACGGGCCTGCGGTGTGGCGTCGTGGCTGTGCAGGACGAGCACCTGCGGCACGCTCGGGCCCGTGCGGTGGACGGGAAGGTCCACGCCGTCGGTGGCCACCGCCCAGAACGAGCCGTCGATGCCGGTGTCGAACCACAGCGGCGGGGACCACGGGTCGACGGTGAAGGGGTTGACGGAGTCGACGGTCCGACCGTCGGGGGCGTACGAGGAGTACGTCCACACGTGCAGTGTCGGGGTCATCCCGGGCGTGACGCCGATCGCCGTCAGGTCGATCGGCGCGACGAGGACGGAGTTGTCGAAGACGGTGGTGTCCACGTCGCCGAAGAAGCCGTTGACCGGCTGGACGTCGAGCACCGCCCCGGTCCGGTAGTCGAACGAGGCGACCACGGTCACGTCGGTCTCCGCCGTGTACTTCTGCACGACGGTTTGGACGTCCGGCGTGCCGTCGCCGTCCCGGTCGATGTCGACGACCGGCAGCACGGACAGCCCGAGCGACACCCAGGGGGCGTGTACGGCGATGCCGACGCCGAGCAAGCCTCCCGTGCCGCCCGCGGCCGCCCGCGCCGGTGCGCCGGACGCCCAGCCGACCGCCTGCAGGTCCCCGGACGCCACGGCGGACGCCGACGTCAGCAGGCCGGGCGGGTCCGTCAGCCGAGGGCTCGTCGCGGCCAGCACGAGCGGCGCCGCCAGCGACGTCCAGCCCCCCGAGTCGACCCCGCGGCCGGCGAGGTGCAGCGGCGCGGCGTCGGCGCCCGCGTCGGCGAATGCCACAGGCTGCCCGGCGATGTCCGCGACGAGCCGGGGAGCGGCCTGTACGGGCACCCGCAGGGACGCGCCGCCGGCGGTGAGCACCAGGCGACCGGACAGGCTGGCGACGTACTCGCGGGGCAGGCCGCCGGCCTGGGTGGGCTGTTGCGACGGGTCGATCCGCCGGGCCAGCCCGGCGGGGTCGGCGTGCAGGGTGAGGGTCACCGTGCCGGACTGCCCGGCCGGCACGTCCAGCTGCGCGGGCGACGCGGTGACGGTCGCGTCGCCGGTGTGCGTCGCCGCCGCGAACGACGTCGTCCAGTGCCCCGCGGTGCTGCCGGTGTTGGCGACGGTCACGGTGCGGGTGACCGTGACGGGTTCGGCACCGACGTCGACGACCCCGAACGTCACGGACACCCTCTCCGGGTGCTCCGTGTCGTAGGCCAGCACGGTGTCGGCGACCGCCGCCGGCGCGTCCACCCGTCCGGAGCCCACCCGCTCGGGTCCGTACAGCGCCCCCTGGCCGCCCGATGCCGTGAAGACGTCGTGCGTGGCGGTGTTCATCACGGCGGCCTTGGCCTGGGCGGGCGTCCAGCCCGGGTGGGCGGCCCGGACGAGCGCGGCGATGCCGGCGACGTGCGGGGAGGCCATCGAGGTGCCGGACAGGGCCTGCGGCTGGTTCCCGGTGCCCGACGCCGCGGACAGGATCGAGGTGCCGGGAGCGGCGACGTCCGGCTTGACGATGCCGAGCGAGCCGTGCGCACCGCGTGACGAGCTGGGGTTGAGCACGTCGGCGCCGGTGGTGTCGACGGCGGAGGTCGCCAACCCGGGTCCGATGTGCGCGACGAGGCCACCGGCCCGGATCGCCGGGAGCAGTGCCGCCGTGGAGGCCGCGGTGAGCTGGGCACCGGGGATCGTCGGAGTCCCGGAGATGCCGGCGGCGAACACCGCGTTCTGCGTGCCGATGAGCACGCCGACGGCCCCGGCCCGCGCAGCGGTGGCGAACCGTGCGGCGCTGCCGCAGGCGCGGGTGGCGTCGTCGTCGTCCCACCACAGGTAGGCGATGCGACCGGTGAGCTCGGCGGCCCGGTCCGTGAGCGGGGTGCAGCCGTCCACGGTGTCGCCGAGGAACACGACGGGAGCGGTGACGTCCGGGCCGTCGTAGGCGATGGAGTTCTGCGCCGGGTGGATGCCGAGCACCGCCGGGTCGGGGGCCTGGGTCACCTCCACGCCGTCCAGCAGCAGCGGGCTGCCCACGGAGTTGGCGACGGTCAGGCCGGCGCCGGAGCTGCCGGGCGAACCGGCGATGTCCGTCGCGTCACCGGAGTTGCCGGCGGACAGCACGGCCATGGTGCCCAGCTCGGCGAGCCGGTCGACGAGGAGGCTGTCCGGGTCGTCGACCGGGGTGCCGGACGCTCCGAGCGAGAGGTTGACCACGTCGAGGTGGTCGGAGAAGTCGTGGTCGCCGTTGGGGTCGGCCGCCCAGTCGAGGGCCGGGGCGGTGAGGTTCGTGGAGCCGCCCTGGTCCCCGAACACCTTCAGGGCGTAGATGCCCGCCCGGGGCGCGGTCCCGGGGCCGACCGGCCAGCCGGCCAGGGTGGCCAGGGTGGTGTGGTCGCCTCGGAAGGTGCTGCCGTCGGCCTGCACGCCGTAGCCCGCAGCGGTGCCGGCGACGTGGGTGCCGTGGCCCGAGCTGCCGCTGGTGGCCGGGGCGTCGATGGGGTTGTCGTCGGGGGTGGGGGCCGTCGTGGCCCCGGGCAGGTCGGACGCCGGGTCCGCGTCGTAGTGCGGACCCGCGAAGTCATGGCCGCCGAGGAACTTGGCGGGGTCGAACAGGCCGTCGGGCACCGGGCCCGTGCCGTCCTGGCCGTAGGCCGCGGCGTACGCCGCCGGGGTACCGGGCCCGCCGAAGTCGGCGTGCGTGTAGTCCAGCCCGGTGTCGATCACGCCGATGGTGATGCCCTCGCCGGTCTGGCCGGTGGCCTGCCACGCGGCGAGCGCGCGGGTGAAGACGTCGCTGCTGGCGTTGTCGACCGTCTTGGGTGTGACGAGCCGGATCTCGGTCACGCCCTGCGCGCCGGCGAGCGCGCGAACGGCGGCGGCGTCACCGGTGACGAGGGTCGCGGCGACGAGGTTGGCCATCGTGGCGAGCCGCTGGGGGGCGCCCGCCGCCCGCGCCGACCGCGACCCTGCCCGGGCCGGGACGACGGCTGCCGCGAGGTCGTCGACGCGCTGGGTGGCGGCGGCCACGTCCGCCGGGCTGCCGCCCGCCTGGGTGACGTCCAGGCCGGACCGGGCGTCCAGCCGGACGAAGGCGGTGACCTGGCCGGTGGCGGCCGCCAGCGCGGAGGAGACCGCGCGACCGGCCAGCGCGGGTGCCGGCGGTGGTGTCGGCGCCGGACCGGAGGGCATCGCCTGGGCGCCGACGCCACCGAGGGTGGCGGTCAGCACGGCGGCAAGGACGGCGGAGAGCAGTGCACGACGTGTCATGGCAGATCCCCTGGGTGCGGCGGAAGACCGTGTGCCGACGAGGGGCTGCGGACGCACCACCCTGGTCGGATCCGTGCACCGTAGCGGCTGTCATGGACTTGTGTCTCACAAGTCATGAAAAGTCTGACACATCGGCGCGAACCCGACCTCCGCGCTCTGGGTCCGACGCCTCTGGACGCCGGCTGACGATCCTGGGTGGGGCCGTGACGAGACCTCCACCGATCCCGTGCCGGGCCCTGCGCGGGGACCTACGGTGGTCGGGACGCCGCGTGGTGCGACGCCGTCATCCCGAGGAGGACGCATGCCCACCCGTACCGCACACACCGCCTGGACCGGGAACCTGACCGACGGGTCGGGCCACGTCGAGCTGGTGAGCTCGCGAGCGGCGAGCTTCGACGTCTCCTTCCCTCGTCGCACCGCCGACGACGCCGACGGTGCGACGAGCCCGGAGGAGCTCATCGCTGCCGCCCACACCGCGTGCTACGCCATGCAGCTGTCGGCGCTCATCGGCGAGGCCGGCGGCACACCGGTCTCCCTGGACGTCACCGGCGACGTCGCGCTGAGCCCCGACCCTGCCGGGGGGTTCCGGATCAGCCGGATCGGCCTGCGGGTGCGGGGCCAGGTGACGGGGCTGGACGCCGCCGGGTTCGACCGGGCCGCCACCCGGGCGAAGGAGACGTGTCCGGTGAGCAAGGCGCTGGCCGGCACCCACATCACGCTGGACGCCGCACTGGGGTGAGCCGCGCGCCGGTGGGCAACGGACGCCGGGCTCGGCCGTGCCCGCCCGCATGACGTGCGCTCGCCCGAGCCGCACCCTCGCACCTCACCGGGACCAGCGTCCTAGAAGGAGAGCCTTACCTCACCCGTAGTCTCGGCCACGTGGAGATCGGACGGTGGCCGACGGGCGTCGATGCGCGGGTGACGGCGGTGGACGTCGCTCCGGCGGACCTCCTGCGGCTCGGCGAGCTGGGGCTGCGCACGGGGGCTCGCGTCCGGGTCACCCACAAGGCCGCGTTCGGCGGGCGCGTGGTCGCCGTGGGCACGGACCGGTTCGCCGTCGACGCGCGCACCTGCGCGCACATCCAGGTCGGCCCGCTCGGCCCTGGGCCGTCGGCATGAGTTGCCACGCGGCGGCGCCGCCGACCCCGGCTCCCTCGGGGCGCGCCCGCGCGGTGTCGGGCCCTGCTATGGGCGGGGTGGACGACGCGCCGCTCGTCGTGCTGGTCGGCAACCCCAACGTCGGCAAGTCCACCCTGTTCAACGCCCTCACCGGAGCCCACCAGACGGTGACGAACGCGCCCGGCACGACGGTGCAGGTCCAGCTCGGGCAGTGGCGCACGGCCGGGGACGCCGACCCCGTCCGGCTGGCCGACCTGCCGGGGACGTACAGCCTCGTCGCGCGGTCGCCCGACGAGCGCGTGGCCGAGCAGGCCGTGAGCGGCGACGGCTCGCTCGGCGTGCCAGCCGTGGCCGTCGTGGTCGTCGAGGCCGCGTCGCTGGCCAGGTCGCTCTACCTGCTCGGTCAGGTCGCCGAGCGAGGCTGCGGCGTCATCGTCGCCCTCACCATGCTCGACGTCGCCACGTCCCGCGGCGTCGACGTTCCTGCCGACCGCCTTGCCGAGGTGCTCGGCATCCCGGTGATCCCGGTCGACCCACGGACCGGCGCCGGCCGGGGCCGCCTCGCCACCGAGGTGGCCCGGGCGGTGCGCGAGGGGGCCCCCCACGTCCGGTTCGAGGCGGCCGGACCCGTCCTCGGCCCGGTCGGCCGTGCCGACCGACGTCTCGGCCCGGTGGGCCCGACGATCGCGTCAGCGGTCGAGGCCGGACCGGGCGCGTCGGTGGCCGCTGCCGAGCCCGGCACGACGGACGACGAGCTCGCCCGGGCCGACCGGATGTTCTCCTGGGTCGAGGACGTGGTGGGCCAGGTGACGCCGCAGGCCGGCGAACCCGTCCGATGGACCTGGTCGGACCGGTTGGACCGCCTGCTCCTGGACCCGTGGATCGGGCTGCCGGTCTTCCTGGCTGTGATGTGGGCGATGTTCCAGCTGGCCACGACGCTGGCCGCGCCGCTCGTCGACGGGATCGGCTGGCTGGTCTCCGGTCCCGTCGCCGACGCGGTCCGCACGCTCGTGCCCGGTCCGGGCTGGTTGCAGGGAATGCTCGTCGACGGCGTCCTCGCCGGGGTCGGCACCGTGGTCTCGTTCGCCCCGGTCATGGCACTGATCTTCGGTGCGCTGGCCCTCCTGGAGGACAGCGGCTACCTGGCCCGCGCGGCCTTCGTCGCCGACAAGGCGATGCGGGCGATCGGCCTGGACGGCCGCGCGATGCTGCCGCTCGTCGTGGGCTTCGGATGCAACGTCCCGGCACTCGCTGCCACCCGCACCCTGCCGAACGCGCGGCAGCGGCTGCTGACCGGGCTCCTGGTCCCGTACACGTCCTGCACCGCGCGGTTGACCGTCTACGTGCTGCTGGCCGGCGCGTTCTTCCCCGACGCGGCGGGCACGGTGATCTTCTGCATGTACCTGCTCAGCCTCGTGCTGGTGGTCGTGGCCGGGCTCGTGCTGCGTGGCACCCTGTTCCGCGACCTGCGGCGCGAACCCCTGGTGCTGGCGCTGCCCGCCTACCAGCGGCCGCGCGTCGGAGCCGTGCTCCGGTCGACCTGGCTGCGGGTGCGCGGGTTCCTCGAGCGGGCCGGCAAGGTCATCGTCGTCACCCTCACGATCGTGTGGGCGCTGCTGGCGGTCCCGGTCGGCGGCGGTCATCCGGTGGGCGACGTCCCGGTGGCGGACAGCCTCTACGGTGCCGCGGCGCAGGCCGTCGCACCGGTGCTCGGCCCGGCCGGGCTGGACGACTGGCACGTCTCGGCGGCGCTGCTCACCGGGTTCGTCGCCAAGGAGGTCGTCGTCGGGTCCTTCGCCCAGACCTACGCCGTGGCCGACCCCGCCGACCCCGCCGACCCCGCCGACCGGGCGGCTCCGGGGGGCCTGGGCGACCGGCTGCAGGCGTCGCTGGAGCGCAGCTCGGGCGGTGCGCCGGGGGCGGCCGCCGTCGCGTTCATGGTGCTCGTGCTCGCCTACACGCCGTGCCTGGCTACCCTCGCCGAGCAGCGCCGGCTGTTCGGCAACCGGTGGACGTCCGGGGCGCTGGCCGTCCAGCTGGTCGTCGCCTGGCTGCTGGCGGTGGCGGTCTTCCAGGTGGGACGGCTGTTGTGAGCGTGCTGACCGACGTGCTGCGCGAGGTCCGTGCCGGGTCGACCGTGCAGCGGGCAGCGACCCACCTGGGCCTGGACGTCGGCGTGGTCGAGGCCGCGGTGGACCACTGGGAGCGGCTGGGCGTGGTGCAGGGCGTGGCCGGGGCGCTGGGAACCTGCTCGACGTGCGCGCCCACGGTGGCCTGTGCAGGCTGCCCGCTCGCCGGTGCCGGGCGCGCCACGGCTGCCGGTCCGCACGCCGGCCTCGCAGCTGGTGGCGCGTCGAGCGCCGGGCCGTCAACGGTCGGTGTGCCCGAGGCCGGGCGCCGGTGGCTGCTCCGGCTCGCTGCGCCCTGAGGCCCACGACCCGTTCCGGTGGGCCCACGGCCGCTGACCGGGGCGCGCGTCCTCAGCGTGACGTGAGCGCGGCCAGCAGCCGCAGCGCACCCGAGCGTCGGGGTGGCTCCGGGTGGGCGGTCCGACGCGCCGACGCCCGCCGGGCAGCGATCTCGGCCAGCCGGGCGAGCTCCCCGGGCATGCCGGCCAGCCACAGCAGTGCTGTGGCGTCGGGCGGGTGCTCCAGGACCGACCAGCCCTCGGCAGCCTGCGCGACCTCGTCGGGGGAACGGACGTCCTGCGGCAGGGAACGGAGGACGTCCTGCGGCAGGGGGCGGACGTCCTGCGGCAGGGAACGGAGGACGTCCTGCGGCAGGGGGCGGACCTGCTGCGCCAGGGCGAGGCGACCGTCCGGCTCGACGACCCAGCGCAGCGACGGCTCGGCGGCGATCGCGGCATCCCCGACGAGGATGCCGGCGGCGGTCGTGGTGGGGGTCGGGTCCCACCGGGCGGCCGGCGCGCAGGCGTGCCACTGCAGCATGTAGCCGTCGACGAGGGTGCCCAACCAGACCATGTCGCCGGCGTCGGTGCCGGGCTCGCGCAACAGTTCGCGGCACTCCTCCATCCAGACGAGCGTCGCCGGGTCCGGTGCGTGGATGGCGTCGGGACCGCGCGGCGGGAGGTCGAGCAGCGAGGCCGCCGCTGGTCCGGGACGGCCGGTCGCGGTCACGGTGGTCCGTTCCGGGATGGGTCTGGGCCGCCGGCGGGAGTCGGGTGCCCCGTGGGCATGCGTGACCGGCGCGCGGTGGCGCGCGCGATCTGTGTGCGGGGCGGAGTCGAGCATCACGACGATCATCGGTCGTGGCAGGGCCCGGAATGATGACACGACCGGGTGACACGCCGAGCGGGACCTTCGGCGGGTGCCTTGGGGGTGGTGCGGCCCGGGCGGTGTGGGGACGTCGCGGCGGCGTGCCGTGGGCGTGGCCTGGAGTGCCCAGGACGTGGCGGAGCCCACAGCGGCGACGTGGCATCGTCCGCGGGCCGGGCGTCCCCGCAGTACCGGGCAGCGACGGTGGGACACTCCCCACCGTGACCACCGTGACGCACGGCGGGGTCCGCACCGCCGACCTCGTGCAGGAGCTGCGCCGGGTTGTCCGCGGTGCCGTCGAGGACTCGCCGCGGCGCCGTGCCGAGTACTCCACCGATGCCTCCAACTACCGCGTGGTGCCCCGGGTCGTCGTCATGCCCATGGACGTGGAGGACACTCTCGCCGCGCTCGACGTCGCCCGCCGTCTCGGTGTGCCGGTGACCTCGCGTGGCGGGGGGACCTCCGTCGCCGGCAACGCCGTCGGGCCCGGAGTGCTGCTGGACCTGTCGCGGCACGTGCACCGCATCGCGGAGGTGGATCCGCAGACCCGCACCGCGCGCGTCGAGCCCGGCGCGATCCTCAGCGACCTGCAGATGGCCGCGGCCCCGTACGGTCTGCGGTTCGGGCCGGACCCCTCGACCCAGGCCCGGGCCACGCTCGGCGGGATGATCGGCAACAACGCGTGCGGCCCCCGGGCGGTCGCCTACGGGCGGACCGCCGACAACGTGCTCGACCTCGACGTCGTCGACGGTGCCGGTCGGCGTTTCACCGCCGGTCATGGCCTGGACGCGGTGCCCGGCCTGGACGCCCTCGTCCGGGCCAACCTGGAGATCCTGCGCACGGAGCTGGGTCGGTTCGGCCGGCAGGCCTCCGGCTACGGCCTGGACCACCTGTTGCCGGAGCGCGGTCAGAACCTCGCCGGGGCGCTGGTCGGCACGGAGGGCACGGTAGTGACCGTGCTCGGCGCCACCGTCCGCCTGGTGCCCGTGCCGAGCGCCCCGGTGCTGGTCGTGCTCGGCTACCCGGACATGGCCACGGCCGCGGACGCCGTGCCTGCGCTGCTCGCGCACCGTCCGCTGGCGATCGAGGGCATGGATGCGCAGCTCGTCGACGTCGTGCGCCGGATCCGCGGTGCGGCGGCGGTCCCGGACCTGCCGGCGGGGGCGGGTTGGCTGTTCGTCGAGGTGGGCGGGGAGTCGGTCGCGGAGGCGCTCGCCGCGGGACGCCGGCTGGCCGCGGACGCCGGTACGTCGGCCGTCGGTCTCTTTCCGCCCGGGTCGGCGGCGCGCGCCCTGTGGCACATCCGGGAGGACGGTGCCGGGCTGGCCGGTCGCACGGCGGCCGGCGCCCAGGCCTGGCCGGGGTTCGAGGACTCGGCCGTGCCGCCGGAGCGGTTGGGTACCTACCTGCGCGAGCTCGAGGCGTTGATGGCCTCCCACGGCGTGGACGGGTTGGCGTACGGGCACTTCGGCGACGGCTGCGTGCACCTGCGGCTGGACATCCCCATGGAGCGGTCGGGCGAGGCGCTGCGCTCCTTCATGACCGACGCGGCGGCGCTGGTGGCGTCGCACGGGGGGTCGCTGTCCGGGGAGCACGGTGACGGACGCGCCCGCAGCGAGCTCCTGCCGGTCATGTACTCGCCTCGCATGCTCGACGCGTTCGCGGCGTTCAAGCACCTGCTCGATCCGAGCGACCTGCTCAACCCCGGGGTGCTGGTCCACCCGCGGCCGCTGGACGCCGACCTGCGGCGCCCTGCGGCGCATCCGCTGCCCGCGGCCGGCGGGTTCGCGTTCGGCCAGGACGCGGGAGACCTGACGACGGCCGTGCACCGGTGCGTCGGCGTGGGCAAGTGCCGGGCGGACGGCTCGGCCGCCGGGGAGTTCATGTGCCCCAGCTACCTGGCCACCCGGGACGAGAAGGACTCCACCCGCGGGCGGGCGCGCGTGCTGCAGGAGATGGCCAACGGCAGCCTCGTGACCGCTGGCTGGTCCGCGCCGGAGGTCCACGAGGCGCTGGACCTGTGCTTGTCCTGCAAGGCCTGCTCGAGCGACTGCCCCGCGGGCGTCGACATGGCCCAGTACAAGGCCGAGGTGCTGTACCGGACCTACCGCCATCGGCTGCGGCCACGCAACCACTACGTGCTCGGCTGGCTGCCGCGGTGGGCCCGGCTGGTCACCGGGGTTCCCGGCCTGGCCCGGCTGGCCAACGTCGCGCTCGGCCGGCGTCCCCTGGCCCGGGTTGTCCTGCGGGCCGGCCGGATGGACACCCGCCGGGGGATGGTCCGGTTCGCTCCCGAGCCGTTCCGGGCATGGGTGCGCAGCGCCGGCTCGGGCGACGTCACCCGGACCGCGGGACCGCCGGCGCCGGTCCCCGGCGCCACCCGTCCGCCGGTGCCGGTCCCCGGCGCCACCCGTCCGCCGGTCCTGCTCTGGACGGACTCGTTCAGCGACTCCATGGACCCTGGGGTGGCCCGTGCCATGGTCACGGTGCTGCACGACGCCGGTTACGAGGTCCTGGTGCCCGGCGACACCGCGTGCTGCGGCCTCACCTGGATCAGCACCGGCCAGCTCGACGGCGCCCGCACCCGGTTGCGGCACCTGCTCGACGTGCTCGCGCCGTTCGCGGTCAACGGGATACCCATCGTCGGTGTCGAGCCGTCGTGCACGGCCGTGCTGCGCTCCGACCTGCGCGAGCTGCTCCCCGACGATCCGCGCGCCCTGGCCGTGTCCCGGGCCACCCATACCCTCGCCGAGCTGCTCACCGCGCCCAGCCCGGTGGGACCCGGTGACCGGTGGCGGGTGCCGGACCTGTCCGACATCACCGCGGTCGTCCAGCCGCACTGCCATCACTACTCCGTGATGACCTACACGGCCGACCACCGCCTACTCGAGGCCGCCGGCGCGCAGTTCTCCACCCTCGCCGGTTGTTGCGGCCTGGCCGGCAACTTCGGCATGGAGCAGGGCCACTACGACGTCTCGGTGGCCGTCGCGGAGCACGCCCTGCTGCCTGCGCTGCGGGCCGCCGCTCCCGGCGACGTCTACCTCGCGGACGGATTCTCCTGCCGCACCCAGGCCGAGCACCTCGCCGGGGTGCGTGGCATGCACCTGGCCGAGCTCCTCGCATCCCGGGTCGAGGCGTCCCGGGTGTAGCGGGGTGTGCGGTACCTGCCAGGCTGCTTTGCCCGGGGCGACGTCGTGGGAGAGGTCGCCGTGCCGTCCGGTGCCGTTCGCGGGCGTGACAGCGCCTTCCCGACGCTCGGAGGGCGCCTCCCCTGGCCGATGATCAGCCGATGGCCCAGGCGGGCGGATCACCGTCCTCCCAGAGTGCGGCCTCCTGGCGTCCCGGTCTGGGTGGCGGTGCTGCCGAGCAGTGCCCGGCGGGCCCGGCTCGGTCCGGGCGCGGGTCGCGAGCGGTCGCCGGAGCGGGGGAGGGGTGGGGTGGCACCGCGCCGGGCCCGGCCTGCTCCTGTGGTCGTTGGTCGATGTTGTGCCCGTCGGGTCGGGTGAACTGGTAGTGGGGTGGGCCGTGGGTGACGTGGTGGCGGGTGATGGTCAGGTTGAGGCGGTGGACCTGGTGGTGGTGGTAGGAGCACAGGAGGATTCCCCGGTCGACCGACGTGTGGCCGTGGTCGCGGTCCCACCAGTCGATGTGGTGGATGTCGCACCAGCGGGGCGGCATGGTGCACCCGGGCCAGCCGCAGGTGCGGTCGCGGGCGATGATGGCCCGCCGGTGGGCGCCGGTGTAGGTGCGCACGGTGCGGCCCAGGTCCAGGGGGACGGAGTCGGCGTCCAGCACGATGCGGGTCAGCTCGCAGTCGCACAGGACTTGGGTGATCACCGAGGCGGGCACGGGTACACCATCCTCGGTGGTCGCCGTGGGAGCACGACCCGGGTGGTGGGCCGGGTCGGGGGTGGGTGCCCTGTCCTGGTCGGGTGTGTGGTCGCCGGTGCGGGTGGTGGCGGCGTGCTGGTGGCGGGTCAGGTCGGCCCACGTGTCGGCGGTCAGCAGGAACGACACGTGGGGGGACACGTGCGCGCCCGGTTTCGTGTCCGGGGTGGACAGCACGCAGGTGGCGAGGGTGTCCAGCGCGTCGGCGGCCCGTTGGTCGGTGTCCCGGTCGTCGTCGACACCTGGGTGCGCGGTGACGGCCTCCAGGGCGTGACGCAGCCGGGACCCGGCGAACACGTCGAGGAAACCACGCAGGTGGGTGCCCCCACCGGTGTCGGTGAGCGTCAGGTACCGGCGGGCCCGGGCGGCGTCGTGGTCGCGTTCGAGGCGGTCAGGGTCCACCGCGGCAGCCCACTGGGCGACCCGGGTCGTGAACCGGTCGGCGTCCACCTGCCCGGCCAGGGCGACGAACTGGTCCTGGGTGGCCGGGTCCGCCAGGGCGGCGGCCACCCGGTCCCGGTGGGCGGCCGGACCGGTGGAGGCCATCCGGGTCAACGCCGTCGCATGGGTCAGGCTCATCCGCCCCTCACCCACCGCCCGGGCGACCCGGGGCAACCCGTCCAGCGCCTCGGCCAGGTGCTGCTGGGCGCCGGCGGCCCGTTCCCCCAACCCGGTCTGGCGTCCCCGGGCGGCGGGGAACGACCGTGCCCCGTCCACCCGCCACCCCCCGGCCCGGTCCTGTGCGACCAGCACCTGCCCGCGGGCGGCGGTCAACACGTCGATCGCCACGTCCAGGTCCACCAGCACCCCCGCACGCGAGGGCCCGTCCCACCCGTCCGCCCGGGCACACTCCCGGGCCACCGCCCCTGCCACGGCCCGCACCCGAGCGGCCAGCCCGACCGGCCCACCACCCGCACCCGCACCCGACCACCCTGACGGTGCGCCACCCACGCCCACACCCACGTCGACGCCCACACCCACGTCGACGCCCACACCCACGTCGACGCCCACGCCCACACCGACCGGCACGGCGCCCGGCGAACCCGACCGTTCCACGCGGCCGCCCGGCGACGTCGGCCCACAGCCGGTCACCCCCCGAACACCCGCCATATCGAACACGTGTTCGATCATGCCACCCGGCACCGACACACCGCCAGCAGGCTCCGCACCCTGTGCACAACTCCATGGTCAGCAGGCCGTTAGCTGCTGTGCCCCATCAGGTAGCCGACGCACCCGTCGACGGTCACGATCCGGCCGTAGTCGCCCTCGGGTACCTCGATGCCCGTGGCCTGGAAGAGCCCGATGGCCAGGTTCAGGATGTCCATCGAGTCCAGCTCCAGCTGGTCGCGCAGGTCTTCGGCCGGGTCGACGCTCGCGAGGTCCACCTCCGGGGCGACCTCGCCGAGAACCCGCAGCACGGTCTCGCGCAGTGCGTGCTCGTCCATCACAGCGCCTCCGGTGCCTGGAGCAGGTGATCGAGCGCGGTGAGGAAGACGGCACCGCGGTGGCCGTCGCTGACCCGGTGGTCCGCCGCGAGCGTCGCGGTCACCACGGGTCGGACCCCGAGCATCCCGTCGACGGCCCACGGCCGCGGCCGGATCCGACCGAACCCGACGATCGCGACCTGCGGCGGGTAGATCACCGGCTGCACGACGTCGACGCCCTGGTCGCCGAGGCTGGTGACCGTGATCGTCGGCTCGGACGCCTCCGAGGAGCGCAGTCGCCCGGCGCGCGCCCGGGCGACGAGGTCCCGGAGCCCGGCCATCAGCTCCGCGGGCGTCAGCCGGTCGGCGTCGTGGATGGCCGGCGCCACCAGCCCGCCGCCGCGCAGGGCGATGGCCACCCCGAGGTGCACGCCGTCGGCAGGGCGGAAGGCGTCGGACTCCCAGAAGCCGTTGAGGTCCGGGGTCTCGTGCAGCGCCAGGGCGGTCGCCTTGAGCAGCAGGACGGCGGGCAGCATCCGCTCCGTGACCGGGACGGCCGCGTTGCGCTCGTCGAGCCACTGCACCCCATGCGACATGTCGATGTCGCAGGCGAGGTAGTAGTGCGGGATCTCCCGCTTCGAGCGGGCCATCGACGCCCCGATCGCGCGCCGCAGGGCCGCCTGGCGCTCGGCCTTCGAGAGCGGCTGCGGTGCCGGTTGCTCGGCGGGCACCGGAGCGGCAGGCCCGGCGGGAACGGCGCGAAGCGGTGCGGGCTGCTCGGCTGACGCCGACACGGCGGCCAGCGCAGGGGGTGCGGCAGGGCCGGCACCGTGCGCGGTGGCGAAGTGGTCGACGTCGCTGGTCGTGACCGCGCCACCCGGGCCCGTGCCCGTGACCGACGCGAGGTCGATCCCGAGTGCCGCGGCGTGGCGTCGCGCGAGCGGTGACGCCGCCGGGCGACGTGCCGGGCGGGCGGCCACCGGCGGCCCGGCGACGGCGTCCTCGCGGATGACCGCCAGAGGTGTCCCGACCGGGACCCGCGCACCCTCGGCGACGAGGAGCTCCTCGACGGTGCCGGTCGCGAACGTCTCGACGTCGATGACCGACTTGTCGGTGTCGACCTCGGCGACGATGTCGCCCCTCGCGACGTGGTCCCCGACGGCCGTGTGCCACGCGATGAGCGTGCCGGAGTCCATGTCCGCGCCGAGGGACGGCATCCGGAACTCAGCCATGACCCCTCACCAGCTCTCGGGCGACCTGGGCGATGCCCTTCGGCTGCGGCAGCGCGGCCTGCTCCATGTGCTGGGCGTACGGCATCGGCACCTCGGCGCTGCACACGCGAGCGACGGGTGCGTCGAGGTCGTAGAAGGCCCCCTCCATGATGCGGGCCGACACCTCGGCCGACAGGCTCCCGGTGCGCCAGCCCTCGTCGACGACGACGGCGCGATGCGTGCGCGACACCGACCGGAGGATGGTGGCCGTGTCGAGCGGCCGCAGCGTGCGCAGGTCGACGACCTCGGCCGAGATGCCGTCGGCCGCGAGGATCTGCGCGGCCTGGAGGGTCTTGGGGAGCGAACCGCCGTAGGTGATGAGGCTGACGTCGTCACCCTCGCGTCGGACCGCCGCGTGGTCGATCTCCACGGGTCCGGCGTCCGAGGACAGCTCGCCCTCCGCAGGGTACAGCGTGCCGTTCTCGAAGATGAGCACGGGATCGGGATCCTGCAGCGCGGTCCACAGCGTGCCCCGGGCGTCCTCGAGGGTGCCGGGTGCGAGCACGCGGATGCCGGGGATGTGTGCGTACCAGCCCTCAAGGCTGTGCGAGTGCTGGGCGGCGAGCTGCCGCCCAGCTCCGGTGGTCATCCGGATGACGAGGGGGACGTTGATCTGGCCGCCGGACATGTGCAGCATCGAGGCTGCGTTGTGCATGATCTGATCGAGGGCCAGCAGGCTGAAGTTGACCGTCATGATCTCGACGATCGGGTGCAGGCCGTTCATGGCCGCGCCGATGCCGGCACCGACGAACCCGGCCTCGGACAGCGGTGTGTCCCGGATGCGCTCGGGACCGAACTCCTCGAGCAGGCCCTTGCTCACGCCGAAGCATCCACCGTAGCGACCGACGTCCTCGCCCATCAGGAACGCCAGCTCGTCGCGGTGCAGCGCGTCACGGACGGCCTGGCGGTAGGCCTCGCGGAAGGTGGTCGTCACGGTAGTCGTCGTGGGGGCAGGGGCCTTGGTGATCATGACAACGCTCGCTGGTAGACGTAGCGGGTGAGGTCCTCGACGGGTTCCAGGGTGCCCGCCTCGGCGTACGCGACCGCGTCGTCGATCTCCGCGGCGATCTCGGTCTCCATCCGGTCGCGGTCCCCGACCGGCAGCAGACCGGCGTCCGTGAGCTGGCGTGCCAGAGCGTCGATCGGGTCACGCGTCTTCCACTGCTCGACCTCCTCCTTGCTGCGGTACAGCTCGGGGTCGTACATGGAGTGGGCGCGGAATCGGTACGTGCGGTACTCCACGAAGCACGGACCACCGCCGACGCGGGCGATGTCGACGGCACGCCGCGAGGCAGCCCGACTGGCGAGGACGTCCATCCCGTCGACGGCCCAGGACGTCACGTCATAGGACGCCGCCTTGAGCGCGAGGTCGGTCTGCGACTGCGAGCGGGCCAGTGCCGTGCCCATCGCGTAGAGGTTGTTCTCGCAGAAGAAGACGACCGGCAGCGACCACAGCGCGGCAAGGTTCATCGACTCGTGGAACCCACCCTCGGCGACGGCACCCTCGCCGAAGAAGCACGCGGTCACCCGGTCCAGGCCGCGGAGCTTGTCGGCGAGCGCGAGGCCGACGGCGAGCGGCAGACCCCCGGCGACGATGGCGTTCCCGCCGTAGAACCGCCGCTCGGAGTCGAAGAGGTGCATCGAGCCTCCGTGCCCACGGCTGCAGCCCTGTACGCGGCCGAACATCTCGGCCATGACCGCCCGGGCGGTCAGCCCCCTGACGAGCGCGTGGCCATGCTCGCGATAGGTGGCGACGACGGCGTCGTCGGCCTGCAAGGACGGCATCGCCCCGACGGCGACGGCCTCCTCGCCGATGTACAGGTGCATGAAGCCGCGGATCTTGGCTGCGCTGTAGAGCTCGACGCAGCGCTCCTCGAACCGGCGGACCCGCAGCATTTCGCGCAGCAGGACCTGGCCCTCGGCCAGGTCGAGACGGCCGTCACCCGACGGCAGGGTCGATGTCATGTCGTGTCCTCTCCCTCGAGGGTTGACAGGTCGCCGATGGCCAGGTCGAGCTCGCGGGCGCGCAGCAGCCGGCGCATGATCTTGCCGCTGCGCGTGTGCGGGAGGTCCTCGACGAAGCTGAGCTCACGCGGGGCCACGGCGGCCCCGAGTCGGGAGCGCCCGAAGCCGATGAGCTCGCGTTCGAGCGTGTCGTCGGCGATGACGCCTGGCTTGACGACGACGAACGCCTTGACGATCTCGCCCGTGAGCGGGTCCGGCTTGCCGATCACCCCGGCCTCGGCGACGGCGGGGTGCCCGAGCAGCGCGCTCTCGACCTCGAACGGCCCGATCAGGTGGCCGGAGGACTTGATGACGTCGTCGGACCGGCCGAGGAACCAGAAGTAGCCGTCGGCGTCACGCGTCACGAGGTCACCGGTCAGGTACCAGCCTCCGACGAAGCACTGGCGGTAGCGCTCGTCCTCGTGCAGGTAGCCCCGGAACATCGATGGCCACCCGGGGCGGAGCGCGAGCTCGCCCTCGAGGCCCGGAGGCAGCACCTCGACCGCGCCGTCCTGCTCCACCACGCCGGTGGGGCCGCGCTTGAGGACGGCGGCCTCGACGCCAGGCAGCGGGCGCCCCATCGATCCGGGTTTGATGTCCGCGGCGATCGTGTTGGCGATCATGATCCCGCCGGTCTCGGTCTGCCACCAGTTGTCGTGGATGGGCAGCCCCAGCACGTCGGCGCCCCACACGACGGCCTCGGGGTTGAGCGGTTCGCCGACGCTCGCGACGAAGCGCAGGGCGCTCAGGTCGGTCTGCCGGGCGAGCCCGCTGCCGAGCCGCATGAGTCGCCGGACGGCCGTCGGTGCGGTGTACCAGACGCTGACGTGCTCGTCGTCCAGGATCCGGTACCACCGCTCGGCGTCGAACTCGGCCTCATCGACGATGCTCGTGACGCCGTGCGTGAGCGGTGCGATGATGCCGTACGACGTCCCGGTCACCCAGCCGGGGTCGGCGGTGCACCAGAACACGTCGTCGGGGTGCAGGTCCAGCGCGAACCGGCCGGTCGCGTAGTGCATGACGACCGCCTCGTGCACGTGCACCACCCCCTTGGGCCTGCCGGTGGTTCCGCTCGTGAAGTGCAGCAGCGCCGGTGCCTGCGGATCGGTGGGACCGATGACGTACTCGTCGTCGGCGTCGACCATGAGGGACGCGAGCGAGAGCGTGCCGCTGGGGGTCGGCGCGCCGGCGGGGACATCGCTCAGCAGCACGTGCTCGAGGTGGCTCAGGCCGTCCCGGATCCCGGCGATCTTGCGCTCGTAGGCCACACGGTTGGTGACGAGCACGCGCCCCTGCCCGATCTCCAGGCGCTGGCGCACGGGTTCGGGGCCGAAAGCCGAGAAGAGCGGACTGAGGACGGCGCCGGTCTTGAGGGTCCCGAAGGCGGCGACATACAGCTCGGGCACGCGCCCGGTGAGGGTGAACACCGTCTCGCCGCGCTGCACTCCGAGGCCCTCGAGCACGTGCGCGAAGCGGTTGGTCCGGCGTCGGAGGTCCTCGTACGTGATGTCCTCGCGCTCGCCGCGCTTGCCCAGCCAACGGATCGCCACGTGGGCGCCCCGCGGCCCGGCCGCGTGCCGGTCGACGGCCTCGTGGGCGATGTTGAGTCCCGCGCCGCCGGGCAGGTGGTCGAGCCAGGACCGGGCGACGTCCCACAAGAACGCGGTCCGTTCCGGGGCGTCCGCGGGCAGGTTGGGCGGCACGCGCCAGTCCGGCGGACCCTTGTGGATCGTCGGGTAGCTCATGGCAGCGGCTCGATCCTGCGTGTCCCTGTGGCCACCACCACGGCGACGGCGTGCGTGGCGTCGTGCGCGAGGCTGACCGCCCAGCGGTCGAGGCCACGCTCGCTGGCAGAGGCTTGCGCTGCCCCACGGAGGGCCAGCTCGGGTTCGCCGCGGGCGCCGGTGCGGATCTCGACGTCCTGCCAGCCGATCGGTCCGATGCCCGTGCCGAGGGCCTTGGCCGCTGCCTCCTTGGCAGCGAACCGCGCAGCCATCCGGCGCACGCTGCCGCGACAGGTCCTCAGCTCGCTCGGGGTGAAGACACAGCGGGACAGTGCAGACCCGCGAAGCGCGACGACCTCGGCGAAACGTGCCACGTCGACGACATCGACGCCGACGCCGAGTCGCCCGTCGTCCGGCGGCGGTGGTCGATCGGGCGCGGCGAGCGGCGGGAACCGCCCGACCTCGGGCTGCAGCTTCCCGACCTCGGACTGCGGCTTCGCCATCGCGGCGCCTCCTGATGCGACCGTGCTCCTTTACGGTCCCGTTCGCGGGCTGCGCGCGCAAGGCCCTGCACCCTCGCGCGGACCGTCAGCGGACGTTGTCGGGTCCGCGCCTCGGGCAGCCGCCGCACGGTTGGGACTTGCGTCCCTGGTAGACTCGCGGTGCGATGGGCTCCTCACCCCGTTGCTGTGGGACCGCGGCGAACCGCTGCGTGGACGACGTCGACCGAGGAGTGCTCATGCGCAGAGCCTGTTCTGCTGGCGTCGGCATGGCGATGGCCCTCGCGGCCGTCGCGGCAGCCCCGCTGGCTGTCCCGTCGGTGGCGGCCGCTGCGGCCGCCGGCCCCGCGGTCGTCCCGTTCGCGGCCGAGGCCCCGGACATCCCGGCCGCTCCGGCGGCACCGGGGGCTGCGCCGGCCTGTGTGTCACCGGCACCGGTGAAGACCTACGCGTACTACCACTGCTACGGGCCCGACCAGGTCCGGGCGGCGCACGGGCTGCCGGCGTTGAGCCCGACGAGCAGCGAGGGTTCGGCCCAGACGATCGTGCTGGTGGACGCCTACGGGAGCCCGACCGCCGGGGCGGACCTGCAGACCTTCGCGTCCGCGTTCGGGGGCCCGACGCCCAGCTTCGAGCAGTGGTTCCCGCAGGGACAGCCGGGGTTCCCGACCGACACGGTGAACGGGAACGGTCAGTCGCAGTCCGGGCCGGCCGCCGCGGCGGGCTGGGCCGGGGAGGCAGCCCTGGACGTCGAGTGGGCCTACGCCCTCGCCCCGGCCGCGCACATCGTGCTGGTCGCGGTGCCACCGGCGGAGACCCAGGGGGTTCCCGGCCTGCCGAACATGATGAACGCGATCGACCAGGCGGTCCGGCGCTTCCCGGCGGGCACGGTCTTCTCGATGTCGTTCGGCACCGACGAGTCCGCGTTCGCCAGCCCGGCGGCGGCACGCACGCAGTTCGGCCGGTTCGACGCGACGTTCGCCCGGGGCAACGCCAAGGGTGACACCTTCTTCGCGTCGTCGGGTGACTCCGGCTCGGTAGGCGTCACCCGGGCCCACCGCCAGACCGCGACCAGCCCGGATCCGCAGGTCTCCTACCCGAACGTGTCCCCCTCTGTGACCTCGGTGGGCGGCACGCAACTGCAGTACGGCTGGACGTGGGCGCCCACGAGCGACAAGCCGTACCTCGACGACGGCTCCCTGAACCCCGACTACTTCGCGTGGAGCCCCGGCGGCAGCACCGAGCCGGTGGACAACGAGGGATGGGCGGGCATGGTCACGGGCGGCGGTCTGTCGACGGTCTACGAGCGTCCCGGCTATCAGGATCCGGTGTCGGGAGTGGTGGGCGACCATCGCGGCGTACCGGACCTGTCGTGGAACTCGTCCGTCAACGGCGGCGTGCTCGTCTACACGTCGTTCTTCCCGGGTGTGAGCAGGGTGGGCTGGCACGTGTACGGCGGGACATCGGCGTCCTCGCCCCAGGTCGCCGCGCTCACGGCGCTCGCGAACCAGGGTCGGGCCGCTGCGGGCAGGGCGCCGCTCGGCAACCTGAACCCGGTGGTCTACTCCAGCGCGTTCCCACGGGGCTCGGCGTTCTCCGACGTGGTCCCGCTGACGTACGGCACCACCCCCAGCGGGCACCTGGACAGCAACAGGGTGTGGGACATCGGAGCCGACGGAGTGCTGACCCCGGACCCGGTGCCCGGATATCGGACCACGACGGGGTACGACCTCGCGAACGGATGGGGTGTGCCCACGGGGCCCGACTACGTGTCGGCTCTCGTGTCGGCGCCGTAGCGGGGCCGGGTCGCTCGACACGGGGCGGAGGCGCACCCGCCGCGGAGCGCAGGGTCGCTCGCGGCGGGCGGGCGGACGCTGTCGCTCGCGGCGGGCGGACGCTACTGCGTGACCACCGGCGGGTCGCTCAACAGGTCGTCGGTGCGGTGCTGCCCGCCCTCGTCCGACCAGGTGACGCTGGCCGCTCCGGTGGCCAGGTGGACGGCCAGCGTGGCGACGGCCCGCTCCGCACGTCCCCGGCGCACCATGGTGAGCCGGGGTCCGTCGAGCGTGACGTCGACGTCGTCGTCGAAGGCGGGCAGCGTGTTGCGGAACCGGCACAGCGCGAGCAGCGCCCGGACGACCGGCCGGGCCAGGGCGGCGTCGACCTCCTCGGCGGTGTAGCGGTGGCGGTTGATCTCGCGTCCGACGCCGGTGCGGGCCAGCAGGTCCAGGTCGTTGTGCCCGGCGAGTGCGCCCACGTAGTAGACCTGCGGGATGCCCGGGGTGAACAGCTGGATGGCCCGGGCCGCCAGGTAGCGCTGGTCGTCGGCGCCGACGGCGTCGTAGAAGGTCGAGTTCACCTGGTAGAGGTCCAGGTTGGACGCGGCCGCGCCGGTCGCCTGCTCGCTCGCGCCCCCGGCACGGGCGTGGATGCCGCGGACGAGGGCGTCGAGCTGGTCCGCATCGAGCAGGCCGGGGCGGTCCGGCACGTCAGGGTCTTCGGAGCGCTCCGGGCCGACGTCGATCACGCCGATCCCGTCGTGGGTGTCCAGCACGGTGACGGCGTTGCGCGGACGCATCCGCAGCCAGCGGGCGAGCACCGATCCGTCGCCGGTGTACAGGGCGTGCAGCACCAGCGGGGGCAGTGCGAAGTCGTAGACGAGGTCCACCGCGCCGGCGATCTCCATCTGGCGCTGGAAGTGGGAGTGCACCTCGACGAGCACGTCCACGCCGCGCCCGCGCGCCTGCTCGGTGAACTGACGGATGAAGGCGATGGTCTCCGGCGTCATGAAGCAGCTGGTCCCGGGGGTCTTGACCGCGTAGCCCACGGCGTCCAGCCGGACCAGCGACACGCCGGCCCCGGCGACGGCGTCGAGGATCGACGCCAGGTAGGCCCGGCCGGGCTCGGAGTGCACGTCGATGTCGACCTGCTGGGCGGTGAACGTGGTCCACACGTAGCGCAGTCGGCCGCCCAGCCGGACCGGGGTGAACGGCAGGCCGGGTCGCGGACGGTAGATCCGGGCCAGGTCCGCCTCGGTCACCCCGTCCGGGAACACCGTGGACAGGGTGAGGAACATCGGGTACCACGGCGAGCCGGCACCGCGGGCGCGCACGTCGGCGAACGCGGCCGACTCGGCGGAGACGTGGTTGACGATGAGGTCCGCCACCGTGTCGTGGGTGGACGCCAGCTCGCGCAGGTCGTCCCAGGTGCCCAGCCGCGGGTCGACCTGGGTGTGGTCGACCGGGTCGAAGCCGGCGTCCGCGCCGTCGAACGGGGTGAAGAACGGCAGCACGTGGACCCCGCCGAACGCACCGGCGAGCGGGCCGCGCAGGATCGCCGCGAGCCCGGGCAGGTCACCGCCGAGGCGGTCGGCGTAGGCGATGAGCTGCACCTGGTTGCGCACCGGGGCGTTCCCTTCGTCGTCGAGGTCGAGCAGGCATGCTACCCAGCCGGTCAGCCGGCCGGACGTCGCGTGGACAGCGGCCCTGGATCGGGACGAGGCTGGGGTCATGCTGGTCGCCTTTTCCGTGTCCCCGGTCGGTGCGGGTGAGTCGGTGGTGGATGCCGTCGCCGATGCGGTCGCCGTCGTCCGCGCGTCGGGCCTGCCGAACCGTACCGACGCGATGTTCACCACCGTCGAGGGGGAGTGGGACGAGGTGATGGACGTGGTCCGGCGGGCGACCGAGGCAGTGGGTCGGCACGGTCACCGGGTGAGCCTGGTGCTGAAGGCGGACATCCGGCCCGGACGGACCGGGGAGATCACCGGGAAGGTCGAGCGCCTGGAGTCCCGGCTCGCGCAGTCCTGACGGCCGCGGGGCGGCCGTCCCGCCGGCGCGCGGGCCCGGGCCCGAGCGGTGCGGGCGGCATGGAAGACTGACCCCGGTGCGGCGACCGGGGTGGGCCGCCGCACCGGCCGACCGGGGCATCGGCATGCCTGCGAGCCGGTGGTGGCGTCCGGGACTGGCGCGCTCCGTGCGGACGGGGAGGAGGGGCCGATGCCGCTGTTCGAGCTGGCCAACGGGCACGGCCACCTGGCCGAACCGCTCGCGCCCGCGGACGCAGCCTTCGCCGCCGACGCCCCGGCGCTCGTCGCCGATCACCTGACCAGCCTGCTCGGGGAGCAGCTCTTCCCGGTACGACCGCGCGGGGCCGGTACCGAGCCGCATCTGCTCGCGCTGGACGCAGCGGTGCGACCCGTCGTGGTCGACGTCGTCCGGACGCTCGATGCGCGCGGCCTGGTGACTGCCCTGGGCCACGCCGGCGCCGCCGGCCGGCTGAGCCGGGCCGACCTGTCCCGGCTCTACCACCGCGGTCCCGACCGGTTCGAGGCCGACCTCGCGGCCTACCGGTCCGAGGTGCCGCTCGCCGCGGCCGCGGCGAGCACCGCTGACGTGCGGTTGGTGCTGGTCTGCGCCGAGGTCGACGAGGCCGTCGTCGACGCGATCACCTTCCTGGGGACCGGCCGGCCGGGCATCGAGCTGCTCGAGGTCGGTGTGCTCGACGGACCCGACGGACGCCGGTACGTCGACGTGTCCCCGTACCCGACGTCCCGGTCGCACCGGCGCGCCGTCGAGGCCCGTTCGAGCCTGGTCGCCAGCGATGCGTTCGCCGAACCCCAGGCCCACCTCCCCGCAGGACGCGCCGCCGTGCGTCCGGAGGACCGCGATTCCGTCCCGAACGGGCGGTCGGCGCTGCGCCCGGAGGACCGCGATTCCGTCCCGAACGGGCGGTCGGTGCTGCGTCCGGAGGACCGCGATCCGCCACCGGGTCGCCACGCCACCCCGACCCGTGCCGTGCCGACCGCTACCGTGCTCCCTGGGCCGGCAGCGCCGGCCGTCGGTGCGCCGGCGAGCCGGGACGGTCTCGCGCCCGACCCGGCCCTCGCGGCACTGGGTCGCCACCGCGGCGTGGCGACCGAGCTCGTCTGGGTACGGCTGCGACGCGGGCAGCGGCTGGTGGCGACCCTGCACGCGGACGGCCTGCTGACGCTGCCCGACGGGTCCGTCCACGCCGACCCGGACAGGGCGGCAGCGGTGGCCTCCGGGGTCCTCGCCGGCGGCCGGGTGGACGGCTGGCGCTCCTGGCGGATCGGTGCGGACGGTCCTACGCTGGCCGAGGCGACCGGCCGTGGTGCGGGCGAGTGGAGCCCGGCGCCGGGGGCACCTGCCCGCTCCGCGCCCGGTCAGCCCCAGCCGTAGCCGGCCAGCCACCGGGTGATCTCCGCGTAGAACCGCGCGCGGACCGGCGGGGCGGACAGGCTCAGGTCGTGCAGGCCGTCGGCGATCCGTACCACCGTGACCACCGGGCCCAGCTGGACCGCCCGGCGCACCAGGGGCTCCACGTCGAGCACGGTGTCCGCCCGGCGCATCGCCTCGCTCCATCGCAGGCTGATGAGGGAGCGGGCCGAGGCGAGCACGAGCGTCGGCGCGGCGATGGACAGGCCGCGGGCCACCTGGGCGTGCCCGTCGATGACGGCCCGCAGCCACCCGGCCCGGACCGGGAACGACGGTGTGGGGTGCCAGCGCTCGTCATAGGTCCACTCGCCACCCTCCGACACGTGCAGGATGCGGCGGGTGAACCCCGGGTCGATGTTCGGCAGCGCGGCCTTGGGCTGGAACCGGGCGAGCTGGTGGATGGCCGGTGCGCTGATATGGCGCAGCACCGCGGATCCCTGCAGCTCCAGCCAGGGGCTGTTGAGCACCAGCCCGCTGAGTCCGCCCGGGTGCCGCTCCGCCCACAGCACGGCGATCGGGCCGCCGGTCGAGTGCCCGGACAGCAGGATGCGCGCCCGCGCGCCGTGCTCGTCGCGCACGACGTCCAGCGCTGCGGCGATGTCCTCGTCGTAGGTGGCGAGGTCCTCGACGTATCCCGGGGTCTGGTGCTCCCGCAGGCTGCGCCCGTACTTGCGCAGGTCCAAGGCGTAGAAGGCGGCTCCCTGACGGTGCCAGAACTCCGCCAGCCCGGTCTGGAAGAAGTAGTCCGACCAGCCGTGCAGGTACAGCACGACCCTCGTCGTCCGCACCGGCTCGCTGGACGCGGGCGCGTACCGGACCAGGCTCGCGACGACGGGCCCCTCGTCGTCGTCGGCCAGGGGCAGGGTGCGGACCTGGAAGGGCTCGCCGAGAACGTCCGGCTGCCACGGGCCAGGCATGTCACCTCCCGTTCCGTGCGCGTCGCCGGTCAGGTCCCGGCCGCCAGGACGATCTTGCCGAACTGTGCCCCCGACTCCAGCCGCGCAAGGGCGTCGTGGGCGCGGGACAGCGGGTAGGTGGAGTCCACGAGCGGCCGGGCCCCGGTGCGGTCGAGCATGGCCAACAGGTGTGCAAGATCGTCGCGCGACCCCATGGTGACCCCGACGACGGTGATCTCCTGGAAGAAGACACGTCGCAGGCCGGCCGCGGCGGGGTCCCCGGTGGTGGCACCGGCGACGACGATGATGCCGCCCGGCCGGACGGTGCGTACCGAGTGCGCCCAGGTGGCTGCGCCCACGGTCTCCAGCACGACGTCCACCGGCCCCGCCGGACGCCCCCCGGGCGGGAGCGCCCCGGCCGCACCCAGCGTGACGGCCCGACGGCCGCGCTCCTCGTCCCGACTGGTGACCCACACCTCGACGCCGGCGGTGACGCCGAGCACGAGCGCCGCCGTGGAGACCCCGCCGCCGGCGCCCTGCACGAGGACCCGCTGTCCCGGGGTCACGCGGCCGGCGACGAACAGCATCCGGTAGGCCGTCAGCCAGGACGTGGGCAGGCAGGCGGCCTCGACGAAGGACACCGAGGGGGGCTTGTCGAGCAGGTTGGTCGCCGGGACGCTCACCCGCTCGGCCAGCGTGCCCGGGTACCGCTCGGACAACAGGCTGCGCGGCTCGTCGGGGGCGACGGTCTGGCCGGTCGGCGCCGCGGGTCCACCGATCACGGCATGCACGACGACCTCGCGCCCGTCGGCAGTGACGCCGGCCGCGTCGGTGCCCAGCACCATCGGCAGGCGGTCGGCGGTGAGGCCCACTCCGCGCAGCGCCCACAGGTCGTGGTGGTTCAGCGCCGCGGCGCGGACCTCGACGGTCGTCCAGCCGGGTCGTTGCTCGGGCTCGGGCCGCTCGCCGACCTCCACAGCGGTGAGCGGGGCGTCGGGGGACAGGCGGGCGGCGTAGGCGGCGAGCACCCCTCCACCGTAGGCGCGGGCCCGGCGTCCGTCCGGGGCTCGGCCGGCCTGGCAGGCACCGGGAACGCCGGGATCACTCCCAGCCCGAATCCGAGGCACCCATCCGCTGCCAGCCGCAACGGACCGCGGTGCGGCCGCGCTCGAGGAGGGTCGCGGCGAACACCGCCGCGATGCCGAGCAGCGCGACGACCAACCACACTCCCGCGCCTGCCCACCCGGGCAGCAGCGCGACGAGCGGCACGGCCGCGAGCAGCACGACGGCAACCAGAACGACGCAGGCACCCGTCGCCACCCGACGTCGGACCTTGGTCAGCACTCCCCAGGCCGCGACCGCGAGGCCGAGCCCCGCGGCGACCAGCGCGTTGAGCAGCGAGACCGTGACCGACTGGACCAGCCAGGCCCCGACCAGGAAGGCGACGGCCAGCAGCTCGACCGCGACGACCGGCGGCGGGTTGAGGACCTCGTCCCGCCTGCGGAGGTCATGGCGCCACAGCGAGACGATGGCCAGGAGGGTCAGCCCGATCGGCGCCGAGTACCAGGCGGTGTCACCGCCGACGATCTGGGTGGCGACCAGGAACCAGGCCACGCACACGAGGACGGGCGAGAGGACCTGCAGTCCCAGTGAGCGCCATGCGACACCCGCTGCAGCGGTGTGTACAGCGGCTGCCGCGACGGCAGGCGCGACGAGGGTGGGCGAGCTCTGCCCCAGCCCGACGACCAGCGCCGCGAGGACAGCCGCACCACCGAGCTCGGCGGTCGGGCGCTGCCAGACCTGCCCGTGTGGGGCCGGGGCCATCCGCTGGGCGAGCGCGAGCGTGACCGGCGCCAGCGCGGCACCGAGGACGGCGAGCACCCCCACGCGCACGCCGGGGGTCGCGTCTGTGACCTCGAGGAGCAGCACGAGACCAGCGAGCCCGACGAGGACCGCGACCTCGCGCAGCACGGGCGCGCGGAGCGGCTCGGCCGCGATCGCGAGCGCCGCCGCCACCTGCGCGACGCCGACCACGACCAACAGGCTCGGGGCCACATCGGCTCCGCCGGCCAGCGACGCCACGACTGCCGCGGCCGTCACGAGGAGGCCGGCGCCACCCCACACGCGTGCCCAGGGCCTCATCGCACGGACACGTTCGGGCCGTGTGACGATGGCGGCGAGCAGCGCGAGCGTGCCGGCGGCCACGGCCGTGACGTCGATCGAACGCTGCGTCGACCAGGCGAACCAGTCGAGGGCCGCGACCCACGCGAGCACGACCGCCACGACACCGATGGCCTGCCGCGCGGTGCGAACCTGTCCGTGAGCTCGCAGCGCCAGGGTGGTGTGCACGGCACCGAGGGCCACGAAGGTGACAGCGACCCATCCGGAACCCGCCCAGGCGGCGCCGAGAAGGACAAGGCCCGTGCCGACCCATCCGAGCAGCTCGGCGAGAACGATCCGATGTCGCAGCCGCACGGCGACCGCGCTGACGAGAGCGCCCACCGTGACGTAGGTCAGCACGCGATCTGGCCCGTCCGCCGCGACCGCGAGCGCGGTGAGCGCGCTCGGCAGCGCCGCGACGAGGACCGGGACGTCCCATCGTGACGACGGCTCACGGTCGGTGGTGACCCGGTGGAGGACGTCGGCCGCCGCGGCGAGCCCCCATGCGGTGGCGACCGCGATCCATGGGCGGTCGTGGACCTGCGCCCCCGCCACCCGCATGACGCCGATCCACGCCACCGCCACGGCGACGCCACCGAGCGTCCCGGCCCGCAGCAGGGCGCCGGTCGCGAGGATCACGCCACCGGTGACGAGCAGGAGCACACCGCCGATCGCGGGCTCGGGCGCACCGATCGAGCCGAGCGCACCGGAGGTCACAGCGACGCTCCCGACCGCGAACGGGGCCAGCGCGCCGGGTCGGTCCGGAAGCCACCGGGGCACCCATGAGCCTCGTGCGGTGTCCACGACGGTCGCGCCGAGGAGCAGCACTCCCCCGATGGCCACGAGGACAATCACGACCTGCGTCTCGGCGGCGAGCGCGGCGAACCGGGCGAGGCTCACGCGCAGCAGCAGCCCGGCGAGCGGCACCACGGCCACCCACGCGGTCCACACGACCACCGGCCGACGGCGCTCTCCGGGGAGCAGCACGGGGAGCACGGTGACCGCCGCGAGCGCCACGATGGCCGGCCACTGCTCCCTGGCGCCGGGAACGGCCAGGAGCGCACCGGCGAACCCGCCCCAGGTCAGCACGTTGCGCAGGCGGTCCGGCAGTGCGAACCGAGTGGCGCTCGCATAGACCATGGCCGCGCCGGCAGGCACCGCAACAGCCCACGCCGCCCGGAGCGGGACGGCGTCAGCGGCCGCGAGCGCCGTCCAGACGACCGCGGGCACCCCGGCCGCCGTCAGGGACCACGGCAGGTACCGCGCCCACGGACCCCAGTGCCCGAGCACCGTGCCGACCGGGGATCGGTCGCGGTCGTCGAGCGCCGCCGTGAGGGCGAACCCGGCCGTCACGAGGGCGACGACCCCGACACGACCCCACCCGGCACCGGTCAACGCGAGGGTGATGAGCCCGAGGGTGTGACCGGCAAGCCCGAGGTGCGCAGCGACGGGTCGGCGAGCCACCGCGACCAGAGCGAGAGCGATGACCGCCGGGACCAGTCCGCGCACGAGGCCCGACGCCCGGGCGACGTCACAGCCGACGAGCCAGGCCGCGAGACCGAGAACCGAGACCGCCCACGGCCGGGACACCCGGCCGAGCGGCCCGACGAGGGAGACGACGGCGAGCACCGCGAAGACCGACGCCACGGTCCAGCGATCGCCCGACGTGGAGGTGCCGACCAGGACGAGTGCGGCCGAGATCCCGGCAACCACGACGCCGCAGTGCCACCAGAGACTCCAGTACCCGTCGTCGTCGGAGCGCCGCAGCACGGGTACGCGCGACCGCGCCGGGATCGTCGCGAGCGTGACGAGCCCCGTCGCCGCGGCGAGCCCGACCACCCCACCGTGGGCGGCCCCGAGGGCGAGGGCCGCACCCGCCGGAGCGACCGCGCCCAGCACGCTGACGAAGCCCCCGCCGCCGCTCGGGAAGGGGTGCGCCCGGCGCAGCACAGCCCAGACGGTCGCCATCCCGAGCCCGACCGCCGCCACCGCCGGCTCCGCCCAGGTCGTCAGCAGGGCGATCGTCAGACCGGCCGCCGGAAGCCTGAGGACCCACCCCGGGCGACCACGGCGACCCGCGTCCTCGAGGAGCAGCACGAAGCCGACGGCACCCGCGCAGCCGGCGGCGGCAGCGGGGAGATCGGCGGCGAGGGCGAGCGTGACGGACGCCCACCACAACGGGCCCATGAGGTCGACGACCAGGGTGCCGATGCGCGGCTCGAGCAGGCGGAGGGCGAGCGCGAGCGACACGCCCGCGACGGCGACCGGGCCCGCGGGCCACCCATCGGACGTCCAGGTCAGGACGACGAGCACGGCGATGACCACGCCGCCCGGGAGCGCCGAGGTGAGCGTGGCGCGGCCGAGCAGCGACTGCGGCTTCAGCCGCGCGACGCCGACCGTGAGCGCGAGGGCGGCCGCCATCGCGGCGGCCTGGACGGCGCTGGGGACGGCGACGTCCTGCCCGGTGGGGATCGGCCGCCCCGCGCCGAGGGTCGCCATCGCCGCACCCAGCCAGATCGCCGGAGCGGCGGCGTGGCGCAGCCCGCTGGTCGGCACGCGCACGGACCACGCGGCGTACGCGACGGCCGTGAGCAGGCATGCCGCGACGAGGGAGACGACCAGGGCCGCTCCGCGCGGGTCGGGCGGGAACGGGAAGCCGTCGACCGCGGACGTGACGAGGAGCACGGGGAGCAGCAGCGCGCCGACCACCTCGAGGCCACGCCCGACGACGACGGCATCGTGCCGCCTGAGCCACCAGGCGGCGAGGAACGGGACCACCGCCGAAGCCAGTTCGGCAACCGGACGCATCGACGGCGTGACGTCACCGAAGGCGAAGGCGACGAGGCCGAAGACACCCACGAAGAGCAGGAGCACCCCGAGGTAGGCCAGCCCGTGCAGGGCGACCGCGGAGCCGGTCGCCTCCCGGACCGCGCGCCATCGGCGCACCGCGGGTGACGGCGCACCAGGAACCGGCCGGGCGGTCGTCGGTGCGGGACGGGCACCACCGGGGAACGCCGCACCCGGGGGTTGCGACGACGGCCCGGACGACGGCGCTGGCCGCTGTGCGTACGGCGCGCCAGCCGCTGAGGCAGGTGGCGACATCGCAGCAGGCGCCGGGCCCCAGCTGGACGGCCTGGACGGCACAGCGCCGTCCACCGGATTCCACAGCGTGGTGGCCTCGGCGTAGAGCTCGGTGAGGACGGTGCGCAGCTCGTGCTCGAGGCCGTCGCCGACCAGTCCTCTCGCCTTCGCCTCGGGCAGGAAGAACTCGTCGACGAACTGGACGCCGGTGACGTCCGCCGGCACCAGGCGCCGACGCACGGGCCGGGGGTCCTCCCACACGGTGATTCCGTCGGACAGCCACGTGGTCCACTGCCGACCGTCCCACCGCCGGTACCGCGCGCGCCCCATCGGGTCGGCGAACCACGGCGACGGGCTCGCGGTCATCGGGTCCTCCTGCATCGCTGCACCTTTCCGGGTTCCGCGACCCCCGGAGCCGTCAGGCCCCACGATGCCGTCGGACCGTGCCCGGCAGGCCTCGGCTGGGGCCGCACGTCTCGACGTGCCGAACCTAGCGGGGTGCACGGCGGACTTACGCGCAATCCACAGACCAGGACGCTCATATGTCTTGTCAAGGGGGATCGCGACGAGCCAGCCTCGGTCTTTCACCGGGTGCCTTATCGGTTGGACAGGTGCAGGACCACGCGTCGCCCGGTGCGGGCCACGCTCGCGGGCAGGTTGGTCAGGCCGGTGGGGGTACCTCCCGCTGGCGGGGGAGCCTTGGCGATGCGGATGCGGTCTTCGCAGCGGGCCCGGCGCCGGTGACGTGGTTCCAGGTCGGGCAGCTGGCCGCGGGTGGTGTTCGTGGCGAAGGCGGTGATCCGCGTCCCGTCGACGTCGTCGAACCGTAGCTGGGCGCCGGGGTGGGGGCGTTCCTTGCGCACGATGACGCGCATGCCCGCCGGCCGGCCGGTCAGGTCCAGCAGGTCGGTGAGCTCGGCGACCCACGCTCAGCACTACCGCGGCGAACCGGACCACTGTCCCTACGCGGCCGAACGCCCGCAAGGGGATCTGTCGGCGAGCGATAGCGCTCACCGTGGGGCGCGTGACCAGTGACAGGACCACGATCACCGCTGCCACCGCCAGCAGCACACCGACCGCGGGCGCGGCCAGCTCGCGCAGGAACACGGGCAGATGCTCGACACCACGCGTCCAGCCGGTGTAGGCGGCGACGGCGGCGAACCCCGCCACCGTGGAGATGCCCACGTTGGCGACCATCTCCAGCCCGTCCTGGCCGTGGATGCGCGCTGGCGGCACACCACCCAGCAGGCGCAGGCTGCGCGAGCGGGCCTGGGTCACGAATCAGACGACGAGCGAGGCAACCAGCAGGATCGCGACCGCCGCGCCGTCAGGGAGTTTGCGTGACTAGCGCAGGGGGAAATCGCACTCCCGCCTGGCCAGGAATCGGTCAGCGACGAGTTGGTGGGGGAGGTCGACACGATGCAGTATCGACGCAGAACTATCGGGGCCGTCGCGGCAGTTGCGGTCGCGATGATGGCAAGCACAGCGTCTGCAGGAGCGGCCGAGGAGGTGGTAGCCGAGCCAGAGCAGGACTATGTGATCGTCGATCCGCGGAACGCGGTCAGCACTTCGGAGGGCACCTTCTACCCGACGGGTCCTCTGGATGACGACACTGTCGTGGTCGTCGCGAACGATGACGGCACGCTGCCTGGAGGGCTGAGCGAGGCTCGCCTCGGTGAGTTGCTAGCGTCCGGCGACGAGGCGCTCAACGCCGTCGCCAGTCAGGGCTTCGAGGTGGCCGGTGGCGGTCAGTCCGCGGGTGTCGCAGCGACGGCCTCGGGCTCGCCTCGGCCGGGTCCAACGGTGTCGGCACCGTGCCATGGGGAGAAGTGATCGCGACCGCTAAGTTCAAGGCACTTTCGACGGTCCCGCACCTGGCCATCGGGTACTGGGGCTCCTGACCAAGGAGTTGACACGTGCACCCAACCGCCAAGCGGTGCATCCAGTGGGCTGTGGTCCTGCTGATCCTGGGCGCCATCCTGCTGATCTACGGGGCTGACGCTTACGTGGGACTGACCAAACTCGCTGGGGCTAACGCCGATGTAGGCCTGGACGCTGTCAACATTATCCTGACGTTGGTGCGTTCGGCGCTCTTCCCGATGGGCGCAGTGCTCATCGGCGTCGCGATCATGATCCAGACGATGATCGGGCCGGGTCTCGATACCCGTGGGTCGGACCACGACCACAGGAACAGGCAGTAGCCGGTCGCTGGCGGTGCGCACGAAACACCAGCGCAGCCATGGGACAGGACCCCGGCCTACGCCGGGGTCCTGTCCCGCTTAGCGATCGGCGGGTCGCTGCACTGCCCGAACGATCCGATTGGGCGGCTGCTGTTCAATGTCCTGGCGATGGTCGCCGAGTTCGAAGCCGACCTGGCTCGGGCGCGGACTCGCGAGGGGATGGCGGTGGCTAAGCCTCGATCCGTAAACAGCGACCGAACCGCGCATCTCACTCAGCAGCCGAGGCGCCCCGGAGGACCGGGCGGCCAATCCACCGGAGCCACCAAGGACGATCAAGGCTCAGCCACACCCGACCCTCCCGGGCCACCCACCAACTTACGGATCCAGGCTCAGCCGTCGACGAGGAGCCGGCGGACCGACCCCCCGAGCTGGTCGGCCTCGAGGAGGAAGCCGTCGTGGCCGGCCCGCGAGTGCAGGACCTGCACGGGCTCCGCGCCCGGGATGCCGGCGGCGATCCGCTCGGACTGGGCGCGCGGGAACAGCCGGTCGGAGTCCACCGCGACGACCAGGGTGCGAGCGGTGACGTGGGCCAGGGCGAGGTCCGCACCGCCACGGTCGCGGCCCAGGTCGTGGGTGAGCATGGACCGGGCGAGGGTGATGTAGGTGTTGGCGTCGAACCGGCGGGTGAGCTTCTCGCCGTGGTGCTCCAGGTAGGACTGCACCGCGAACCGACCACCCTCCATCGGCTCCTCCGCGCCCTGGGGGATGCGCCCGAACCGGTCGTCGAGCTCGGTGGCGCTGCGGTAGCTCAGGTGGGCGATCTGCCGGGCCAGCCCCAGCCCCACGTGCGGGCCCTGCCCGTCGGGGGCGTCGTAGTAGTCGCCGTCGGCGTACCGGGGATCGGCGCGGATGGCCGCGACCTGGGTGTGCAGGCTGGCGATCTGGTCCGCCGAGGTCACGGCGGTGGTGGCGACCGCCGCGAGCCGGCGCACCCGCTCGGGGACGATGGCCGCCCACTCCAGCGCGCGCTGACCGCCCATCGACCCGCCGATGACCAGCGCCCAGGTGCGCACGCCCAGCTCGTCGGCGAGCCGCTGCTCGGCCGCCACCTGGTCGCGCACCGTGACGTGCGGGAACCGGGCGCCCCACGGCCGCCGGCCGGGCCCCTGCGACGCCGGACCGGTGCTGCCCTGGCAGCCGCCGAGCACGTTCGGCGCGACGACGAACCACCGGTCGGTGTCGATGGGGCGCCCGGGGCCGACCAGAGACGACCACCACCCGGTGGTCGGGTGGCCGGGGCCGGCGTCTCCGGTCACGTGCGAGTCACCCGTCAGGGCGTGCAGCACGAGGACCGCGTTGCTCGCGTCGGGGGCGAGCCGGCCCCACGTCTCGTAGGCCAGGCGCACGGCCGGCAGGGTGCCGCCCACCTCCAGCGGCAAGTCCCCCACGTCGACGAACCGGCGGTGACCAGGGTCGTCGCCGGGGCGCCACGCGCCGCTCGCGGGGATGTCCCCCAGCTCGGTGCGGCGTGCCGGGCGGGCGCGGGCCGGGCCGAGGATCCGCACGGTCACGCCGCCCGCGCTGCGCGGAAGCCCGCCTCGAGGTCGGCGAGGATGTCGTCGATGCCCTCGATGCCGACGGCCAGCCGGATCAGGCCCGGGGTCACGCCGGACTGCGCCTGCTCGGCCGGGGTGAGCTGGCTGTGCGTGGTCGAGGCCGGGTGGATGACCAGCGAGCGCACGTCGCCGATGTTGGCCACGTGGGAGTGCAGCTGCAGCCCGGAGACGAACGCCTGCCCGGCTGCCAGCCCGCCGGCGATCTCGAAGGCGAGGACCCCACCGGCCCCTTTCGGCGCGTACTTCACCGCGTTCGCGTGCCACGGGCTCGACTCCAGCCCGGCGTACTGCACGCCGAGCACGTCGTCGTGCGTCTGGAGCCACTCGGCCACCTGCTGGGCGTTGGCGACGTGCCGCTCCATGCGCAGTGACAGGGTCTCGATGCCCTGGGCAATGAGGAACGCGTTGAACGGCGAGATGGCGGCACCGAGGTCCCGGAGCAGCTGGACGCGGGCCTTGAGGATGAACGCGAGGTTGGCGCCGAGCGGGCTGCCGACCCCGAGATCGCGGGCGTAGACGATGCCGTGGTAGCTCGGGTCCGGCGTGTTGTAGGCCGGGAACCGCGTCGGCTGGGCCGCGAAGTCGAACGTGCCGGCGTCGACGATGACGCCGCCCACCGAGGTGCCGTGCCCGCCGAGATACTTCGTCGCGGAGTGCACGACGATGTCGGCTCCCCAGTCGATGGGGTTGATGAGGTACGGCGTGGCGATCGTGTTGTCGACGACGAGCGGCACGCCGGCTGCGTGCGCGACGCCGGCGACCGTCTCGATGTCCAGGACGTCCGACCGCGGGTTGGGGATCGTCTCGGCGAACAGCAGCTTGGTGGTGGGCCGGATGGCCTGCTGCCAGGACCGGGCGTCGTGCGGGTCGTCGACGAACGTGGTCTCGATGCCCAGCTTGGCCAGGGTGTGGTGCAGCAGGTTGTAGGTGCCGCCGTACAGGCTCGGGCTGGCCACGACGTGGTCGCCGGCCTCGGCGAGGTTGAGCACGGCGAACGTCTCGGCCGCCTGGCCGCTGGCGACGAGCAGGGCACCGACCCCGCCCTCCAGCGCGGCGATCCGGTTCTCGACGACCTCCTGGGTGGGGTTGCCGATCCGGGTGTAGATCGGTCCCAGGTCGGCCAGGGCGAACCGGTCGGCGGCCTGCTGGGCGGAGTCGAAGACGTAGGAGGTGGTCTGGTAGATCGGCAGGGCGCGGGCCCCGGTGGCGGGGTCGGGGGTCTGGCCGGCGTGGATCTGGCGGGTCTCGAAGGACCAGGTGCGGGGGTCGGTCACAGGAGTGCTCCTCGGCAGTCGGTACAGGGGGTGGGGACCGACGGGAGCACACGTGTCGCCGCCATCGGCCGGGGGCGCACGTGCGTGCTGGGGAAGGGGCCCACCGGGATCGGACCTCGGTCTGCGACGTCACGAGTCAGACGTGTGACGGACGAGCCGGGTGCCGGGCAGGCACAGCCGAGCGTGCGCTGGTCAGCGGCACATTCGGCGGGACATGCCGTGACAGTAGGTCGGCCCGGCCGGGATGGGAACTGGTGTTCCACCATGCGAGACGAGCTGCCCGACTCGGCCGGCAGCCGCGCAGCGTCACGAACAGCGAGATCACCGGCCGAGCCGCTGCTCGACCGTCGCCATGCACGACGGGCACGTGAAGCCCTCGGCGCACACCGTCGTGCCCGTCGTCGTGCGAGCGGCGGGGCTCATGGTCGTCCTCTCGTGGCCGGGTCATCCGGTGGGACGTGCCACCGGCGGGAGGAGAGCACCCGATCCGCCACCATGGCGGGGATCGATCACCGCACGCACGAGGGGCTTCGTTCGGCGCCGTCCTGGTTGCTACGGTCAGAGTTCGTGTCAACGGGCGATGCTCGGTGAGCGTGGCCATTCCGCCATGCCAGGGTCGGGGTGCCGGACGATCGCTGGACAGCGCCGGGTGCTGTGCGGGGAGCGGCGGTGAGCGAGATCGAGCTGGTCCGGGTGTACGACCCGACGGTGCCGAGCGACGGCAAGGTCTTTCTGGTGGAGCGGCTGTGGCCCCGTGGTCTCACGCGCGACCGGATCCGGATGGACGGCTGGCTCAAGGACGTGGCACCGAGCACCGAGCTGCGGCAATGGTTCGGGCACGACCCGGCCAGATGGGAGCAGTTCCGGCGTCGTTACTTCCTCGAGCTGGACGCGCATCCGGATGCCTGGCGACCCCTCGTGGTTCCCGATCGCGTCGTGCTGCTGTTCAGCTCCCGCGATCGTGAGCACAACAACGCTGTGGCGCTGCGGGACTACCTGCGCGATCGGGCTGCTGCAGGGTGGTGAGGGCCGCCCCGGGGCGAGCTGCCTACGCTGCGTCGACTCGGCCGGGAGAATCCAGACATGACCCAACCACGGTTGGCCGATCCGCCGATCCCCAGGCTGGGGTCCCGCCGCCAGGCGGTGCTGGACTGCGTGTGGCAGGCCACCGGCGGGTCCTCTACACGGCACGCGTGGACTGGCCACGCAGCTACGGTCTCCTCGCGGAGATGCTCACCGGCCTGGTCTGCGCTGCGGACGATCCGCGAGGCGTCGCGACCCGGACCGGCCGCGTCTGGGGTCGGCACCTGGTCGAGCGGCCCGCGCCGTCCGAGCGGATCGACGCGGGCGAAGCCGTCGCGCGACTGCAGCGGGTGTTCGACGAGGTCGGTTTCCAGCCCGAGACCGCGGTGCACGGGGATGTCGTGGAGATCCGACTGCGGCACTGCCCGTTCCGCGAGGTCGCGCAGCGACACGCCGACGTGGTGTGCAGCGTGCACCTGGGGATGATGCAAGGGGTTCTGGACGAGGTCGGCGGCGCGGTGACGCCGGAGGCGCTCGAGCCGTTCGTCACACCCAACCTGTGCATCGCCCGGCTGCGGAGGCCGGCTACCGGTTCCGGCGCCGGCCACCACGGCGGCCTGCGGCCATGTCCCGATGATGCCGCTCGGGTTCCTCGGCACGGGTTCCCGGTGGGCTGACCGTGCACAGGCGCTCGCCCTGTGCGGGCTGAGGTCACGGGCCGCCCGCGTCCCGTGACCCACACCCCGACCGGAGGAGGTTGCCATGGCCTACGCGATCGGAGCGCCCTGCATCTACTACGGGGACGACCTGTCGGCTGCCGTGGTGCCCTACCTCGCCGACGACGCGCGGTTCTTCGTCCGCGCCCTGCCCGGTCGCGACGACCCGCTCGGCTCGCCCGGTGGCGCCGCGAGGGTCGGCGCCGTCGGTGCGGACACCGAGCCGGTCGCCGGGCACCCGCGCATCCCCGGGTATGTCCACACCGAGTGAGCCCGCTGGGCAGCGCCGACTGGGTCCGCTGCATCAGTGGGCGACCGGCGGTCCGTCCGTTCCGTCCCAAAGCACATCAGAGTGATTCATGTGACTGCTGTGACAGGTGTTCACTTCTCAGACACGCGCGGCTAGCGTGCACCTGTGAGGTCATCCCGTCCTTCGTCACCGCGACGGCCTGTCCGGAGCGGTCTGGTGCTCGCCCTGAGCCTGGCGGTCGTCGCCGGCACCGGTGCGGTGGCCGTCGCAGACCCCGGCGGCCCGTCCGCCGACGACGTCGCTGGCGCTCGCCAGGCGTTGGCCGACGCCCAGGCGAGCGCGGCCGACATCGAGGTGCGGCTGGCTCAGCTCAGCGTGGTCCGCGACGAGGCCGACGTCCGGGTCCAGCAGGCGGCCGAGGACTACGCCGGTGCCCAGCAGGCGCTGGCCGACGCGCAGACGGCGGCGCAGGCGGCACGGGCTCGTGCCGACGAGGCGAACGTCGCGGCCGAGGAGGCACGCCGGGCCCTGGTGGCGATCGCCCTGCAGTCCGCCCGATCCGGCGGGCAGATGGACACCGTCGAGGCGTTCCTGTCCGCCGACGGGTTCCAGGACGTCGCCGAGCGCAGCGCGGCGTTGTCCCGGCTGGGCTCGCACGCGGATGCGGTGGTCCAGCAGTACCGCGCTGCCCAACTCGTGGCCACCACGCTGGGGCGCCGTGCCGACCAGGCCGCCGCCGACCAGCAGCAGGCGGCGCAGGCGGCGCAGCAGAGCCTGCAGACGGCCCAGGCCGCCCAGGCCGAGTCGGACGCGGCAGTGGCGGCAGCGACCACCGAGCGCACCCAACTGATCGGCCGACTGGCCGCCGCCCGCAGCACGAGCATCCAGGTGGAGCAGGCTCGTCAGGATGCGTTGGATGCGCAGCGGCGCGAACGGGCCGACGCGGCGGCACGGGCCGAGCGTCTGGCCGCGCCCACCGGCCCGGTCGTCCCGGCCGGCGCGCCGGTGACCGGCAACCCCGGGACGTCGGCCCCGCCCGCCCCGGCTGCACCACCGGCACCACCGGCCCCTGCGCCGGCTCCCGTACCGGCCCCGCCCGCCCCTGCGCCGGCTCCCGTACCGGCCCCGCCCGCCCCTGAGCCGGCCCCGACGACGCCTGCCGCCCCACCCGCCACGCCGCCCCCGGCGACGGGCGGCTGGCGCAGCTCCGCCGCACAGGGCGGGCAGGCCGCGACCTGGGCGCAGACGAAGCTCGGCCTGCCGTACCTGCTGGGCGCCAGCGGGCCGGCGGAGTACGACTGCTCGGGCCTGACGATGCGTGCCTGGGAGGCGGCCGGCATCGGCATCTCCCGGACCTCCCGTGACCAGTACCGGACCGCGACGAAGATCGCCTACGCCGACCTGCGGCCCGGTGACCTGGTGTTCTGGGGGACGGACACGTCCGACCCGTCGTCCATCTACCACGTGGCGATGTGGCTGGGCGGCAACCAGATCGTCGAGGCCACGGTCCCGGGCCAGCCGGTGCGCATCTCGTCCATGCGCTGGTCGGGCAGCATGCCGCTGGCCGGGCGGCCCTGACCGGACCGCGCGCCCGAGGGGCTGCTCGCCCGGCCGCGCGTCGTCGTCGGCGGTGGTCGCGGGGTCGCGATCACGCGGCTGCCGTCAGCGGTGGCTGCGTGTCCCTGCGTCGATGGCGCGCTGGAACGAGGCCTCGATCTCGGCCTCCGCGGCGGCCTTGTCGGTCCAGTGCGCGCCCTCGACGGACTTGCCGGGCTCGAGGTCCTTGTAGACCTCGAAGAAGTGCTGGATCTCCAGGCGGTGGAAGTCCGAGACGTCGTCGATGTCCTGACGCCACGCGGCCCGCTGGTCGCCCGTCGGCACGCAGAGCACCTTGTCGTCGGGACCGGCCTCGTCGCGCATCCGGAACATGCCCAGCGCCCGGCAGCGGATGAGGCAGCCGGGGAACGTCGGCTCCTCCAGCAGCACCAGCGCGTCGAGGGGGTCGCCGTCCTGTCCCAGGGTGCCCTCGACGAAGCCGTAGTCGTCCGGGTAGCGGGTGGAGGTGAAGAGCATCCGGTCCAGGCGGATACGGCCGGTCGCGTGGTCCATCTCGTACTTGTTGCGCTGACCCTTGGGGATCTCGATCGTGACGTCGAACTCCACGGCTCTCCTTCGCCGGTGGGCGCACCGCCAGGTGCTGCCCACGATGGTGCGGACGGGCTGTCGGTCGCGGCCCGCCGCCGGTGCCTGACTAGTGTGACGCACGGAGCAGGCGGGCGACGGGAGGCGACATGTCCGGGCGGGCGGTCGGCTCGGCGCTGCTCGTCATGGTCCTGGCGGTCGGCGCCTACGCGACCGCGGACGCCTACGACGTGGTGCCCGGAGTCGTCACGCTCGCCGCACCGGAGCCCCCGGCGGAGCCCTTCCCGACCGCGCCGGGGGCGGTCGACCCGCCGAGCCCCGTCCCCGCACTGGCTGCGATGGACCCCGCCGTCCCGCTGCCGGACCCGGCCCAGGTGCAGACACTGGTCGACGCATTGGTCGCAGACCCCCGGCTGGGCCCCTCGGTCGGCGTGCTCGTCACGGACCAGCTGACGGGGCAGGTGCTCGGGCAGCGTGACCTGGGCGGTGCGCGGACGCCGGCCTCCACGGCCAAGCTGCTCACCGCGGCCGCGGCACTGCACCGCCTGGGCCCGGCCTCGACGCTGCCCACCCGGGTGGTGGCCGGGACGGACGGCTGGGTGGTGCTCGTCGGTGGAGGGGACGTGCTGCTCGGGGACCAGGCCGGCGACCCCGCCGCCGTGGACGGGCGTGCAGGCCTCGGCGACCTTGCCGACCAGGTCGCGCACCGCCTGACGCTCGCCGGCACGACGACCGTCGCACTCGGCGTGGACGGTTCGTTGTTCTCCGGGCCCGCGGTGCACCCGGCCTGGGATCCGGCCTACCTCACCGACGGCTACGTCGCGGCGGTGACGGCCCTGGCCGTCCATGAAGGGCGCACCGACCCCGCGCAGGAGTACTCGCAGCGGGCGGCCGACCCGGCGGGTGCGGCGGGGCGGGTGCTGGCCCAGCGGCTCGCCGAGCGGGGGATCACCGTCACCGGGGTCCACGCCGCGCGGGCGCCTGCCGGCGGCGCAGTGCTGGGGGAGGTCCGGTCCGCCTCCGTCGCCGAGCTCGTGGCGTCCTTCGTCACCTCGTCGGACAACACGCTCACCGAGGTGGTGGCGCGGCTGGTGGCGCTGGCCGCCGGGCAGCCGGGAAGCTTCGACGGTGCGACCCAGGCGGTGCTGGCGGAGGTCGCCGCCCTCGGCGTGGACACCGCGGGCGCTCGGCTCGCCGACGCCAGCGGTCTGGCGGCCGGTTCCCAGCTGTCCGTGCAGACCCTGGTGCAGGTGCTCCGGGCGCTCACCGACCCCGGTCGGCCGGTGCTGCGGGACGCGGCGGTGTCGCTGCCTGTGGCCGGGCTCAGCGGCACGCTCTCGGACCGGTTCGCCACCTCGACGGCGCGCGGGCTGCTGCGGGCCAAGACCGGCAGCCTGCGGGGGGTGACGTCGTTGGCGGGCACCCTGGTGGACGCCGACGGCCGGCTGCTGCTGATCGCGGTGACGGCCGACCAGACCGGGGCGGTGGGCCAGTGGAACCCCCGGGCCGCGATCGACGGCTTCGCGGACCGACTGGCAGCCTGCGGGTGCCGCTGACCGTGGGATCGGGCCCGCACTGCCGGGCCGTCGCCGAGTCGGCGAGGCTGGTCCGGCGCGGCCCCGCCGCGGCCGGCGGTTACCGTGGGCGCGTGGAGGCGGAGCGCGGTCCGGTCGATTGGCAGCTCGCTGCCCGGCTGGCGGTGCGCCTCGTGCCGCCCGGGCCGCGCGTGACCCCGGCGGAGGCCGCGGACGCCGTGCAGGGTCTGCGCGACGCCGCCTCCGCGGCGCGTGACCACGTCAGCCGGGCGACCCACCTCGCCCCGGCCGGCGGGGTCGAGCCCGCTCGGGTGCGGGTCGTGGACCGGCCGGGGTGGGCTCGCGCGAACGTCGCGCTGCTGCGCAGCATGACCGGCGGGGCCGGCGGGGCCGGCGGGGACCGGGCGTCCGCGGCGGCCCGGACCAGTGCGGCGGTCCAGCTGGGCGGGGCGCTCGCCCTGGTCGGTGGACGGGTCCTCGGCCAGTTCGACCCGTTCGCCACAGGTGGGCTGCTGCTCGTCGCTCCGTCCGTCGTCGGGCTGGAACGGGCCCTGGGGGAGGAGCCCAGGCACGTCCGGCTGTGGGTGGCGCTGCACGAGCAGACCCATGCCCTGCAGTTCGCTGCCGCGCCGTGGTTGGCGGCGCACCTGCGCGCGCAGCTGCAGCCGCTCCTCGCGGAGAGCCCGGAGCAGGCCGCGAGCGGTCCGCCGGCGGTCGCGCAGCTCGTCCGCGGCGTGGCGCGCCTGCTCACGGATCCCGCGGCTCGCGTCACCGACCTGCTGCCGGCCGACCAGCGTGCCGTGGTTGCCCGGATCGGCGCGGTGCTGACGCTCCTCGAGGGTCATGCCGACGTGGCCATGGACACCGCGGGCCGGCAGGTGGCGCCCGAGGTCCGGCGCATCCGAGCGCGCGTCGACGCTCGGCGCGGTCCTGGGCGTATGCCTGCGGGCCTGCACCGGCTGCTCGGCCTGGCGGACAAGACCGCCCAGTACCGCGACGGGGCGAGCTTCGTGCGAGCCGTGCAGCGACAGGTCGGAGTCGAGGGCCTCAACGTGGTCTGGACGGCGCCGGACCTGCTGCCGACGCCCGCCGAGATCACCGACCCCGGCGCCTGGGTCCGCCGGGTGCACGGCTGACCGCGATGCCCGGCCCGCACCCGGCGGTGGCCGCCACCCGCGCCGCGGTGACCCGCTCGCTGACCGACCTGCCGGACGGGTCGCTCGTCCTGGTCGCGTGCTCCGGGGGGCCCGACTCGCTGGCCCTGGCCGCCGCGACGGCCTTCGTCGCCGCGCACGGCCGGGTCCGGGCGGGCGCGGTCGTCGTCGACCACGGGCTGCAGGCCGGCAGCGTGCAGGTGGCCGAGGACGCCGCTGCCGCGTGTCGCGGGCTGGGCCTGGACCCGGTGCGCGTCGAGCGGGTGGCGGTGGGCCGAGCCGGCGGGCCCGAGGCGGCGGCCCGGGCCGCCAGGTACGCGGCGCTGGAGCGTGCGGCCGCCGAGCTGGGCGCCGCCGCGGTGCTGCTCGGGCACACCCGGGACGACCAGGCTGAGACGGTCCTGCTCGGCCTGGCCCGCGGATCGGGGGCCCGGTCCCTGGCGGGGATGCCGCAGGTGCGCGGGGTGCTGCGGCGGCCGTTCCTCGGTCTGCCCCGGGCGGACACCGTGGCCGCCTGCGCGGCACAGGGCCTGCGGCCGTGGGCCGATCCGACGAACGACGCGCTGCCGGTCGCGACGGAGACGTCCCTTGCCCGGCCCGCCTCGGGCGCCGCCGGGGCGGGCCGGGCGACCGCCCGGGCGCCGGCGCGGTCCAGGGTGCGCTCGCACGTCCTGCCGGTGCTCGAGGCCGAGCTGGGGCCCGGCGTCGCCGCTGCCCTGGCCCGCACGGCCGAGCAGCTGCGCCAGGACGCCGACGTGCTCGATTCCCTGGCCGCGCAGCTGCTCGCGGCAGCCCGGTGCGCCGACGGCGGGCCCGGGCGGGTCCTCCTGGACGTCGAGGTGCTCGCCGGCGCGCCGCCCGCGGTGCGCCGCCGTGCGCTGCTCGCGGCCGCGCGCTCGGTCGGTGCGTCGGCCGGCGCGCTGTCCCACCGCCATGCACAGGCGATGGACGCCCTCGTCGTCGGGTGGCACGGTCAGGGCCCGGCAGCGCTGCCCGGCGCGGTGGCCGGCCGAGCGTGTGGCAGGCTGGAGGTCACGGCGGTCGTGACACGGCGAGGAGAGCATCGGGTGGACCGGGCGGACATGGGAGCGGATCTCGAGCGGGTGCTGCTCACCGAGGAGCAGCTCGGTGCGCGTCTGGACGAGATGGCGCGGGACATCGACGCCGACTACGCCGGCCGCTCGCTGCTGGTCGTGGGCGTGCTCAAGGGAGCGGTCATGGTCATGGCCGACCTGGTGCGTCGCCTGCACACCCCGGTGGAGATGGACTGGATGGCGGTGTCCTCCTACGGCTCGGGCACCCGGTCGTCCGGGGTGGTGCGCATCCTCAAGGACCTGGACACGGACCTGATCGGCCGGCACGTGCTCATCGTCGAGGACATCATCGACTCCGGGCTCACGCTGTCCTGGCTGCTGGCCAACCTGCGCAGCCGTGGCCCGGCGAGCGTCGAGGTCGCCACCATGCTGCGCAAGCCGGACGCCGCCAAGGTGCCCGTGCCGGTCCGCTACGTGGGCTTCGACATCCCCAACGAGTTCGTTGTGGGGTTCGGCCTGGACTACGCCGAGCGCTACCGCAACCTGCCCTTCGTCGGCACCCTGGCGCCGCGCGTCTACCGCTGACACCGCCGGCCCGGTGTCCGCGTCGTGCCCTCAGCGAACAGCCGCGGGGATGCCCAGGCCCACCATGTACCTTTCCACAACACCGCACCCGCAACCGGAGGGACGAGGGGACCCGCGCCCCGCCAGCCATGAAGCTTTCGCGCTTGACCCGTGGTCCCGTGCCGTGGATCGTGCTTGCCGTCCTGCTGCTGTGGATCGGTGCCAGCGCGTTCTCCGGCTCGGGCGTGCAACGCATCGACACCTCCGCCGGTCTGCAGCTCCTCGCCGACGGCAAGGTGCAGCAGGCCACGATGACGGAGGGTCAGCAGCGTGTGGACCTGACGCTCACCGAGCCCTACTCCGCCGACGGTCACGACTACGGCAAGGACGTGCAGTTCTACTACGTCACGCCGCAGGGGCCCGCCGTGGTCGACGCGGTGACCACGGCCGACCCGCCGGGGGGCTTCGACTCCAAGGTCCCTCAGACGTCGTGGTGGTCGAGCCTGCTGAGCCTGGTCCTGCCGTTCGTCATCATCCTGGGCCTGTTCTGGTTCCTCATGTCCAACATGCAGGGCGGCGGCTCGCGGGTGATGAGCTTCGGCCGGTCCCGCGCCAAGCTGGCGACCAAGGAACAGCCCCAGGTGACGTTCGCCGACGTCGCCGGTGTGGACGAGGCGGTGGAGGAGCTCCAGGAGATCAAGGAGTTCCTCTCCGAGCCGGCCAAGTTCCTCGCGGTCGGCGCCAAGATCCCCAAGGGCGTGCTGCTCTACGGCGCACCGGGGACGGGCAAGACCCTGCTGGCCCGCGCGGTTGCGGGCGAGGCGGGCGTGCCGTTCTACTCGATCTCCGGCTCGGACTTCGTCGAGATGTTCGTCGGCGTCGGGGCCAGCCGGGTGCGTGACCTGTTCGACCAGGCCAAGCAGAACGCGCCGGCGATCATCTTCATCGACGAGATCGACGCCGTCGGCCGCCACCGTGGTGCCGGCATGGGCGGCGGTCACGACGAGCGCGAGCAGACGCTCAACCAGATGCTCGTCGAGATGGACGGCTTCGACGTGCGGACGAACGTCATCCTGATCGCCGCCACCAACCGGCCGGACATCCTCGACCCGGCGCTGCTGCGCCCGGGCCGGTTCGACCGCCAGATCTCGGTGGACCCGCCGGACATGCGCGGGCGTGAGCGGATCCTCCAGGTGCACGCCAAGGGCAAGCCGATGGCCGCCGACGTGGACCTCACCGCGGTGGCTCGGCGCACCCCCGGCTTCACCGGTGCCGACCTCGCGAACGTGCTCAACGAGGCCGCTCTGCTGACGGCGCGCAGCAATGCCCAGATCATCGACAACCGTGCTCTCGACGAGGCGATCGACCGGGTCGTCGCAGGACCGCAGAAGCGCACCCGGGTGATGAAGCTCAAGGAGCAGAAGATCACCGCCTACCACGAGGGCGGCCACGCCCTGGTGGCCTCGGCGCTGCGCTACACCGACCCGGTCACGAAGGTGACGATCCTGCCGCGCGGCCGGGCGCTCGGCTACACGATGGTGATGCCGACCGAGGACAAGTACTCCACCACGCGCAACGAGCTGCTCGACCAGCTCGCCTACGCGATGGGCGGCCGGGTCGCCGAGGAGATCGTCTTCCACGACCCGACGACGGGCGCCAGCAACGACATCGAGAACGCCACCGCCACGGCCCGGAAGATGGTCACCCAGTTCGGGATGAGCCTGAGCCTGGGAGCCGTCCGGTTCGGCAAGGGTGACGCGGAGCCGTTCGTCGGGCTGGAGCTGGGCCGGGAGAACGACTACTCCGAGGAGGTGGCTGCGGGCATCGACCGCGAGGTCCGCGCCCTCATGGAGCATGCCCACGAGGAGGCCTGGGGCATCATCGTGGAGTTCCGCGACGTACTCGACGCGCTCGTGCTGGAGCTGCTCGAGAGGGAGACCCTCAACGCCGCGGAGCTGGCGGCGATCTTCGCCCCGATCACCAAGCGGCCGCCGCGGGAGCCGTGGTCGCCCGGCGACCGGGAGCTGCCGGACCGTCCACCGGTGATGACACCGGCCGAGCTGGCGGCCCGGGACGGGGACGAGCCCGTAGTTCCCCAGGACGAGGCGGCGGTCAAGGACGAGCACCCTGCGGTGACCACGGTCGAGCTGCCACCCGACCGGGCACCGGGCCAGGCATGACGACCCCCGCTCGCGAGCCGGACCTGGAGCGGGCGGCGACGGCCGTCCGCGAGCTGCTGGCGGCGCTCGGCGAGGACCCCGACCGGGAGGGCCTGCGGGACACTCCCATGCGCGTCGCCCGGGCGTACGCGGAGTCGTTCGCAGGGCTCCGGCAGGAGCCGCGCGACGTGCTCACGACGACCTTCGACCTCGGCCACCAGGAGCTGGTGCTGGTCAAGGACATCGAGGTGTACTCCACCTGCGAGCACCACCTGCTGCCGTTCCACGGGGTCGCGCACGTCGGCTACATCCCCGGGGACGACGGCCGGATCACCGGCCTGAGCAAGCTGGCCCGGCTGGTGGACCTCTACGCACGCCGGCCGCAGATCCAGGAGCGGCTGACCTCCCAGGTGGCGGACGCGCTCGTCGAGGTGCTCCGGCCGGGCGGGGTGATGGTCGTCCTGGAGTGCGAGCACCTGTGCATGTCCATGCGCGGGGTGCGCAAGCCGGGCGCCCGTACGGTGACGTCGGCGGTGCGGGGCCAGCTGCGCGACCCGGCCACCCGCGCGGAGGCGATGAGCCTGATCCTCGGCCGGTGAGGCCCCGGTCCCGGCGCGGGCCCGACGGCCCTACCCTGACCGGGTGAGCCCGAGCCGCCACCCTGCCCCGCTGCCTGCTGCGCTGGTCGCGCTGCAGCGCACGCTCGTCATGGGCGTCGTCAACGTCACCCCGGACTCGTTCTCCGACGGGGGCCGGTGGTTCGCCCCGGGGGCCGGGATCGCCCACGGGCTCGCTCTGCTCGAGGAGGGAGCCGACCTCGTGGACGTCGGCGGGGAGTCCACCCGACCCGGTGCCGGCCGGGTGCCGGTGGCCGAGGAGATGGCGCGGGTGCTGCCGGTCGTCGAGCGGCTGGCCCGGGACGGCGCGGTCGTCTCCGTGGACACCACCCGGTCGGAGGTCGCCCGGGCGGCCGTGGAACGCGGCGCGCTGGTGGTCAACGACGTGTCCGGCGGGCTCGCCGACCCCACCATGGCCAGGTTCGTCGCGGACGCAGGGGTGGTCTATGTCGCGATGCACTGGCGGGCTCCCTCGGACGTGATGGACGACTACGACGACTACGACGACGTGGTGCGCGACGTGCGCCGGGAGCTGGCCGACCGGGTCGCCGCCCTGCGTGCCGCCGGTGTGCGGGACGAGCAGGTGGTGCTTGACCCGGGTCTGGGTTTCGCCAAGTCCGGGGCCAGCAACTGGCCGCTGCTGGCGCGGCTGCCCGAGCTCGTCGCGGACGGCTTCCCCGTCCTCGTCGGCGCGTCCCGCAAACGGTTCCTCGGCCACCTGCTCGCGGTGGACGGGCAGCCCGCACCGCCGCTGGCCCGGGACCGGGCGACAGCAGCGGTGTCCGCGCTGGCCGCGCACGCGGGAGCGTGGTGCGTCCGGGTGCACGACGTGCCGGGCTCGGCCGACGCGGTGCGGGTGGCCGCCGCCTGGACGGCCGCCGCGGTCGCGCCGCCGCGGGCACCTGCCGCGCCGGCCCCGGCACCGGGCGGGGACGGCCCGGAGCGATGGCGCCGGGGTGGCGCGGCGACGAGGAGGATCGACCGGTGAACACACACGCACAGGGGCTGCACGCGGCCGGCGACCCGGAGCCCGCCGACGTGCCGGGTCCGCGCGTCGACGGCGGGCCCGGCGCGGTGACCGGGAGCGACGACCGCATCCGGCTGCAGGGGATCGAGGCGGTCGGCCATCACGGCGTGCTCGCGCAGGAGCGGCGGGACGGCCAGCGGTTCGTCGCGGACGTCGTCGTCCACCTGGACACCCGGCCGGCCGCCGCGCACGACGACCTCAGCCGCACCGTCGACTACGCCGAGCTGTCCCAGCGCGTGGCGGACGTGCTGGCCGGCGAGCCGGCCGCGCTGCTGGAGACCGTGGCCGAACGGATCGCGGCCGAGGTCCTCGCCTACCGTGCGGTCGGCGCCGTCGAGGTCGCCGTGCACAAGCCGCAGGCTCCGCTGCCGGTGCCGTTCGTCGACGTCGTCGTGGAGGTGCGGCGGGACCGCGAGCACCTGCCCGCGGTGCAGCCGTGGCGCCCTGGGCCCGTTGCCGACCTCCTCGGCGAGGCCCCCGACGTGCTCGACCGTGCACCGGCGGCACCCGCGAAGGTGGTGCTTGCCCTCGGCGCGAACCTGGGCGACGCCCTGGGAACGCTCCGGGACGCCGTGGGTGAGCTCGCCGGCCTGCCCGGCAGCAATTGGTAC